>NZ_CM173489.1:3030000-3255000 GCF_057782465.1 Clostridium sp. LIBA-8553
TGCTGAGGAAGGAAATATAACTTCTGCTGCGAAAAGGCTACATATTTCACAGCCTCCCTTAAGTATGCAATTAAAACTTCTTGAAGAAGAATTAGGTACAAAGCTTATTGAAAGAGGACCTCGTAGCATAACTTTAACTGATTCAGGCAAACTTCTATATAAGCATGCTTGTAATATAGTATCTTTAACTAATACAGCCATAAAAGATTTAAAGGATTTTGATAATGGTGTCAAAGGAACTTTAAGACTTGGAACCATATCATCATCTGGCACTGAACTCTTATCTCATAGAATGAAAGATTTTCACCAAGCAAATCCTAATATAAAATTTGAAGTTCATGAAGGAACAACATTTGAAATGCTTGATATGCTTGAAAACAACATTATTGAGATAGCATTAGTTAGAACTCCGTTTAAATCTAAAAATATAGTCTCTTACTTTTTAAAATCAGAACCAATGGTTGCTGTTGCTAAAAAAGAATACTTTATTGGTATAGATAAAGATGTAATTTCCATTTCCTCTTTAGATAATAAACCTTTAATTTTCTATAGACGCTTTGAATCTTTAATAACATCAATCTTTGAAAAAAATAATATTAATTTAAATTGTTTTTGTAAAAATGATGATGCTAGAACTACATTACTATGGGCTAAAGCGGGACTTGGAATAGCACTTATTCCAAAATCAGCATCAAAAATGATTGAAATTCCTAATCTTCAATTAAAAATATTAGATGAGCCCAATTTATGTACAAGTCTCGGAGTAATCCATAGAAAAAGTACGCCACTTTCAAAAGCTGCCGAAAGTTTTATAAAATTATTTATCAATAGTAATATATAACCTTAGTGTTTTAAATAGCTTACTTATATAATATACCATTCTATATCCTTTACAAAAAAATATATAAAAAATATGTTTATAATATATTTTTTATATATTAAGTAAAAATAATTCTTATAATATAAGCAAAAAAATAGCATAGAAAGATTTCTGTACTATTTAAAATTAATATTAATCTAACTTATATTTAATCTGATTATTTAATCTTATTAATTAATAATTTTGTTAACTATTCTGTAAAAAAAAATATATAATATAATTAATTTTTCAAATAAAAAAAGGAGTGGTTAAATTGAAAAAGTTTCTTATACCAATTTTGATTATTATAAGTTTTTCAGTAATATTTTTAGGTTGTACTAATTCCTCCTCTAACTCATCTGTAGAAATAATTAATAATAATCAAGCGAATTCTAATAATAACACTAATTCTAATAATACTAAAAAATCCAACACTAATAACAATTCATCACATAATAACAATAATATTTCCGAAAATAAAAATAATAATAAAGTAAATTCAAATACAGAAAAATTATTAAAAGATATAAAAGACAAAGCTGCAAATGGCCAAGTTATTAATTCTAACTTTACTTTAGGCGATTCAATATATACTGTAACTTCTAAGTTAGGAGAACCTTCCAGTGAGGATTATGTTGCTGAAGCTAAAGGAACCTATTTTAATTTTGATTCCTATGACTTATCCTTTGGATGTAATAAAGGAGACCAAATCTTTGAAATCAGATCTTTAGATAAGAATTTAAATACCTTAGACTTAAATGATGTAAAAAACTTTTTTGGAAAACCTGACTACGATGTAACTACTAAATCAAAAGAAAAAATTATTGGATATAAGATAACAAAAGATTTTAAAATACTGTTTGTTTTTAATACTAGTACATATAAATTAAAACATTACTCTGTTCTCTATCCAGGTATAACTCAAAACTCTATGGCTGGAGATAGCGGAAGAGAATGGTAAATTAATACAATTAGCTTTAAATTAAAAAGAGTTACAAAATTTTTGTAACTCTTTTTTTGGTGCACCTAGCAAGATTCGAACTCGCGACCTGTGGATTCGAAGTCCAACGCTCTATCCAGCTGAGCTATAGATGCCTATATTTAAATAACAAAAAAAGATAACCTATATGGTTATCTTTTGAATGGAGCGGGTACCGGGAATCGAACCCGGGTATCCAGCTTGGAAGGCTGGTGTTCTACCATTGAACTACACCCGCATATGGAGCGGAAGACGAGACTCGAACTCGCAACTTTCACCTTGGCAAGGTGACACTCTACCATTGAGTCACTCCCGCATAAATGCTTTAATTTAAATTTAATTGGTGCAGATGAAGGGAGTCGAACCCCCACGCCGTAGGCGCTAGATCCTAAGTCTAGTGCGTCTGCCAATTCCGCCACATCTGCAAATTAAATTTGGTGATCTGCCAGGGAATCGAACCCTGGACACCGTGATTAAAAGTCACGTGCTCTACCGACTGAGCTAGCAAATCAAGTTTTTGGCTGGGATAGCAGGATTCGAACCTGCGAATGACGGAGTCAAAGTCCGTTGCCTTACCGCTTGGCGATATCCCAATATGGGGTGAGCGACGAGACTCGAACTCGCGACACCCAGAGCCACAATCTGGTGCTCTACCAACTGAACTACGCCCACCATATGGTGTACCTTAAGGGATTCGAACCCCTGACCCACGGCTTAGAAGGCCGTTGCTCTATCCAGCTGAGCTAAAGATACACATTGACAAATTTTGAAATGATTTTAAACATTTATGGAGCGGGTACCGGGAATCGAACCCGGGTATCCAGCTTGGAAGGCTGGTGTTCTACCATTGAACTACACCCGCATAATGGTCGGGGTGACAGGGATCGAACCTGCGACCTCATGGTCCCAAACCACGCGCGCTCCCATCTGCGCCACACCCCGAAGTGTGGTGTACCTTAAGGGATTCGAACCCCTGACCCACGGCTTAGAAGGCCGTTGCTCTATCCAGCTGAGCTAAAGATACACATCAAACAATATTTATTTTAAATGTTTTTTAACATTTTGTCAAGCATTTTTACTTAACATTTTAAATATTTTGTGGAGCGGGTACCGGGAATCGAACCCGGGTATCCAGCTTGGAAGGCTGGTGTTCTACCATTGAACTACACCCGCATATTGGAGCGGAAGACGGGACTCGAACCCGCAACTTTCACCTTGGCAAGGTGACACTCTACCATTGAGTCACTCCCGCATAAATGCTTTGAGTTAAATTTAATTGGTGCAGGTGAAGGGAGTCGAACCCCCACGCCGTAGGCGCTAGATCCTAAGTCTAGTGCGTCTGCCAATTCCGCCACACCTGCAAATTAAATTTGGTGATCTGCCAGGGAATCGAACCCTGGACACCGTGATTAAAAGTCACGTGCTCTACCGACTGAGCTAGCAAATCATAATTTGTAAATTTTGTTTTGGTGATCTGCCAGGGAATCGAACCCTGGACACCGTGATTAAAAGTCACGTGCTCTACCGACTGAGCTAGCAAATCACATTTTGGCTGGGATAGCAGGATTCGAACCTGCGAATGACGGAGTCAAAGTCCGTTGCCTTACCGCTTGGCGATATCCCAATATGGGGTGAGCGACGAGACTCGAACTCGCGACACCCAGAGCCACAATCTGGTGCTCTACCAACTGAACTACGCCCACCATATGGTGTACCTTAAGGGATTCGAACCCCTGACCCACGGCTTAGAAGGCCGTTGCTCTATCCAGCTGAGCTAAAGATACACATTAAAAACAAAATCTATTTTAATTAGTTTGAAATGTTTTGTCAAGCATTTTTTTACTTAACTTTTAAAACATTTTGTGGAGCGGGTACCGGGAATCGAACCCGGGTATCCAGCTTGGAAGGCTGGTGTTCTACCATTGAACTACACCCGCATAATGGTCGGGGTGACAGGGATCGAACCTGCGACCTCATGGTCCCAAACCACGCGCGCTCCCATCTGCGCCACACCCCGAAGGCTTTGTTTCACCGCCGCTCTCTCGCGACGACAATAGTTATTCTACAGTATACTTATTATTCTGTCAACACTTTTTGCAAAGTTTTTTTAAAAAAATTTATCGAATCCTCTGAAACCCTGATTAAATCTAGGTTTTCTTTTCAAAAAAAGTGTTAATACATAGTGTTTTTTATGTATTAACACCTATTTTTTAAATTATATTTTAATTATATAGCAAAAAATCTTACATCTATGTTACCAGAATTTATATCCATAAACGCTATACTAGCTTCACCATCTTTAGGTATAGATGGACTACCTGGATTTATAATCCACATACCACCTTCTTGTAATGCCACTTTTCTATGTGTATGACCAAAAATCACTCCGTCTACACCTAATTCCATTCCTCTATAGTAAATTTTATCTAAACCATATTTAACTGTATATTTATGGCCATGAGTTATTAAAAACTTCTTTCCTTCAATTTCAATAACTCGTTCAACCTGGCCATTTCTTTCATAATCACAGTTACCTACAACATCATATACTTCTCCATTAAAACCCTCACTTAGTAATTTAACATCATTTATACTATCTCCTAAATGTATAAGTACATCTGAATCATGTAATAAAGTCTTTATATATTCAATAACATTTGTAACTCCATGTGTATCACTTACTATAGCTACCCTCATTTCTTTTCCTCCTATTTAAGTATCTCTTGTAAATTGCTCTTTAATTTCTCTAAAGCTCTTCCTCTATGGCTAATAGCATTTTTTTCATCTGAAGTCATTTCTGCAAAAGTCTTTTTATATTCTGGCACAAAAAATAATGGATCATATCCGAAACCTTCATTTCCACTTAAAGCTTCTAAAATTACTCCATAACTTTTTCCTTCTGCTACTATTTTTTCTCCTTTATCTGTAACTGCAACTATTACACATATAAAGTTTGCTTTTCTTTCTTCTTCCTTAACATCTTTTAAATCATCTAATAACTTTTCGTTGTTTTTAGCATCATTACCATGTTCTCCAGCATATCTAGCTGAATATATTCCTGGTGCTCCATTTAAATAATCTACTTCTAAGCCAGAGTCATCAGCCATTACAATAAAATCACTTTCTCCTTGACTAAGTAAGTATTTTCTTATTTCATCAGCCTTCTTAAAGGAATTCTCTTCAAAAGTTTTTCCATTTTCCTCAACATCTATATCTATTACAGCTTCTTTTAAAGATAATATCTTAAAATCAAAGTCCTTTAATATTTCCTTTATCTCTTTAATCTTATGTGCATTATTACTTGCTAATATAAATTTTTTCATTCTACTCTCTCCCCGTTCCAATCCATAAAGAATCAGTCTTCAAAGCATCTTTCTGTGCTTGTATCATTTGTTTTGCTCCTTTTTCAGCAAGATTTAATAATTCATCCAGCTCTTTTCTTGAAAAAGGACCAGCTTCTCCTGTTCCTTGAATTTCTATAAATTCACCCTCTTCTGTCATGACAACATTCATATCAACCTTGGCAATATGATCTTCTTCATAACATAAATCTAATATTTTCTCTTCCCCTACTATCCCTACACTTATTGCACTAACAAAATTTCTTACTGGATATACATTAAAAGGTTTCTTTTGATGTAGTTTATTTACAGCATCAACTAAAGCAACAAAAGAACCAGTAATAGAAGTTGTTCTTGTTCCTCCATCAGCTTGAAGAACATCACAATCTATCCAAATAGTTTTTTCTCCTAAAGCTTTCATATCTACAGCGGCTCTTAGAGATCTACCTATAAGTCTTTGTATCTCCATTGTTCTTCCATCTATTTTTAATTTATTTATATCTCTTTGCTTTCTACTTTGAGTACTCCTTGGAAGCATATTATATTCCGCAGTTATCCATCCTTCACCTGAACCTTTTAAAAAAGGTGGAACTTTATCTTCTATAGAAGCAGTGCATAATACTTTTGTATCTCCTACTTCTATTAGTACAGACCCTTCAGCATACTTTGTGAAGTTTCTTGTTATTTTAACTGGTCTTATCTGTTCTTTTTTTCTTCCACTACTTCTCATTCAATATCTCCTTACCTTACTTTATATTTCAGTCTCTAATTATAAGAATAGTATATTGGTTATTTTATCCTTTATCAATATTTCACCTACTAAAATTTTATAATAAATATACTTATAAAAATTGCTTTAATTTTATATTTTCTCTAAAAGTATTATGTTCTCACCAGGTAATATTTATAATAAAAATTCATATTAATATATATAAGAAATAATATTATGAGGTGAATTATTTGAAGTATATAGGTTCATTCTTCAAAATAAATTCTCTTTCAAAAGAAGAGATAGAATCACAATTACTTTTTCTTGCAAAAGAATCAGTAAACCACATAGTACTTGAATCTAGGTGTGGAATATCTACAAATTATAAAAACCTTAAAGAAAACTTTAAAAAAGATGAAATTTCTTTTTTTAAAAACAACACTCCATTAATATGCATATACAGAAAAGCTAAACCTAATATTTATTCTTCTAAGTATTCAAAAACTTGGGATGATACAACATTTAAAAAGGATATTCAAGTTTCTTCTAATGCATTAATGACACTTTCTCTTTTAAGGCTTTGTTCTTACTATGAAAAGTTTAGGGGAATTGATACTGCTCTATACAAAAGAGTTGCTTTTTATAAGAATTTAAGTAAACTACAACTTGATTTTTATTATAATTATCTAAGGAATCCTGAAGGTTTTTTTGTAAATAAAAAAAATGAAGAATCTTCTTCTAAATCTGGATTAAACATAAATGAAAAAGATGATGCTGTCTCTTATTCAGATCAAGCTTTTATGATGTTAGCATACTACATGTATAGTCGTGTAGCTCCTGAGGATCCTGATAGTAAAACATACAAGGACTTTGCTTTTCAAATATTAAACATGTTCATCAATTTTAAGGAAGAACTTTATTCACTTCCATTAGATGAATGCTGCAAAATAAATTATTGTTTAAATAATATGCTTTTATATTCTAATAATGAAGAGTGTAAATCTCTAGTATTAGATTTATCTGATTTCATATTGGGTAAATACTATGAATCAAGCAATACATTCTCTGATCTTGAGGCAGCAACACTTTTAGCATTAAATATGTACTTAAGCTATAAGAATACAAACATACTTATATTTAAAGATGCTTACTTAGACTTAATTGAACTTTTCAGCAATATGTTTAATGATGATAAAGGAATAATAGTAAAAGGAGCAGACAAAAAAGAATATAAATATTCTAACATTGAAATTTGTTTATACTTAACAAACCTATTAATATCTTTCGATATAGATAAAGAATCCTCAGAAAAAAGAGAAAATATAATATCTAAAGTTTATAAGAATTATGTTGTAAATACTGGAATGGTTACTAGTTTCCCAGATGCTCCAAACCTAGATTCTCATGAAAGATATAAAAAATTCTCTTTAAAATCAGATGATTTAATTAATGAATCAATGTTTAGAATGACAAATGCTAATAGTCCTGAACTCACTGGAATGGCTCCTATCTTTGTAAAGAATATAAAATACTCTAATAGAAAATCAAATTTTACTTGTGATAAAACTACTTTTGATAGCACCAAAAATATGTTTATATTCTTTGTATTTATAGATAGCTTTATTGATAGATATATTGATTACATTACTGATGCAAATGTAGATGACACTCTTTCATTAGAAGAAATAGAAGCCATAAAAGATATCGAAAACATAAACAAATCAGATATCAATAAAAAACCAAGTATAAATAATTCTATAACACCTCCAAATCCTATAGAAACAGAACATGAAATTTCAAATGAGCCAAGTAAGCTTCATGGCACTCCTGCTCCTCCAATAATAAATGGAGTTTTGCCTAGAGAAATTTCTGAAGACTCTAATTCAACTGATATAAAAGAAGAAAATCTAGATGATAGAATGAAAAATGTTCTTGCTTCAACAGATTTATAGTAAAAGGCTGTATCAAATAATATTTGATACAGCTTTTTATTAACTGCTATATTTAAATATTAAATTCCCATTTCCATCTATAAATAGATAATTAACTTTTTGAGATTTGCACCAAATATCATTTTTAAAATATAAACTTATTAAACTCAAATTTTCTTCTTTTAAAAACATTTCTTTTTCTTCTTTTTCTTCATTTTCTACTTTTTCCTCTGTATTATTATCATCTAGATTTTTTTCCTCATTTTCTACATCAATACTCTCTTCTTTTGATTCTTCTAACAATCTTTCACCTTCATTTAAATCTAATTCCACTAAAGCTATATTAAAATTTCCTTTTTTTATAACTTCATCAAATTCTTCTTCATACACTTTGACTATGCTCTTTATATCAAACTCTTTTTCTAAAAAGCTTTTTAGTTCATTTGCTAATATTTTATCCTCTTCGTTATCTTCTATAATTATTTTTAATACTTCATTTTTATCAATACATTTTTTCAAATTACTTTTTGCTATTTCTTTATAATTATTTTTTTCCACATCACTTATTCTATGATTTAATTCAATACTTTCTCTATTTTCTAATGAGAGTTTTTCTTTGTTATCTATTAAATTCACATAAGGTTCTCCCAAATTATTTTTTAATATATTACTTTCATTAATCAGGACATTCATAATAGAAGCTATCCCTTGGCTTAATTCAGGATTTTCACTATTTACAAGCATCATCTTTAAAGTTTCATTATTAAATTTACTTAAATCCTTATATAAACCTAAATCCTCTGAATATATTATTGGAGGATTTTTTAAAATATCTACTTTATTTAAATTAAATGCAGCTAACTCAACTTCATCGGCTTCTTTTTCCTTTAAAACCACATCTTTTATTTCAAGTTGACTTTTATTATAAGGGTTGTCTTTCAAGTGAATAAATCCATTACCAGTTATATCATATATAGTGTAAGGTCCTGTATATGATATTTGACTAAAATCTTTTTCGTAATTATCTAAAGGTTCACTTAAATCTCTTAATCTATATATAGGTTTTGATAATTTTTTTAACAACTCATCATCCTTATTATTCATTCTTATAGTAAGTGTATAATCATCTGGGCTATTAATAGCTACCTTGCTAAAATCTGATTTTCCTTCTCTATACTCCTTAACTCCATATATGCTATCTAATTCATCACTTGAATATTCTTCATTATCTGGACTTAATAAATCCCTAAAGAATATCTGAAAATCTTTAGCCACTATTTCCTTACCATTACTCCATTTATTTTCTTCATTAATCTTAAATGTATATTCAAGTCCATCTTCACTAATCTTCCATCCCATAGCTAAATCCGGAATTGGCTCCCCTTTTTCATTTAACTCAATTAATCCTGAAAATATAGAGCATATTAAATCTTCCTGTCCTCTACCTAAAAACTCACTAGGTCTTATAGAACTTGGTATGCTATCAACTGCATATATTAAACTTTCATTGTTCTTAAAACTAACAGTAGAAACTGGAGTTACTTCTACATAGCTTTTTAGCAAACCTACACTTAACAAAACTATTAAACATATAAATAAAATTACTTTCTTCATTAAAAATCTCCTTCAATAATCTTTTACCATTTAGATTATTGACACTTCTATTAAAAGAAATACGCATATTTTAGAAGAAAGATTTGAAACTTAATTTATTGTATGAAATATGCTCATGTTTTCTTTTTATCCACCTTTGTTTCACAACAAACTCTTTTCCATCTAAAAGTTTTATATGATTTATAAATTTATCAGTGTAAGTTCTATTATAAACATCCTGTTGAAAAACTCCTGTAGTAATATAAATTCCCTTATTAGTTCCTTTATCTTGCATTAAATGACTAAACCTATCATAGTCATAAATAGTGACAGCCAATACTTTATGAAACATCAATAAACTCTTTTTTCTATTAGATCCTACTGCAATTAAAAATTCATTATTATTTTTTTTAATTACTTCATACTCTAAATTTTCTCTAATACATTCCCTAATTATTATTTCACTTACTTTTTTTATTGATATTTTCCTAAGCTTCATAAGTGCTTTTTCTATTTTCTTTGAGTTCAATAAAATATAAAAGGATTTGAACATAGTTTTCTCTCCTTATTTATTGCTTACTAAATTATATGTTCCAATATAATAATTATTTAACACTATTTTTTGCTATTATTATGGTATAATTTATTTATTATTTTATATGGAGGTAAAGTTAGATGACTTTAGCGGTTCAAGTTATTGCTATACTTTTCATGCTAACAATGATGTTCTTAGGAATCTGGAGTTTTGTTATTGCTAACAAAGCTTACAGACAAATAAAGTATAAAAATTATTTACTTGAAAAAATAGCACATAACATATCTCTAATAAGAAATAAAGAAAAAATATTTGATAACTTAAATGATATGGATGATTCAGTTTCATATTCTGAAATAAAAAAAAACCTTTTAGATAAAGAGGATATGACTAAACCAGATTTAGAAGAAGACGTAGAGATATAAGAAGAAATAGAAAGCGGCATAGAAACAAACGGAAAATAAAAGTCATGTGAGATTAATCACATGACTTTTATTTTTTTATATCATATTTTCAAATTCTTCTTCGCTTAATATAGTAATACCTAAAGATTTCGCTTTATCATATTTTGAACCTGCAGCTTCTCCAGCTATTACGAAATCAGTCTTTTTACTTACACTTCCAGCAACTTTTGCTCCTAAAGACTCTAGTTTTTCTTTTATTGAAGTTCTAGAATAATTTTCTAAAGTACCAGTTACAACTACTGTTTTCCCCATAAACGGACTTTCTAAAACCTCTTTTTTCTCATAATGAGGATTTACTCCAACTTCCAATAACTCATTTATTACTTTTAAAGTTCTTTCCTCTTTAAAGAATTCTATTATACTTCTAGCAACTATATCTCCAACATCTTGAACAGATACTAATTCTTCAAAAGTAGCCTTTTCTAAATTCTCTAAAGACTCAAATCTCTTAACTAAATCCTTAGCAGTTTTTACTCCTACATTAGGAATTCCTAAAGAATATAAAAATGCCTCTAAAGTGCAATCCTTACTTTTTTCTATTGCATCTAAAAGGTTTTGTGCCTTTTTAGGACCAAATTTTTCTAAGTCCAATAATTTTTCATATTCTAACTTATAAAGGTCTGATATATCTCTTATATCAAGTTTCTCAAATAATTGCTCTGCTGTTCTTTCTGAGAATCCTGCTATATTCATGGCTTCTCTTCCGGCAAAGTGAACTATAGTTTTAACCATTTGTGGTTTACATCCTAAAGTGTTTTCACAATAAATGTGAACTCCTTCATGAACTAAATGTGCTCCACAAGCTGGACATACCTTTGGTTCTTCAATTTCTTTTGTGCCCTCTAAACTTTCAGGAACTACACCCATTATTTCTGGAATAACATCATTACTTCTTCTTACAAAGACTTCAGCACCTAATCTTACTCCTTTTCTAGCTATATCATCCATGTTATTTAATGTTGCTCTCTTAACAGTAACTCCTGCTAATTCTACTGGTTCTAGGATAGCTGTTGGAGAAACCCTTCCACTTCTACCTACATTCCATTCAACCTCTAAAAGCTTAGTTGTAGCCTCTTGTGCCTCAAATTTATAAGCAATAGCCCATTTAGGGAACTTAACTGTATAACCTAAAAGTTCTCTTGTTCTTATATCATCTATAGCTATAACTAATCCATCTATATCATAGTTTAGATCAAATCTTATATCTCTTATATAGTCTATTTCCTTTTGGATTTCATCTAATGTTGTACATTCTCTAATGTAATCATCCATTGGAAAGCCTTTTTCTTTTATGAAATTTAACATCTCCATATAAGTTTTAAATGGATTTCCTTCTTTGTACCCAATATCATAGAAGAAAGCTGAAAGATTTCTTTTAGCTGTTTCTGCTACATTTAGGTTTCTTAATGCCCCAGCTGCTCCATTTCTTAAGTTTTTAAGAGGAGTATCTGCTTCCTCATTATATTTTTCAAAGGCTTCTGTAGTCATAATAGCCTCACCATGAATCTCTAAGAAATCATGACAATTTATTTTTAATGGAATTGTTTTTATTGTTTTAACCTGAGCTGTTACATCTTCTCCAATTGATCCAGTTCCTCTAGTAGCTCCAGTAACTAGTACACCATTTTCATCATAAGAAAGATTAATTGTTAATCCATCAAATTTTTTAGTTAAAATATATTTTAATGGTGGTAATTCTTCATTTGAAGTTCTGTTATATTCTTCAATAAACTTAACATTTCTATTATGCCATTCCCTAATTTCATCTAATGTTTGAGCTTTATCTAAACTCCAAAGTCTAGCCTTATGAGTATACTTTTTAAACTCAGGAAGGATTACATCTCCAACTCTTTGAGTAGGTGAATATGGTAATTTATATCCTGTTTCCTTTTCTAAATCTACTAATTCATAATATTTTTTATCATAATCTTTATCTGTTACTGAAGAATTTCCTAAAACATAGTATTCATATGCATATTTGTTTAATTCTTCAACTAACTCTTCTATTCTCTTTTTCTTATCCATTTTACTCATCTACTCCTTATTAAAGTAAATTTCACATTCTAAATTAAAGAAGTTCTAATGGCGCAAAGCTAAACATTAAGTGTTTAACTCCCTGACTATCAAATGCAATTGTAAGTTTATAGTCATCTCCAACCTTACTCTTTGTTATTAATGTCCCCACACCAAACTTAGGATGTTTAACCTTTCTTCCAACAGTTAATTCATCTATATCCGATTTTTTATCATTCTCTGAAAATATCTTATTTAAAGCTATACTAGCTTGAGAATCACTCATTGTACTTCTAAGTTTATGTGGATTATAACTTTTTCTTGGTTCGCCATAAGTTGAAGAATTATTTTTGAAAGTATTACTTGAACTTATACCATTAATATTTATATAGTCTTTTATGTTAGCTGGAATTTCTGATATAAAGTCTGACTGTGAATAAGCTACAGTCTTACCAAATATCATTCTTGTCTCAGCTGATGTCATATATAATTTTTCCTCTGCCCTAGTTATTCCAACATAGCAAAGTCTTCTAGCCTCTTCCATTTGGTTATCATGTTCAAAGCAGGCTGCACTTGGAAATATTCCATTTTCCATTCCAACTAAAAATACAACAGGGAACTCAAGACCTTTTGAGCTATGAACAGTCATAAGCATTACATAGTTATCATCTGATTCCACATCATCCATATCTTGAACAAGAGCAACTTTTTCTAAGTAAGCTGATAATGATTTATCCTCTTCATCACTTTTTTCAAATTCAACAGCATCAGAAACTAATTCTTCTAAGTTTTCTATTCTGCTTTGATCTTCTATAAGTTTAGAATCCTTAAGTGCTTTTAAGTAACCTGTCTTTTCTAAAACATATTCTATTAATTGAGATACACTTAATTGCTCTGACATAACCATTATTTCTTCCATCATATCAGTAAACTTCTTAATAGGATTTATGCTCCTAGCTGTTAATCCTGGTACATAATCCACATCTAATAAAACATTGTATAATGTATCTTCTATTTCATTAGCATGATTTTGAAGTTTCTCTACAGTAGTATCCCCAATGCTTCTTTTTGGGACATTTATTATTCTTCTTAAGCTTATAGCATCCTTAGGATTCACTATTATTTTTAAATATGAAAGAATATCTTTTATTTCTTTTCTATCATAGAACTTTAATCCCCCAAAAATTCTATATGGAATTCCTGCTCTTCTTAAAGCTTCCTCGAAGTTACGTGACTGTGCATTTGTTCTGTAAAGAACAGCAAAATCTTTATATTTATATCCTTTATCACTTTTTAGCTTTTCTATTTCTGAAATTACAAAAGATGATTCCATTTTATCTGAGTAAGCTCTATGGATACTTATTTTTTCTCCTTCTACTTGATCAGTTCTTAAAATTTTAAACTTTCTTTCAGCATTATTTTTTATAACTTTATTAGCTGCCTCTAAAATATTTCCTTTTGATCTATAGTTTTGTTCAAGTTTAACTACTTTAGCTTCTGGATAATCTTTTTCAAAGTCTAATATATTTCTTATATCAGCACCTCTCCAAGCATAAATACATTGGTCATCATCTCCAACAACACATATATTTTTATACTTAGCTGCTAAAAGTTTAGCAAATTCATATTGAGCCTTGTTTGTATCTTGATACTCATCTATCATTATGTATTTGAACTTATTTTGATAAAACTCCAATACATCACTATGCTTTTTAAATAGTTCAACTGTTTTAACTATTAAATCATCAAAATCTAAAGCATTATTTTCTTTTAGTTTCTTTTGATATAAAAGATAAGCATCTGCTATTTTATTTTTTCTAAAATTTCCTTCATTTTCTTTCTTGAAGCTTTCTGCACTTTGAATATTATCTTTTGCTTTTCCTATAGTACCTAAAATCTCTTGATCAGTTATCTCTTTTTCATTAATATTAAGCTCCTTCATAACAAGTTTTATTAATGTTTTCTGATCTGTTGAATCATATATTGTAAAGTCTTTACTATAACCTAATTTATCTATTTCTCTTCTTAAAATTCTCACACAAGATGAATGAAATGTTGATATCCACATATTGTTCGCTACTTCACCAACTAGAGATTTTACTCTCTCTCTCATTTCTCCTGCTGCTTTATTTGTAAATGTTATTGCTAATATATTATAAGGTTGTATATCCTTTTCTATCATGTACGCTATTCTATGTGTAAGCACTCTAGTTTTACCAGAACCTGCCCCTGCTAATATAAGTACTTGACCATCAATTGTGGTTGCTGCTTCATATTGTTCTTTATTAAGCAAGCTTTTTAAATCCATTAGATCACTCCTCTTCCTACAATAAAACTAAACTTTATTATACCATATAAATCTCTATATTATATTCTATCAAACATATTATTCTTTTACATGATTAATATAAAAAATAAATGGTCACATTATAAAATGTGACCATTAAATTCAAATCTAATACTAAAAATTAAAATTTAATTTTTAAGATATAGCCTTATAATAAAATCTCTTAATTTATTTTAGGTTGTTTTTCCTCATTAACATTGTTAGGCTCCTCAGAAATATTACTTTCCTCTACATTCTCTTTATCTGATTTATCTATCTTTTCTTCCTCTACAGTGTTATTTTCTTGTACTTTATTTTCTATATTAAGATTATTTTCCTCCTCTTTTTGAGGATTTTCTATGTTTTCACTTTCATTATTAACTTCGTTTTCTACTGGAGTTTCAACTAAAGTCTCATTATCAGGTTGTACTACCATATCCCCATTATAATCATTAGTCAAACTCCAATTAATGTCTCCATTAGAATCATGATATAAATATAGCGTGATTTCTTCTAAGTCTTTTTTAAATCTATCTTCAAAATTTGTATTTAAAGTTATACTAGGCAACTTATTTTCTAACCCTAATGGAAGTACAAATCCTCCCTCTTTTTTAGTTATAATAAGTTCTTTTTCTTCTATTGATATTTCAACATCATCTAAAAAATTTTCACTTCCAACTACATCATTAGCTAGGTTCTCTCCAGTGTAAAATATTCTTTTAGAAAATTCTAAGATTAAAGAATTCTCTCTAATGCTTATTTTAGAAACTTCCAAAGCACTATCTTTTGAATCTAGCTCCGCTATTTTAATAGTATTATTAATAGTATTCTCTCCTGTAAAATAAGCATAACTTCCATAAGTAGCACTTAAAGCAAGTGAAACTCCTAAAATTAATGCTATAATTTTATTTTTACTAATCACTTATACTCCTCCCTTACTACTTATTATTTGCTTGATTATATCCAACTCTTAAATCAAAATTAAAATCTGTTCCTGAATATTTTTCTGGCATATCCCTTTGCATATCCAATGTTAATGTTGCTGTTAAAATTTCACCTTCTTCTAATATGATTTCATTGTTGTCTAAATCTACTACTTTAATTCCATTTTCAAATAAAGAAAGTAATGTTTCTTCTCCATTTCCATATGACTTTAACTCTCTATCTTTACTACTTTTAAAGCTTAATGAATATTTTATTTTTTCCAATCCATCGTTACCTATTGATGAATTTTCAAAATTGATTAATACTGTTTGATCTAAAGTGCCATTATTAATTATTAAAAATGTATCACTAACAGGAACTTCTATATCCATTCCATCTATTTTAATTCCTTTATTTATTTCTGAACTTAAAGTACCTAAGGTTAATTTTATTTCCCCATTCATTTTTTCTTTATCGGAGAAATAAGCCAAGCTTCCAACACTTCCAGTTATCCCTATAGCTAGTGCTAAGGCAATTATTTTTCTCATCTTAGCGTTTTCCATCTTAAATCTCCTCCCTCTTTTTAGGTAACTTTAATACTAATAGTCCTATTCCTAAAGCAAAAATTCCTAAAATCATAAATCCTTTACTGCTAAAGCCTCCTGTATTCGGTAAGTCCCCACTTCCATTACTACCATCTTCATATTCATAATGCATACTAACACTAAATTCATGTTGTATTCCTTGTCCCCTATTATCTAAATCCTCTGAAATATTTATTTCTAATTCCATAGACTTATTTTCATTAGCTTGTACAATAATTTCTTTTTCTAATTTAATATTTCTTTTTGAAAACACATCCTCAAGACTTCCTTCAAATATAATATCTTTATTATCCTTAACAGCAATTTTTGCGTTTTCTAAAAAATGTTTATATCTTTCATCACTTTCATCTATATTTTTAGAATTTAAATAATCAAAAATACTATCATCATGAAAAGATAATTTTTTTATTTTTATAGCTTTATCTAAGTTATTTGAAATATTAATTGAACTATCTTCTATATATCCAGGTTGCCAAATAACTTCCCCATCAAATAGAGCATTATCTTCCTCTACTATGTCTACTATTACTCCCGCTTTTTCATTAGCAAAAACATCATTGTTTTTAACTGGCATAAAAGCTACTATTGCCAAAAACGCACATAGAAACACACTTTTAGTCTTTTTCATAATGTTCCTCCCTTTTTCATAGCCTTAACATAATATATACTTTTAGCCTTATATTTATATTCATGTAACATAAAAAAAATAACTCTTTTAACATATATTTTAAAAAAACATTATATAATATTAAGAATAAAGTTAAATTTTCCCAACAGATGATTCATTACTCTATTTTTAAAATTTATAGAAAATACTTTAATGTTTAGCTATTACATATAAATTTATCTAACTTATTATTTATATAAAAAAGAGCCAGCACTTTTAAATACTGACTCTATACATAACATTTGAATATTTTCTTTTAAATTTAATACAATTTGCAAGTTTTCTTGCATTTTTGTAAAATAAAAAACGCAACCCTTGGGGCTAGGTTGCGTTTCAGCAATAAGCAATAAATAAAAAGGGGGCTATTTATTCCTTTTATTTATCCTCGCACAACTATTATATTAGATGTTTACTTAAATTGCAAGCAATCTAATATTTTTTTTGCAAGTTTTCCTACATCAATTTTTCAAGCACAATCATTATCATTTAATTTTCTAAAAATTTTTGTAAAGCACCGCTAATTCACTTTCAGAAAGTTCTTTATATTCGCCTTCTTCTAAGTTTTCATCTAGTGGAAGATTACCGAAAGATGTTCTTTTTAAATAAACAACTTTTTTATCTCTTGCTTCAAACATTCTTTTTACTTGATGATATTTTCCTTCCTGAACAGTAACTTCTACTCTAGATGAGTCTTCTAAATTTTCTATAACCTTAAGTTTAGCACTCATACACTTATATCCATCATCTAAAGTTACACCATTTTCAAAAGCTTTAATATCCTTATCTGTTATAGGTGCATTTATCTCAGCATAATAAACTTTATCAACATGATACTTAGGTGATATTAACTTATGATTTAAATCTCCATCATTAGTTAACAGTAATAATCCTACTGTATCCTTATCAAGTCTTCCTACTGGAAATGGTTCAAAAACTTGATCTTCCATATATAATAAATCAATAACAGTTTCATCTCTTTTATCATAAGTTGCTGAAATTACTCCCGCTGGTTTATTCATCATTAAATATATGTACTTTTTATATTCTACTTCTTCACCATTTATAACTATTATGTCTTTTTCAGGATCTATTTGTAATCCATTATCTTTTACTACTTTATCATTAACTTTTACAAGTCCTTTTTTAACGACTTGTTTTATTTCTTTTCTTGTTCCGTATCCTAAATTTGATAAGACTTTATCCAATCTTTCCACTAACTGATCACTCCTTATAACAAAATTACATTTATATCTGTGGTTAGTATAAAGCAAAGTTTAACTAATTACAACTCATTATATTTTAGAAAATAATTAAGCTGATTCTTAAAATACAACCATACGTTAACCTTATAACGCTAAAAATTTTAACATCATGAATCTACCTAGATATATTTTAAGAATCAGCTTTTTAAATTTTGTCTATGTTTTGAACTTAAAATCAACATTCACCTAAAACAAAACTTAATTTTTACTCCACTCTAAATTCAAAAGTATCATAATCTTCATAAGCACACTTTTTATAATAGCTTCTTGTTAAAACTAAAACTTTATATTGTCCTGGTACATAAGGTCTAAAAGAATAATAACTTTTTCTACTATATTTTTGAACTAGTGACCAGTTTCCATTAACCATTATATAGTATTCATAACAAATCCTACTGCCACCTTCACATTTCGTAGAAAAATTTATTTCTTCATTTATTTTAAATACCTGATCTGAAGTGCTTATTTTAGTATTAGTAATTGGTGATGCTTCATTAATATAGAATTTTACTTCTCTTCTTGAATCAAAACCTTCTTTACACTTAACATTTCTTGCAAAAATATCTACTGAATACTTTCCTGGACATTTAGGAGTTACTTTAAATCTCTTATTTTTTATATAATCAGTTTCTTCAACTACTTGACCATTAACTTTAGTTACATACTTAACTTTTACCTGTCTAGTATTCTGCGTTATAACTTCAATATCAATATCATCTCCAACTAAAAAATATTCTTTAGCAGGAACTAAGATATGATCAATTTTTCCTTCTACATATTCTTTTACTTTAAAGTTTAAAATAGTATGCACATCATATTCTTTTGCTGAATACTTATCTTTAACTCTAACATCAAGTTGATAATTTCCTTTTTCACTAGGAATGAATTCAACCCAGTTAGTACTTCCATAAGCAATATTCTCTATAATTTGACCATCCTTAATTATTATAAAAGAATATTTTAAATCAGTACCACCTTCTGCACTAACTCTAAGTTTTATAGCTTCATTTATAATAGGACTTTTATCCCTATCAAAAATCAATTCAGTTATCTTTATTGTTTTCGCAACCTTTTTATCTATTTTGTAATCTAGTTTTGACTCTATTTCATAGTCACCAATAAATGAATCATCCTTTGCCCAAAGAGTTATTCTATAATTACCTTCTTTTTTAGCATTCCATTTAAAAGTGCTATTTCTTGTGTACCCTGAATCTTCTGCTATTTCTCCGTCTATTTTAAATCTATAAAGAACATCACTTCCTCCATCAACAGTAGCTTTTATTGATATTGTTTCACCCTTAACCTGAGGTGAACTTAAATCTGTAGTAAAACTTCTTAATTGAAGAGGTTCGTATGGTTTTATGTCATAAACCATTACAGCCCTATCATCAAATTCTCTATTAGAATACATATCTCTTATTAAACATAAAAGCTTATATTTTCCTTCTTTAATTTCTCTAAATGTTACAATACGTCTTGATGAAAAATCTTGAATGCAAGTTCTACTTCCATCTGGTGATATCTTTATAAATTTATATAATGCCGTTCTTTCATCTTCAAAATTTGCTTCTACTTGGAATGTAAGATCTGAATTTACTAATAAGTCTTCACTTAAATTAACGAAATTAATTATTTCAGGTTTTATAAATTCTTTCGCTGTGAATATAACTGTTGTATAATCATCTGCTGTATTAGTTGAACTAGGTCTTTTGCACTCTATTAAAAATTCAAACTGTCCACTTTCATTAATAGTGTAATTTAGTTTATTTTCTAAAGTATAATCTCTTATAAGCTGCCATCCGTTCTTTCCACTTATAAAATACCTGTACATAATATTTTCATTAGTACTATCAACTTTTAAAACCGCCTTTTCCCCAACATTAAAAACATCTTTGTTTAGATAAATTCCTTTTATTAGTTTTTCATCTTTTTTTTCTTCTATATTTATCTCATTATTAAGCCTATCACCTTTTTTATTCACCTTCACACTCTGAGTAACTTTATAATCAAAAGGTTTATTTGAATTGTCTTTTCTTCCTTGGATCATAAGCATATATTCCCCAACATCCTTAGGCGTCCAAACAAATTTATTTTCCTTTTCAAACTCTCTTAAAGTTTCCCAAATTCCATCCTTTCCTGTTAATATTTTATACTTCAAATTATCATCAGTATTATTTATTATCTTTATGTTAACCGGACTATTGTCTTCTATTATATCTCTTGCATCCAACTCTAAAAGTAATTCTCCCATAATCACTCCCCCTAAAACCCGAAATATTATAGATAAATAAATTATATTATACTTCTGTTTTTATGTAAATATTTTCTATTTTTCTTATTATAAAACACTTTATTTCTACATTTTTTTCTTTTTATATAATGTATAAAAAAGCTTAACATTGTATATACTATAGGTAGTGTTACTTAACACTGTAAATCTCCTAATTTTATTATATCCATATAATCAAACCATTAAAGAAATCTCAGCAATTCTGAGATTTCTTCATTTTTGTAATCCAATAATTTCATAAAAATATAAAATAATAAATTTTTATCAAATCATTATTAAACTTAGTTTGCTTTTCCTATAATCTTTTCAAGATTATAGGATAATCTCTCATCATCTTCTTTGCTTCTTTTATGATTTCCTTTTGTTCTTCCACCAGCTCTTCTATTTTTTTGGCTTAAGTGTCTTTCAAAAAGCAATCTATCAATATTATTATTATCATAAATATATCCTCTTGGACTAATGGCCAAGGCTCCCTTTCCCAAAGCCATAGCTGCCACTCCATAATCCTGAGTTACCACAATATCATTTTTTTCTGTAGCATTTGCAACGTACATATCTACACTCTGAAATCCATCATCAACAATTTTAACCTCTGAATAATCAGATCTTATCATGTGATTTATTGTGCAATATATTAAGACCTTTATTGAATTTTTTTTAGCTACTTTTTCAATTATTTCTCTTCCAGCACACCCATCGCCATCAACAACTATCTTCATATTTATACTCCTCCTTTCAATATATTCTCCATTATCTTTATGAATATTAATCTGAACTTTTCAATTTATATAATACTATTAATAAAATTATATCCCTAAATTAAAAAAGAAGCTCTAAAAAGAGCTTCTTTTTTATATTAAATTTATATTATTTTAATCTTTCTTCTAACTCAGCTTTTAAATCTTCAAAACCTGGTTTTCCAAGTAAAGCAAACATGTTTTTCTTGTAAGCTTCAACACCTGGTTGGTCAAATGGATTTATTCCTAAAACATATCCACTGATTCCACAAGCTTTTTCAAAGAAGTAAACTAATCTTCCGAAGTAGTATGGAGTTAATTCTGGAACATTTACAACTATGTTTGGAACCTCTCCATCGTTATGAGCAAGTAAAGTTCCTCTGAATGCTTGCTTGTTAACGTAGTCCATAGTTTTTCCAGCTAAGAAGTTTAATCCATCTATGTTTTCTTCGTTAGCTTCTATTGTTATTTCTTCTCTTGGAGTTCCTACATTAATAACTGTTTCGAAGATGTCTCTTCTACCTTCTTGAATATACTGTCCCATTGAATGTAAATCAGTTGAGAAATCAACAGCAGCTGGGAATAATCCTTTGTTGTCTTTTCCTTCTGATTCTCCGTATAATTGTTTCCACCATTCATTGAAATAGTGAACAGCTGGCTCATAGTTAACTAATATTTCTATAGCTTTACCTTTATTGTATAAAGCATTTCTAGCAGCTGCATATTTATAACATTCATTATCAGCTAATGAAGGGTTAGCGTATTCTTCTCTAGCGTCAGCAGCACCTTCCATCATTTCGTCGATGTTTATTCCAGCAGCAGCTATTGGTAATAATCCAACCGCTGTTAATACTGAGAATCTTCCTCCAACATCATCTGGAATTACGAAAGTTTCATATCCTTCAGCATCTGCTAAAGTTTTTAAAGCACCTTTTTTAGCATCTGTTGTAGCATATATTCTCTTCTTAGCTTCTTCTTTTCCATATTTCTTTTCCATGTAATCTTTTAAGATTCTGAAAGCTATAGCAGGCTCTGTAGTAGTACCTGATTTTGATATAACATTTAAGCTTACATCTAATCCATCAATAGCTTTTAATAAGTCAGCCATATAACTTGAGCTTATGTTATTTCCTGCATAGAATATAGCTGGAGTTTTTCTCTTATCTTTTGATAAAGAGTTATAGAAGTTGTTAGTTAACATTTCTATAGCAGCTCTTGCTCCTAGGTAAGAACCACCGATTCCTATAACAACTAAAACATCTGAATCACTTTGTATTTTTTTAGCAGCTTCTTTTATTCTAGCAAATTCATCTTTATCATAATTAACTGGTAGGTCAACCCATCCTAAAAAGTCGTTTCCTGCACCTGTTCCATTATGCAGTTTGTCATGTGCTTGGTTTATAGTTTCTTGCATGTAAGCAACTTCGTGAGATTTTAAATATGGAGCTGCTTTTGATAAATCAACAACTAATCCTTTTTTCATTATTACTACCTCCATTAGCGTTTATAAATTTATTTTAACCACGCCATTAATATATATAATATAATCGCAAAAATAATTAATCCTCCAAAAACCATTGGAAGTATTATTGCGTATTGCGCTATCATTATAGCAACCAAATCTTTAAAAGTTGGCTTTTCTTTATTTTTAACTTCTTCCATTAATTTCTCATATTCTTCTTTTTCTTTTCTTCTAGTTATTTCGTCTTTAAACCAAAACAAACTTAATTCCCCCTGTTTACCACACGTTAATATTTTATCATTTCTTATTTGTGTATTACAATACAATATAGAACTTTTTATACATTTAGTGAAATTTTATCATATATAGTTATAGTGTAGGAGAATTTAATCCCCTACACTATACAAAATTTAATTTTTAATTCATTTTTTACATTTTAATACATATAACCTACATTTAATTAAAGTTAAACTAAGTGACATGCAACGAAATGATCTTTTCCAACGCATTTATATTCTGGAGCTTCCTTCTTACATTTATCCATAGCATAAGGACATCTAGTATGGAACTTACATCCACTTGGTGGATTAGCTGGTGAAGGAATATCACCTTTTAATATTATTCTTTCTCTCTTTAATGTTGGATCTGGTATTGGAACTGCTGATAACAGTGCCTTTGTATATGGATGTAATGGATTTTCATAAAGCTCATTTTTAGGCGCTAACTCAACTAAACTACCTAAGTACATTACACCTATCTTATGACAAATATGCTTTACTATACTTAAATCATGAGATATGAAAAGGTATGAGAATCCCATCTCTTCTTGTAAATCCATCATTAAATTTACTATTTGTGATTGTATAGAAACATCAAGAGCTGAAACTGGCTCATCTGCAACTATAAAGCTTGGATTTAAAATTAAAGCTCTCGCTATACCAATTCTTTGTCTTTGTCCACCTGAGAATTCATGTGGATATCTTTTCATATGATATCTAGCAAGTCCACATCTTTCTATAGTCTGAGCTACTCTTTCTGGAAGCTCTTCTTTACTACATAATTTATGACTTAAAAGAGCTTCTCCAACTAGAGAATCTACTGATAACCTTGGATTTAAAGATGAATATGGATCTTGGAATATCATCTGCATCTTTGGTCTTAATTCTCTAAGTTCCTTCTTTTTAAGATCAAAAATATCTTTACCTTCAAAATATACATTTCCATCAGTCTTTTCAAATAATCTTAAAATCGCTCTTCCTGTTGTTGATTTTCCACACCCTGATTCTCCGACTAGTCCTAAAGTTTCACCTTTATTTATAGTAAAACTTACTCCATCAACAGCCTTTACGTGTCCAACTGTCTTAGAAAAAACTCCTGCTTTAATTGGAAAGTATTTTTTTAAATTTTCAACTTTTAAAACTGTATTATCTGCCATCTACTTTCCCTCCTTATATAACCAGCATGAAACCTTGTGTCTATTTCCTACATCAATAAGAGTTGGTTGAGTTTCTGTACATTTTTTCATACACCTATCACATCTCTCATTAAAATAACAATTATCAGGCATACCTACAGGGTTAGGAACTTGTCCAGGTATTGAATAAAGTCTAGTTTCTGTCCCATTAACTGATGGCTTAGATTTAAGTAATCCTTGTGTATATGGATGAAGAGGATTTTTGAATAATTCTATAACTGGAGCTTCTTCAATAACCTTACCAGCATACATCACTACAACATAATCGGCCATCTCAGCAACAACACCTAAGTCATGTGTTATTAATAATATTGAAGTGTTTAATTTCTCTTTAATATCTCTCATAAGATCTAAAATCTGAGCTTGGATTGTTACGTCAAGTGCTGTTGTAGGCTCATCAGCTATTAAAAGCTTTGGATTACAGCAAACTGCCATGGCAATCATAATCCTTTGTCTCATTCCTCCTGATAACTCATGAGGATAACACTTGATTATTTCCTCAGCTCTAGCTATTCCTATTATTTTTAAAACTTCTATGGCCTTCTTCTCAGCTTCTTCTTTTGATAAATGCTGATGTAGAATTATAGCTTCACAAATTTGATCTCCTATTTTAAATACTGGATTTAATGATGTCATAGGTTCTTGGAAGATAACTGATATATCATTACCTCTCATATCCATAAGTTCTTCCTCTGTGAACTTAAGAACATCTCTTCCCTCAAAGAAGATTTCTCCTCCAACTATTTTTCCAGGAGGACTTGGTATTAATCTCATTAGAGACATTGCAGTTACAGATTTCCCACAACCTGATTCTCCAACTACACAAACTGTCTCTCCTTCTTTTATTTTAAAACTAACGTTGTTTACTGCTTTAACAATTCCCTCACCAGTATGAAAGTGAGTTTCAAGATTTTTAAATTCTACTAATGTTTTTCCCATTATACTCTCCCCCTTAAACCTTTAGCTTAGGATCTAGAGCATCTCTTAATCCGTCTCCAAAAATATTTATAGATATAACCGTTAGGAATATACATATTCCTGGTGGTATCCATAGCCACCATCTATTAGTTAATGTGTAGTAATCTTGAGCTGACTGTATCATATTTCCCCATGTTGGTGTAGGAGGCGTAACTCCAACTCCTAAGAAACTTAGAGATGATTCTGTTAAGATTGCTCCCCCAATTCCTAAAGTAGCTGAAACTATAATTACAGCTAATGTATTAGGTAATAAGTGTAAGAACATTTTTCTAGCATCTGAAAGCCCCAAAGCCTCTGCAGCTTGCATGAATTCTTGCTCTCTTAAAGATAAAACCATACCTCTAACCATACGACAAGTACTAGTCCAGCTTAATGCCCCTATAATAAACATAACTACGAATATTCTATACTCTGGTGGTATTTTTAAATCTGACATTATAGCAGATACCATTATTAATAATGATAAGAATGGGAAACACATAAATACATCAACAATTCTCATTATTAAACTATCTATAAATCCACCATAATACCCTGCTAATATTCCTAAAGTTGTACCTATAGTTATAGAAATACCTACTGCAACTATACCTATTGAAAGTGAATATCTACCTCCATACATAAGTCTAGCTAATACATCTCTTCCTGAAGCATCAGTCCCTAACCAATGCTGAGCTGATGGAGGTTGATTAGTTTTTAATAAATTTATTGTTAAATGATCCTGTGGATATAACATTGGTCCAAATATTGAAATCGCAACCAAAACCAAAAGTATAAATAATCCACTTAAAGCTAACTTGTTCTTTTTTAATCTCTTAAAAGCTACAGTCCAAGGGCTTTCTATTTTTTCTTTTTTTACTTTAACTTTTTTATTTAATTCTGTTTGCATATAAAAAATACCCCCTACTTAAGCCTTATTCTTGGATCTACAAATGCGTATATAATATCAGCAAGTAAATTTCCTATTAAAACTAATACTGCTAAAGTAAGATTTATACCCATAAGCAGATAATAGTCTCTGTTATTTACCGCACTTAACTGTACTGGACCTATACCTGGCCAGTTAAATATTTTTTCTGTTAATGTAGCACCTGAAAATAATCCAGGTATTGACATTCCTAATAATGTTACAACTGGTATTAGAGCATTTCTTAAAGCATGTTTATATATAACAACCTTCTCTTTTAAACCTTTAGCTCTAGCAGTTCTTATGTAGTCTTGTCTAACTACTTCAAGCATACTTGATCTTGTGTATCTCATCCATCCACCTACGCTTCCAAGTGTTAAAACTATAAGTGGTAAAATCATATGTTTTAATACGTCTAAAACATATTGCATTCCTGTATATGCACTTCCAGCATCAGTCATACCAGAAATCGGGAATAGATTAAGTTCGACTCCTAAATATTTAATTAATATAAGTCCAAAGAAAAATGACGGCATTGATATACCTATAAGAGCAAACACCGTAAAGAATTTATCAAAAAAGGAATACTGCTTGGTTGCTGAAACAATTCCTATTGGCACTGCAATTAATACTCCTAAAATTAAGGATGCAGCCCCTAAAATAAATGAATTTGGTATAAAATCCTTCATTACATCTGCAACTGGTCTTTTATAATAGAAAGACTCTCCTAAAGACCCTTCTGTTACAACACCTTTTAACCAGTACATATACTGAGTAGGTTTTGATTCATCTAAATGATATTTTTCTCTTATTGCTTGTTTAGTTTCAACGCTCATATTTGGATCCATATTTGCTGTAATGGCATCTCCTGGAGCCATAGCAAATATAAAGAAAAGTACTAATGATACTCCAACAATAGTTGGGATTATTAATAGTATTCTCCTAGTAATATACTGTAGCATCTTGCTGTTCCCCCCATTTTTCAAAATTAGCCTGGATTTTTTTGTCCAGGCTAACTTCTACTAATTTATTTAAATTTATTCATTTACTAGTTCAAGTTTATGAATATCATAAGTCCAATCAATGTAAGTTGAAGGTTGATATCCCTTAACTCTTGAACTTGATGCAAACATTTCTTGCGCATTTCCTAAAAGTATATATGGTAGATCTTCAGAGAATTTTAATTGCCATTCATAATAAGCTTTCTTTCTAGCCTCTTGGTCTATTGTTGATTTACCTTCTTTTAATAACTTATCAGCCTCTTCATTTCTCCATCCAACATTATTAAATCCACCTGGTACATCTTGTGCAATTGTGAACAATTCTGATGGATCTGGATCTATTGAAAGACTCCAAGCTGCATTGAATATATCATATTCTCTCTTATCAACCTTATCTAACATTGTTCCAAATTCCATTAATTCTGGCGTAACCTTAACTCCGATTTGCTCCCATGATTGTTGAACTATTGGTATTAAAGAATCAACGTATTTAGAATCTGTATAAGTTAACCATTGAAGTTCTAATTCAACGCCATCCTTATCTCTAACGCCATTTCCATTTGTATCTTTCCATCCTGCTTCATCAAGTAATTCATTAGCTTTATCTGGATTATATTCATACTTAGGAACATCTGGATTATATGCCCATGAAGTTGGAAGTATGTGTGAATTATAAACTTGGCCATATCCTTGGTAGTATGAATCCATAAAACCTTGTCTATTTAATCCATAAACTAAAGCTTGTCTTACTTTAGGATCTTTAACTTTATCACTACCAAAATTCATTCCCATATATCCATATCCATTTTGCATATATAAATCCATATTTAAGAATCCTGCTTGTTTTAATGGTTCTATATTCTCAGGTGTAGCTCCTACTCTATCTATATCAACTGTTCCAGCCATTAACTCTTGTAACAACGTTTGAGCATTTGTAACTTTCATTACGACATACGGTATCTTTGGCTCCCCTTTCCAGTAATCAGGGTTCTTTTCAAACTTAACTTCCTGACCTTGTTTAAAGTGAACAAATTTATAAGGTCCTGAACCAACTGGCTGTAATAATTTATCTTTAACGGCTTGGAAATTTCCTTTTTCAAATGCATAAACACTTTCTGGCATAATTCCATATTCAAAATTCCAAATTCCTTTTGCATCTACTTCTTTATTAGTAAATTCTATTGTGTAGTCATCAATAACCTTTATTCCTTCAACGCTTGTAGCATCACCTTTGTTATATTCTTCATATCCAACTAGATTTCTGACAGCATCCATTCTTGGACCATCATATCCTGGATCACAGATAGAAGTGAATGTGAATGCAACATCTTTCGCTTTTAGCTCCTCACCATTTGTAAACTTAATACCTTTATTTAATTTAAAAGTATAAGTTTTACCATCTTCTGATACTTCAAAACTTTCTGCTACATCAGGAATCGGCTCTCCTTTTTCATTATTTGAAATTAGTCCACTGAATATCAATTCATTTACCCAACTATCATATTTAGTTGAACCATATATTGGTACGAATTCACCTTTTGGATCTGTTGTTCCAACTATTAATGTATCAGTTCTATTCTTAGCGGCCTCTGGAATTGCTGAAGGATTTGTTGCCTCTATTCTTTCCGGCTTAGATAAATCCCTAGTTTCCCCACTTGAACTTCCTGAACTTGAACCGTTATTATTTCCCTCTGCTGGCTTTTCTGCTCCGCCTCCACATGCTACAAATAACATTGAAGTAGCTAGCCCTGCTGTTAATAATGTAACTAATTTTCTTTTCATTAATTTTGCCCCCTTTTAATATATTTATTGCTAGTATGTAACAAATATCCAATGCCCCATATTAAATTAATGTTACAATACATACATTCCCTATGATTTCCCAAAATAAAATTTTATTACATATTTTACTTTATTTTCATATTGATAATTATATAACTTAGATTTTGCTTTGTAAATAGGTATTTTTATTAATAAATTAACAAATTTAAAAGCTATATCTGATTATATTATTAAAATCATTGGTGTATATGTCACAAATACACACGTCTTTTAAAATGTATTATTTGTATTTTAAATTATTTCCAATATTTTTGCAATATTGGAAAAATATTTTTTCATTACAAATATTTTTTCATTAAATTTGTCCCTTTCAATAAATAAATCTTAATTGCAATTATGATTTAATCTAGATATATGACACATATATCTAGATTATTAATTTTATATATAATAATAAATATACTATGAATTTTTAATAATTTACTCCTGTAAACAATTTATTACTTTTTATTCGTGATAAAAGTTACAGTTTATATTTCTATTTAATGTTATAATTTTATGGCAATTAAATTTGACATATTATATATTTTAGAGTTAAAAAATTAACAAATTAAAAAAATGGAGTGAATGAGATGAAAAACTTAAACCTAAAAGGTAATCCAAATCGTGGATTAATAGGCGCTACATTAGGTTTCTTCATAGGATTCGCAGCAGTTTCTCTTTATGGACCAACTTCTGCAGTATTTAAAGAAGCTTTTGTAAACCTTAATCCTGTATTATTAGCATTACTTATAGCAGCCCCTAACCTGTCAGGTTCTTTACTTAGAATACCTTTCTCAGCGTGGGTTGATACAACTGGAGGAAGAAAGCCACTTATTGTACTACTACTTTTATCAATCATAGGTATGGGTGGTTTATACGTAGTTTTAGCCTTCTTCAGTGATAACTTAAATCAATATTATTACTTATTATTTGCACTTGGACTATTATCAGGATGTGGTATAGCAACATTCTCAGTTGGTGTCAGCCAAGCATCATATTGGTTCCCTAAAAGCAAACAAGGTGTAGCTTTAGGACTATATGGTGGTATTGGTAACTTAGCCCCTGGAATATTTGCATTATTAATTCCAAACTTAGCACTTCCACTATTAGGATTACCTGGTTCTTACTTAGCTTGGTTAATATTCTTAATAGTTGGTACAATAGTTTACATAAAAATAGGTCAAAATGCTTGGTACTTCCAACTTCTTGATAAAGGAATTAATAAAGATGAAGCTAAAGAAATAGCATCAAAAGAATATGGACAAGAATTATTCCCTAAAGGAAAAGCTAGTGAAACACTTTTAATATCAGCTAAATCATGGAAAACTTGGGCTTTAGTATTTATATACTTCACAACTTTCGGTGGTTTCTTAGCATTAACAGGCTGGTTCCCTAACTACTGGATGACTTATTTCGGATTAAACATGAAAGTAGCAGGTCTTTTAACAGCTTTTTATTCTATCTTAACTTCATTAACTAGAGTATACGGTGGAAAACTTGCTGATAAGAAAGGTGGAGAAATAACAACTATAGTTTCTCTAGGAATAGCACTTGTAGGTGCAATTTGTATGACTTTTGCTTCAACTATGACTTTAGCAATAATAGGAATAATCCTTCTTGCTATTGGTATGGGTATAGCAAATGCAGCAGTATTTAAAATCGTTCCTAATGCAGTTCCAGAAGCAATGGGTGGAGCTTCAGGATGGATTGGTGGATTAGGTGCTTTAGGTGGTTTCTTAATACCTCCTGTAATGGCATCATTCCTAAATAGATCAGGATTTGCTGGATATTCACAAGGATTCTCTGTATTTATTGTTTTAATGATCGTAGCAATCGGAGTAATAGCTTTATTCCAAGCAATTCAAAAGAAAGCAGTAAAATAAAACATTTATATAAAAAAAGTAGCTATGAAATTTCATAGCTACTTTTTTATATACAATTACAAGTGATTCATTAAGTATTTATTTTAACACAAAAATTATCCACAGAAATTATAAACCTAATTTATCCACAGTTATCTTCTAAAATTAGATTTCTTAACTTAGTCACAAGTAATCATGATTACTTTTTCCAATTTAATATTCACAGATAAATAGACAATCATGTATGATTGCCTATTTAATCCGTAATAAAATTTATATATTTATTGATTAATTGGATACTTATTTGATTTATCTGATGTTATAACATTTTTTCACGCTTTGATGAAATGATATCAGATAAATTATACTAAAATTCAGATAGAGTTAAACTCTATCTAAATTAAGCTTTATCTTATTCCCACTCTATAGTTGCTGGTGGTTTTGAAGTTACGTCGTAAACAATTCTGTTAACTCCCTTAACTTCATTTACTATTCTTCTTGATACTTTATCTATTACTTCATATGGTATATGAGCCCAGTTTGAAGTCATTCCATCTGATGATGTAACAGCTCTTAAACCTACAGTATGGCAGTAAGTTCTTTCATCTCCCATAACTCCAACAGATTGGATGTTAGGTAATACTGCGAAGTATTGCCATATTTCACTTTCAAGACCTGCTAAAGCTATTTCTTCTCTAAATATAGCATCTGCTTCTCTAACAACTTCTAATTTATCCTCAGTAACCTCACCTAAAACTCTTATAGCTAAACCTGGTCCTGGGAATGGCTGTCTCCATACTAAGTGATGAGGAATTCCTAATTCTTCACCTACCGCTCTTACTTCATCTTTAAATAATTCTCTTAATGGTTCTATTAATGAGAATTCCATATCCTCTGGAAGTCCACCAACATTATGGTGACTCTTAATTACTGCTGAAGTATCTGTTCCACTTTCAACAACGTCTGGATATATAGTTCCTTGAACTAAGAATTTGATATCTCCTAATTTATTAGCTTCTTCTTCGAATACTCTTATGAATTCTTCTCCGATTATCTTTCTCTTAGTTTCTGGATCTGAAACACCTTTTAATTTATCTAAGAATCTATCCTTAGCATTAACTCTGATAAGATTCATATCAAAACCTTCTTTGAAGATTTTTTCTACTTGATCTCCTTCATCTTTTCTTAATAAACCATGATCAACGAAGATACAAGTTAATTGCTTTCCAACAGCTTTGTGAACCATAACAGCCGCAACTGATGAATCAACACCACCTGATAAAGCACATATTAATTTTTTATCTCCAACTATTTTCTTGATTTCAGCAATTTTTTCTTCAGCAAAAGATGCCATTGACCAAGAATTTTCTAATCCACATATATTGTAAAGGAAGTTTCTCATCATATTTTGACCAAATGGAGTATGCTCAACTTCTGGGTGGAATTGAACTCCATAAAGTCTTCTTTCTTCATTTTCCATAGCTGCTACTGGACATACATCTGTATGAGCTATGATTTTAAATCCTTCTGGTGCTTCTGCTATGTAGTCAGTGTGACTCATCCAACAAGTTTCATCTACTTCTATTCCTTCAAATAATTTTGATGAATTATCTAAAGTTACATTAGTTTTTCCATATTCTCTTACAGGAGCAGTATCAACTTTTCCGCCTAAAAGATGTGCCATTAACTGGTCTCCATAACAGATTCCTAATATAGGAACATTTAAATTGAATATTTCTTTATCTAATGTAGGAGTATTTTCTCCATAAACTGAGTTTGGTCCACCAGTGAATATTATTCCCTTTGGATTTTTCTCTTTTATTTTTTCTATGCTGTATGTATAAGGAATTATTTCACAATAAACTCCACATTCTCTAACTCTTCTTGCTATTAACTGATTATACTGTCCACCAAAGTCGACAACTAAAACTAAATCTCTCATTTGCTTTCCTCCACAACTCTATTTTTCCGTTTATCTTATATAATATATTGCAACAAAATGTTAAAATTTTCAATGTATTTATTCTAACATTTTGTTGAATTTTCTAGCCTGTTTATTATTGATTAACGCTATAGTTTGGTGCTTCTTTAGTTATATTTATATCATGAGGATGACTTTCTCTAAATCCTGCTGAAGTTTGAACAACAAAGTTAGCATTTTCATATAGATTCTCTAAAGTTGGTGCTCCTAAGTAACCCATACCTGATTTTATTCCACCTATTAATTGGTATATAGTATCTGCTAAATGTCCTTTGTAAGCTATTCTTCCTTCAACACCTTCTGGAACGAATTTCTTAGTACCGTTTTGGAAGTATCTATCACTTGAACCCTTTGCCATAGCTCCAAGTGAACCCATTCCTCTATAAACTTTATAGCTTCTACCTTGATATATTTCTATAGCTCCTGGTGCTTCTTCACATCCTGCAAAGATTGACCCCATCATAGCCGCACACGCTCCAGCTGCTAAAGCTTTAACTATATCTCCTGAATACTTTAATCCACCATCAGCTATTACTGGTATTCCTATTTTTTTACCTTCTTCAGCACAATCCATAACTGCTGTTAATTGAGGAACTCCAACCCCTGCAACTATTCTTGTAGTACATATTGATCCTGGTCCTATACCAACCTTAACACAGTCTGCTCCAGCCTCTGCTAAGTCTCTTACAGCCTCTGCTGTTGCTATATTACCAGCTATTACTTGAAGCTCTGGATATCTAGCCTTTATTCTCTTAACTCCTTCGATAACACCCTTTGAATGACCATGAGCTGTATCTAAAACAATAACGTCAACATTTGCTTTAACTACGGCATCTACTCTTTCCATCATATCATTAGTTACACCGATTGAAGCTCCACATAAAAGTCTTCCCTTTTCATCCTTAGCCGCATTTGGGAACGCTTTAGCTTTTTCTATATCTTTTATAGTTATAAGCCCTTTTAAGTTATTTTCATCATCAATTAAAGGAAGCTTCTCTATTTTATGTTGCTTTAATATTTCTAAAGCTTCAGTTAATGTAGTTCCCTCTTTAGCAGTAACTAATGGGCTTTTAGTCATAACTTCTGAAACTTTTTTATCGTAGTTTGTTTCAAATACTATATCTCTATTTGTTATGATTCCAACTAGTTTTCCTTCTCTTGTTACAGGAACTCCTGAAATTCTATATTGAGCCATTAAATCTAATGCTTCTCTTACTGTGTGATCTTCTGATAAGAATATTGGATCTGTTATTACTCCATTTTCTTGTCTTTTTACTCTATCAACTTCTCTTGCTTGATCTTCTATTGTCATGTTTTTATGGATTATTCCTATTCCACCTTCTCTAGCCATAGCTATTGCCATTTTAGATTCAGTAACTGTATCCATACTTGCACTCATTAATGGAATGTTTAATTGGATTTTCTTAGTTAATTGAGTTTTTAAAGAAACCTCATTAGGTAGGACCTCTGATTTGTTTGGTACTAATAATACATCATCAAATGTATATGCTGTTTTTAATATTCTTGCCATATCGATCGCCTCCACACTATATTTTTCAAAGTTATTTATGTACAGTTAAGTAATTTTATGTAACTCGTTTTTAAAAAGGCTTGCCCTATTTTTGAATGTAAACTTGCAAATATACATTAGATACGAAATTTATTTTTCAAAAAAAGCATACTAACCTCTAAGTGAAGTTAATATGCTTATAGTACACCTATAGTATATCAAATTCACTCATAGACGGAAATTTAAGGTTTCCGGTAGAAACGCCTTGCCTTATTCAAAGCTTATACGAGTTTATTTATATTCCGTTTTGTTTAATTTTTATTAATTATAATCTATGAAAGAGGGCTTGTCAATAAAATGCATAAAATTAATTTTAAAAGCGCATTTTTGCAAGTTTTAATTCTTTATTTAACTCAAATGATTTTTAAATTTCATTTAGTTGGTTTTTTATTAACATTTTTATCTTAAATAAAAAAGGACAAGATTATATTTTTAGTATAATCCTATCCTCTTTATTTTATTCTCTAAAATACATCTGGCATTTCTGTTGGTCTAAGTATTGCGTAATGTTTATTTGTATCATTACCTCCATCAATTGTTCCTTCTAGTTTTAATTGTCCACCACCAGGTATATCTGGAGTAACATTTATAACAATCAAATAATCAGTATTCTCTTCTAATTTAAATCCATCTTTATCTTGTATAGCTATAACATTATTATTTAAACTAAATTCTGCAGTTTCTGAATTAATAAAATCAATATTGCCATTTGTTATTTTATATTTGCTTACAGATATATTTCTATTTCCCGTTCTTAAATAATTTTGATTTAAAGAAACATCAATAATAGTGCTCGGAGAATTTACCTTTACACTTAACGCTACTTTGCTTGGAATTCCATTTACTACATTGCTCACACTATTAACATTCCCAATATTACTTGGCTTAGCTGTAGAATCTAAAATTCCCATCTCAATTATTTTAGAACTACTTATAGCATTTATATTTATTGTTGGAAAATACTGTGTTATTGTTGCCATATCTTTTCCTGAATACTTATATGTAATTCTATTATCATTTCCATCAAAAATAAATTGTCCAATTCTACCGATCTGTATTTTAACTGGTATTTCTATAGTTTGAGCTTTATACATCATATCATTTCTATCCAAAGTATAAACCAAATCATTATTAAATTTAACAGTAAAATTAGTACCCTTCGGTGTCTCATCTCCTGATTTTTCTATAATATAATAGCGATTTGAATTTTCATTTAAGTTGCTATTATTTCTTGAAATAAACTTAATTCCAGGTGGCAACATTCCATTTATCTCAATATCAGTTAATGTTATGGTATCCGGCAATTTTTCTCCTGAATTATTACTTATATCTTTTGTTGCAATAGGTTTAGGTTGTAATGTATATTTTAAATCATATTTTTTTCCCTGAATTAATTTTTCGCTATTTGCTAGGCTTATATTAGTTATAAATCTATTTTCAACATTAAAATAACCATATCTTCCTTCTTTTAATACCTTTTGATTTGATGTATCATCCTTTCCAATAGATACTATTCTGTATTCTATGTAATAGCTTCCTTCTTCAGATGGAAACGGAATCCCATCCTTTCCGCCAGTGAATATTCCATCAGCATTTTCACCTGGTTCTTTACTCTTTGAAGGATAAAAAGTAAATGCAGAACCATTCTCTCCCATAAACTCTTGTCTCCCATATCCATAATCTTTGTATTTACTATATTGATATCCAACTTTAAAGGCACCACCGCCTCCCCAGTTAAAGTATTCTAATGATATAGGATAATATTCATCTGCACTTAGATATATTGGATTTGCGTCTCTATTTGAAAAATATTGTACTCCATGCGGATAAAATCCATTCTTTGAAAACTCATAAGCCTTTCCATCAGCTGTAATTGTTCCTTTTGCACCATCATCAGATAGTATACCTAATATATACCACCCACTCTTCTTAGGTTTTATGTATCCCCAATACTTAGCTGCCTCTTTATACTCTCCTCCAATATACATACTATTATAAAACGTCATATTAGGAACCCATTTATATTTTACTAATCCATCACTATCTACATACCTATTTAAATATCCATATTGATTTTTACTATTAGCAACTTCAGTAGGCAAATATTTAATATTACTTGAAGGATTTTTAAATACCAAATTAGGATCAGACCATTGACTATTTCCACTTAATGTAGGTAAATGGTTAACGTCATAAGATCTAAAGGTTAAATTATTAGGGTTATCATAATCTATATCTGCATTTATCTTATCTGTGTTTAACAGTAGGTTTTGCCATTCTGGATTATCATCTTGTCCTTTTTTAATAAACCTATATTTTAAATAATAATTACTATTTTTATCCTTCGCTATTCCTGAAACTTTAAAATTAGCTAATCCTCTTCCTATTAAAGTATTATCTTGAGTTAAATCTTCATAATAAAGTTTATTATCTTTATCATTTACTGTATTATATGGTTTACCTAAATTTCCTCTTGAATCACTTACTGATATATTTACACTTAACTCCTTATTAACACTAAATCTAACAGTTGGTAAATCTCCAGATGTTTCTCCATATACCCTTATCTTTCCATCAACTAAATATTCTTTAATAGCTTCATTACTTAAGTTTTTTCCAACATATTTTATAGTTATTTTAAATGGATTTGCTCTAAAATATCCATCCCAACGCCAATAATACCAATTCCATTTCCAACTTCCTATAGACTCATACTGTATATTATGAAGTTTAATTGAATTTAAATTTTTTCCATCAACATCAATATTTTCATTTATTTCATTTTGGTTCCATTTAATCTCTTTTACCTGAATCCCATCAGGTACATTTAGGTCTAATGTTGCATGTCCAAGCTCTTCTACACTATTAGGTTGCTCCCTATTACTATACCCAAAATAACTTGGGTCTAAATCCTGTGGTTGAACTACATAAGTTACGCTAACCTCTTCTCCATTGTTTATTATATAATCTGTAGTATCAGTGTTTATTGACATATAAGGTACTTGATATGCCAAAACATTTAAGCTTACTAAACTTATTATACCTATTGCCAAAATAAAGATTAAAGTATTTCTTCTATTATCAACTAACTTAATCAACTATTTCACCTCCAAACAGTTATTATTTTTTATTTCTGAAGGTTAATATATTACTAACCTCATATGGAGTAGCATTATTAGTATCAAACTCTATTTTTACTTCTATTGAATTAGCATTACTAAAATTTGTTCCACTTGGTAAAGCATTAAAACCTATTTTCTTAATAAATTGTCCTATTTGTATTTCTTGATTATCATCTTTTTGGTAATATAAAATTTCATTTTCTAACTTAAACCTAGTTTTTATATTATCCTTTGCCTCATTGTTATCAAATGTTATTGATATACTACTTCCAGATCCTATAGAGCTTGTTGTACTATTCTCCGCTAAATCAATACTTTCTTTATTATTATTCAATTTAATACTTGAAATATTTGAGGCTTCCATAGCTGAGTCAGTGAAATAATTCATTATCACCTTTGCTTCTCTTTGAAAGTCTATTTGATTGCTTGTCTTATTTAAACTCTTATAATTTGATATAAAGAAAGGCCCAACTATCATTAATATTATTGTAATTAATGATAACGCAACAACTAATTCTATAAGAGAAAGTCCTCTTTTTTTAGTTTTAAGTTTTATCATCTTATCACCATCTTTCTCTTATAATTAATTAACTTTCCAATCACTTGTTTTAACTAAATCTAAAGTTGTATCATTTATATCTTTTTCTGACTTAACTAATAAATATGTGGAAACTGGCTCTCCATTGAACACGCCCTTAAAATCTTCATAATTATTTCCTATTAATTCTTTTAAATATTCTTCATCATAAGTTATTTTTACATTTTGTTTTTTAACTTTTCCTTTATTTAAAACATCTAAGTTTCCAGTAGTTATTATAGTCCCTTTAAACTTTATATCACTATCTATTTTTATATCTTTATCAGTTATAATAATTCCATTACAATCTTTGTTTATAGTTACTATATCATCATTAATTGTTAATGGACTATTTTCTGCATTGTTTTCTACATTAGCTCCATTATTTATATCAATGTATATTAAATCATTAGATTCTGTAAGTTTGTTTACATACTTTTTATTTTTTGAAATCATACTTTCTGTATTTATAGAGTTAACTTTACTAAAATAATTTTCTACATAATCACTTCTTATTTCTTTAACTTTATCTAATGTTAAATTATTTCCTTTTATATCATCATTTTCATCTACAGTTACACCAACACTTGTTACATTATCCGCACTAGGTAATGATATACCCTTACTATTTATATTTACAGCCTTGCTTGCTTCCTTAAAATATTTAGCTTTAGCATCTAAACTACTATCTCCATCTATACTTTCTACTAATTGTAATGGATTATAATATTTAAACTTTACATCTTTTCCTTTTACAGCATATGTATAGGCTATATAGTTTCCTTTTACAGCTAAAGATTCTCCAGTTTGATAACTTTCACCTAAAGTATTTATATATGCACTTCCCATTATTACTGCTTTATTTTTAATATCTAGGCTAGATCCATCTCCTAAATCCTTTGAGTTTATTACTATAGCACTTGAATTTTGTTTATCACTTACTAAATTTTCATTTGAACTATTACTATTAAGGCCATAAAATCCATCTTGAAGATTAATAGTTGAATCTAGTCCATTAATTATTAAATCATTCATTGTATAAACTGGTACTTTAGAATCTATACTATTTCCTTTTAAAAATTCACTATTCCCAAAAGCTTTATTTGAATCAATGTTTTCAAAAGAATATATCCCTAAATTGTGAGTATATATTCCACTATTGTTTATTCCAGATGAATCTAAAGCTTCAAGAACTCCATTTTCACCATTAAGAATAATATCCTGCTTACTTACTAAAACTCCGTTATCAACATTTAATCTTCCACCTGAAATTACAATTCCACTGGCTGTTTTATTTTGACTTGAGTTTTTATAAGATTTATTGTCTTCAAAATCGTAGTTGGCAGAAACATATGTACTTCCACTCACATTCAAATCACTATTTTGGTTAATATTAAGATTTTCCCCAACAACTAAACCTTGTTGCCATATATTATATACTGGTATTTTTTCTGTATAGTATGCTCCATTATACTCAGGTACCTCTATTTTAAAAGTTAGCTCAACATCTTTATAATTTTTAGTTTCATTGCCATCCTTAACATTAAATTTTGAGTTTAGCCTTAAAGTCAAAAATTCCTTATTATTAGTAGTTGTAAAAATAAAATATTTATCTAAATCGCTTGTTTGATTAATTCCACTATCTGAATTAACTTCTTTTCCATTTATAGAAACTAAATCTATATCATAATAATCTTCGTCCTGCTCATATTTAAATCCATTAGTATTAAAAAGAACTTGTCCATTTTTAATTTTAAATAAACTTTTTAGATTATCATGAACATACTTTTTATATTCATTTTTAAATATAGAATTCTGAGTACTCTCTATATTTTCAGAAGTTAAGTTTTCCATGCTACTTTTTGTGACTGCGTCATTCCCAGCATCTACAGCTTTTGCAGTCATATCATTTATTTTAACTTTAACCTCGTCTAATCCTGATTCAGACATATATAAATTTTGTGTTTTTTTAGATTCAACTATTATAGCCTTATAATTTGATAAAGAAAGTGAAACTATCGCTGTACCGATTGTTGCAACTATTGCTAATACTACTATTACATAGGCAAGAGAAGCTCCCTTTTTCTTTCTCATGTATAACATATTATCACTCTCCTATAAATTCTGTAGCCTTAATATTATATATGTTTTCATTTCCGCACTTTACATTTAAATTTATATCATATAGACCTACCTTATCATCATAAGGAGATTTTTCAACATAGTTTTTATAAATTTTAACTATTCCTTGTGGCTTTGTATCAACAATATTATCGTAATATCTTACACCACTCCCCTTATACTTATAAGCATATATACTTAAATCACCTTCTAAATCACTATTTAAAGCTCTTAACTTTATCTCCTTATTTTTTTCATCTTCATAGAAAAGAACTTTCACTTTAGAATTTTTACTTTCATTATCAAGGTCTGATTTATTTATATCGCTTTCTGTCTTTACATTGTCATTACTAACAGTAATATCACTTACTTCATGTGTTGATTTAATATCAACAGTTCCATCACTCTTCTTATCTATAGTTAATTCAAGCAACTCATTATTTAGATTATTAATCCTTCTATATTTTAATCTATACCACTCTCTATTTATTATCCTATAAACAGTAATACTAGTATTACCAATATAAACGCAATAATTAAAATCTAATTTAGTACTCTCATTATTTTCATCTTTATTATCATTATATCCACTTAAATTTGGCGTTATAGTCCCATTAACTTCAAAATTTTTATTAGTATTATTCGGCTTAAAGGTTCCATTAACTTTATATGAATCAAAGTTATTTCCACTATTGTTTTCTTTATTTAAAGTTATGTTTATTCCATTACTCAATACTATTTTATTTGTATCTGGATATGTAGATAAATTATATAACTGATCAATTTTTAATGCTTTTATTTCCTCAACTGTACCTTGAGCTAAATCTATAGCCTGTTGCTTTTCACCACTTTTAGTAGATGTTTTAATTGCTGTCAAAGTAAAGCTTCCTAAGGGTATCATTATTAAAGTAAATAAAACCAAACTAATTATTGCTTCTATTACTGTAAATCCTTTTTTACTTCTTCTTTTTTTGATACCCATAAGCTTCACACCTCTTCTAGTTTTTTATTACTTTTACCTTACCTTCTGTTGTCACGTTAACTCTTGGATTAGTCGTATCATCCTTATCCACAACTAAATTAACGGTTTTATCTGAACTATTTACTATTTTTATATTAACTCCAGACTTATCGTCCTTATTTCCTCTTTTTTCTGAGAAAATTTCAAAGTTTATATCATTTCCATTTGGTTTAAATTCTTCGCCATTTCCACTAAAATCTGTTGGATATGTTTTTCCTCCAACTTTATACTTATAATAGTATTTACCATCCTTTTCTGTTACGTACATCTCTACATCAGTAATATCATTTTCATCATTGCTTAAATAGCTTGTCTTATTTTTATCTTCAGCCTTACCTAACACTATAGTTGGTAAATCTGAATTTATTGGTCTAACAGTCATTAAAAAATCATTTTTTGTTTTTGAATTTTCTAATTCACTTTCTATTGTTCCACTCCCTGCAACACTAGCTCCTGAAAAAGGGTTCTCCTTACCATATTTTTCATCGGCTGTTGTAAACTCTTCAGTTGTTGCATCAATCTTAGGTATAGCCACTAATTGTATATTTATATTAGCAGAAACTTTTCCATCAGTTTGAGCACTTAAATTAAAATTAAGTATATTTATGTGTTTAGGGTTCTCATCAAGAGCTTTCATAAACTTCATAATATCATCGTAAGTTCCATTTACACTTAAAGAAATAGTCATTTGATTTAAATTATAAACTTCTTCTTGCTTTTTTTTATTAGAAGTTTCTTCTTTTTTATCATCAACTATTTTATTATAATCATTTACTATGCCTTGTATCTGATTTTGATTTTCTTCACTATTTTTACTATTACTTTGTTCATCATTATTTTGTATAACAGGAAGAGTTTTTATTTCTGAAAAACTCATAGTTCCTTTAACATTAGTATCATTCATTAAATTATTTAATTCTAAAATAATATTAGGTTGTTCAATACTTGAATAAAATCCAGCTGTTAAATTATTAATTTCTGTATTAAATATGTTTATTTCCTCTTTATTTGGTTCCATAGACTGAACCATTTTCACATCATTTTCATATTCTTTTTCAGTACTTTGTTTTTTACTCTCTAAAGTTTTTAATTCACTATATTGATAATCCCATACTAATTTATAATATCCAGAGCCAATAATTCCAAGAGCTAGGATAAATAATAAAGTCTTTTCTTTTTTAGTTATTTTCATTACTTCCTACCTCCTTTAAAGTACAACTTATAGAGAATGAATATTCTCCTTTTGCATTTCTCTCTCCAATGCCACTTATATATGTATTTTCAATAAATCCAATATTATTTAAGTTATATTGTAAATCACTTATTGCACTTCTTGTTTTTGATAAGGCTTGTATTGTTAAATTCTTATTATCTATACTTATTTGAGTGAATATAACATCATTAGGTACTGTACTATTTATTATTTTTATTCTTTGAGTATTTACATAGTCATTGCTACAAATTTGTTCTGAAGCTGCTTTAACATTTGTATAATACTTCTCTAAAGTAGAATGTTCTGAAGCAATTTTTTTTGCTTGAGTTAAATTTTCTTGCATATCAGTAGCATTTATCTCTGATTCATAAGCACTTATCTGCTTTTTCAAAATATGAATTCTTACAAGATTTATTGAGAAACTTACTATGAATATAAATAAAACTGCTCCTAATATACTTAACCCTATATATTTTCTTTTTGAATCACTTTTTCTTTCTTGAGCTATATGGGAGAAAAAGTTAAAATCTCTCATTTTTAATCACCAACCTAAAGTCTTATTAAGGCTCCAATAGCATTTATATATTCAGAAATACTAACCTCTTCTACATTCTTTTTAAATTCTATATTGCTATTTCCTTGAAGTATTTTAACTCTCATATCAAATTTAGTTGAAACATATCTCTCTAGTCCTCTTATGTTAGCTCCACCACCACAAAGATATATTTTATCTATTTTACTTTGAGAATTTTTACTTTTATAATACTTTATCAATCTATTTGCTTCGTCAAACCACATATCTACACTTTCTTTAACACAGTGTTCTAGAGGTCCTTCTTCTCTACTCATTAAATTGCAATTTTCTTTTTTCTCATTTTCTGCTTCTTCTAATGATATTCCTAACAATCTTGATATTTGATGGTCTAAATAGTCACCACCTGAATTCATTGTTTTAATTAAAACAAGTTCGTTACCACTCATTATTGTTAATCCTATATTATTTGCACCTATATCCATACTTAAAACTGTTTCCTTTACATATGGATTCATTACATAAAGTGCTTTTCTCTTAGAATTGTAATTTAAATCAAGCGCATATGGTTTTCCACCAAGTAAATTAGTAAGTTCTGCATAAGAATAAATCATTCTATTTGGATAAACAACTATAAGAACCTCTAACTTTTCCTTTCCCTCAATAACTTTCTCGCTTAATATATTGTATTGAATCATATGTTCTTCTAAATCTATAGGAAGATATTGCTGAACCTCATATTTAATAACTGCATCTATTTCATCTTCGTTTACTTTGGGAATTAATATGGTTCTATTTATTATTGATGTACTGTTAGTAGTAAAAATAATATTGTCTTCATTTATCTTATGTAAATCTAAAGCATCGCCTATAACATCACTTAACTCATTAATATTTTTTATATGTCCATCTTCAATTGCACCTTCTGGAGTTAGTATTTTAAAAGCTTTTTCTATAATGACTTTATTTCTAAAATATCTTCCAAGCACTATTTTAATATTCTCGCTTCCAATATCTATAGAAACAGCCTTTTTAGATATTACTTTTTTAACTTTACTATTTTTCTTACCCTGTTTTTTCCTCTTAAATAGCTTTAATATGTCACTAACATCCATTTGTAATATGCTTTTATTCTCTTTTTTCTCTAAACTCAAGGGGATACCTCCTTGCCTTTTATAGTTGAAAAGTGCAAGGAAAGATTCCTTACACTTTTATTAATTAAATCATCTTTTATTGCTGAACGCTACCTGATACGGATTTTGCTGGTGTTGATCCATCGCCATTTATATTAAAAGCATCTTCTCCATTTGGATAAACAATATCTCCACCTGATAACTTAACTACTATAGTAGGATCATCAGCTTTTCCACCTACAACAACAGTAAATTTTTGTTTACTATCTGTTTTCACAGCTGGTATTGTTTGTAAATATGCTGTCAACGCCTCTGATTCATTTTTATTTTCTGGAGCTGCTGTTATAGTTCCTTTTCCTCCATTTGCTCCAGGTGTTAATGTAAATGTAACATCTGATCCATTTGGAATTATTTTTCCTTCTGCTATTAATGCTGATGTTGCATCATATACAGTTTTAGCACTTGCTATATCCGCCTTTACCTTTGATTTTCTTTGAATTGATAAGAAATTTGGAATAGCTATAGCAGCTAATATTGCTATTATCGCTATTACTATAATTAACTCAATTAAAGTAAAACCTTTTTTCTTTTTATTCTGTTTTTTTGTATTCATTAGTTTTCCTCCTTAAAATAATATGTAATTTATATAAAACCTTAACTAGGTTTTTTATCTAAATTAAAAATTCCTGTTTGTGCTGGATATACTTCACCAATTGGTCTTCTATCCTGAGCCTCTGAATCAAAAATTGCAACTCTTATCTTAGGCTTGTCAACTTGAGGCTTTCCATTTTTATCAAACTCGAATTCAACTGCTACTGCATAATACCCATTTTTAACTGACTTAACTACAGGTTGAGTTGCTAAATATTCTCTTAATTCATTAGCCCTAGTTCCTTCCGTATTCATTTGTTTATTAGTTAAATATATAGAATAACCGCCATTGACTTTACCATCTTCATCAATATTATATTTAGGCATTGTAAATTCTTGAGCACCTTCAGTAATAAGAGCCGATGTAGCATCATATATATTCTTTGCTGTGGCTATATCAGCATTAACCTTAGCCTTCCTTTGAATAGCTAAAAAATTTGGTATTGCTATTGCAGCTAAAATAGCTATTATTGCTATTACTATAATAAGTTCAATAAGAGTAAATCCTTTTTTCTTTGATCTTTTGTTAATACTCAAGACTATTCACCTCCTTAAAATTAACCTATACTGTTATACATCTTAAACATAGGTGTTAGTATTGATATTAATAAGATTCCTATAATTATTCCCATAACTACTATCATTAGAGGTTCTATTAAAGCTGTTGCTGTTTGTATTTCTCTTTCTAATTCATCATCATAAAAATCTGCTGTTTTATCTAATATACTATCTAAAGATCCAGACTCTTCTCCAACTTTAACCATAGAACCAAGCATTGGTGGGAAAATTTTTATTTTCATAATTGATTCTCCAAGACTTTCTCCTCTAATAACCTTATCCTTAACTCCCAATAGCTCTTTCTCGGCAATCTTATTACCAACAACAAATGCTACAACCTCAAGGGAAGTAACTAAAGACATTCCACTTGAAGAAACTATACCCAATGTTCTAGTAAATCTAGAAACGATTATTTTTTGAGTTAGTTTTTTTATAATTGGAATTTTTAAATTTATATGACTTAATTTATATTGACCTTCTTCACTTCTAAAATATTTTCCTAGGAAATAAATTCCCACAACCAAAATTATAAATATTATTATTCCATACTTACCAATTATCTTACTTGTGGCTAACACAACCTTTGTTATAGCAGGAAGTTCAACATTATTCTCTTCAAACATTTGTATAAAGGTTGGCATTACGAAAGTAAGAATAAAAGTTATTGCTATAATGGCAACTATCCCTAAAACTATAGGATAAATCATAGCACTTTTTATTTTTCCTCTTATCTTGTTTTCCTTCTCATAGTAATCTGCCATTCTTTTAAGAATCATATCTAAATTACCACTTTTTTCACCTGCATCAACCATACTGGTAAGTAATCTAGGAAAAACATCTTTTCTCTTTCTCATAGAATTCGCAAGAGTTTCTCCTCTTTTCACATCTGCATTTACTCCTATTAGAGCTTCCTTCATCTTTTGATTCTCATCTTGTTCCATTAATATATTCAGAGTTTTTCCCACTGATAACCCTGAATCTAGCATTACATAAAACTGTCTACAAAAAACCGCTATATCCTTAAGTTTAACTTTATGTTTAAAAGAAAAATGTTTTTTACTTTTGGAATTGTCCTTTTCTATACTTAAAGGATAATATTCATTAGATAAAAGAATTTCCCTAACTTGACTCTCAGAATCAGCAGTTTGTGTTCCTTCTATCCTTTGTCCTTCAGAATTAATAGCCTTATATTTATAATTTGCCATAATTCATCTCCTTTTCTTTTATCAGAACTAATCATCATAAGTTACTGCTAACATTTCTTCTACTGTAGTTATCCCTTCTAATACTAGATCTCTACATGCTTGTCCTAAAGTTTTCATTCCTTCTCTTATGGAAATATCTCTAATAACATCAGCACTTTCACTATTTAAAATTGCATCTCTATGTCTTTTAGTAATCTCCATAATTTCATATATACCAACTCTTCCAACATAACCTGTGTTATTACAATAAACACATCCTTTTCCTTTATGTAAAATTAAATTTTCATGCTTATCTATTCCTAAAATTGATTTTTCATATGTGTTTGCATCATATTCCTCACCACATTTAGGACAAACTTTTCTCACAAGTCTTTGAGCTATAACCCCTTTAATAGCGTTAGCTATTAAATACTTTTGAACCCCCATATCTTCTAATCTCAAAATACTAGAAGGAGCATCATTAGTATGTAATGTTGATAATACTAAGTGGCCTGTAATAGCTGCTCTTATAGCAATCTGAGCCGTTTCAGTATCTCTAATCTCTCCAACCATTATAGTATCAGGGTCTTGTCTCAAAATTGACCTTAACCCTGTTGCAAAAGTTAATCCTACTTTTGAATTAACATTAACTTGATTAACTCCCTCTATTGCACATTCAACAGGATCTTCTACAGTAATAATATTTTTGCTTTCTGTATTCAATTCATTCAAAATAGCATAAAGAGTTGTTGTTTTACCACTACCTGTAGGCCCAGTAACAAGTATTATTCCATTAGAATGTTTAGTTATTTTTTCTAATAAATCAAGTTCACCTTTCTTCATTCCAAGACTTTCTTTAGATATTATAAAGTTATCTTTATTTACTATTCTTATAACTATCTTTTCTCCTGTTATCATAGGTAAAATAGATACTCTTAAATCTATTTGTTTATTTCCTACTTTAGTAAGTATTCTTCCATCCTGGGGAAGTCTTTTTTCCGATATATCAAGGTTTGCCAGTATTTTAACACGTGTTACTAATGGTGCTAAGGTATCTACTGGCAATGTTGATATAGTATGTAGCTTACCATCTATTCTATACCTAATCCTTAATATATTTTCATAAGATTCAATATGTATATCACTAGCTCTTTCTTCAACTGCATTTTTAATAACATACTCTATCATTTTTACAATAGGTGCATTATCTAAATTATCAATTTCCTCAATTTTATCTAAATTAAGTTCATTATTCTCTTCACTTGATACTTTTGATAATTCTTCTGCCACTGAAAGAACCTTTTGATTTGAATAATATATGTCTATTGCTCTTTGAATAGATTGCTTTAAAGCTATATAAGGCTTAACCTTTAATCCTGTAGAAATTTCAACATCATCTATCGCTACTATATCCAAAGGATCAGCCATAGCAACTTTTATAATATTATCTTCTATCTCATAAGGAAATATCATATGTTTTCTACATACAGTTTCTGAAATCATCTTTATAGCTCTTCTATCTATTGTTATAATCTCAAGATTTACTTTTTCTATATTTAATTGTTTTTCTAAAACCTCTATTATGTCCTCTTCAGTGACAAAATTCTGATCAACAAGTATTTCTCCAAGTCTTTTACCAACTTGTTTCTGAATTGCTAAAGCTTCTTTTATTTCTTGTTCTGTCAGTTTACCTGATTCTATTAGGATATCTCCTAAACGCTTCTTTTGATAACTTACCAAAGGAATATCCCCCTTTATCTAAAGTAAATAACTAAATTCCAAAATATATTGGAATTATAATATTTCCAAAAAAAATTAATATTATAGTTGATATACCTATAGCTGGCCCAAAAGCTATGTAATCTCCTCTTTTCTTTTTCCTAATCACAATCTCTAAAACAGCTAATATTCCACCAACTATAAAAGATAAAAATATATTTATTATAGCTAATTTCCATCCTAGAAAAATTCCTGCTATAGCATGTATTTCTATATCTCCACTTCCCATAGCTCCAGTTAGTTTACTAACTAAGAAAATTACTCCACTAGCTATTAAGCACCCTAAAAAATAATTTAAAATGCTTTCTCCAAAATAAAATTTTTCTATTAATGCAAAAACAACCCCAAGTAATATTGCTGGATAAGTTGTAACAGCATAAACATCTTGAGTGTCATAATCTATGAATGAAATTACTATAAGAAATGTAATTAAGACTAAATACTTAATTGTAAAAAAAGATATACCATAATATTCATATACACAAAAATATAAAAAACCTGTAAGTAATTCTACTAGAGGATATCTTATAGATATTTTTGTTTTACAATATCTACACTTTCCCCTTAAAAATAAATAACTCAATACAGGTATTAAATCTATAGATTTCAGTTTCCTTTTACATACTCCACAATGTGAAGGTGGAAATGCTATGGATTCACCTGCTGGAATTCTAAAAATGCATACATTTAAAAAACTTCCAATTATTAATCCAAATAAAAAAAATACTATTGACACATGTCCTCCATAATTCGTTTTAAAAATTAACTTTCTATTAATATTTCATATTAATTATAAACATCGTACATTTTTTTGTAAATAATTTAAGCAACATTTTTAGCTTATTAAATAAATAATTTACTATTTTTCTTCTTATAAACATAATTATTAAATAGTACTTAATAATACATTAAATTACACTTTATAAAAAATAAGCTTTTGATTTTATTTTTCATCAAAAGCTCTATAATCTACTTAAAATAACAATTATTTAATTATATATTTATTGATAATATTAGGTCTCTTTGTTTTACTCCTCTATATTTGAATCTCCTCCAGTTGAAGTTTTTCCAGTTGAAGCCGTAACCTTTCTTCCATTCTCTATACTTACATTATAAAAATCTCCATTTTGTGGTTTATCTAAATCTCCAAGCAAATCCTGTAATTTAGTTTTTCCACCTCCATCACCTTGTATCCCTGAAACATCAACTCCAGAACCATTAGGTGTAATTTTTATACTTGTTGTACTACTATCAATAACATCTTCAGCTAACAACATTTCTACCGATCTTTCGATAGCTGCACAGTTTTGCTCATCAACCTTTGTCTTTGCCCCTTCTTTTACTGATGAAAAATTTGGAGCTATAACAGTAATAATTATAGCCATAATAGCCAAAACAACAGTTAACTCAATCAAAGTAAATCCCTTTTTCTTTTTTTCCCTAGATTTTTCTTTTTTAAAATTCGCATATTTTAGTGATATCATTTATGGATCCCTCCTAGTATAATTTTTTTAAAGTTAAATATTTTTTAACTTTAGATTTATATTAGGATTATGGACTTTTTTACCATTTTTATACATAAAAAAAGAGATTCTTTTTAAAAAGAATCTCTTTCTATATATCATTCGTTTATTAAATTTCTTATGTTATTTAAATTCCTTAGTTATCTTAAAATCTTTCGTATTTCTAAATCTTTTGTTTATTCTAACTTTATGTACGTACTCTATAACTTCTTTCGTTTTTCTTTAATGTCTTTTGCTATAATAGCTAAAAGCTATTAAATGAATTTAAATCATATGTAATTTTAATATCTTTTGTTTTGTAAATTCATTCGTTAGTAATTATTTCATCTTTAGTATATCTATTTCTTTTGTTTCTCAAAATCATTTGTAACTTATGAACTTATAATAACACATATTTTTCCAGTTGTCTACAAAATAATACAATATTTTTTTATTTTTTTAATATAAATTTTTTTCACCAATTAAAATTTTAAAATTAATACTTTTAATAACAATTACTTAATGAATTCACTATTTACATACCATTTTCAGTTGATTTTTCGACATTTAATCCTTTTAAAGGATATTGTGTAATTATATTCAAAATAATTAATTTCATAAAAAAAGGATGGCATTTAATTGCCATCCCTCTTTATTAATACATTCCGTCCATTCCCATACCTGCACCTTGAGGCATTTCTTTTTCTGGAATATCTGCTACAGCAGCCTCTGTTGTTAAGAATGTTGATGCTATTGATGATGCGTTTTGAAGAGCTGATCTTGTAACCTTAGTTGGGTCAACAATACCTGCTTTAAGCATGTTTTTATATTCTCCTCTTAAAGCATCAAATCCTATACCTGCTTCACTATTCTTAACATTTTCTATTATAACTGAGCCTTCTAAACCTGCATTATGAGCTATTTGTCTCATTGGTTCTTCTAAGGCTCTTACGATTATATTTATACCAACTTGTTCATCTTGAACATCTGAAGTTAACTTAGCAACTTCATTTATTACATTTACATAAGCAGTTCCACCACCTGGAACGATTCCCTCTTCAACAGCTGCCTTTGTAGCTGCTAAAGCATCTTCTATTCTTAACTTACTTTCCTTAAGCTCAGTTTCTGTAGCGGCACCAACTTTAACCACTGCAACTCCACCAGCTAGTTTAGCTAATCTTTCTTGTAATTTTTCTCTGTCAAATTCAGAAGTAGTATCTTCTAATTGAATTTTTATTTGACTAATTCTATTTTTAATTTCTTCTGAATTTCCTCTTCCATTAACTATTGTTGTATTATCTTTAGTTACCTTAACACTTTCAGCTTCTCCAAGCATATCTAATGTAACTTCTTTTAAATCTCTTCCTAATTCATCAGATACAACAACTCCGCCTGTTAAGATAGCTATATCTTGTAACATCTCTTTTCTTCTATCACCAAATCCTGGTGCTTTAACAGCGACGCAAGTGAATGTTCCTCTTAATTTATTAACAACTAATGTTGTCATAGCTTCGCCTTCTATATCATCAGCTACTATTAAAAGCTTTCTACCTGCTTGAACTATTTGCTCAAGTATTGGTAATAAATCTTGAATATTACTTACTTTCTTATCAGTTATTAATACTAATGGATTATCTAAAGTAGCTTCCATTTTTTCTGTATCTGTTACCATGTAGGCTGATACATATCCTCTATCAAATTGCATACCTTCAACCACATCTAACTCAGTTCCCATTGATTTAGATTCTTCTACAGTGATAACTCCTTCGTTACCAACCTTCTCCATAGCAGCTGCTATTAATTCACCAACTTTTTCATCAGCAGCTGAGATAGCAGCAACCCTAGCAATATCTTCTTTTCCATTAACAGGTTTAGAAATTTTCTTTATTTCTTCAACAGCAGTTTCAACAGCAAGTCTAATTCCATTTCTTATTAATATAGGATTTGCTCCTGCTGTTACATTTTTTAATCCTTCTCTTATGATAGCTTGAGCTAAAAGTGTAGCTGTAGTTGTTCCGTCTCCCGCCACATCATTAGTCTTAGTAGCCACCTCTTTAACAAGTTGAGCTCCCATATTTTCATAAGCATCCTCAAGCTCAATTTCTCTTGCTATTGTAACTCCATCATTTGTTATAAGTGGTGATCCAAATTTTTTATCTAAAATAACATTTCTTCCTTTTGGTCCTAATGTAACTTTAACAGTGTTAGCTAGTTTATCTACACCTGCCTGCATAGATTTTCTTGCTTCTTCACCAAATAATAATGTTTTAGCCATATTAATCTACCTCCCAAATTTATTATAAATATCTAAATCATCTATATGTTCAAATTATTGAACTATTGCAAGTATATCATCTTGTCTTAATATAGTGTATTCTTCACCTTCGAACTTAACTTCCGTTCCTGCATACTTAGCGCATAAAACCTTATCTCCAACCTTAACTTCCATCTCTGTTCTTTTTCCATCTACTATTGCTCCTGGCCCTACTGCTACAACTTCTGCTTCCTGTGGTCTTTCCTTCGCAGTTCCAGTAACTATTATACCGCTTTTAGTAGTTTCTTCTGCCTCTAATCTTTTAATGACAACTCTGTCTCCAAGTGGTTTAATATTCATTCAAAAAACCCTCCTTAAAAATGCTATTTAATCATTCAATTTTTAGCACTCTTAATTACAGAGTGCTAATTCTTATTAATATAATATAATTTACCAGTTGTAAATTCAATAACTAAATTTGTTAATTTACAATATGTTATTATTATTTCTTACTTTTGCTTTAAATTATCTTTAGTTTTCTGTAATATCCTCTAGTTTTCTTTTAATATCTTTTTTAGCTTAATTATAGCTTTTATTTATTAATTCTAGACAATTTCATCTTTATTAATACATCACACACTATAGATTAATACTAAGTTTATTCTTGAAATATGTCTTCTTTGATTAATATTTTATAAAAAAGTCTAGAATTACTAAAAACAGTTATTTTAAGGAGTAAATAATGATTAGAATCTTAAAAGATATCCTATTTTCTTTATATTTATTAATTAGTTCAATAATATTTTCTGTTCTAATAACACTTAATATTTCTCCATTACTATATTCATTCTTTTTAAATTTTAAAGGTCTATCATCAGTAAACAACCTTAGTAAAAATCAAATTATGAATGATTATAATAATATAATTCACTACCTAAACTCTCCATATGAAACTACTCTTAAGTTTGAAAATTTTAAAATGAGTCCTACTGGAGAATATCATTTTTTAGAAGTAAAAAATATTTTCACTTCTGTCTATTTAGCTGCATTAGCTTGTTTAATAATAGGAATAATATTATTTATATTATTAAAAAAATTAAAGTTTAAAATCTATTTAAATGCATTTAATTTATTTTTTTATGAAGTTTTGATTATTTGTTCTCTTATACTTTTAGGATTTTATTTTAATTTTTCAAAAGTATTTACTTTATTTCATAAAGTTTTCTTTAATAATGACTATTGGATATTTGACCCTAAAAAAGATCCAATAATAAATGTTTTACCAGAATCATATTTTTTATTCTTAGCAACAGTAGTAATACTTTTAGTACTATTATTTTCAATAATTTCTAAAGTATTTTATTCTTTTAAAAAAAGTCTTTAATCTTTTTTCCTTAAATTATAGAATAATTCTTCTTAAATTTTCAAACTATTAAAGTAACGACTTTTTAAATTTTAAATACATATATTATAATATTTATAAGTATTCTATTATTTAAGGTGTGATGAATATGAATAAAGAAACTCATATATGTGATCTTTGTGAAAGGAAAGTTCCTACAATCACAGAACATCATCTAATTCCTCGTGAAAAAGGAGGAAGATTTGAAGAAACAGCGTGGCTTTGTGTACCTTGTCACAAACAAGTACATGCTTTATATAGTAATTATGAATTAGCTGTTAGACTTAACTCTATACAAAAGCTCAAAGATGACGAGAAGATAAAACGTTACTTAAAATTTATCAAAAAACATCCTGGAGATGCTAATTTTACTATAAAACAATCAAAAGCCATTCGTAAAAAAGGTCGTTATTAATAAAAGAGTAGATTATTAGCTTCTCAAACTCAAAGTTTATAAAGCTCTTAGTCTACTCTTTTTCTCATTAATCTAAACTATATTTTTATTCCATTTTCTCTTGCATAATAGAATAAATATTGTTGAGCGAATCCTGAATACTCTCCAAATCTTTCTCTTGCAAAAATTCTTATCTTATTTAATGAAGCATCATCTGCACCATAAAAATGCATCATAGCTCTTTTAACCCAAACATCAACTGGGAAAGCTGAACTTTTTTTCATAGAGAATAGCATTATGCAATCTGCTACTTTTGCTCCTACTCCCATAAACTCTTGAAGTCCTTTATGGCATTCATCAGCATCCATATTTATTATCTTTTCTAAATCATATTTTTCTAATATTTCAACTATATCCTCTTCTGGAGCTTCAAGCATTCCTTTTTTAGCCAATTCACAATTATATATCTTTTGAGTTGTATCATATATGTATTTGCTTCTAAATGATGCACCTGTTTCTCTTATCTCATCTATTGAAGCCTTAGCTAAGCTCTCCGGTGTCGGGAAAGCATAATAAGTATTTCCTTTATATTCTATAGCACTTCCCCATTTTTCACTAATTTTTTTTATAGTTTTTGATATTACAGGTATGCTATTTCTTGCTGATATTATAAATGAAATAACTAATTCAAAAGGTTCTTGATTTAATATTCTTATTCCATACCCAAACTCTACAGCACTTTTTAATGTATCATCCCAAGATAAAGCTTCCTTAACCTTTGAATAATCTCTTTCTAAATCAAAATAATCTACCCAAATATTTTCAAAATCATCTTTATTAGTATTGTATATTATTACATCATCACCCTCTTGAGCAACTTCTATTACTTTTCCAAAGGCAACACCGATGTATGAACCACTCTCTGTTCTTTCCCATCTAAAACACTGTCCACACTCAAAAGTTTGTTTTATATTAAAATTTTTTACATCTTTTAATATTACTTTTTCCTCTCCGTATTCTACACTTTTAAAGTCCATTTGTTTCACCTATCTTTCTCTTCTTACGATTTCATCTAAAGCTTCTGCTGCTGTTTCTATCATAACTATACATCTTCTATCATCGTCTTTTTTATACTTAGCCTTTAACTCAGTACAATTATAATCTCCTAATTTATCATAAAACTTTTCCATAAATTCCTTTGTTAAAGCTCTTATCTGTGGACTCTGATGCCCTCTATCCTCAGTAAACATAACTCCAAGTATTCCTGCTGCTCCTGTGGCTGCTCCACATACATGACCTATAGCTAATCCTCCGCCAAAAGAAGACATAACCTTTAAAGTTTCTTTTGATAAATTTAAATTATATTCTTCATTTGCAGCATACATTATGCATTCTGCGCAATTTAAATCGTGTTTTTTATCCCACTTTTCTCTTGCTTTTTCAACTAACATATTATCCCTCCAAAATAAAGTTTTATTAATTATATCAACATTTATCTTATAGTTATTATAAATGAAAAAATTTCTGTTTCAAAATTATACACCCATAAGATAAACTAGCTAAAATTCATATTTAAAAACATTATTTATAAAACCTTATGTCAATAATATTATACTAATAAAAATTATTAATAAATAGTCTTTTTATACAAATCAAAATAAAAACATGGATAGGTGTTCTATCGAATCACCCTCCATGTTATAAACTAAGCCTTCAATACTTTTTTCTTATCCCCTTTAAAAGTATCCCAAAGAATACTTATTGCAATTAATACCATAAGTCCAGATATAACTATAGGCTTTGATAAAAATACTGTGACATATCCTAGAAACGGTATGTGAAATAAAACTTTTCCTATTAGATCTTCCTCTTTAACTATTTCAGTATCCTCTGCGTTGTTATTATCACCTTTTGTTATGAATCCTTCTTCATTTTTTTCTATAATTCTATGAGTAACAGTATTTCCTTCATATTTAAAAGTTATTATGTCTCCAGGTTCAACCTGATTCATTTTAGCACTCTTAACAATAGCTAAATCTCCTGTCCTAATCTCCGGTTCCATACTTCCACTTAATATAGAATATGTTCTAAAACCAACAGCCTTAAATATTGCATCTGACTTGCTCATAAAGTTGTTTATTAATATAAGAACTAACATACCTACAACTATATAATATATTGTATTACCTATCTTTTTATTACTCATAAACTCACCCTTACTAAATCTTGAATATAAATGCAATTGCCCTATTATATTTATATTCAAATATTATGTAAAGTATGACTATTTATAAATATTTCACTTTTTAAATACATTATTTTAATTTCATTTTTGAAAGTTCTTAAAATAAAAAATTGTTATATCAAAACTTTAAATAATAAAACTTACAAATAATATAGAGAAAATATCTAGACGAATTTTTCGGAGTAATAACTACAAATTCTTAGTGAAATCTAGTAATTTTCTAAATATATTTATAAGTTTTATTTTAACTTGCTTTTAATACAACCTCTTTTGACCTAAAATATTCTATAGATTATGAAGATGACTATAAACTCCTCCAAGCTTTATAAGCTCTTCATGAGTTCCTCTCTCTTCTATTCCCTTATCTGTTAATACAATTATTTCATCAGAATTTTTAACAGTTGAAAGTCTATGTGCAACTACAAGAGTTGTTCTATCCTTACTTAATTCTTCTAAGGCTTTTTGTATTTCATATTCAGTGACATTATCTAAAGCTGAAGTAGCTTCATCTAATATTAGTATTGCAGGATTCTTTAAAAATACTCTAGCTATTGCTATTCTTTGTTTTTGACCACCGGAAAGCTTAACCCCTCTTTCTCCTATAAATGTATCATATCCATCTTCTAATCCCATTATGAAGTCATGCAGACAAGCACTTTTAGCTGCTTCTATAACTTCCTCCTCAGTAGCATTAGGATTTCCATACATTATATTTTCTCTTATAGTTCCTGTAAATAAGAATACATCTTGTTGAACTATTCCTATGTTTTCTCTTAAAGATTTTAAAGTTACAGTACTTATATCTACACCATCTATAAATATCTTTCCACTTTCATAGTCATAGAATCTAGGAATAAGATTACATACTGTTGTTTTTCCTCCACCTGAAGGTCCAACTAAAGCAACCATTTTACCAGCTTTAATATCTAGATTAAAGTTTTCTAATATGCTTTCCTTATTATCATATCTAAAAGTAACATCTTTTATTGAAATCTTACCTTTTACATCTTTAAGTTCCTTTGCATTAGGAATTTCTTTTTCATTTTCTTCATTCATTATCTCTTCAAATCTCTCAAACCCAGACATTCCATTTTGGAACATTTCATTAAAGTTTATAAGCTTTCTAATAGGTTGTAAGAACATTTTTATATATAATAAATAAGCTGCAAAATCACCAATATTTATTTTCCCTAAATAAGTAAAATATCCTGCTGCTATTAAAACAATAAGTTCAAGCATATCTACAAGGAAAAACATACCTGAAAAATATTCAGCCATAGCCTTATATGCATGTTCTCTAGCCTTTTTAAATATGTTATTACTCTTATCGAATTTTTTCATTTCATAAATCTTATTACCAAAAGATTTTGTTACTCTAACACCTGAAATACTATTTTCTATAGTAGCGTTTACCTCACCAGTTTTAACTCTTGTCTCCTTAAATGCTTTTTTCATTTTATTTCTTTTATTAATAGTATAAAAAAGTAAAAATGGTAAAATAGCAAAAGTAATAATAGTTAGAGGTATATTTATTGTACATAAAATTATAAATGATCCAAGTAACATAACTATTGATATAAATAAATCCTCTGGACCATGATGAGCTAATTCTGATATGTCTAAAAGATCATTTACTATTCTAGACATAATAACTCCAGTTTTATTATTATCAAAATATTTATTAGGCATATCCTGTAATTTTTCAAACAAGTCTCTTCTCATATCGGCTTGCATTCTAACTCCAACTACATGTCCCCAATATTGCATAAAGTAGTTTAATCCTGCTTTAATTAAGAATATTAAAGTAAGTACTATAGCAAAAATAAACAATAATCTTATTTGTCTATTTGGAATAACATCATTAATTATATTTCTTGTGATCATAGGATAAAATAAATCACAAGCAGCAACTAAAAATGCAGCTAATAAGTCTAAAATAAATAATTTTTTATATGGTTTATAATATCGTATAAAATTTTTAAACATATTTCCCCCTTTTAATGATAAAAATTATTAATTAATATTTGTTTTCATTTCTTAATTATAATTAACTTTTAAAATTAAATCAACTAAATAAAAAACCTAAATAATAAAAAGAGGCTGATAAAATATCAACCTCTCTTTACATAACTCAACTAAATTTTAATCATATAAATAGTACCATAACCTACTTATACAAATATTATAATAAATATTTATATTATAAACTATTTAATTTTTATAAACTTTTTTAAAACTTCAATTTTATGCATTGTAGTTGTAGAATCCTCTACCTGATTTTCTACCTAACCATCCTGCTCTAACATATTTTCTTAAAAGACTGTGAGCTCTGTATTTACTGTCTCCAGTTTCTTTAAATAATACGTCCATGATAGCTAAGCAAACGTCTAATCCTATTAAATCTCCTAAAGCTAAAGGTCCCATTGGATGGTTAGCTCCTAATTTCATTGAAGTATCTATGTCTTCAACTGAAGCTATTCCTTCTGCATATATTCCAACAGCTTCATTTATCATAGGGATAAGTATTCTATTAACTACAAATCCTGGTGCTTCAGCAACTTCTACTGGAGTCTTTCCTATAGCTTCTGACATAGCTTTTACTTTGTCAAAAGTTTCTTGTGAAGTAGCCATACCTCTTATTACTTCAACAAGTTTCATTATTGTTGCAGGGTTAAAGAAATGCATTCCTATAACTCTATCAGGTCTATTTGTGGCTGAAGCTACCTCTGTTATTGATAATGAAGATGTGTTTGAAGCTAATATAGTTTCTTCTTTACAGATTTCATCTAACTCAGCGAAAATTTGTTTTTTGATTTCCATATTTTCAACTGCAGCTTCTATAACTAAATCACAGTCCGCAGCTAATCCTAAATCAGTAGTTCCAGTGATTTTTGATAATACTGCTTCTTTATCTTCTTCAGTTATTTTTCCTTTAGAAACTAATTTAGTAAGACCTTTGTTGATTCCAGCTATTCCTCTATCAACAAATTCGTCTTTTATATCTCTAACTATAACTTCATATCCTTTTTGTGCAAATGCTTGAACTATTCCAGCACCCATTGTACCTGCACCAATTACAAAAATCTTTTCCATATTAAGTTCCTCCTAAATACTCTCTCTAATTGGACTTTTCTGACCCATCAGAAAAGCCCTACACCATTAATTGAAAAATTTTATAAGTTTACCCTTGTTATATTATCTATTAATTAAGCTTCTTCCTTCATAGCTTTTAATTGAGCTATGAATTCTGGAATAACTTTGTTTACATCTCCAACTATTGCATAGTCAGCAATTTTCATTATTGGAGCGTTAGCATCTTTGTTGATAGCTATTATCATGTCTGATTCTTGCATACCAGCAGCATGTTGAATAGCTCCTGAAATACCACAAGCTACATAGATATTTGGTCTAACAGTTTTTCCTGTTTGTCCAACTTGATAATCCTTATCTACCCATCCTTTTTCTACTGCTGCTCTTGAAGCTGCTATTGATCCACCTAAAACTTCAGCTAATTCTTTAAGCATAGTGAAGTTTTCCTCTGAACCAACACCTCTACCACCAGCAACTAATATGTTAGCTTCTGAGATATCAACGATATCTTTGTGTTCTTTAACTATTTCAACTATTTTAGTTCTTATATCATTAGCTTTAAATTCTATTTCAACATTTTCTACAGTTGCATCATTTTCTCCTAGTGGAAGTTTTTCGAAAACTCCTGGTCTTACTGTAGCCATTTGTGGTCTGTGATCTGGACATACGATTGTAGCCATTAAGTTACCACCAAATGCTGGTCTTGTTGCTAATAAATCTCCACTTTCAACATCAACATCTAATGATGTACAGTCAGCAGTTAAACCTGTTGATAATCTAGCAGCAACTCTTGGACCTAAATCTCTTCCTATAAATGTTGCTCCTATGAAGATTATATTTGGTTTTTTAGAATTAGCTAATTCACATATAGCTTTAGTGTAACCATCAGTTGTATAATGCTCTAATTCTGGAGAATCAACAACTAATACTTCATCAGCACCATGTCTTGATAAATCTTCAACTAAGTTTTCTACTTTATTTCCTATTAATAACGCTGTTAATTTAGAACCTAATTTATCAGCGATTTTTCTACCTTCACCTAATAATTCTAATGAAACTTTTTGTAATTGACCTTCTCTTTGCTCTGCAAAAACCCAAACGCCATTGAAATCTGCTTTATTCATCTTAAATACCTCCCATAATCCTTAGATGTAGTGTTTTTCTTTTAATTTGCCTAGTACATAAGTAACTGAATCTTTAGGTGATTCTTTAACTATTTCTCCTGCACCTTTAGCTTCTTTAGTCATTGATCTCTTAACTTTTGTTGGAGATCCTTTTAATCCTAATTCAGCTTTATCTACATCTATGTCATCAGCTGACCATACTAAGATTTCATCATCAGATGTTTCAAATATATTTTTAACATTCATATATCTTGGCTCATTTAACTCTTTTATAGCAGTTAAAAGCACTGGAGCTTCAACTTTTATTAATTCATATCCATCTTCTAAAGCTCTATTTACTAATAATCCATCTTCTTCAACTTTAACGCCTTGAACATAAGTTACTTGAGGAATATTTAAATGCTCAGCTATTTCTGGTCCAACCTGTGCAGTATCTCCATCGATAGCTTGTCTTCCCGCAAATATTATGTCATATTCTAATTTCTTTAATGCTCCTGCTAAAGCTTTTGAAGTAGCTAAAGTATCAGCTCCGGCAAATGCTCTATCAGTTATAAGAATTGCTTTGTCAGCTCCCATACATAAAGCTTCTCTTAAAGCTAATTTAGCTTGAGGTGGTCCCATGCTTAGTACAGTTACTTCTGCTCCATTATTATCTTTTAATTGTAATGCAGCCTCTAAAGCATGCTTATCCTCTGGGTTTATTATTGATGGAACTCCATCTCTTATAAGAGTTCCTGTTTTTGGATCTATTTTAACAGCTGTTGTATCTGGCACTTGTTTTAAGCAAACTACTATTTTCATCTCAAAGCCCTCCTAAAATTATCTTAATATGCTTCCTGCGATAACCATTTTTTGAACCTCTGAAGTTCCTTCATAGATTTCAGTTATCTTAGCATCTCTCATCATTCTTTCTACTGGGTATTCCTTAGTATATCCGTATCCACCGAATAATTGAACAGCCTTAGTTGTAACTTCCATAGCTACATCTGCAGCAAATAACTTAGCTCTTGCAGCATCTACTGAATATGGTTTACCCTCTTCTTTTAAACAAGCCGCTTTATATACTAAAAATCTTGCAGCTTCAATTTTAGTATCCATTTCTGCTACCATCCATTGTAATCCTTGGAATGCAGATAATGATCTACCAAATTGTTTTCTTTCTTTCATATAAGCAACAGCTTCTTCTAAAGCTCCTTCTGCTATACCTAATGCTTGAGCAGCGATACCTATTCTACCACCGTCTAGAGTTTTCATTGCTATTCCAAATCCTTTACCTTCTCTTCCGATTAAGTTTTCTTTTGGAACAACACAGTTTTCCATTATTAACTCAGTTGTAGAAGAAGCTCTTATACCCATTTTGTCTTCTAATTTACCAATTGAGAATCCTTCAAATCCTTTTTCAACTATGAATGCTGAAATTCCTCTTGTTCCTTGGCTCTTATCAGTCATAGCAAAGATTATGAAAGTATCAGCAACTCCACCGTTTGTTATGAATATTTTACTTCCGTTTAAGATGTAATTATCACCTTCTAATACAGCTGTAGTTTGTTGTCCTGCAGCATCTGTACCTGCTCCTGGCTCAGTTAATCCGAAAGCACCTAACTTTTCACCTTTTGCAAGTGGAGTTAAATATTTTTCTTTTTGAGCTGGAGTACCAAATTGATCTATTAATGAAGCACATAATGAAGTATGAGCTGAAACTATAACTCCTGTAGTACCACAAACTTTTGATAATTCTTCAACAGTTAAGATATAAGATAAAGTATCTCCACCAGCTCCACCATATTCTTTACTAAAAGGAATTCCCATCATTCCTAATTTAGCCATTTTCTTAACATTCTCCATAGGGAATCTTTCTGTTTCATCAATTTCTGCAGCTATTGGTTTAACTTCGTTTTGAGCAAACTCTCTAACCATTTGCTTAACTAATTCTTGTTCTCTTGTTAATTGAAAGTTCATTTTAATTACCCTCCTTAAATCCACACAACCATTTTTATTTAAAAAATTACTTATTTTTAAAATTCTTTTCTCTTCTTTCTACAAAAGCACTCATACCTTCAGTTTGATCTTCTGTAGCAAAACATTTTCCAAAATCTTCAGCTTCAATAGTTATTGCTGAATCTATATCAACTTGCATTCCTCTATCAATTGCATCTTTACATAACTTAACAGCTATTGGTGCATTGGCAGCTATTTTTTTAGCCATAGTAATTGCTTCTTCCATTAAAGTTTCTGGTTCAACAACTTTGTTTACTAAACCAATTCTTAAAGCTTCATCAGCTTTTATCATATCGCCTGTGTAAATAAGCTCTTTAGCTTTACCCATTCCAACTATTCTTGGTAATCTTTGAGTTCCACCAAATCCAGGAGTTATTCCTAAACCAACCTCAGGTTGTGCGAACTTAGCTTTTGTAGTTGCGATCCTTATGTCACAAGCCATTGATATCTCACATCCGCCACCTAAAGCGAATCCATTTATAGCAGCAATTACTGGCTTGTCTAACTTTTCTAATCTTCTAAATACTTTGTTACCTAAAAGTCCAAATTCTTTACCCTGTCCTTCATTTAAATCTTTCATTTCTGCTATATCAGCGCCTGCAACAAATGCTTTATCTCCAGCACCTTTTAAGATAACAACATATATATCATCTTGTTTTTCGATGTGGTCTATAGCAGTATCTAAGTCCTTTAAAGTTTCTGAGTTTAGTGCATTTAATGCTTTTGGTCTGTTAATTGTTAAAATTCCAATGTTGCCCTCTTTTTCAAAGATTACATTATTTAATTCCATCGTATTTCCTCCCTCATATACCATAGCGAATATATGGTTTTAAATAGCTTAACAACTAATAACTAACAACTTAATATTTTTCACCTTATATTTTTTCCAAAATTTATTGTTAATTTTGTAACAAACAAAGACAAAAAAATAATTGAAGTACTCGGTACTTCAATTAAATTATAAAACTTAATAGTAAATATTTCAATATATTATTTATATTTTTTTGAAAATCTAATACTATTTTTCCAGATTAAACAAGTTATTCTATTATTAATTCACTCTATTTTGCGTCATTATGATTTAAAAGATAAACTAAAGTCATCATACTTTCACTTAAATGTACATTTTCTACTCTTATATCTTCAGGTACTTCAAGATCTATAGGAGCAAAGTTCCAAATACCCTTGATTCCACCTTCAACTAATTCATCACATACTTTTTGTGCATTAGTTCTAGGTACACATATTATACCTATTTCAACATCATTCTCTTTTACGAAGTCTTTTAATTTCTCTACATCTTGTATTTCTATATCTCTTATTTTAATTCCAAACATTCTTGGATTTGCATCAAATATACCTTTTAATTTAAAGCCCAATCTATTGAAGCTATTGTAATTGGCTATTGCTTGCCCTATATTACCAGCACCTATTATTACTGTATTATAGTCTCTTGTAAGTCCTAATATGCTTCCTATATTATTATATAATTCTTTTACATTATATCCATAACCCTGTTGCCCAAAATCGCCAAAACAATTAAGGTCCTGTCTTATTTGTGAAGCAGTAAACCCTATTTTTTCACTTAACTCTTTTGAAGATATTCTATCAACATCATTTTCCATTAGTTCTTGTAAATATCTATGGTATTTAGGCAATCTTTTTATAACGGCCATAGATATACCTTTTTTCTTTTCCATTTTAATAGCACCTCTTTCTAAAATTGTTCTTTTTTAAAAAGCAATTACTTTTTAGATTGTATTCTAAACTCAAATGATAAAATTACAAATTTAACCTTCTAAAATATTACCATACCCCAAAAAGTTTGTCTATATTTTAACATTCTTTCGGTTTCACTATCAAAAATATATGTATATAAGCCTATTTTTTACATTTATTTCTATTTTTATAACCCTTGGTTAATATAATTAAAATTACACTTTTTACTATAACTTAACTTTACTAATAAATTTCTACAAAAAAAATAAGGCTTGCGTGTCTAAAACCCTACGCGCACACAAGCCTATTTAAACATTTCATAATGTTTAATATAAAAGTTTAAGGGAATTATTTACAATCTATACCCTATGCCTGAAAGTATTCTTACCATGTAAGAATAGCAAAAAAACTAAGTCTTGTCAACAACATTAGACAAATTTCACGGTTATAACTTTTTATTTTTTAATATCCTACTTGAGTTTAGTACAGCTATTAATGTTACACCTACATCTCCAAAGACTGCTTCCCACATATTAGCCATTCCTAAAGCTCCAAATATTAAGATTATAACCTTAATTGCTAGAGCAAAAATTATATTTTGCCATACAATTTTATTTGTTCTTTTAGCTATGCCTATTGCTTTTATTATCTTACTTGGTTCGTCATCCATTATTACAACGTCTGCTGCTTCTATTGCTGCATCTGATCCTACACCTCCCATAGCTATTCCTATGTCGGCTCTGGCTAGTACAGGTGCATCATTTATTCCATCTCCAACAAAAGCAATCTTTTTATCCTTACTTTTATTATTAAACAATTCTTCTAACTTTTCTACTTTGTTTTGTGGTAATAAGTTGCAGTACGCTTTATCTACGCCTAGCTCTTTAGCAACACTGTCTCCAACTTTCTCATTATCTCCAGTTAACATAACAGTTTGTTTAACACCTATTTTCTTTAATCCACTTATAGCTTCTTTAGCATCATCTTTTATTTCATCTGAAATAACTATATAGCCTAATTCACTATTTTCATTAGCTAAATAAACTACAGTTCCAACTTCATTTATAGGTGTAAAAGTTATATTATCTATATTCATTAACTTGGAATTACCAGCTAAAACTGTCATTCCATCAATTGTTACCTTTATACCTTTTCCAGGAATCTCTTCATAATCTGATATTAATGATTTATCGACATCTCCATTAAAGGCACTTACTACTGACTTAGCAATTGGATGATTTGAGTAATACTCAGCATATGCTCCTAATTTTAATAATTCTTCATTATTTAATTCGCTTGTGCTTTCTACTTTTTTTACTTTAAATGTACCTTTTGTTAGTGTACCAGTTTTATCAAAAACTATACTCTCAACATTATTTAAAGCTTCTAAATAGTTACTTCCTTTTATTAGGATACCATTTTTAGATGCTACCCCAATTCCTGCAAAATATCCAAGAGGTATAGATACTACTAAAGCACAAGGACATGAAACAACTAAGAATATTAAAGCTCTTGATATCCATTCTGAAAAGCTTGACCCACTTATTACTAAAGGTGGAATAACTGCAAGAGCTAATGCTAAAAATACAACTACTGGTGTATAATATCTTGCAAACTTAGTTATAAACTTCTCTGTTGGAGATTTTTTATTACCTGCATTTTCAACTAAATCTAATATTTTAGAAACTGTAGATTCTCCAAAACTCTTAGTAACTTTTATTTTTAACAAACCACTTCTATTTATTGAACCTGCTAATACATCATCATTTTTTTCTACTTCTTTTGGTAATGATTCTCCTGTTAATGCAGATACATCTAATGTTGCTTCACCTGATAAAACAGTACCATCTAGAGGAATTTTTTCTCCTGCTCTTACTACTATTATTGATCCTACTGAAACACTCTCTGGAGATACTTTTTGTTCTTCTCCATTAAGATTAATTAAATTAGCAAAATCTGGTCTTATATTCATTAAATCTGATATTGATTTTCTTGATTTATTTACCGCATAATCTTGGAACATTTCCCCTACTTCATAAAATAGCATTACTGCTACCCCTTCTGGGAATTCACCTATGGCAAATGCACCAATTGTAGCTATACTCATTAAGAAGTTTTCATCAAAAACTTGTCCTTTTAATATATTTTTAAATGCTTTTAAAAGAACTTCTCCACCAGCTATAATATAAGCTACACCAAAGATAATAAATTCATACATCTTATCTAAATTAACTATCATTCCTATTATAAATAAAGTTAAGGCTGCCCCTAATCTAATAAGGTCTTTTTTATCTATTCCAAAATTATTACCTTTGATACTTCCATGACTATGTGAGTGACCATGAGCATGTTCATGTTCATTTTCTTCACCACAACACTCTCCATGGTTTGAAGATCTCATTTTATTTTTTTCTGATTCCTTTAGAACTTTTACATCTGGTTCTAAGCCTAAAACTATTTTTTCAACTTTTTCTTCAAGCTCCTTTTCTGAAATACCCTCTTTAGGAGTTATTAATAGAAGCTTTGTTGAAAAATTAAGAACAGCTTCATCAACATCACTAAGTCTATTTATCTTATCTTCAATCTTTCCTGCGCAATTTGCACAATTCAAACCGTCTAAATAAAATTTTATTTCCTTCATGACTAATATCTCCTTTACTCTAAAACGTGGTCTAAGCCTTCATTGAATATGTGTTTAACATGGTCATCAGCTAAGGAATAATATACTATCTTACCTTCTCTTCTAAATTTAACAAGTCTTGCTTGTTTTAAAACTCTTAATTGGTGAGATACAGCCGACTGACTTACTCCTAATAGCTCTGCCATATCACAGACACACATTTCTCCTTCAAATAATGCACATAATATTTTTATTCTTGTTGAATCTCCAAAAACTTTAAATATTTCTGCTAAGTCATAAAGAACCTCTTCCTTTGGTAAGTGTTCTTTTACTCTTTTTAGTATATCTTCATGAATAGTAGAACAGTTACAACTCTCTATCTTATTATTCTCCATAATTCGAACTCCTATTATTAATATTAACATATGAGCATCTGTTCATATGTTCACTTATATTATATGTCTGTCCTACAAAAAATGCAACTAAAAAAAAGCTAAACTAATTTCTAATTAGTTTAGCTTTTTTATTATTTCTTTAAGAATATCTCTATTTTTTTTAATATATCTTCTTCTCCAACCACAAGTAAATTATCGCCTTTTTCAAAAACCAAATATGGACCAGGTGATATAATAAGCTCACCTTTTCTTCTTATAGCAACAATAGTCGCTTTTGTATTTTGCCAAAACTTTGATTCGGAAACGCTTTTTCCTATAAGATCACATTCCTTTGGTAACTCTATTTCTATAGGAGTTAATGGATTAGTATATCTAAGTCTATTAGAATAATCTACTATTCTATCTATCATTTCTCCGATATTTTTTTCTATAACCTTCTTTTCTTCCATCAATGATTCTATATCATGCTTTAAAGATGTGACACTTTCAATTGAATGAAACCTATTTATAAAGTTGTAAGCATTATCCTTTGAGATAATTGTTACTCCACTACCTTTGCTTGATGATACTACTTTCATATCTTCTAATAATTTAACAGCTTTTCTAACTGTTTCAGGTGATACATTATAATTACTTGCTAAAGTTGATCTACCATGTATCTTTTCTCCTATTTTTATGTCATCATTATAAATTCTTCCTGCAATATCTAAAGCAATCTGCTTGTATATAGGTTCATTTACTTTACTCTCCATCTTATACCCTTTCTATTATAAAAATTACTTTTGTAAATACATATTAATTTTAACATATTTCATTATAGAAAGGAAATATTTGTATTAAGCTATACCTTCTAAATAAGCTACTTGTGTATTTACTACTATAGAATCATTTATATACTTAATAATACTTCTACAAGCAAAATAAGCATATTGCATATCGTTTCTATAGCTTTCTCTCATTCTATATATCTTATGAGCCTCCTTTAAGAAAACCTCAACAGACATATTACCCCATATTTCAAACTCATCCTTTGAAGGGACATATGTTTTAGCAAAACTCGCTAAATCTTTTTCATATTTAACATGTTTATTCATGCTATGTTTGAATTCCCATCTTTCACTATGAGGAACACAAAAAAAGTCACATATAAAATGGCATATAACCCCAAGCTCTTGGCTGAATCTACTTATGGAAAATTTCTTTTTAAAGTCATACATACTAAGTGATGATAATTTTTTTATCTTATTTACTATCATATCAAAAGATTCATCTAAATAATGCTTCTTTAATTTATACTTTGAAACCATATCTGGTTTTACATTTCCATATATAAAATTTTTTTCACTTATTTTAAAATCTACGTCAACATCTCTCAATATATTTTGTGCAATAAGAATATGAGTGTTCATTAACATAATTTATTACCTCTAATCTCTTAAAAAAGTCTCTTAATTAATATAATATTTCATATCTAGTAAAAGTATATTACAAAAACACTTTTTGTTTATTAATTAATTATTAATAAATTCGATTTTACTTTGTATAATTATTTCTATAAAATTAATTTCATTCTAATTAATCTATATTTTTCTTGAATTTTAATTTTATTTAGATTATTGCTTATTTAAAATACAGTTTAATATACTTCTAATTTATCTTTTCCCAATTATAAAAACCTAAACATATTAAGTATAAAACTTAATATGTTTAGGTCTAACCGAAAGTATTTTAATAATTATATTGTTCTACATTTTCACAAATTCTTATATCTAAAAGATCATCTGAAATAGTTTTTTTATATGAGCATAAGAACTCATTTAACTCACTATCTTGAAGATCTACATTTTTAGGGCTTGTTATAAGAACCTTATTATTCTCTAAAATTAATTCAATATCGTTTTTTTCATTTTTTATAAAATATGTAGTAACACTAGATGTCTTTACTTTTCCCTTATATTTCTCTTGAAAACTTAAAGTTTTTCTTAAACTTTCATAGTCTCCACCTTGAATTCCAAAGTTACTCATATCTATTCCTAAGTTTTTCATTTGACCTTCAATATCTCCCATATCAAAGCCATATCTCTTAAGCATTTCTGTTTGTATGTTTAAAAATTTTTCTTGAGAAATATTATTTTCATTCATATATTTAGTTATCTCTCTTGAAAGATCCATCATACTCATATTTCCTTGAGCCACTGAGTAGTACAAATCATAAATATATGATTCAAAATTATCTATATCTTTATCTCTTGCCTTATTCTTTAATTCATTGAAATCTACAATTCTATCACTCATAAACAATACCTCCGTAAAGTTCAATTTTATATTATTACTATAATAACATAAAAACATATTTATAACATATTTTTAATATTAATTTTTTTGCTTAATATTTATTCTTATAAAAAATATAAAATTTTAGTTTAAGTAAGCAAAATAGCTTATTCAAGATCTTAATTGTCTTTATAATAAATTTAAAATCTAATATCAAAAAGTTGAACTATGTTTTATGTAAAGATTGCTTTGAAATATAGCCTTTAATTAAAGAGACCTACATCTATCGGTTTTAACAACACATAGATGTAGGTCTCTTTTTACATAAGCTTATTTGGCTTATAAATACTCTTTAAGTTCCTTCTTACCACTAATAGAATTTAATAGATGTTTAATCTCTTGGTCTCTCCCCTTATCCATAACCAAAATAACATCTCCTGCATCAACTAATACCAAGTCTTTTATTCCAAATCCAATTATCAATTTTTCCCTTCCAAAAACGGAACAATTTTCACATTCTTCTAAAAAGACATTTTCTGAAGCTCTATTATTACCATTAGACTCTAAAAATCTACTTAAAGCTGAGAAACTACCTATATCATCCCAAGAAAAATCGCACTTTATAACAAAGGATCTTCTTGTTTTTTGCATTACTCCAAAATCTATGGATATTCCATCAATTAAAGAATATTGCTCTCTTATTACCTCTTCCTCATCATCTTCTCCAATGTGTTGATATATTTCCATTAAACATTTATACATCTTAGGAATATACTTCTCTATTTCTCTTAATATTACATCAGCTCTAAATATAAACATCCCACTATTCCATAAATAAGTTCCCTTTAATAAGAAGTCCTTTGCAACTTCTAAATTAGGTTTCTCTGTAAACCTTGCTATCTTGAAGGTAGGAATGTCACCGTTAATTCTGTCGCCCATTTCTATATAGCCATAACCTGTTTCTGGTCTACTTGGCTCTATTCCAATGGTCACAATAGCTCTCTTCTTATCCGCAATCTCTACGGCTTGCTCCAGAGTTTGAAGATAACTTTTATCTCCTTCTATATAATGGTCTGAAGGCAATACAATCATAACTGCATCCTTGTCCATCTTTAGAAGCTTGGCAGCCGAAAGACCTATACATGTTGCAGTTTCTTTATTAGCAGGTTCAGTAAAGATATTTTCTTTTCTTATATCTTTTAGTTCATCTCTTATTTTGTCTTCATACTCTTTGTTTGTCACTACATAAATATTCTCTTTCTTGATTATAGGTCTAATCCTATCCACAGTATTGCTAAGAAAGCTCTTTCCATTATTGTGTATGCTAAGAAATTGTTTAGGGTTTGAACTTCTTGAAAGTGGATAAAGTCTAGTACCTTTGCCTCCTGCTAAAATTAATGAGTAAAGCATGTTGCCTTCAACTCCGTTAATTGTTATAGTGTATTTTATGTAAAAATATGCCATTATGTGAGTATTAAAAAAATTTAAGACCTTAGTGTAAGCAAAATACTTAACTAAGGTCTTCCATTATTTATTCATATTAATTTATTTTTACTATTTAATATTAACTTTAAATATTAATTCATATTTTATCGTTATTTATTTTTAGATGTGGCTGTAAGATCATCTTAATAAGCAATTAGAGTTTCATTATTCTGGAATAGATAATAGAAACTCTTTGCGAAATTAAGCTAGGTCTGAAAGCATATCTAAAAATAAATTTAACCTAAAATAATCTAAAAGTTTAAAAACCATTGTTCTCAGAAACTTCTTTTATCCATCTTCCTGATTTTTTAATAGTTTTCTTTTGAGTAGCTAAATCCAAAGATATAAATCCATATCTATTTTTATATGAATTTAACCATGACCAACAATCTATTGGAGTCCATAAGTGATATCCAACACAGTTTGAACCCTCTTCTATTGCTTTATGAAGCCATTCTAGATGTTCGATTATGAACTCTATTCTATAATCATCCTCTATTACACCTTCTGCATTTTTAAACTTCTCTTCTCCTTCAACACCCATTCCATTTTCTGAAATAAACCATTTTATGTTTCCATAATTTTCTTGAACATTCTTAGCTATATCATAAATTGCCTTAGGATATATCTCCCATCCTCTATGTGGATTCATTCTTTTTCCTGGCATATCATAGTTGTCAAAGTATCTTTCTGGAGCCCATGTTTCCCCAGTAAATTCTTCTTCCCTAGCTTTAACTCTTCTTGGTTGATAATAGTTTACTCCTAAAAAATCAACTGTGTTATTTTTTATAATCTCTAATTCTTCCTTTGTTGATTCCCACATAACTCCATCATTTTCTAAAACCTTAATTAAGTTTTTAGGGAATTCACCCTTAGTTGCTGGGTCTAAGAATAATTCATTGAAGAAAGCATTAGCAATTTCAGCTGCTTTTAAATCTTCTTTTTCTTCACTTCTTGGATAAGCTGGTGTTAGATTAACTATTATTCCTATTTCACCATCTTGACCTAAATTTCTATACTCTTCTATAGCTCTAGCTGAAGCTAAAGCTATATTATAAGCCGCTTGAAGGCCTCTTTTACCATCAACTATACAAGGATAATGCCATTTATAAAGGTATTGTCCTTCTATAATAACTATAGGCTCATTAAAGGTAGCCCACTTCTTAACTCTATCTCCAAATAACTCAAAAGCAGTCTTAGCAAACTTAGCGAATAATTCTACAACATGCTTTGATTCCCATCCACCATACTTATCATATAATTCAACTGGAAGATCAAAGTGATGTAAATTCATAATTATGTCTATTCTATTTGCTAAGCACTGATCTATCAAATCATTATAAAATCTTACTCCATCTTCATCTGGTTCTCCAGTTTCAAAGTCTTTAATTAATCTTGTCCACTGAATTGAAGTTCTAAAAGAATTTAAACCTATTTCTTTTAGCATTGCTAAATCTTCTCTATAACTATTATAAAAATTTGATGCTATATCTGGCCCTACACCATTATGGAATAATTCTGGTTGTGTATCAAACCAATAATCAAATACATTATCATGTTTCTTATTAAATCTACCTTCTGATTGAGGTCCTGAAGTTGCGGCTCCCCACCAAAAGTTTTCTGGGAAAGTATATTTCATTTGAAAACCCCCTATACCTTTGTAAACTTTTTCTTTATTTAATTGTATATTTTAAGCGCAAATATTTCTATAGTTCTTATATGGCTTAATTCAAAAAAAAGTGGCTAATTTTAAGAAAAAAAGGCCTAAGTATAAACTTAGACCTTTTTCCGCAAACCAATATAACTAATATAATTATTTAATCTTTTTTAAACTTAGAACGTCCCCTTTAAATGACCATACTTAATAAATTCTCTCAAAATTCAATAATTAATAAAAATAATTTCTCAATATAAATACCCTAATATCTATCATAAGCTGAAAGATACATAAAGCTTCTTCCCCATCGAAGCTTAAAAAATTCATGTAAGAACAAAACATGTCCTTTAAGTTTTAAAAAATTTAATCATATTTCCAACAGTAATCCTACCAAAAGGCTCCCCCAAACCTTTAAGCGCAAAACTTAATCTTCAATATGTTTATTATACCTTATTATTGGTTTGTCAGAAGTTCATCTATAAATAACAGGCATTAGTAAATAGACGTAACTTTCAAAGATTGTATTCCTAATTAAGTTATATGTTTTAAATATAAATTGAACACTATATTTTAAGAACTTTCTTTTATCCGCTCATTGAAAACATATACAATCTTTAATTATATTATACATAACTTTTTAAGTCATTTCCATACAAAACCAGTCATATTCATCCATTTTTTATTTATTTCATGATTTTTTTAATTATTGTTAACTTATTTTGGAAAGGAGCATATCTAAGGTTTATATCTAAAAACGTTTTTCTATCCATAACTCCCTTTTTATTTGAAAATAAATCAAAGCTATATTTTCCATGATATTCTCCCATTCCACTATTTCCAACCCCACCAAAAGGTAAATAAGTTGAGGATACATGTACTAAGGTATCATTTATTGTTACTCCACCTGATGATGTAGTATTAAGTATCTTTTCAATTTTATTCTTATCTTCTGAAAAATAATATAAAGCTAAAGGCTTGTCTTTACTATTTATAATGTTTATAACATCATCTAAATCCTCAAAATTTAAAATTGGGAGAATAGGTCCAAAAATTTCCCTTTCCATTACAGAATCATCCCAAGTTACATCTTTTAGTATTGTAGGCTCTATTTGAAGAGTTTCTTTATTATAGTTTCCTCCGAAAACTAATTTATCTTTATCTATATAAGAAATTACTCTATTAAACTCTCTTTCATTTACCATCTTAGAATAATCCTCTGATTTTAAAGGTTCTTCTCCAAATTGTCTCTTAATTTCTTCCTCTAATTTTTTAATAAACTCTTCCTCAATATCCTTATGAACATATAAATAGTCTGGTGCCACACATGTTTGACCTGAATTCATTGCTTTTCCCCAAACAATTCTTTTTGCAGCTAACTCGACTTTACAATCCCTATCCACGATGCATGGACTCTTTCCTCCAAGTTCTAATGTTATAGGAGTTAAATTCTCAGCAGCTGCCTTCATTACTATTTTTCCAACCATTGCACTTCCAGTGAAGAATATATAATCAAATTTTTCTCTTAATAATTCTTCAACTACTTCTTTTCCTCTTTCTGGATTAACATGAAGAACATATTTTTCATCAAATACTTGTTCTAAGATACTTTTAAGCACTTTGGATGTTTCTGGTGCTGATTCAGATGGTTTTAGAACAACAGTATTTCCTGCTGCTATGGCTCCAATTAAAGGATCCATTGTAAGCATAAAAGGATAATTGAATGGACCAATTATAAGAACAATACCATAAGGTTCTAACTGTACAAAACTTTTTGCTGGAAATTGAACTATAGGAGTTTTTACTCTTCTCCTTTTACTCCATTTTTTTATATTTTTAATTTGAGTATTTATCTCATCATATACCATGGCAACCTCTGTTACATAAGATTCAAAGGTTGATTTCATTAAATCTTTTCTTAAAGCTTCAAAAACTTTTTCTTCTTCATTTTTTAAAACTTCTCTTAGTTTTTTTAATTTATTTATTCTAAAATCTATATCTTTTGTTTCATTTGTACTAAAATACTTTCTTTGTTCATTTATCTTTTCTCCTAATGTACTCATAAAATTCTCCCTTTCTATTAACATTTTTAATCTATTATAATCTTACTTAATTAATACAAATTTTAATTACAATGTGGAAATAAATTCTTCTTTTTTTATCTATTATAATCATATATTTCAAAATAATAAAATGAACCCTATATTTATTTTGAAATATATAACTAATTAATCAAACAATATTAAAATAAAAAATAGTTTAGAAAACATTTAATTTATCTTCTAAACTATTTCAATATCAAACTCCTAATTTATAAACAAGCCCTTCGCTTAATTCTCCATAAGGAATTTTAAATTCTCTGATTCCTGAAGAATAAGGTGCTATTTCATATTGTTGAAAATATACTATAACTCCATTCTTATTTAAGTAATATGCTTGATTTTCACTAACACCCTTAAATAAAGCTCCATTTTCAAAATAGATATCTTTTTCTTTTGCAATATCCTCTCTCACCTTTTTGTCAATTATATTTTTATAATCAAATCCTTCTTTAAATAAATCCTTTAGTTTAATCTCTTTTCCAGTCTTTAGATCATAATTATAAGAAATTTTAGTTGTCAATCCATGAGCTCCACCAGTATACTGATAATAATTAACAGGTAAACTTATAACTTCATCTGTATTAAAAGACTCAAATAAACTATATGCCTCCATTTTAGGCATTTTTGCTCCTGCTTCTTCATAGGTCTTACTATACTCTTGAACCAATAGTTTTAAATCACTTAACCACTCTAATGTATAATCTTCTATGATTTTATTTATTTTTTCTACAACTTCTTTTTTGCCACCTACAACCATAGGATACTTAATCTTAACATCGTATTTATCAGTATTTTCTTCTATAGATTTTTCAACAACATCTATTTTATTTATCTCCTCTGCAAAAACTGGTACTGCTAAAACTAAAAATACTAATATAAACCCTAAAAAACTTCTCTTAATTTTCATAAAAAAATAAACCTCCATTTTATAGTTGACTCCTTTTATTTTTCTCTTAAGTGATATAATTATGTATAATGTATAAAGAAAAAACTTATTTAAAAACTTGCTTAGGGGTGATGGAAATGAACTACATTATCATATTGATAATCATTGCAATTATAGTTGTTGTTTTTTTCTCAGCAATAGGTATTTATATATTTAAATCAACTGTAACCAGGAAACTTCATGATATAGATCAAAGCTATAATAGATACGTAGAAAATAACCTTTTTGATGAAACACTATATGATTCTGTTCATAAGGAAGATGTCACTTTAAAATCTTTTGATGGGCTTAATCTAACATCAACATTAATAATGAATGAAAAACCAACAAATAAATTTATAGTCTTAGTACACGGTGTTTCTATTTGCTATGTTGGTTCTTTAAAATATTTTGATATTTTTTATAAAAATGGCTTTAACGTTCTTATAGTAAATCAAAGAAGGCATGGAAAAAGTGAGGGAAAGTACTCCACATACGGTTTTTATGAAAAATATGACGTAAACATGTGGATAGAATATTTAAAATCTAGATTTGGAGACGATATAATATTAGGCCTTCACGGAGAATCTATGGGTGCAGGAACGGTAATGGAAACTATCCCTTTAAATAACTCTATAAAATTTGTTATTGAGGATTGTGGCTATTCTAATTTCTATGAACTTATAGGTTTTCAAATAACACATGGTTTCAAAAATAAAATAGTTAGAAAAATTCTTCGTCCAAGCCTTATTTTCGCAGACTGGTTCATGAAAATAAAAGCAAAATTTTCTATGAAAAAAATAGTTCCTATAGATATAGTAGCTTCAACTACAATTCCAATGATGTTTATTCATGGTAAAGAAGATTATTTTGTTCCTTGGTATATGTCAGTTGATTTATTCAATGCTAAAGTTAAAGGATATAAAGAACTTTATTTAGTAGAAGGAGCTGAACATGCTGAATCTATAGAAGTTAATAAACTTCTCTATGAAAAAAGAGTAATGAATTTTATTGAAAAAGCATTATCTTTTTATACCACAAAATAAAATCATTTGTTCTAAGCGGACATTGATTTTAAGCTAAACTTTTAGACCCAGCTTAATCTTAAGTGAAAATCAAAACTTTCAATTTTGCATTTTAAACTTATACAATTAGAGTATAGTGAGATTGTATTCTTTTTTGATTACACATAAACAAAAAGCTCCTATAAATATAGAATTCTTATCTATATTTATAGGAGCTTTATTATGTTAACTTCTCTTATCTAGAAGCCTCTTCTGTTTTTATAGAATTTGATGTAAGCCTATTTATTTCTGCTAACTCTTTTTTAGTTAAATATCTCCATGAACCTATTTTTAGATTTCCTAAACTAACATTCATTATTCTAAGTCTTTCTAGCTTTTTAACTTCATAACCAAAATACTCACACATTCTTCTTATTTGTCTATTTAAGCCCTGTGTTAATATTATTCTGAAAGCATATTTTCCTTCTTTTTTTACTAAACACTTTTTAGTAACTGTGCCTAATATGGGAACACCATTACTCATACCTTTTATAAATTCATCAGTTATAGGTTTATTTACAGTAACAACATATTCTTTTTCATGATTGTTTCCTGCCCTTAAAATTTTATTTACTATATCTCCATCATTAGTCATAAATATTAACCCTTGAGAGTCCTTATCTAATCTTCCTATTGGAAATATTCTCTTCTCATGGTTTATAAAATCAACTATATTACCTTTTACTTTGCTTTCTGTTGTGCAAGTTATCCCAACTGGTTTATTTAAAGCTATATAAACAAGTTCATTTTCAACTTTCAATGGTTTACCATCAATAGATACACTCTGTCCTTTTGAAACTTTCATTCCTGTTGTTGCAACAACTCCATCTATCTTAACTCTTCTTTGCTCTATAAGCTTATCTGCTTCCCTTCTAGAACAAAATCCTGTTTCACTTATATATTTATTTAATCTAACTTCATCTCTAATTTCATTTTTATTTGATATAACTATATTTTTTTCTGAAGCCTTCTTGGCTATTTTTTGTTTTGTTGGCTTGTTAAAATTTTTTTCTTCATTTCTACGCTTTTTTTTATTAGAAAAACTTTTTTCTCTTCTGTTGTTATTCTTCGATACTTTTCTCACTATAAATAATTCCTTTCCTATTAATTTTTCTTTTCATATCCTGAATTATTTATCTTTATTCTAAAATTATTATTTACATTATCATCCTTATTTACGCTATCAACATAAGCTGTGACATTATTTAAATCTGTAGTATCCACCATTTTACCAGTTATATAAATATTAACAACTTTATTTGGTGGTATCATGTCACTTTCCTCAAAACCTTTTAATATAGCAATCATTCCATCTTGGAATTTATTATTATTTAATTTTAATTCTGTTACTAATATATTTCCCTTTTCTGTAGGTGAATAACTATAAACTATTCTATTAAATCTATTTAATCCAATTTTAACTTTTGATGTTCCTTGAATTAATATGGTAGTTTCTTGTTGTTTGTAAATAAATGCAAATCCCCCTATAAGAACAAAGGCAATTAAAGCAACACTTATTATTATCTTTCTATAATGTCTTAAAGTTTTCTTCTCCTTGCCTGACAGTTCTTCTCCAACTTTGTTTTCACATCTTGTTTTTATTCTTACAAACTGACCTTCTTTAGTTAATATTATGGTACTATTTTTACCTTCTAACATAACTAAACCTTTATAAACAACATCTTCATCCTTAGTTCCTTTTATAACCGCAAGACTTTCTAAATCCTTGAAGTTTATATTTAAATACATTGCTAAATTTGTATAATTTGCATTATATAATAAAAGCACGTAAGCAATTATATAGTTTGACCAATTTATTATCTTTTCATTATTAAATCCTGTTTTTTTAGCTATAACCTTTGTAGACAACTCTCTTTTATTCAAAATTTTCCTTAAGAGAACTTCTTCATCAACTAAAAAATATGCTATATTGAGAATTAAATTTCTTTCCTCAATATTAAAAGATTCATTAGAAAGATTTTTTATATTAATCTTAAATTTTTTTAGCTCTTTTATAAAAGCACCTATTTCTTTTTTCAAGATATTCTTATCTAGATTCTTCTTTATATTTCTAGTAGAAAACATATATTTATCTTTTCTAAAAGTTACCTCACTCAATTAAGTTACACTCCTTTATATATATTTTGCAAAAAATAAGACTAAGGCAAAAACCCAGTCTTATTCCACTAACTTTCCTTTTACTATTACTCTATTTTTAGCATCAATAGTACATGTAACTATAGTCATTGTTGCATCTTTTGTAGGCTCTAAAGCTTCGGTTTGACTTGGAGTTACCTCATACATGTCGGTTACTTCATAAGTGTATTCTTTTCCATTATAAGTAACATTAACCTTGTCCCCATTTTCAAGTTTATCAATGTCTTTAAAGGCCTCTCCAAAATATGAAACTCTATGTCCAGCTATAGAAAAGTTACCTTTTTCTCCAGGCATAGGTGTTCCTGGAAAGTGACCTACTACATACTTTATATCTTCATATCTAACGCCTTCTATTATACCAATTTCTAAATCTATCTTTGGAATATTTAAAACACCAATTCCATTTCCTTCTTCAAGTTGTGCCTTTCCTGGTTTTTTATTCTCTTTAGTTTCACTATTTTCAACTTTAATACTTTCATTCTCTTCTTCCAAAGTTGCCTCATCATTTTGACTTTCCCCTTCTGGAACATCAAAAGTTAGATTCTTAAAACTATCCAAAACAGCTTGTTGTTGTTTATAAGTATCATACTTCATCCAGATTGTTAACCCAATAAGAGATATCCCTGCAACAATTAAAAGAATACCTAAAACATTTTTAATTTTCCCCCACACTTCTCAATACATCCTTTCTATTCAATTTTCCCTTTTATTATAATGCTACTTACTAAATACTTTTAATTTAAGCCTTAAAATACTACTTTTATATAAATTTAAACATTTAAAAGCAATAGTAATTATTCTCTTTAGTTAAATCTTAATTTATTATACCATAGCATATATCATATCTATATAAATTTTTATACAGTAAATACATCTTTTTCAAAATTTGAATTCCTTAATTTATTTACATTTTAATTATATATTACACTCTTTATGTTACAAATTTATTTTTATTATTTATTAGACTATAATAAAGATTACTACTCTTTGATAACATAATAATAATTATATATAATAAAACCATAGAAATTATGGTGACTTTCATTGTAATGATAAATATTTTTAAGAGGTGATAAAGATGAGAATCGGAATGGGATATGATGTCCATAAACTAGTTGAAAATAGAGATTTAATTTTAGGAGGAGTTAACATTCCTTATGAAAAGGGACTTTTAGGTCACTCAGATGCTGATGTTTTATTACATGCAATAATGGATTCACTTTTAGGTGCTGCAGCTTTAGGTGATATAGGCAAGCATTTCCCAGATACTGATCCTAAATATAAGGGAGCAAATAGCATAAAGCTTCTTGAATTTGTTGGTGAACTTATATATAAAAATAATTATAAAATATCAAATATAGATGCAACAATAATAGCTCAGAAGCCAAAAATGGCCCCTCATATAGCTACAATGAGAGAAAATATAGCAAAAGCATTAAATATAAATATAAACCAAATAAATGTTAAAGCAACAACAGAAGAAGGTCTTGGCTTTACTGGCTCAGGTGAAGGAATTTCTTCTCAAAGCATCTGTCTTTTAACGAAATAAAAAGAAAGAGTATATAACTTCCTTAACATTAGAAGCTATATACTCTTTTTATACTTTATTGAGTTACTGCAACATCTAATTCCTCACTTGTTTCAGTATTCTCTTTCTTTTGGAAAAATGCTATAAATATTATTGCACTTATTCCCATTAAATATGGATAAAATAAGAATTTCATTATTTCAAATGAACTTAATCCTGTTAAAGCCGCCGCTGACATTAACTGTGCTCCATATGGGATTATTCCCTGAACTGCACACGAAAACATATCTAATATCCCTGCAACTCTTTTTGAATCTAAGTTATATTTATTTGAAATATCTTTTGCTAAAGGTCCAACTGTAACAATAGCAATTGTATTATTTGCAGTACATGCATCAACTAAACTTACTAATAAACCAATACCAAATTCAGCTCCTTTTTTTCCATTGATTCTCTTAGTAACTAAGTTTAGTACATAGTCTATACCGCCATTTTCCTTTATTATCTCAACAATTCCCCCAATTATTATTGAAATTAATATAAGTTCGCTCATTCCAGCTACCCCAGCTGATATAGAGTTAAAGAATACCTTTAAGTCCATTGATCCAGTAAAGAATCCAATTCCTCCTGCTAGTACTATTCCTCCTGCTAGTATAGCAATTACATTCCCCCCCATTAATGCTGCTATTAAAATTCCTAAGTATGGTATAACCTTTATTAAATTATAATCATATTGTCCAACTGAAGTATTAGATCCACTTCCTAAGAATGTGTATAATACAATTACTAAAACAGCTGCTGGTAATATAACTTTAAAGTTTATTCTAAACTTATCTCTCATCTCACATCCCTGAGTTTTTGTTGCTGCTATTGTTGTATCAGAAATCATTGATAGGTTGTCTCCAAACATAGCTCCACCTACTACTGCCCCAACTATAAGAGGTAATGCTATATTAGTTTTATCTGCGATTCCCATAGCTATTGGTACTATGGCAGCTATTGTTCCCATTGATGTTCCTAATGATATAGCTATAAATGATGATATTACAAATATTCCTGCTACCAATATGTTTTTAGGTAATATTGTTAGCCCTAAATTTACCGTTGATTCTACAGCTCCCATATTCTTAGCTACTTCTGCGAAAGCTCCTGCTAATATAAAGATTAAACACATTAAAATTATATTGCTATTTCCTGCTCCCTTACAGAATATTTCTATGTTCTTCTCAAGCCCTCTTTTTCTATTCATAAAAATTCCAACTAATGCTGCTATTATTCCTGGAACTAAAACAGATACAGAGTAGAAATCTTTCATTACTAATGAAGTTCCCAAGTAAATAGATACAAAAATTATTAATGGCAATAAAGCTGAAAACTTTCCTTTTTTCATTTTCTCTCCTCCTAATCTATTTAATAAATCTCTCTTTTATCCTACAAAATAAAAAACTTCTATCCTAGGATAGAAGTTATTATTCTCACAGATTCTTATTCTTATCTCTCAGTTTCTACCGCAGGATTTAGCACCGCTATAAATCTTTGCATAACAAAATATTACTGACTTAAACTTTTTTTAAATCAGTATTGTTTAACCGCAAAGAATTACCGGTTGCTGGGTTTCACAGGGCCAGTCCCTCCACCTCTCTTGATAAGATTTATTAAATTTTATTTTTTACTAATACTAACACGCCAAAATTACTTTGTCAATTTAATTTATATGGTTTTTAACAATTTATTTACTTACTAATTTATATAACAAACTTTCAAGCAATATTCCTTCATTAGGTGGATAATCAAATTTTTCACTATATTCTATTGCTTCCGCTATAAAGTTGCATGCTTTTTCTAATGCTTTTTCATCACATTCTCCTCTTAGTATCCATCCTATTAACAAAGACGCAAAGGCATCTCCAGTTCCACAATAAAATGCATTTATTTTTTTATGAGAATAAGTGTAGAACATATTTTCCTGTTTATCATACAGTACAGTATCAATATATTCATTTCCCTTTGAACTTGGTACACTTGTTATTATACTTATTTTAGGTCCTAAATTACCTAACCCTATTAAATATTCTTTTATTTCATCTTCATTTAAGTTTTCTTTATACTCTTCTCCTAGAAGTAAAGTAGCTTCTGTAATATTAGGAGTTATTATATCTGCATTTTTAATTAAAATTCTCATCTCTTCAATCATTTTTTCGCTCATTGCATCATATAGCTTGCCATTATCAGCCATAACTGGATCTATAACAACTAAAGTATCTTCTTCTTTAAATTCTTTTATAAATTCCTCTACAAATTTAACTTGATTAGGATCTGCTAAATACCCACTATAAATACATTGAAAATCTAAGTTAAGCTTTTTCCAATGCTTCTTAGTTTCATATATAAAATTACTTAAATCTCTAATTGCAGGTTTTCCAAATCCGTCTGTATGTGTTGATAAAACCGCAGTTGGAAGTGGACATACTTGATTACCCATTGAAGATAATATAGGAATTATTGTTGCTAAAGCTGCTCTCCCATAACATGAAATATCATGTATAGCAGCAATTTTATTCATAGGTTTCATTTTTATCTCCCTTCAAAATCCGATCTAAATATAATTCTTGTTACATAGTATTATATTAATTAATTTTTCTTATATCAAATGTATCGATATATTTTAAAATAAAATAAAAAAGCATCGCTATATAAGCGATGCTTGGTGCACCATCAGGGATTCGAACCCTGGACTCCCTGATTAAGAGTCAGGTGCTCTACCAACTGAGCTAATGGTGCATATTGTATTTTTTAAGATAATTTTACAGTAAACTCTTAAAAAAATGGAGCGGGTACCGGGAATCGAACCCGGGTATCCAGCTTGGAAGGCTGGTGTTCTACCATTGAACTACACCCGCTTGGTATGTTTATATGTTAACACAATGTTAACACGTTGTCAAGTATTTTTTTGATTCATCATTCAAAAAAATGGCTGGGATAGCAGGATTCGAACCTGCGAATGACGGAGTCAAAGTCCGTTGCCTTACCGCTTGGCGATATCCCAACATGGTGTACCTTAAGGGATTCGAACCCCTGACCCACGGCTTAGAAGGCCGTTGCTCTATCCAGCTGAGCTAAAGATACAAACTTGAATCAACAAAAATTATTATACATAATTATTTAAAAATTGTCAACATTTTTTTGAATTTATTTTATATTTTTATTAATACTAAGCGAATTTAATTTTAAACAATATCTTCCAAGTACTTAAATAATACGGTTTTAAATCTTTCTTCATCATCTTTATTTTTATGAGCATTTCTACAAACTTTAAACCACTCTTCTGTAGTCATTCCTATAGTTTTTTCATAGCAATCTTCACAATCAGTTTGTAAATTAGTTTCAACTACAAATCTACCTAATTCTTCAGCATTATTGAAGACTTTTAAGTATAAAAATTCATCCTTATCTCCGATCCAATTGTTATTAAATCTACTACAGAATATTTTTAATTTTCTCATTCCATTTTCAGCATTGTATCCATTTAACTTCCTTAATGCTAAAATGTCATTTTTCATTTTTTCTCTATCTTCTTCTGTTGCTTTACTCTTTATTATAGAAATAATTTTTTCAACATCAATCGATGGAATATGTGTTACTAATTTTCTTTTTCCTTCAACCCATTTATAATAAGCCTCTGGCATAAAGACATATTGTATAAATTGTATTAGGCTATTATAATTAGGTACCATTACCCAGACATTTTGAAATCCAACATGTCTGTTGAATATTACATAATGTAGATACTTTGTGTCTTCAGTTATAGGTTCATCTTTGAACATTCTTCCTTTTAGGGTTTCATTTTTTCTTATTAATTCACCCCAATATTTCTCGGGATTTTCTTCTTTTTTTAATCTTTGACGAAATAAGTTACGCATCTTAAAACCCCCTTTATATACTTTATAATTTAATTATATTGCTAACTTTTTTTAACATCAAAGTGTAAAAAATCCTAAATTTCTTTATATACCCTCGTATACATCTAAAAAAGCTTGCTTATATTGATTAAACTATTTTTTTATGCTATTTTAATACTATAAATGGGTATATCAAATTAAGGAGGATTATATGTCTTATTGTTGTGAGATTTGTGGTAATTACGCTGATGTTCATCACATAGTTCATAAATCAGAGGGTGGTCTAGACTTTAAACTAAACTATAAATATTTGTGTAAGAAACATCACCGTTCTAAATGTAGCCCTCATAGAGATAAGGTTGTTGATTTAAATTATAAACTTGAAATGCAGAATAAACTTAATGAGCTCTTCATAAAAAGTTTTTATACTGGTAATGATATAAAAACTATGCTAGGACTTACACCAGGTTCCTTAAAAAAATTAACTAAGAACCTAAAGCGTTATAAAGAAGGATATTCTAAGGATGAATTAATATTTAATCTTATGGGCAAAAAAGTTTATTCAGAAGAATATATAGAAGATTTCATATTGCAAAAAGCAATAAGTTGTATATAAAAAAGCTGTATCAAGACTAATCCAGTTTTGATACAGCTTTATTTTATATTAATTACTAATTATTTAATCTTCCTCATGAAATAAAGCTATCTTTTTCTTTTTTTAAACAAGTTAAAATTTTATCCCCTTATTTTGCATTCTAACTAATTTTTTTATAATTACTAATTACTTTAAACAACTAACTTTTAACATCTTAAAGTGATTTATCCCATGGTGTTTCTATTGTAAACCCACATGTTAAACTATTATAATTATAGATTCTTAAATCCTTCAAAATCTTCTTAGCAATTTCTAAATGTCCCCTATGATTAGGACTTCCTTCTACTAGCCATGATTTTTGAAGTAATTCTTGACCTTTACTTAATTTATACCAATATTTATAATGATCTATTAACAATATTTCTTCTTCCTTAGCAACCTCTCTTATAGCTTTTATATATTCCTCTATATTTCTTTCATTTTTTATTGGACTTTGCAAAACAGGTATGGAGTTTATACTTTTAATTTTGCCTATTATATGAATTAAATTCTGTTTAAATTCTTCTGGAGTAATTTTTTCATATCCTCCAATCATAATAAAAACAGCTTTAGGATTGTATTTTGATACTAAATATTCAAAATTATTCATTAAATACTCTGAATTAGCCTCTTCTATACCAGAGTTAATCATAAACCTTTCTCTCTTATTTATGCTTCCATCATTTAATTCCCACCTAATTCTTTCTTCTACATATTCAACATAGTTTTTATAACCAAAGGTATTTCCTTTGCCAGTTGTATCTCTATCTCCCCAAAATACCCATACTCCCTTTTCATCTTCATTTATTAAGTTTGTCATAGATTCTAAATTATCATTGAAATTTTCTTTAGTAGACTTAATTAATTCTTCCTGAGATAAATTTTCCTCATATATATCAATATAAGATATATGTCCATAATAGAACCCTTCTTCATAATCTTTATTATCTAGATTTCGTCCTATATTAAAGGAATTTGCATTACTTATGTTCTTAAAAAATCCTTTATTCAATTTACTATTAATTAATTCTCCATCTACATATATTTTTGTTCCATGATCCCTTACATCTATTGCAAGAGTATGCCACATTCCATCATTATATCCACCTTTTGAAGTAGTTATATTTATTGAAAAAACCCCCTTCTCTCTAACTGAGAAATGAATTTTCCCATTATTTATAGCTAAAATAAGATTACTATCATCATCTCTTGAATCAAAAAAACTTAATATTGTTTGATTATTTCTATTATTTTCAACTTTAAACCTTGAAACTATAGATCCCTTTTCTAAATTACTAACTTTATTTAAATCCTTTGATTTATCTATAAAATCTCCACTAAACATTTTCTCTATCTTATAACTTACCAAACTTTTCTTTCCCTCTACCCCTTCATAACTAGGATAATAAGTAGTATCAACTCTCCTTCCCAAGTCATTTTCTACTTTTATTGGATAACTTAAATTGCAGGTATAACTATCTTCATCAAAAATATCTAATTCCTTAAAAATAAATTTAACTATTTCTAAATGCCCTTTTTCATTAGGATGTATTAAATCATTAAGAAGCTCATTTTTAAGATTAGGATTCTCTTTTTCTAGTTCCTCCCAATGACTATAATGATCCATCAACATTACATTCTTTTCACTAGCAATCTCTCTAATAACCTCCATATAAAATTTAAGACTTTTCCTACTTAAATCCATTTTTATTGTATTACTTGTTTGAAGAATTGGTATTGCCCCAAATTCTCTAACTTTATTAATAAGTTCTATTATATTGCTTCTATACTCTTCTAAAGAAACTATTTGATTTGATGAATCATTCATTCCAAGCATTATAAAAACAATATCTGGATCGTATATATTAACACAGATATGAAAGTCATTTATTATGTCTCTAGTTGTAGCTCCTGACACCCCAGTATTAAAAACCATAATATTCTCGTTTTTAAATTTCTCTTTTAATCTTTCTCTAAAATGTTCTGTATAACTTCTATATCCTTTAGTATGAAGTGGTCCATGAGTTATACTATCTCCAGTAAACACAATATTTAACCCTTTATCACCTCTAATCATTCTAATTCCCTCTTTCTTTTTATCCTCTAATTTTAATTTATAATATCATTTTACTTTAACTAAAAATAATATTTCTTCAGAACTTAATTATCTACAAACTAATTACATATTTTGTAGATTACTATTTAATTAATTATATCCCCTTATATGTTTATTACCAGAAAAATATTAATATGCTAAAAATTATATTTACTAATCAAACTATAGAAATTTAATTTCAATAAAAAAGACTTCAATAAAATTATGAAGTCTCCTAAAAATCTATTGTAAAATAAAAAAGCATCGATTATAAATCGATGCTTGGTGCACCATCAGGGATTCGAACCCTGGACTCCCTGATTAAGAGTCAGGTGCTCTACCAACTGAGCTAATGGTGCATATTGTGTTTTTTTAAATAATTTTACAGTTAAACTAAAAAAAATGGAGCGGGTACCGGGAATCGAACCCGGGTATCCAGCTTGGAAGGCTGGTGTTCTACCATTGAACTACACCCGCATAAGTGGAGCGGAAGACGGGACTCGAACCCGCAACTTTCACCTTGGCAAGGTGACACTCTACCATTGAGTCACTCCCGCATATTTAATTGGAGCGGGTACCGGGAATCGAACCCGGGTATCCAGCTTGGAAGGCTGGTGTTCTACCATTGAACTACACCCGCTTAGTGGTGCAGGTGAAGGGAGTCGAACCCCCACGCCGTAGGCGCTAGATCCTAAGTCTAGTGCGTCTGCCAATTCCGCCACACCTGCAAAACTATGTTTTAATTATAATATTTTTCAAACTCTATTTCAAGTATTTTTTTGTAAATTATTCTCTATAAACTTTAATTTAAATGTATCAATTGTATGACTTTGATTATATAATATTGAAATACTAAATTGTGCTTATATTTTTTAAATTCTAAAGATTTTTAATTAAGTTTTATTTTATTGTTTTATCCATTGACATACAAAACCAATAAACTTATAATCTAAAGTAAATATTATAAATCTATTAACACAATGAAGAGACGAGTAAACTTTGGTACATTTTCAGAGAGAGGGTACATTAGCTGTAAGTACTTTTAAATGGAATTAGTTGAAGACTACCTCTGAGTGACTCTAATCCAGTCCGTTATAATCACGTTACGATTAATTTAAGTGGTACTTTATTTAATATTACTAAAGTACAATTTGGGTGGAACCACGGGAATATACACTCTCGTCCCTTTTCTGATTAGGAAAGAGACGAGAGTTTTTTATTTTATATGAATGATAAAAAACTATATGAAAAACATAATTTTGAAAGGAGAAATTGATATGATAAAAATTACACTTAAAGATGGTTCAATTAAAGAAGTTGAAGCTGGACTATCAGTTTTCGAAATAGCTCAAAGCATAAGCCAAGGTTTAGCTAGAAACGCTTGTTGCGGTATAGTAAATGGAAAAGTTGAGGACTTAAGATTTATAGTTAATGAAGATTCTTCATTAGAAATCTGTACTTTCGATTCTAAAGAAGGTCAACATGCTTTTAACCACACTGCTTCTCATGTATTAGCAGCTGCAGTTAAAAGATTATTCCCTAACGATAAATTAGCTATAGGACCATCAATAGACAATGGATTCTATTATGACTTTGATACTGAGAAACCATTCTCTGCTGATCAATTAAATAAATTAGAAGAGGAAATGAAAAAAATAATAAAAGAAAATCCTGAAATAAAGAGATTTGAACTTCCTAGAAATGAAGCTTTAGATCTTATGAAGGATGAACCTTACAAAGTTGAACTTATAAATGAGCTTCCAGAAGGCGAAATAATTTCATTCTATCAAATAGGTGATTTCGTAGACCTTTGTGCTGGACCTCACTTAATGGCTGTTAAACCAATGAAAGCAGTTAAGTTATTAAGATCCACTGGTGCTTACTGGAAAGGTGACGAAAAGAACAAAATGCTTTCAAGAGTATATGGTACTGCTTTCCCTAAAAAAGCTGAGCTAGATGCTTATTTAGAAGCTTTAGAAGAAGCTAAGAAAAGAGACCATAACAAATTAGGTAGAGAACTTGGAATATTCACTACTGATGAAAATGTAGGTCAAGGTCTTCCTCTATTAATGCCAAAAGGAGCTAGAATAATTCAAACTCTTCAAAGATGGATAGAAGACGAAGAAGAAAGAAGAGGATATGTTTTAACTAAAACTCCTTTAATGGCTAAGAGTGATCTTTACAAAATATCAGGACACTGGGATCACTATAAAGATGGTATGTTCGTTTTAGGCGATGAAGAACACGATAGTGAGGTATTCGCTTTAAGACCAATGACTTGCCCATTCCAATATGCAATATATAACTCAACTCAACATAGTTATAGAGACTTACCTGTAAGATTCGCTGAAACTTCAACTCTATTCAGAAACGAAGCTTCAGGAGAAATGCATGGTCTTATAAGAGTAAGACAATTCACTCTTGCTGATGGACATATAGTATGTACTCCAGAGCAATTAGAAGATGAATTCAAAAACACTGTTGACTTAGTTAAATATGTTATGACTACTTTAGGAATAGCTGATGATATCACTTACAGATTCTCAAAATGGGATCCAAATAATACTGATAAATACATCAACGATCCTGAAGCTTGGGAAAATACTCAAAATATAATGAGAGAAATATTAAATCACTTAAATATAGACTTTACTGAAGCTGATGATGAAGCTGCTTTCTATGGTCCAAAACTTGATATCCAATTCAAGAACGTTCATGGAAAAGAAGATACAATCATCACTATCCAAATAGACTTCGCTTTAGCTGAAAGATTTGGAATGTACTACATCGATAAAGATGGAGAAAAGAAACGTCCTTACATCATTCACAGAAGTTCAATTGGATGTTATGAAAGAACACTAGCAATGCTTATAGAAAAATATGCAGGTGCTCTTCCAACTTGGATAGCTCCAGTTCAAGCTAAAGTTCTTCCTCTATCAGACAAATATGCTGATTACGCTAACGAAGTTGTTGAGGAATTAAGAAGAAGAGGCGTTAGAGTTGAAGCTGACCATAGAGCTGAAAAAATAGGATACAAAATAAGAGAAGCTAGATTAGAAAGATCTCCTTACATCTTAGTTGTTGGAGAAAAAGAAGCTGAAAACAAAGAAGTTTCTGTAAGAAGTAGAAAGAACGGTGAAGAAGGTGCTATGCCTTTAGCTGACTTCATAAACAGAATAGTTCTTGAAATAGCTAACAAAGAAAACTAAGAACTTTCAAATCTGTAAAAGACTTAGTTAAACAAAAAGAACTTGGATAATTTATTCCAAGTTCTTTTTTGATTTATTACATATTAAAATTTGCTATCATCTATGCCTTCTAGATACTCATCTACTACTCCAACTATACTTTCGACACATCCGTTTTCAAATGGTGATTTTAAGTTAGCGTATTTTAATAATCCTAGAAATGTTTTTGTTCCACCTATATTACAAAGATTTAAATAATCTGCCCATGCCTTTTCATGGTTTTCTCTATCTTTTTTCCAAAATTGAAGTGCACATATTTGAGCTAATGTATAATCGATATAATAGAATGGTGATAGGAATATGTGATTTTGTTGGAACCACCAACCACCTCTTTCTAAGAAATCACATTCATCATAGTTTTTGTGTGGAAGATATTTTTTCTCTATTCTTCTCCACGCATCTTTTCTTTCCTTTGGTGTAGCTTCTGGATTTTCATATACAAAGTGTTGGAATTCATCCACTGTTACTCCGTAAGGAATAAATTTAATGGCATCTCCTAAATGATAGAATTTATATTTGTCTGTATCTTCTTTAAAGAATAAATACATCCAAGGCCAAGTAAAGAATTCCATACTCATTGAATGAATTTCACAACTTTCCATAGTTGGCCATTGGCATTCTTGCATTTCTATCCAAGAACTTCTAAAGTTTTGGAACGCATGTCCAGCTTCATGAGTTAATACATCTACATCACCAGCTGTTCCATTAAAATTTGAGAATATAAATGGTGCTTTATAATTAGGGAAATTAGTACAATATCCTCCAGCAGCTTTTCCTTTCTTAGCAACTAAGTCCATTAAGTCATTATCAACCATGAAATCAAAAAATTCCTTAGTTTCTTTTGAAAGTTCTGAATACATCACCTTAGCATTTTCAACAATCCATTTTGAATCTCCCTTTGGTGTTGGATTTCCACTTAAAAACTCAAATTTTTCATCATAATATTTTAATGTATCAAGTCCTAGTCTTTTAGCTTGTCTCTTATACAACTTAGTATCTATAGGAACTATGAATTCTTCAACTTGCTTTCTAAAGTTTTCAACCATTTCTTTATTATAGTCATATCTTCTCATTCTTACATAGCCTAATTCCACAAAGTTATTATAACCAAGTTTTTTAGCTATTTTAGTTCTTACCTTTACAAGCTTATCAAAGATTTCATCAATTTCATTTTCATGTTTAACAAAAAAATTATATTTAGCTTCTGAAGCTCTTTTTCTAACATCTCTATCTGGTGATGTCACAAAAGGAGCTAGTTGTGCTAATGTTCTTTCTTCTCCATCAAACTCGATTTTTGCAGAAGCAATAAGCTTTTGATATTGGCTACCTAATTTATTTTCAAGTTGCATATCCTCTATTACTTCTTTAGAAAAACTTTTTTGAGAATACTCAGCTTCTTTTATTATAGTTTCTCCATAATAAGCACCTATTTCATCTTTAAAAGACGAATCAATTAATGCTTTATAAAATTCATTATTTATTTCTTCTATAAGAGGTGAATTTTCATCCCAGAAATCACTTTCCTCATTATAAAATTCATTTTCAGTGTTTATTGTATGTCTAACCTCTGATAAAGCCATCATAGTTGCCGTATTATTTCTTATTTTATTTATTTTGCCTATGACTTTCTTAGCTTCATCAAAGTCTTTCGCATTTTCTAAATCTTTTATGAAAACTCTAATGTTTTCCCTGTCTTTTTCTATATTAGGTCTTTCATATTTAAACTCTTCAAATTTCATATCTTATACCACCTCAAAATTCTATTTCTTTTAATTTTGACACAACCAAAATTTATTATCAATAAATTAAAATTATTGAAAATACTATTTTATTATTTGACTTTTTCTAAGCTAATAATTTTTTCTTCACTTATTATTAAATCAACCTTTTCATCAAAGAATTCATGTGGAATTTCATCAAAAATTTGAAAATCATAACATAAAGCTACTCTCTTACTATTAGGATATTTTCTTAAAAATCTATCATAAAATCCACCACCATATCCTAATCTATTACCATTTATATCAAAAGCTAGGCCTGGTATTATAATTAAATCAACATCCTCACTAATATCCTCACATTCAACACTTGGTTCTAAAATTCCAAAGGCACCACTTTCATTTAATTGAAGCATTGAATTTATTTTTAAAGCTTTCATTTGTCTTTCTTTTAAGCTTACTGGAATAACTTTAGGCACCGCAACAATTTTATCTGAAGTTAATAACTCCTTTATTATATCTATTGTATTTATTTCCGAATCCATATTTACATATATAAATACAACTTTACTATTTTTATAAATTTCACTTTCAAAAAGTGATTTTCTTATTTTTTCATCAGCCCTTAACTTTATGTTTTTATCTAAATTTTCTCTTTTAAGCTTAATTTCTTTTCTTAACTCTCCCTTGTCCATTGAAATTCCTCCTCATAGATTTTTAATAATTTTACCATATTTTGTATTGCAATACTACATGAAAGAAATTAATATTATAGTTGCTACGTAAATTACAAGAAAAAAATTCTAATTTAACATTAATACCTAAAATTTAATTAAATATTTTCAAATAAAAATAGATGCATAATTGGTTTCTATACCTCTACCAATTACACATCTATATTTAAAAGCTTTATTTTTTTGCTACTATTGTAAATGTCTTTGGAATTCCCTTATCAAAAACTTCACTTGATAAATTAGGCTCCTCTGTTAAACTTTCGATCTTTAACCCTGAACTAGCTACTGCTGTAACTATTTCACCTAAATTCCACTTTCTAAGAAATACTTTTTCAGCTTCTCCCTCTTCTAGATACTTTGAATAAGCTATTTCTTTTTCTTCTAATGATGTATCAAAATAGTCTCCTGTAACCTTATGTTTTCTTACTTTTGCAGTACTTCCTCTTGATGTTATAAGCTTTGTTGATACTGGATGAAAATCTCTTATTACAGCCTTCCCTCCCTCTTTTAATAAGTCATATATGACTTTCATAAAAGGAGTTAAATCTGAGAAATAATGAAGTATTCCCATTTCAGCAAATACTATATCATAATCTCCACTTAATACCTCTTTAGGCATCTTTAAAACATCACTTAATATGTACTTAATCTCAACTCCACAAGCTTTTGCTAAGTCTAAAGCATATCTTTTATTTCCCTCTGAAAAATCTACTACAGTAACCTCTGCTCCTAACAAAGCTAAAGCAACAGCTTTATTTCCATTAGATCCCATAAGATTAAATATCTTTTTTCCTTTAACATCTCCAAACTTATCTAATAAAACATTTAACTTCTTCTCAGGCATAGCCTTTATTTTTTCTGCAGCCTCTTCAGCTGTTCCAAACCTTTTAACCCAAGCATTATATGTTTCTTTATTCCAAGCCTCTTCATTTTCATGAATACAAACTTCTTTATCTTCTAAAATATTATTTTCTTGAAATTTTTCCACTGTAAATACCTCATTAATTAATATTAGCTTATTCCTCAGAATTATGAGGTTTTAGCGAAAGTATTATACTTCAACCCAAAGTATTTTTCAATATATTTCTTAACTCATTACATTCTTAAATATAATTTTTTTATTTACACAAATAAAGAGAGTGTCAAATCTACTCTCATATAGAATTTTTAAAATCCTATATATCATAATTTCTAACACTCTCTTACATATACAAATAAGATTAAATTTTAAGCTCTATAATTAAATTCCTTGTGCCCCAATTGCTGATTCTAAATCTTTTATTATTACATTTACTACTTCTAATTTGCCTTTAGCATAGTCTTTATCTTGTAACCAGTTTAAACCTAATTCAAGACATTTTTTAGTTTCCTTGTACTCTTCTAATAATTTTAATAAACTCTCATTATTCATATTCAAAATCCCCCTTTTTATTCAACAGTTACTGATTTAGCTAAGTTACGTGGTTTATCAACGTCAAATCCTTTAGCTTTAGCCACATAATATGAGAATAATTGTAATGGTACAACACTTAAAACTGGTGATAATATGCTTAATGTTTCTGGAATTTCTATTAATCCTTCAAACATTTTTCTCTTACTTTCTTCCATGTCACCTTTAAAGCAAACACCTAAAACATTAGCTCCTCTTGTAACAACCTCTTGAACGTTACTTATCATTTTATCCATAAGCTCTCTTTGAGTTAATAATGATACTACTGGTACATCTTTTTCTATAAGAGCTATTGGACCATGCTTAAGTTCTCCACCTGCGTAAGCCTCTGAGTGAATGTAAGAAATCTCTTTAAGTTTTAATGATCCTTCCATTGCAACTCCATAATCCATCCCTCTTCCTAAGAAGTATAAATCTTTTTCTGTAGATGCTTTAACTGCAAATTCTTTTATTAAATCTGTATTTTTAAGGATTTCTTCAACCTTTTCTGGTAATTCAAGCATTGCTTTTTTGATTTCCTCAATTTCTTCTACTGATTTGCTTCCTTTCAACTCAGCGAAGTGTAGTGCTAATGTGTACATAGCAATTAATTGAGTTACATATGCTTTTGTTGACGCAACAGCTATTTCAGGACCAGCCCATGTATATAATACATCATTAGCTTCTCTTGAAACTGAACTTCCTACAACGTTAGTTACAGCTAACACTCTTGCACCTTTTGCTTGTCCATCTCTTAAAACCGCTAAAGTATCTGCAGTTTCTCCTGATTGACTTAATACTATTATTAAAGTTTTATCTGTAATAACAGCATCTCTATATCTAAATTCTGAAGCTATATCAACTTCAACTGGTATTCTAACTAATTTTTCTATAGCGTATTTTCCAATAACTCCAGCATGGTAAGCTGTTCCACAAGCAACTATATATACTCTATCAACATTATCTAAATATTCTTTAGTTATTGATATATCATCTAAAGTTACTTCTTTTCCTTCCATAACTCTTGATGTCATTGTATCTTTTATAGCCTTTGGTTGCTCATGAATTTCTTTTAACATGAAGTCTTCATATCCACCTTTTTCAGCTGCATCAACATTCCATGTTATATGATAAACTTCTTTTTCTATTGGATTCTTTTCTTCATCAAAAAGAACTACTCCATCATTTGTTAATACAACAAACTCTTTATCTTCTAAAAGATAAACTTCTCTTGTGTAGTTTAAAACTGCTGGTATATCAGAAGCTATAAAGTATTCTTTTTCTCCTAATCCAACTATTAATGGACTATCTTTTCTTACAGCTACTAATTTTTCTGGTTCATCATTGCATATAACTCCAATAGCATATGAACCTTCCATGTGTTTAGTAGCTTCCATAACAGCATCTAATAAATCTCCTTTGTAGTAGAAATCTACTAGGTTTGGAATAACCTCTGTATCTGTTTCTGAATGGAATTCATATCCTTTTTCCATTAACCAGTTTCTTAACTCATTGTAGTTTTCTATGATTCCATTATGAACTACAGCTATTGTTCCTTTATTATTTAAATGAGGATGTGAGTTAACATCTGATGGTTCTCCATGTGTAGCCCATCTAGTATGTCCTATTCCTATTCCACCATCTATTGGATGTTCCTCTAACATTCCTTCTAAATTTGCTAATCTTCCTTTGTGTTTTTCAGCTTTTATTTCATTATTTTCTAATACAGCAACACCTGCTGAGTCATACCCTCTATATTCCAATTTTGATAATCCCTCAACTAATACATCTGTTGCTTTTTTCTGTCCTACGTATCCAACTATTCCGCACATATTTTTTCTTCCTTCCGTTTTTCAAATTATATTTCAACTTTCAAAATAAGCTTTATATAACTTCTTAATGCATAGAAGGTTTCAAACACCTGATTGGCTTTGTCCTTAAAATCACTTCTAAGCTTTAACCAATCTTTTACGGTAGTGCTTTACCGTGGGGCACCCGCCGAACTATCGATACTCCCCAACCTCGTCAACTTAAATTCTTATGAAAGCTAATAAATCTTACCACCACTTAAGGTCAGACAACTTATTAGCTTTGGCCATAAAACTTTAAGTCCTGGCGCTTTAATTTATTATTTTGAAAGTTAATATATTCTATGCATCATCTCTAAAAAAATCTACAAACTTATTCTAGCACTTTCAAAAATTTTTTCAAGCTTTTTTCGTTTATTTTAACTCATTTTTCTTTATTTTCGATTATTTTTCTAGATTATTTTTATTTATCTGTCTATACCTCTATATTTCTCCTTTTTAATATATTAATGTATAGTTGTATAGACATCTATAACCTTTAAATATTCAATTAACCATTTAAAATTATGCTTTCCAAAGAAAGTCTAAAATAAAATTCTTTCATTTTTTAGTATTAGCATTAAAAAAATTCTTCATCATATAATAAAAAAAGTAGTAAGCACTCTAAAACTTACTACTCATATTTATAAAACTTTACTAAATAAAAGCTATAAATATTATTGAGAAGTTTTCGCAATATATTTATAGCTTCTATTAATATTTTAATCTTTTAAATCTTAATTACATTTATCTTCTATCATTTTTGCTAGGTTATGAGCCATTTCATCTATTTCAGCTTGATTTTCACCTTCAAGCATAACTCTTACTAATGGTTCTGTACCTGAAGGTCTTATTAATACTCTTCCACAACCTTCTAAAACCGCTTCTATTCTCTTAATTTCAGCTATTATTTCTTCATCTTCTTCATGAATATTTTTCATGTTATTTGGTATCTTAGCGTTAACTAAAACTTGTGGTAATACCTTCATTACATTCTTTAATTCAAATAAAGATTTTCCTGTTCTCTTAACTATGCTAGCTACTTGAAGTGCAGTAACAAGACCATCTCCTGTTGTATTATGCTCTAAGAATATAATATGTCCTGATTGCTCTCCCCCTAAAGAATATCCTTTAGCTAACATTTCTTCTAATACATATCTATCTCCAACTTTTGTAACAGCAGTATTTATTTTTTCATTCTTACAAGCTATCATTAATCCTAAGTTACTCATTACTGTTACAACTAAAGTATCATCTTTTAATCTACCTAATTCTTTTAAGTATTTAGCGCATATTGTTAAGATGAAATCTCCATCAACTAAGTTTCCTTGCTCATCAACAGCTAAACATCTATCTGCATCTCCGTCAAAAGCAAATCCCATATGACATTTTTTCTTAACAACATACTCCATTAATTCTTCTGGATGAGTTGATCCACAATTTTCATTTATATTAGTTCCATCTGGATTATCATTTATTACAAATATTTCTGCTCCTAATTCTCTAAAAGCTCTAACAGCAGCTTCATGAGAAGCACCATTTGCACAATCTAAAGCTATTCTTAATCCTTCTAAAGATACTCCTACTGTATCCTTAGCAAAGTTTATATAATCTTCTAAAGCAGCTTTTTCTATTATTTCTCTTCCTAAATCTGCTCCTGTTGGTGATGGAACATTTTCAAATCCACTTTCTATAACTCTTTGTATTTCGTCTTCTAATTCATCTGATAATTTATATCCTTTATCATCAAAGAATTTTATTCCATTATATTCAACTGGATTGTGTGAAGCTGATATCATAACCCCAGCGTCAGCGCCATATACTCTTGTTAAGTGGGCTACTGCTGGTGTTGGAACTACTCCTAAACAAACAGCTTCTGCACCAACTGATAATATACCAGCAACTAAAGCCGCTTCTAACATATCTCCTGATATTCTAGTATCCTTTGCTACTAATATTTTAGGTTTATGAGTTCCTTCTGTTAAAACATAAGCTCCCGCTCTTCCTAAATTATATGCTAATTCTGCTGTTAATTCAGTATTTGCTATTCCTCTAACTCCATCTGTTCCAAATAATCTTGACAATTTCTGTCACCCCTCTAATAAATTTATATTATATTTAATTAAAATTCTTTTATTTTTGCTACTTAATTAATACTTTTTACACTTTCAAAGAATACTGTATGTACTACTTTTTGTCAAATATTAGTTAATAGAAAATTTAATTTTTTTCTATTTTTTATAGTCATTTTTTATATTATCACAGGAATAAAGGCTATTTATTACTAAAATATTATTTTTAGACCATTTTTTCATTAATATTATTTTAATAAATACCTAAGTAATTTTATTTCTTTTAATATAATATATCCTTCATATTAGCATATACTTGAAATTAGAAAGGTATTGTGTTTTATGTTTATTAAAGTACCAATCATACTATATTTCTATATATCTTACATAAATGTTCGTGAAAACATTTTAATTATGGACATAACTCCTATTACGCCTTAAAATATTAATTGAGTGATATAAAAGAAAGGGGATAATTAACATGACAACTAATGAATCTAATTACATAGATGAAAATAAAAATCCTATAGAAACTGAAGATTTTGCAAAAGCTTTGGCTGCTGAAGAAGAAAATTCTTGCAAAAGAAAAAGAGAAGTAATTGAGAAAATTAAAAGCTTAGCAAACAATGCTCAAAATTGGAAAGAAGCTAATAAAGAATTCAATGCTCTTATAGAAGAGTTTAATAATATTTATTACTATGACCAAGAAACTGAGAATACTCTTAAAGGTGAATTAAGAGAGGCTAAAAATGAGTTTTACAATGCCAGAAAAGCATTCTTTGAAAAAGCTAACGAAAGCTTCAAAGAAAATGCTGCAAAGAAAGAAGATGTTATAAAAAGACTTGAAGCTTTAGTTTATACAAATGATATAAAAGCTGGAGATATGTTAGCTAAATCTTTATCTGAAGAATTCTATGCTCTAGGTTTCGCAGGCAAAGAAGTAAATACTGAATTATTCAATAGATTCAAAGAAGCTAGAAATGCCGCTCAAGAAAGCAGAAAAGCTGCTATGGAAGGCTTAAAAGAAGAATTCATAAATAAAGCTGAAAGAAAAAGAGAAATAATCTCAGAACTTAAGGCTTTAGTTAATAATGAAAATTGGAAAGAAGCTACTGAAAAATTCAATGCTCTTTGCGAAGAATTTAAAGGAATAGGCTTCTCTGGAAAAGAAGGAAATGAAGAAATATCTCAAGGTTATAAAGAAGCTAAAGATGTATTCTTTGCTAAGAGACAAGAATTCTTCGATGCTTTAAAAGCTGAAAATAAAGTTAATATTGAAAAAAGAAAAGCTCTTATAGAAGAATTAAAGAAATTATATGAAAATGATAGTTGGAAAGAAGCTTCAGCTAAAGTAAAAGAAATAAGTGATGAATTCTTCAAAGTAGGATTCTGCGGAAAAGAAGAAAATGAAAAACTTATAAATGAATTCAAAGAAATTAGAGATGGATTCTACGCTGCTAGACAAGAATATTTTGATAATATAAATGCTGCTAGAGCTAATAAACAAAGAGACTTCTTAAATGGATTACTTAAAAACAAAGATGAATTTGTTAAAAAGTTAAAGAAATATATTAGCCAAGATGAAGAAAGACTTTCTGATTTCGCTAACAGATTATTCAATGTTAGACCTGGAAATAACTCATTAGAAACTATTGAAAAATATCAAGAAATAGTTGAAGATATTAAAGGTAGAATAGAAAGTAATAAAGCTAAGGTTAAAGAAGTTCAAAACGAAATGCATGAAATAAGAACTGAATTAAATAACTTAAAATAAAAAAATTTAAAGCTTACTAACAAAAATTAGTAAGCTTTTTTCTTATTTAGGTAGTATTATTGTAAATCTACTTCCTTTTCCTAATTCACTTTCTACCTTAACTTCTCCTCCATGAGAAGATACTATAGACTTAACTATAGTTAACCCTATACCAGTTCCTCCAGTAGCTCGTGTTCTTGATTTATCTGCTCTATAAAACCTCTCAAATACATATGGTAAATCTTCTTCTGAAATTCCTACTCCTTGATCTTCTATAGATATACTTAACTTATCATCTTTTAGTTTCTCCTCTATGACTATAGTACTTCCTTCATTAGAGTATCTAATGGCATTTGAAAAAATATTTACTAAGGCTTGAGTTATTTTATCTTTATCACAAGATATCTTAATATCCTTTTTCTCGTATTCAATCTTTATTTTTTTGCTCTTAGCTAAATTAGAAAATTGAAATACTACAAAGCAAATTACATCACTTATATTAACAATATCCTTTTTTATCTTCATAGAGTACTCATCATATTTGTTAAGCTTTTGCATATCACTAACCAACGAAGTTAATCTTTCTGCTTCCTCTTTGACGCTTATAAGTCTTTCCTCTGTAGGCTCCCATATTCCATCTATCATAGCCTCTAAGTGTGATTGTATATTTGTTAAAGGTGTCTTTAATTCATGAGAAATATCTCCTGTAAGCCTTTTTCTTATGCTCTCCTGTTCCTTTATACTCTGTGAAAGATTGTTTATAGAATTTATTAAACCATTAATCTCTAAAATATCTGTATTTATATCAATTTTTTTATCATAATCTCCATTTGAAATATATTTTGCTTTTGTCATAAGCTTATTTATTGGTTTTGTTATAGATTTTGAAATTATAAAGCCTATTATAGTAAAGGCCAAAATTAATAATGCTCCAATACTTAAAATAAGATTATTTACCATATTCAAGAACACTAATTCATTCTGCATATAAAAAATAGGACCATAAAATTTAACTCTAACCTCTCCTATTTTTTCCCCGTTTTTTATTAAAGGATAATATACTGGCTCAAATTGACTTGTAGTAGAACCATATTTCCCTTCCATAGACCTTTTTATAAAATTCATAACCTTATTACATCTCTCTTTAGAGTTTTTCTCTATATCAATTACTTCTTGATTTTCTTTATCATATAAGGCGACTATAATCCCTTTGTCTAAGGCATCATAGCTTATTTTTTCTAAATTTTGATAATTCCAATTACCATCAGAGTATTGCTCACCTAAATCTATCAAAATATTTTGTACTGTATTTTGATTTTTAACCATAATATAGTCTCCAAACTTCTTATCAAAATAGAACTTAGACATAAATACAGTAAGTAATGTAGTAATTATTATAATAGCTATAGAAGGAACTATTACCTTAAAATTTAAACTCTTATATCTTCTTACCTTCAAACTTATACCCCACCCCATATACAGTTACTATAAACTTAGGTTTTCTTGTATTCTCTTCTATTTTACCTCTTAAATTTTTTATATGAGAGTCTATAACTCTATCAAAACTATCACTTTTATCACCTAAAACTAATTCAATTATTTCATCTCTAGTAAATATCTTCTTTGGATACCTACTTAAGCAAATAAGTATATTAAACTCTGTTGATGTAAGAGTTATCAATTCTCCTCTTACCCAAACTTCTCTTGTATCTGTATTAATTTTTAACTCTCCATTATCAAAAATTAAAATATCACTATCTTCCTTTTGGCACTTTTGACTTCTTCTAATAATAGCCTTTATTCTAGCTATTAATTGCTTAACGCTAAAAGGTTTAGTAACATAGTCATCAGCACCAATATCAAACCCTTCTAGCAAATCCTCTTCTTCAGTCTTTGCAGTTATCATTATTATTGGAACACAACTTTTTTCTCTTATTACCTTACAAACTTCCTCTCCACTTAAATCTGGAAGCATAAGGTCTAAAAGAATTAAATCTATATCATTATTTTCGAATATTTTTAAAGCCTCTTCTCCATTACTACAAGAAAAAACACCAAATCCTTCTCTCTTTAAATATGCTTCTAAGACTTCTACTATTTTTTCTTCATCGTCAACTAATAATATATTCAAAATTTACACCTCTTACTCAATATTTTATATTTTCTATCTGTATATTATTTATATAAAAGAAATATATAAATAATATGTAGAAATATTTTATGCTTTTCTATGCTTATATTTTTATTATAGTACACATATAAATCGTAATCGGATAGCTTGTCTGCTTTTTTGATGCTTCTACCCCATTTAAAATTATTAATTCAACTTCTTGTATTTTTTAATGTTTCAACAAATTTTCTAAAATACTCTCTCACAATAATCTCCATTAATTTAATTCTTTTATGTAAAAAGAAGACTAAATTGTATAGTCTTCTTTCTCAATTAGCAAAGTTAATATAACTTAATTATTCAGGTTTGAAAGTTGCACAATTTGTGCTTTCTTGATTTTGTGCATAATCACCAGAAATATCTATGCTTTCTGCATGGCATTTACAATCTTTATTGTGACAACATTTTTCTGCTTCACAATCAACACTAGTTGCTGGTTCAGCTTCTCCCACATCAACAGCAGCATTAGTAAATCCACCTTTTTCAACAAAGCTTCCACAGCAAGTTGTTTCTGATTGACTAGCAAAAGAACCATTTACTTTTATTGAGTTTAATGAACACATATCGTTTTGATTATATGCACAGTTATCTACTCCACAGCTTAAATTTGGCATACTATATACCTCCTTAAATATTTTAGTTGATATTAGTATGTTCTTTTCTTCACCACGTTATTCCTAATATGATTTTTATATTTCTTTGTTTTCTTCTAGCCTATCTAGTATAGCATTATAGCCATCAGCTCCATAGTTTAGACATCTATTTACTCTACTTATAGTTGCTGTTGACGCCTTAGTTTCCTCTGCAATTTCAGTGTATGTTTTCTTATCTCTAAGCATTCTTGCAACATGTAATCTTTGAGCTAATGCTTTTAATTCTGAAATTGTACATATATCTTCGAAAAAATTATAGCACTCATTTATATCCTCTAATTTTAAAATAGCCTCAAATAAAAAATCTAAATCCTTACTTTTTAGTTTAGATTGAACTCCATTCATATACTCTTCTCCTTTAACTACTTGTATATTAATATAACTCTATAATAATCAAATATATTTTAAATTCTTTAACAAATTAATTATATCTCTATTATTATAATAAAGAAAATAATACTTGCACTAGAGTTAGTTTAATATATCTAAACTTTAGTTAACTTTAATTTAAATATCTTTCTTTAGTAACGTTCATTTAAATACTTATATTATTAATAAATTATACTTCAGTATTTGAACTACCACTTGGATTTGTTAAAGGTCTTAGTGAATCCCATCCATGCTCAAGCTTTTCATAAACAGATTTAGTTGGTATTAACCATACTTCTCCTGTTCCCCTAAAGACATTTAAAAGTCCTTCTCCTCCAGTAGCAGTAGAGACTAATGATTTTGATGATTTTTCAACTGTAAACTCAATATCCCCAGTTCTTAAAATTGCAAAGTTACCATCAACTTTTAAAACATCATTATTTATTTTACACTTAAATATTTCTTCTTCAGGTACCGGTATTTCTAAAACTACTATTCCTTCTCCAGAAAGCTTTGTTTGAAAAACTCCTTCATTACCTAAAACCATAGATGATAATGACTTATTCATATGAGCTGTTACTTCTACACTACTTTCACAAGCATAAAATAATCCATCATCAACTATTATCTCATCATCTTCTAATTCAATTAAAGCATAATGACCAAAAGAAGGCTCTAAAAATATGTCACCTGTTCCATCGTATCTAGGTTTAAAAGTACTCTCTCCAGTAACCTTACTAGCAAATAATTTTTTACCTAATCCAATTGGTCCTCCTATTTTATTTCTCATACTTATAGGACCTCTCATGTAACTTAAAGCCCCTTTTTCTATCTTAACAGAGCTATCTTCTAATATTATTCTAACCTGTCTTAACTTTATATTTGCTTCTCTCATTTGATTTAATTTTATAGCAAGTTCTAAAGAGTTTCCTCCTCTTAAACTATCATATTCTAAAACTTGAAATACAGAGTCTCCTCTCATTTCAGATATCATGTTAATTTGATTTTCTATATTTAGTGATGTTCTCACATATATCTCCCCTTTATGTTAAGTTCTTCCTTTAATTATATCCCAAAACTTCAAACTTAATAATTACAAAAATCAAAAAAGCTAGAGATTAATAAAGTAATCTCTAGCAAAACATTTATATAAATATATCTTTGTGGACTTTTTCTAACTTCTTCTTATTTCCTAATATATCTTCATAATAAACTCTAAGCATTTCACCAACACTCCAGGCTTGGGCATAACAACCTCTAGCTTTATAAGGATTATCACCATCAAAAATTTCAGCAATACTTCCTAAACATTGATCTTGTATATGATCCTCCATATCACTCATTAAAGAATCCACTAAGTCAACAGCTTCTTTAGAATAATCATTTATCTTACAATAAGCTGTGAAAAATGCTCCTAAAGGGAATCCCCATGTTGTACCTTGATGATAAGCCATATCCCTATCAAAAAGCTTTCCTATATAGATTCCATGATAATCCTTATGATCTCTACTTAAACTTCTTAAACCATAAGGTGTATATAGTTCTTCAAAAACCTTTTGTACAACAAGCTTTTCTTTTTCTCTATCTAACATTGTAAATGGTAATGATACAGCCCAAATCTGATTCGGTCTTAAGCTAGAATCTTTTTCTTCATCATTTACAACATCATAAAGATACTTTCCATCTTCATTCCAAAAAGCCTTAGTAAATGATTCTTTAACCTTTTGTGCTAATTCTTCATACTCATTATTATTTTCTTTTTCAAACTTGTCTTTTAATAAAGCTGCTATTTTTAAGGCATTATACCATAAAGCATTTATTTCAACCGGTTTACCATGTCTAGGAGTAACTACTATTCCATTTACTCTTACATCCATCCAAGTTACTTGGTCTAAACCTGAACCAGCATTTATTAAAGAATCCTTCTCATCCATTTTTATTGAGAACTCAGTACCTTCTTTATAAGCCTTTATTATATTTTTTATTGTTCCATATACTTCTTTTTCTACAAATTCTAAAGCCTCATCACTATTAGCATAAAGTAAATAGTTATAAACTGCATTTATAAACCATAGTGAAGCATCAACTGTATTATAAAGTGGTTCTTGTCCTTCTCCAGGAAACATGTTTGGTATTAATCCATCTTTCTCATAAAGACTAAAACTTCTTATAATATCTTTGGCATCATTTAACCTACCAGTTGATAATGTTAATCCATTAATAGCAATCATAGCATCTCTTCCCCAATCTAAGAACCAAGGATATCCTGCTAATATTGTTTTTCCATTTATAGATTCCCTATTTACTATAAATTGATCTGCTGCAATAGGAAGATACTTAGCTAAAACTCTTGAATCATCAAAGGTATTTCTAAGTTTTCTTATTCTTTCTTCTTCATTTTCTATTATTTTTTCACAGTCAAAATTATCTTCTTTCTCTATAGTACAAAGTAAATAAACTTTTTTTCTTTCATTAGGATTTAATTTTATTTCAACAGTTCCTGGAACGTAACATTTATCCACAAACTTATCACCTGTACTTTTATCCACATCGTAATAAATTTTATCCACAATTTTGTCATTATTATCTATTATTTTTCCACCATAAGTTAAAAATCTTATAATTATATCGTCTTTTAGCTTTGGAATAAGTTCAATTTTTTCTTTATCCACAGTTTTTTTGAATTCTAAATTCTCTTGTCCACTGCATATACCTGGATTTCTAAAAGTAAATAGTGGTTCAATGTTTATTTTAGATTCTTCACTTCCATTTAATATATCATATTCAATCACTACAGTGTTTTTACCATATTCCATAGCAACCTTTTTATCAACAACTACTCCATCTACAAAAAATCTAAAATGAGGCAATCCATCATAGTAAAATCCTTGTAAATTATTAAAGCCATCAACTATTTTATCTGTATATTTACAAGAACTCAACTGGTGAAGCTTTCCACCGATTTTTATTTCCTCATTTAAATTAGAAAGAATCATATATCTTTCTTCTGGTGAATTAGTGCATGCTAGCAATAATCCTTGATACTTTCTACAGTTTGCTCCAATAGCAGTTCCTCCACAGAATCCACTTATACCATTAGTAATCAACCATTCTTTCTCTATACCTCTATCATAGCTAGTCCAATCTTTTTTTCCAAACTTCATAAATTGCCACCCCTTATTTTAATACCTAAAGTACTCTCTTTACCATAACTTTTATGAATTTTTATTTACATCTAAATTTAAAGTCCTATCTTGAGTAAATATTGATTTTATATAATCAAAAAAATAATTAATAATAGTCAATATTTTAAAATATAATTAGATTTAAAAATGCTTTTTAATCTAAGAAAAGGCTTCGCATCAAACCCTAAACCCCAATTTAAATTTAACTCTTTATAAAGAGTATAAAATTTAACTTTCCAAATTTACAATTTGGACTTTAACTCAGTTTTCAAGTTTTAGCAAAGCCATTTCTTATTGTTGTCTATATTTCCCTAAGGAAATATAGCTTTTTAGTAATATATTTGGGAATATATTGGAATGCTTATTAAATAAGCTTTTGCCCTATTATTTGTTTGTGCATTTTTTGATTCCCCAAATGTCATCACAATATTCTTTTATTGTTCTGTCACTTGAGAACATACCTGCATTACAAGTATTTTCAAATGCCATCTTAGCCCATCCTAATTTATCTTTATAAGCTTCAAACACCTTATCTTCAGTATCTTTAAATGCCTTAAAGTCTGCTAATAAGAAGTATTGATCTCCTTCTTCTAATAATGAATTATAAAGGTCTTCAAAGTCACCAGTACCACCATCATCAAAAGTACCATCTACTAATGAATCTAAAACTCTCTTTAATTCTTCATCAGCTTCATAGTAAGCAACTGGATCATATTTTCCTTTTAATTCTTCTATTTCTTCTACTTCTAACCCAAAGATAAAGTTATTATTTATTCCGCTTTCTCTAACAATTTCTACATTAGCTCCATCGTTAGTTCCGAAAGTTGGTGCTCCATTTAACATAAATTTCATGTTACCTGTTCCTGATGCTTCTTTTCCAGCTGTTGATATTTGTTTTGATACATCTGCTGCTGGGAATAATTTTTCTGCATAAGAAACTCTATAGTTTTCTACAAATACAACTTTTATTTTTCCTTTTATAGATTTATCATTGTTTATAAGTTTAGCAACTTCATTTGTTAACTTAACTATTGATTTAGCTCTCTTATATCCTGGGAAAGCTTTTGCTCCATATATGAATGTTACCTTTGGTATATCCATATCTGGATTTTCTTTTAATCTATAATATAAATCTAAGATATATAGAGTATTTAATAATTGTCTCTTATATTCATGTAATCTCTTAATTTGTATGTCAAATATTGAATCTGGATCTAATTCCACACCTTCGTGCTCTTTAATATATGCAGCTAATTGTTCTTTCTTAGCATGCTTGATTTCCATAAATTTCTTTAGAACTTCTTCATCATCTTTATATTTTTCTAATCCTTTTAATAAGTCTAAGTTTTTAACCCAATCTTCACTTCCTAAAAGTTCAGTTATTAAAGCTGATAATTCTTGGTTACATAATCTTAACCATCTTCTTGGAGTTATTCCATTTGTTTTGTTTTGGAACTTCTCTGGATATAATTCATACCAGTTTTTAAGCTCAATGTTCTTTAATATATCTGTATGTAGTTGTGCAACACCGTTAACAGCAAATCCTACGTGTATTGCTAAATTAGCCATTCTAACTTTTCCATCGTTAACTATTCTGAATTCTTCTATTTCTTCTTCTGAATATCCTCTTTCTTCTAAGTTAACTATAAATTCTGCATCTATTTTTTCGATTATTTCTAATATTCTTGGGAATAATTCTTCTATTAAATCAACATCCCATTTTTCTAAAGCTTCTGCTAATATAGTATGGTTTGTATAAGCAAAAGTTTTTGAAGCAACATTATAAGCTTCTTCAAAAGTGAATCCTTCTTCATCTACAAGAAGTCTTATAAGTTCTGGAATTGCTAAAACTGGATGAGTATCATTTAATTGAACAGCATGAAGCTTTGCAAAATCTTCAGTAACGTTTCCAAATACTTCTTTATGCTTTCTTATTATATCTTTTAATGATGCACTTACTAAGAAGTATTGTTGTCTTAATCTTAGTAATTTACCATCTCTATTTGAATCATTTGGATATAAAACTCTTGATATATCTTCAGCTCTATTTTTAAGCTCTAATGCTTCATCATATTTTTGTTCATTAAATAATTTGAAGTCAAATTCTTTTACAGGTTCACACTTCCATAATCTTAAAGTATTTATATTCTTACTAGCATATCCTATTATTGGAGTATCATATGGGATAGCTTTAACTGTCATATCTTCAAAATCAACAGTTACAAACTCATCCTCTTTTCTTATACTCCAAGGTTCTCCATATTTTAACCAGCTATCAACATCTTCCTTTTGGAATCCATCTTCAAAATATTGAGAAAATAAACCATTGTTATATCTAATTCCATAGCCTTTTAGTGGTACTTCTAATGAAGCTCCTGAATCCATAAAACAAGCTGCTAGTCTTCCTAGACCACCATTTCCTAGACCAGCATCCTCTTCTATTTCTTCAATTCTATTTAGATCAAACCCTATTTCATCTAAAACTTCTTTTACTTCATTATAAAGACCTAAACTTATTAAGTTATTTCCTAAAGCTCTACCCATTAAATATTCAGCAGAGAAATAGTATGCATTTTTTTCTTTCTCATAAAGCTCCTCTGTATGATTCCAATCATCAACAATGTTTTCTAAAAGAGTTAATGATAGTGCATTAAACACCTCAAAATCTTTAGCATCTTTAATTGAACTCTTTCCATACTTTACTTTTAGATATCTTTCGATTCCTCTCTTGATTTGTTCTTTATTCATTGTTATTCACCCTTCCATATAGTTTTGTTATATCATATATTTTATCTGCTAATTCATCAGTTAAAGCATCCTCCTTAACTCGCCATTGCCAATTGCCCCCAAGAGTAGATGGATAGTTTATTCTTGCTTCATTTCCTAAGTTTAAGAAATCTTGCATTAGAGCTATTGCAGTATGTGCTACACTACTCCAAACTCCTCTGATGAATCCCCAGTTATACCCTTCTTCCTCAGTAAGTTTTAAATATTTTTTAGAATATTCCACATCATCTTTGTTTCCTGTAACTTCAAACCAACCTCTAAATGTATCATTATCATGAGTCCCTGTGTAAGCTATTGAATTTACTGGATAATTATGTGGAAGATAATCACTTTCTTCCCTAGAATCAAAGGCGAATTGTAAAACCTTCATACCTGGGAATCCAGTTTCATCTCTAAAGTCTATAACCTCTTGAGTTAAGTAACCAAGGTCCTCTGCTATTACATTAACCTCTCCTAACTCATCTTTAATTGCATTAAACAGCTTTATTCCAGGTCCTTTAACCCACTCACCATTTACTGCTGTTTCATCTCCATATGGTATTTGCCAATAAGCTTCAAATCCTCTAAAGTGATCTATTCTTAATATGTCGTAAAGTTTAAAGCTCTCTCTTACTCTATCAATCCACCAACTATATCCTGTCTCATCCATATAACTCCAATCATATATAGGATTACCCCATAGCTGACCTGTTTCTGAAAAGGCATCTGGTGGACATCCAGCAACTTTTTTAGGCACATTATTTTCATCTAATAAAAATGCTTTTGGATTTGCCCAAACATCTGCACTATCCTCTGCAACATATATAGGCATGTCTCCTATTATCTTAATTCCCAAGCTATTTGCATATTCTTTTAGCTCACTCCATTGTTTAAAGAAATGATATTGTAAGAATACCCAATAATTTATTTCTTTAGCTAATCTAACTTTGCATTCTTCTAAAGTCTTTTTATCTCTTAACTTTAGTTTTTCATCCCAATCCTGCCAGCTAACTAAGTCATTTTCATTTTTAATTGCCATATATAAAGCATAATCTTCAATCCAAAGTTTATTTTCATCTCTAAATTTCTCAATTTCTTTTTTGTTTTTATCTAGAGATTTTTCATATGCTATTCTTAATACTCTCATTTTCTTATCAAATAATAAAGCATAATCTATTTTTTCTGGATCATTTCCAAAATTAATTCCTTCGTAATCCTTTTTATCAAGTAATCTTTCTTTATTTAAAATATCAAAATCTATGAAATATGGATTTCCCGCAAAAGCTGAAAATGATTGATATGGTGAATCTCCATAACTTGTAGGACCTAGAGGCAATATCTGCCAATACCCTTGTCCAGATTTCTTTAAGAAATCCACAAATTTAAATGCTTCCTTACCAAAAGTACCTATTCCATACTTTCCAGGTAAGGAAGCAATATGCATTATTATTCCACTTGATCTTCTCATATTGCTTCCCCCTAGTTACTATTATTGAACTAATATCTCTTTTTCAATCATATTTTTATTTAAATCAAATATTTTTATATTTAACTTTTTAACCCTTGAATTTTTATTTTCTATTGATATATCATAATCTGATTCTACTTTTGTGATTTTTACTTTAAGCTCTTCATAATCACCTTTTTTATAGTCCTTAGTGATTCCATCATCGTTGTAATATGTGTATTCAGCTATATCATCAACAAAAGCAATTAGATTTAATTCACTAGTATCTAAATTTTCTACCCTTTTACTTGGCTTACTTGCCATTGTTACTATTTTATTTTTTCTTATAAATATAGGAACTTCATTTAACTTAGCTTCTACATAATGATTTCCTTTTTCTAAAATTTCATAATCCCCATCATCATATTTTCTAGCTCTCCATAGAAGCATTTCTTCTGGAAGATAAACATATCTTCCTAAAGCATTTTGTTCATATATAGGTGCTATCATTAAGCTATCACCTAAAAGTAATTGATTTTCTACTCTCTTTGCAAAGTTATCTTTATACTCGAATGTTAATGGTTTAAAATACATTTCATTATTTAAAACAGCTTTCATATACTCACTATAAAGATATGGAACCATAACATATCTTAACTCCAATATATTTTTTAATACTTTGACACTTTCACCTCTAAATGCATATGGTTCTTGATGTCTTGTACCTAAAGCTGCATGATTTCTAAATAAAGGTGTAAACATGCTAAATTGTGACCATCTTATAACTAAGTCTTCTGTAGCATCTCCTCCAAATCCGCCAGTATCAGCTCCTGTATAGATAAATCCACACATATTTATATTTGGCATCATTTGAATATTTAACTTAATATGTTCCCACCAAGACATATTATCTCCAGTCCATATTCCTCCATATCTATGCATACCAACTGTTGATGCTCTAGAAAATAGTAAAAACCTCTTATTTTCATCTATATTCTCAAGTCCTTCAGCTGCTGCTCTTGTCATATTAAATCCAAAAAGATTATGAACCTTATCATGTCTTATTTTTTCGTTTCCTACTCTATGATAGAAGCTTTGATAATCTTCCATACTATTTTGAAGTCTTGGGAATGTATCCTTAACATCAAAATAATCATATATACCTAAATTCTTTCCTTTTGCTTCTGATATTTTTTCAAAAGCTTCATTTAATCTTTTTTCAGAATAGAATATTGCAGGCTCATTCATATCATTCCAAAAGCCCTCTATACCCTTATCAGTGAGTACTTTATATTTATTCCCAAACCATAATCTTGCATCCTTATTTAAAAAGTCTGGGAAATGAACTCTACCTGGCCAAACTGCTGCTACAAAAGGTTTTCCTTCATCATCTAAACAGTAATAACCATTTTTAACACCTTCCTCATAAACATCATATCCCTCTTCAATTTTGCATCCAGCATCGATTATTGGAATAAGTCTGACTCCTCTTTCTTTAACTTCCTTCACAAAGTTTTCAAAATCAGGGAAGGCTTCTTTATTTATGGTAAAGTTCTTGAAATCCTCCATATAATCTATATCAAGGTATAAACAATCAAGAGGAAGTTCTGATTTATTAAAATTATCTAGGACTTCAAGAACTTCATTACGATCTTTATAACTCCATCTACTTTGTTGAGCACCAAATGCCCATTTTGGAGCTATATAACTTTCTCCTATAAGCTCTCTAAAACTCTTTGCTATATCTTTTAAGCTTTCACCTTCAATAATATATAAAGCAAAATTTTCATCATCTATTGTTATCTTTAATTCATCTCTTCTTGTATAACCTACATCAAACTTTACTCTTCCAGGATAATCTATAAATATCCCAAAAGTTTTTTCTCCATAAACCATTAAGAAATTATGAGCTCCATATAGGCTTTTCTTTTCTGGAGTATGTGAGAAGTCATCTGTACAGAAACTTTCATATACCCATCCTCTTTTATTTAATCCTCTTACGTTTTCACCTAATCCATAAACAATATCTTCATCTTTAAGCTCTAATGTAAGAGTGTTATTTTCAAAATTTAAATATTTTAATTCTTGATTCTGTATTTCTGAACCTTCCTTTAGAACAACTGACTCAGTATTGAAAGGAGTTCCAAAAGTATATTTAGTTATGTGATTATTGACACCATTAATTCTCATAATATCTCCCCCAAATTATAATGACTATCTTATATCCTTGCATGAATCTCTTTCTATTATTTTTGTTTCAAAAATTATATGCTTATGCTCTTCTTTTTTTGCTAAAAGAGCTAATAGTAAATCTATACTATTATTAGCCATATGTTTTTTAGGCTGCTTTACAGTTGTTATTCCTGGATTATAATATTTACTTATATCCATACCATCAAATCCAATAATAGATATATCTTCTCCTACTTGTAATCCTTGATCTATAACTGACTTAGCTGCACCAACAGCCATAATATCTGATATTGAAAAAATAGCTGTTATATCTTTTCTATTATTAATTATTTCTTTTGTAACTTTATAAGCTCCACTATAGTCGTAATCACCTATAAAAACATTATCTTCTGAATATGGTATATCGTTTTCTTCTAATGCTTTTCTATATCCTTCAAGTCTTAGTCCACTTATACCAACGTCATTTTTTTCTCCTAGTAAAATAGCTATATTTCTATGACCTTTATCTATAAGATATTGAGTTGAATCTTTAGCAGATAATATATTATCTATTCCTATTGATGAAAACTTACTTTTGCTCTCTTTAGATATTGTATTAACAGATGTTAAAACTACTGGAATATCTAAAAATTGAAAACTTTCATCGTTTATATTTAAAAAGTTTCCTCCTAGACAAATAATACCTTGAAGTCTTTTTTCCTTAACAAAAGCTATTAAATTATCTACATCATCCTCTGTTGTATAATCATTTTGTTGTAATATCATTGTATAACCCGCTTCATTTATTCTGTTACCTATGATGTTTATCATCTCAGCAAAGAATGGGTTGAATACCCCTTTTACTAAAACTCCTATATTATTTGTATAATTTTTCTTAAGAATCCTAGCACTATTATTAGGTATGTAATTACTTTCTTTTATTATTTTTAATATTTTTTCTCTTGTTTCATCCTTTACATCTGGATGTTCATTTATAACTCTTGAAACTGTACTAACGCCAACCCCAGCAAGCTTTGCTATGTCTCTTATATTCATATAAAAATCCTCCTGATTTTCTATAATCTTTAATTAACTTGGAAATTGTTTCGGTAACGATACCAATTTAATTATAAACCTCATAGAAATCATTAGCAATAATACTTACAAGAGTTTAAATAATTATAATAAAATTTAATGTTCCTAAATACCTATTTTAATAATCACTTTTCACATTTTGATGGATATAGAAGGAAGTTATCATCCTCCTTCTACTTTTATCCATCAACATATTATAATCTTATAAGAGGTATCTAGTATCTATAAGGTATTTAAATTCTATTCCATATAAAATATTTTATTAACTTTAACCTTTAACTGATCCAGCAACTAAACCTTTAGCCATGTATTTTTGACCTACAGTTGCAAGAATTACTATAGGAACTGAAGCCATTATTGCTGCAGCTGAGTATTGAGTCCAGTTAGCTGAGAAGTCATTTTTAATAAACTGTTGCATACCTACAGCAAGTGTTAAACTATCTGGATCTTTTAATATTGCTGAAGCGAATATAAATTCACTATATGATCCTATAAATGTAAATAAGAATATTACTAAAATCATATTTCTTGTTAATGGTAATATTATTTTCATAAATATTTGGAAAGTAGTTGCCCCATCAACGCTTGCAGCTTCTACAAGTTCCTTTGGAATTCCATCTATGAATCCCTTCATTAACCAAATATTATATGCACTAGCACCTGCAGCTATAATTACTAATGTAATTATATGGTCCATACCATTTAATCTATATGCAAGACCTAAAATTGCAGGTAATGACATAGCTGCTGGGAACATTTGAAGTAATAACAAAAACATTAATCCTTTTTTCTTTCCCCAGAATCTTAGTTTTGAGAAAGCAAAAGCTGTTGGTATTGTTAAAAGTAATTGAATTACAGATACCGCAACACATATAACAATAGTATTTTTAACCCAAATTAAAAAGTTTGTTTCAGTTAAAACCTTTGAATAGTTTTCAAGTGTCCATGCTTGTGGTAATAATGTTGTTTGTACGAAAGCTTCCCCTTTGGCCATAGAAGCAGTTACTATAGATAGAACTGGGAATAATACTACAAGACACATAAACCATAAAAATACTCTTGCTATCCATACTGACCTTACTTCTGATGGTCTTAATTTCTTTTTATATTTAATTTCTGAGGAAGTGTTTATTCCGCTCTTTTTTTGTACTCTACTTTGCATCTTATTCAACCTCCTCGAATTGTCCTGATAATTTCATTTGATAATATGATATTGTTGCTAATAAGATAAATATTATTATACTTATTGCGGATGCTATTTCAAATCTACCAAATTGTGTTGATAATTTATAGTTTACAGATGCAAGGATATCTGTGTATCCAGCAAACTGAGTCGCCATCCTTGGTGGATTACCATTAGTAATCAAATATGCCTGTCCAAAGTTATTAAAGTTAAATGCAAATGATGAAATTATTAATGGATAAGCAGTTTGTGCTAATGATGGTAATGTTATTTTTCTAAATTGAAGCCATTTACTAGCACCATCAACATCTGCAGCTTCATAGTAACTATCTGGAATAGCTCCTAAAGCTCCTAGGCAAACATTCATCATGTATGGGAATCCTAACCATATACCAACGAATATTATTGCAACTCTTGCCCACATTGGATCTGTTAACCATGGAATAGGATCTGCTATTACATGTAAATTCATTAATAAGTTATTTATTGCTCCGTAACTTCCATTTAAAAGACCTTTCCATGAAAGTATTGCTACTGTTGCTGGTAAAGCCCATGGAATTATAAGTATTGCTCTATAAATTGCTTTTTCTTTTAAGTTAGGATTATTTACTGCCATAGCAACTATTAATCCTAAGAAGAAAGTTCCTAAAGTTGAAGCTATTGCAAACACTAAGTTCCAACCTAAAACTGGGAAAAATATTTCTTTAAAAGGTCCTGTAAAAACCTCTATAAAGTTTGCTAATCCTACAAATTGAACATTGCCTTGTGAATACATTGTATAATCTGTAAAAGATATATAAACTGTATATAATATAGGTAAAACTGTAAATATTATAATTGATATAAGTGCTGGTAATAAATATGGAATAGATTTCTTTGTCTGATTCATACTCTTTTTTCTTGCCGCTTTCTTATCTGCTACTACTTGCATTACATACTCTCCTCCTTAATAAAATACCTCTACCCTTTAAGATAATTCTTATAAATAAGGGGGACTTTTCATCCCCCTAGTTAAAATTTCTAATTATTTTTGTTGTGATATACCTTCTTTAATTTGCTCTACTGTCATTTGAGCACATTGTTCTGGTGTGATTTGACCTGAAGTTAATAATTGTAAGTTAGCTCCAGCAGGTCCCCACATAGCTTGAATTTCTGGTATGTTAGGCATTGGTGTAGCGAATTTAGCTTGTTCTGCGAAAGCACTCATATATTCGTTGTTCTTGAAGTCTGCACTATCTAAGTATTTATTTAATACTGGAATTCTATTACCTTTGTTTAATAATATATCACCTGAATTATCTGCTAAGTACTTAACTAATTTCCATGATAAATCTTTATTTTTTGATTTTTCACTTACAAAAGCAGTTTGAACCCCTAAGAAAGTTGGTACTTGTTTTCCAAATAATGTTGGCATTGGAGCTACTCCAAAGTTTACTCCACCATCTTTAAATGCTGATACATCCCAAGGTCCTGAAATATAGAATCCAGTATTCTTAGCTAAGAAATCACCTTTAGCTATGTCTCCAGTTATATCAGCTGGCATTAAGTTATCTTTTTGAACTAAATCTTGAACGAATTGATATCCTTTTATAGCTCCTGGTGTAGCTAATCCAATATCAGTTGGATCAAGAGTTCCATTGTTATCTTTATAAACATATCCTCCATCTGCTGCTATAAATCCATAAGTAGCATAGAAGTTATTAATATCATATTTAAATCCTGCACCTTCTTCTGCAACCTTAACTAAATCTTCCATAGTCTTTGGAACTTCTTTAACTTTATCTTTGTTATAGAAAAGAGCTGAAGTTTCTTGTGCTATTGGAACTGCATATCTTTTTCCACCTATTGTTACAGCATCTAAAACTTGATGTGATGCATAATCAGAATCATTTATAGTTCCTTCTGGAACTTCTGCTAAAAGTCCTGCCTTTTGGAATGTTCCTAAGTTATCATGTGCTAAACCAAACATGATATCTGGTCCCTTAGAACTGTTTGCAGCTTGTATGTAAGCTTGCATTTCTGATTTATCTTCTACCACCTTAACTTTAACTCCATTTTCTTCTCCCCATTTTTGGGCTAATTTATTTATCTCGTCCACTTCTGGAGTTGTTAAGTGTGACCATACTGTTAGTTCTTTTTCTGAACCTCCAGCATTTCCTGAATCAGTTTTTCCTCCGCATCCTACTAGTGACCCTGCAAATAACATTGTTGCTGCCATTACAGTTGCTAGAATTTTTGTACGTTTTCCCATTCTAAAATCCCCCTCATAACTTTTAATTAGCTAAAAAGCTATAATTTTTAAATTCTCATCTTCGGAAACGATACCAAAAATATTCAAAAAAATATTTCATCTATTATTCATTAATAATCTCTTTGGAAAGCACTTCGGTATCGTTTCCAAAATTATTATATAACATCTAGAAAACATTTTCAATACTTTTTTTGAAATTTTTGTAGATTTCATATAAAATTTATCCATTAATTTTTTTACCATTTTTGATATATTATTTACAGTAGTTTTTATGACTATATTTATGATGTTATTAAAATAAAAAACCATATCAAAAATACTCTAAATAGTATTTTTGATACGGTTCTCTACTCTCATAAATATATTTTTATTTATTATTGCTTACCTATTTCTTTTCCACGCCATATTAAAAAAGCGATTTTAAAGATCACAGCTTCATTAAAATTCCTTATATCATAAGATGTACACTTCTGAATTTTATCTAATCTGTAGATGAGAGTATTTCTATGTACATATAATTCTTTAGATGCATCACTTATATTAAGTCCACATTTAAAAAATGTTTCTATAGTCTTTATCATCTCTCTATCTAGCTTAGAGAATCCTAATCCAAAATCTTCATACATCTTACTCTTTAATTCCTCATCTATGGAGTCAACTAAAGTTTCAAAAATTAAATCTCTTTCTCCATAAACGACTTCATCCAAATCATATTTTATTGCAAGATTTATCTTAGACATATTTATCTCATAAGCCTCTTTTATTTCATTTATATTACTTAATTTCATATAGCTTATATAGCATTTTACATAAAGGTTTGAGTCAATAGAATCCTTGATACTACTAACATGATCATAAACATCTTCTAAGGCACCAATAATTACTATGTTATCTTCCTTTAATACGCTAACTATATTTTTATTACTATAGCATTCATTAATAAGTTCTAAGCCTTCTTGAATATGTGAAGCTAAATAAACATTAATTATGTAAAACTCATCCTTTAAAAAGCATAATTCTTTATCAATAATGTTTTTATCTATAATAACTCCATTCAAAGCTTTCTTAATAAGTTTTTCCTTATTACTTGATACTTCTTTAATCTTATTCTCAATTAAATATCTTAATAAAGAAGTACAGCTTTCATATTCCTTTTGAGTTATTATTTTTCCCTTTTTATCATTAACTTCAAATTCTAAAGAAACCGTCTCATCATTATCAAAATCTGATAATATGAATTCCTCATCATCCAAAGTAACCTTGAAAGGTATTTGGGTATTTAAATATAACTCTTCTAAGAACTTATGAAAACTGTACATATTAATTACCTCTCTATATTAAAGCTATTTACTAATTAAACTAATTTTAATTCTGTTTCTTTATCGAATACATGAATTTTATTAGCATCAACGTAGAACTTAGCTTCTTGACCACTTTGTAGCTTAGTGCTTCCATTTACTCTAACTGTTATGCTTTGCTCACCAAGTTTAGTATAAATGTAACTTTCTGCTCCCATTAACTCTGTAACTTCAACTTTTGATTTTATTACAGTTGTTGGATTGGCAGCAACTAACTCTTGATCATCATCTAAATGCTCAGGTCTTACACCTATTATAACACTTTTTCCGATATATCCTTTTTCTTTTAATAATCTAGCTTTTTCCATTGGCATTTCAATCTTTTCTGATTGGAAGCATGCAAAATATTTTCCGCCTTCTTCTTTTATAGTACCATCTATGAAGTTCATTTGTGGACTTCCTATGAATCCTGCAACGAAGATGTTAGCTGGATTATTGTATATTTCTTGTGGTGAGTCAACTTGTTGAACTATACCATCTTTCATAACAACTATTCTTGTACCCATTGTCATAGCTTCAACTTGGTCATGTGTAACATATATGAATGTTGTTTGTAATCTTTGATGTAATTTAGAAATCTCAGTTCTCATTTGCACTCTTAACTTAGCATCTAAGTTTGATAAAGGCTCGTCCATTAAGAATACTTTAGGTTCTCTTACTATAGCTCTACCTAATGCAACCCTTTGTCTTTGACCTCCTGATAAAGCCTTTGGTTTTCTATCTAATAAATGCTCTATATCAAGTATTTTAGCAGCATCCTTAACTTTTTTATCTATCTCTTCCTTTGGAACTTTTCTTAACTTAAGTCCAAATGCCATGTTATCATATACAGTCATATGTGGATATAGTGCGTAACTTTGGAAAACCATCGCTATATCTCTTTCCTTTGGTTCAACTTCGTTAACTAATCTATCTCCAATAAATAATTCACCTTTTGATATTTCTTCTAATCCAGCGATCATTCTTAAAGTAGTAGACTTACCACAACCTGATGGTCCAACGAATACGATGAATTCTTTATCAGCGATTTCTAAGTTAAAGTCTTTAACTGCTGTAACATCTCCTGGATAAACTTTATAAATATGTTTAAGTGATAAATTTGCCATATTAATACTCCCCCATAAATTCCAATTATTTTCTCGAATTTCTTTTATGATTTTATTTTATACCAATTAACCGTTTTCATCTATGGACATTATTTACAAAAGAATTCATTATTTTTTGTATGATAATCTAAATAGCCTGTACAAATTTCATTTTTCTTGTGATATTTTATATTTAATTTTTTCAGTTTTTATAAAAAACTATAAAAAAACAGAGTACTTTAAAGTACTCTGTTTATATTTCAAATATTATTTTTTATATTTCATGTGTAATAACTCATGAGCTTTTCCATGACCTGGTTGACCCATATAGTTTTCGTACATTTTTAATAAAGCTGAGTTTTGATGTGATTTTCTCTTCTCTAAATTCTTATCCTGGTTGTAAAGAACAGAAGCTCTTACTTCTCTGATGTCCATTTTATCACTATCTTCAGCTGAAATATGTGGTTGTCCTCCACCGTTAACACATCCACCTGGGCATGCCATTACTTCGATGAAGTGATAATCATTTATTTTACCTGAGTTAACCAATTCAAATACATTAGCAGCTCCACTTACAACAGCTATTTTATATTCATTTCCTGATATTTCAACATTAGCTTCTTTTATTCCAGCTAATCCTCTAACAACTTCATAATCTACGTTATCTAAGTTATCATTCTCCATGAAATCTTTAGCTGTTCTTAAAGCAGCCTCCATAACTCCACCAGTAGCTCCGAATATAACACCAGCTCCTGTATATTCACCCATAGCTGGATCCACTTCGCTATCTTCTAATTTAGCGAAATCTATTTTAGCAGCTTTTATCATTCTAGCTAATTCTCTAGTTGTTAAAACTGCATCTATATTTCTAATTCCTTCGTTTTCCATTTCTGGTCTATCAGCCTCGAATTTTTTAGAAGTACAAGGCATTATAGTTACTGTAAATACCTTTTTAGGATCTATATCAGCAACTTGTGGATAATAAGTTTTAGATGCTGTTCCAAATATTTGTTGTGGTGACTTAGCTGTTGAAAGATTTTCTACTAACTCTGGGAAGTAGTTTTCAACTTCTCTAACCCATGATGGACAACATGAAGTTAACATTGGGAAAGGTCCATTGTTTTTAATTCTTTCTATAAGCTCAGTAGCCTCTTCCATTATTGTCATATCAGCACCAAAGTTTATGTCAAATACTTTATTGAAACCTAATTCTCTTAAAGCAGTATATAATTTTCCAGTAACGTCTTGGCCGTAACCCATCTTGAATAATTCACCCATTGATGTTCTTACAGCTGGTGCCATAGCAACTATTACATGTTTTTCTGGATCATTTAATGCATCTTGAACTCTTTCTATATGTGATTTTTCTGATAACGCATCAACTGGACAAGCAGCAACACATTGTCCACATAATAAACAGTTTGTATCATCGAAACATTTTAATTCTTCTGGTCCAACTAATCTAACACCATCAATTCTATGGAATTTTATTGAGTTAGTAGCTGTTCTTGTTCTACATGCAGCAACGCATCTACCACATTTAACACATTTAGTTCTATCTAAAACTATTGATTTACTTCTATCATCTACATACTCTGATTTATCTACAACTACAAATGGTTTGTGAGCTCTTGCTTTTGTTTTAATTACAAGTTTTAAGAATTCACAGTTTTCTCTTCTTTTACATGGTCCACATTTAAACTCATGCTCGTCCAAAAGTTCTGCAACTCTTTCTTTTCTAGCTTCTATAACTTTTTCACTATCAGTTTTAATAACCATTCCATCTTTAGCTTTTATTGCACAAGATCTTAATAGTCTATCATTTCCTTCTTGCTCAACAAGACAAACCCCACATTGTCCTTTGTTTCCGCAATTTTTTAACTCACAAAGCACAGGAATGTCAAAGCCATTCTCTCTTGCTAAGTCAAGTATCGTCTTGTCACCATCAAATTCGATAGTCTTATCATTGATTATTATTTTATTCATGCTGTTCCTCCAATTTTTAGGATTTTTTGATAAATACTAAACCTCAACTCATATATCGTAAAAATCAGTTAATTTAAAAATCATCGTTACTATTCTAACATAATATTTGTGAAATATAAATATTTCAGACTTTTATGAACACTTTTTTAAAACAAAATTTAAGGGAGAATTACAAAATTCTTCCCCAAATCATAATCAATCTTAATATTTACATGTATTTCTTTAATCTATTTATATATTTTTGCTTTTTCTACTCTATCTAAAACTCTTATAATTCCTTGAGCTAAAGCTAAAAGTTCATCTTCCAAACCATATAAAACTATTGATGCAATTCAATTAAATTTTTCGTTTATGACATTAGTAACATATTATATATTTTTGCTTCTTCTACTCCGTCTAAAACTCTTATAGCTCCTTGAGCTAAAGCTAAAAGTTCATCTTCTCCACCATATACAACTATTGGCGCAATCCAGTTAACTTTTTCGTTTATAGCATTAGTAACGTAATCACTGTATGCTATTCCACCAGTTAATACTATAGCATCAACTTTACCTTCAAGAACTACAGACATTTCTCCTATAGCTTTTGTTATTTGGTATATGAATGCATTGAATATTAGTGAACCTTTTTCATCACCTTCTTGTGATAACTTTATTAAGTCTCTAGCATCATTTGTATTAGCATAAGCAACAAATCCACCTTTACCAACTAATTTTTTATAAAGTTCATCTTCACTGTATTTTCCTGAGAAACAAAGTCTAAGTAAGTCTCCAGCAGGTACTCCCCCTGATCTTTCTGGTGAAAATGGTCCATCACCATCTAAAGCATTGTTTACATCAACAACTCTTCCTTTTTTATGTGCTCCTACTGAAACACCACCACCCATATGAACAACTATTAAATTAACGTCATCATATGAAGTATTGTGCTCTTTAGCATATCTTTTAGCAACAGCTTTTTGATTTAATGCATGGAATTTACTTTTTCTTGGTAACTCTGGAACTCCAGATAATCTTGCTACATCTTCCATTTCATCAACTACAACTGGATCAACTATAAAAGCTTTTACCCCAATTTCTTTTGCTATTTCATTAGATAATATTCCACCTAAGTTTGAAGCATGTTGACCTTGAACTCCAATTTTTAAATCCTCAACCATAGCATCATTAACTTCATAAGTTCCACCTTCTATTGGTTTAAGCATTCCACCTCTTCCAACAACGGCGTCTAACTCATTTATGTTAACACCCTTTTCCTTTAAAACATTTAAAATAACCTCTTTTCTAAATTGAAGTTGATCATATATTGTATCATATTTTAATATTTCTTCTGCTGAATGTCTTAAAGTCTCCTCTAATACTTCTTTTTCTCCCTCATAAACACCTATTTTAGTAGATGTTGAACCTGGGTTTATTATTAATAATTTGTATGCCATATAACTCTCCCCCAAAATCTATTATTTTAAATCATGAGCAACTACTGCTGCTATAGCTATTGATTTAACTTTTGTTTCAAAACTATCTGCTCTAGAAGTTAATATAACTGGTGCTGATGTACCCACTAATAATCCACCATTCTTGCATTCTGACATGTAAGTTAAAGTCTTATACATTACATTTGCAACGTCTATATTAGGTAATAATAATATGTCTGCTTTTCCTGCAACTTCTCCTTTTACCCCTTTATGCTCCGCAGCTTCCTCTGATATAGCATTATCTAAGGCGAATGGACCATCAACTATACATCCCTTTATTTGTCCTCTATCACTCATTTTAGCTAATAATGCTGCATCTATTGTTGCTGGCATATTAGGATTTACAACTTCTACAGCGCCGATAACAGCCACCTTAGGAACTTCTACTCCACAAGCATGAGCTACTTTAACTGAGTTATTTATCATTGCTACTTTATCTTTTAACTCTGGATATGTATTAAATGCCGCGTCTGTTAAGAAAAGTAGTCTATCCATTTCTGGTATTTCAAATACAGATACATGTGACATTAATTGACCTGTTCTTAATCCAACTTCTTTATTTAATACACTTCTTAAGAAAGTAGCAGTATCAACTAAACCTTTCATTACCATGTCAGTTTTTCCTGTTGATGCTAACTCTACTGCTAATAAAGCTGCCTTTTTATCGTTAGGCTCATTTATAACTTGAAAATCAGCTAAATTCATATCTATTTTATTAGCTATTTCCTTTATTTTTTCTTCATCCCCAACTAAAACAGCATCAGCTATTCCTAACTTTTTAGCTTCTCTTACAGCCTCTAAAACTGGTTCGTCTTGAGCAACTGCAACTGAAACTTTTTTCATTCCATTTTCTCTTAGTTTTGAAAACAATTCATTAAAATTTTTAGCCATAATACTCAACCCTCTTTCTTGAATTTTGTTAAATTTATAACAATTGCAAACAAAAAAAATTTGACTACATAAATTTATCAATTCAAAATTAATTCTCCATAACTATATTCTACCAAAAAATATTCTGAAAACGTAAGTTTTCAGAATATTCAATTTATTATTTTTATTTAATTGTTAAATTTTAAACATGGTATTCTTTCATTATGTTTTCTGCAACCTTTAATCCATCTACCGCTGCTGAAACGATTCCGCCTGCAAATCCTGCTCCCTCTCCTGCAGGATATAAACCTTGTAAAGATATGCTTTGTAATTTCTCATTTCTTTCAATTCTGACTGGTGCTGAGGTTCTTGTTTCTATACCAGTTAATACACTATCGCTATGTCCAAACCCTTTTATTTTTCTATCAAAATCAGTAATACCTTCTTTTAACCCTGCTATTACATAAGAAGGAAGACATTTTCTTAAATCTTCAAATCTATATCCATTACTTAATACGCTTGGATTAACTTTTCCTAATTTAGTTGAAACTCTATCATTCATGAAATCTCCGACTAATTGAACAGGAGTATTATAATTTCCTCCACCTAGTTTAAATGCAAGTTCTTCATAATGCCTTTGAAACTTCATTCCTTCTAAAGGATGATCTCCTCCAAAATCATTTGATCCTACGGTTACAACTAAAGCTGAGTTAGCATTTTCTTTATCTCTAGCATGATAACTCATTCCATTTACACATAATCTTTTTTCTTCTGAAGAAGCATTTACAACAACTCCTCCTGGACACATACAGAAAGAATATACAGCTCTATCTAAAATCTTACTTTGATATGCTAATCTGTACTCTGCCGCCTTTAATCTAGGATGATTAGCATATTTTTCTCCATATTGACTTAAATTTATAATTTCCTGTGGATGTTCTATTCTAACCCCTATAGCAAAAGGTTTCTGTTTCATAAATATTCCTTCGTTAAATAACATTTCGTATGTATCTCTAGAACTATGTCCTAAAGCTAAAACTACTACTTCACATGGAACATCTTCTCCGTTGACCTTAATTCCTTTTAATTTATTATCTTTCTTTATTATTCCTTCAAATCTTGAATTAAAATGAACTTCTCCACCATGTCTTTTTATTTCTTCTCTTATATTCTTAACTACATTTTTTAATATATCAGTTCCTACATGCGGTTTTCCTTTATATATTATTTCTTCAGGAGCTCCATTCCTTACAAGAGCATCAAGCACATAATCGCATCTTGTATCCTTTATTCTAGTTGTAAGCTTTCCATCTGAGAATGCTCCTGCACCACCCTCACCAAACTGTACATTTGATTCTGGATTTAATTCCCCAGTTCTCCAAAACTCTTCTACAGTTTTAGTTCTTTCATCAACATCTTCTCCTCTTTCAAATACTATTGGGTTAAATCCTTTTTTAGCCAGTAAAAGAGCCGCAAATAGCCCTGCCGGTCCTAATCCTACTACTACTGGTCTATGTTCAAGTTTCTTTTCCCCAAATTCAAAGTCGAAATCATAATTAACTGTATCTATTTTTACATCTTTATCATTAAGTCTAGCTACTATCTTCTCTTCATTTTCATGCTCTATATTTATACAATAGTTAAATTTTATAAGATTCTTTTTTCTAGCATCTAAGGATTCTTTTATTATTTTTATATCTCCAACCTCACCCTTAGAAATTTTTAGTTTTTTAGCTACTTTATTCTTTAAAAGATCTAAATCTTCATTTATATCTAAACTAATATTATTTATTCTAATAGTCATAAAATTGCCTCCATTTTATTTTCTTTAGTAAATTATTTTACCACAGAATACCGCTAAAGTAATCTGTGGTAAATACTATTGTTTCTTATTTTGATTTTGCTTATTATTTTCGTTTGAAGTATTGCTACTATTGTTATTATTGTTTGGATTTTCTGAATTCGTACCACTATTGTCAGTACCACCAGTTGACTCTTCATTCTTTTTGAAAGTTACTTTAACCTCTGCCGGATCCACTTTAATAACTTTTATGTTATCATAATGATTTGATATAGTTGGCTTTATACTTCCTCCCGCTTCTGTAAGTTTTGATATATCAATACTACATTTAAACTTGCTTATATCTACATTATTTACAGAATCCTCAGGACCATCTAATGTTAACTTCACGGTCTTAACATCAGTTTCAGGTGTATATCCTTCTAAACTTCCTTCTACAGTTAATGGAACATCAATTTCTTTTTGTAAGTCTTTGCTAAAGTCTAATTTAACTTTAATCTGAGACTGATCATTAGAAGTTAAACTTACTCCATCTGGAATTTTTAATCCTGTTGATACCTCTGTATCATCTGAAAACTGAGATACATCTATAGGTGCAGTCTCTACATAGCTAACCTTACTTAAGGCATCCTCTGAACCAACTAAGCTAACTTTAGTAAGACTTGGAGTAATAGATTTTAAGGCTAAGCCTTCCTTAGTAGTTCCTGTCGTTATTACATTAACTGGTACTTCCTTAGCTTTTTTAACTCCAAAAGATACATCTACTTTATTGGGACTTATATTTACATCCTTAATTTCATTTCCACTATCATCTACAGCAACAACTGGTAAACTCATATTAACAGCTTTGCTAACATCATTTATCTCGCCCTTTACTTCTAAAAATTTAACTTTGCTTACTAATGATTGAGCACCAGATACAGTAGCATTCTGTGGATTAATATTTACTTTATCAGCATAAACTCCTTGCTCTGTATTTACTTTTATTTTACTTTCAATTGGTAAGCTTTTTTCTTGATATTTATCAAGAGCTACATTTACTCTTAACAATCCATTATTCTTTATATTTATATTGTTAGGAGAAGTTTCTATTTGTACTGGTATATTATTATCTCCTTCTTTTAAAACATACTCTCCTAAATTAACAACTATTTTAAATTGTTCTTTCTTCACTTTATATATTTCAGTTGAAGGCCCCTCTAAATCTAAATCTACTGTTAAATTTTGATTAGGAGTCAATACTAAATTATATTCCTTTAAAATATCCGCATTTATAACTTGAACAGGAACATTATTCAATTTGTATTCTCTAACTGGATTCTCCACATTTATTATGTACAACCAAAGTGAAAAGGATAATAATAAGCATATAAATTTTACTAAGAAATTTTTTCCTTTAATTTTTTTAAGCATATTTTCACCTTCTCCCCATAAGATTTACCTCTCTTATCACGTCTATTCTTCATAACTTTTAATAATATATTTTTTAACTTTTTACCATCATAGTTTCTAGTTAATCTTCCTTTTACAGCTAGAGATATAGCTCCTGTTTCTTCTGAAACAACAATAACTAAAGCATCTGATACCTCAGATAAACCTATAGCTGCTCTATGTCTAGTTCCTAACTTTTTGTTTATAGTATTATTATTTGTTAATGGTAAAACACAACCTGCTGAAACAATTCTATCATTTCTAATTATAGTTGCCCCATCATGTAATGGAGTATTCTTAAAGAATATATTTTCTATTAATGCTGACGTTATAACAGCATCTAACTGAGTTCCTGTAGATATTATTTCTGCTAAACCAGTTCCCTGTTCAATAGCAATTAAGGCTCCTGTTTTAGTCTCAGCCATATCCTCTACTGCTATTATAAGCTGGTCAATAACTTCCTCTAGTTTTTGATCATCTTGAATTACATGAAAATCATCAAAGGCTGTACTTCCTATATGCTCTAAAGCTCTTCTGATTTCAGGTTGGAAAATAATCACTATTGATAACACTCCTATTGTTAATGTCTTTGTTAATATAAAGTTTAACATTTGAAGTCTTAAAACATAACTTATAGGAATCAAAATCAATAATAATATTACTCCTTTTAATAATTGCTCTGCTCTAGTTTCTTTTATTAATATATATCCTCTATAAAATATAAAAGCTACAATTAAAATATCTATGATTGACCAAATAGATATATCCTTTAAACTATTTGTAAATATCATTATTAATTCTTGCACAAAATTCACCTCCATTACCGTAACAATTAAATTATACAATAAAAATATAATTATAAAATATATTTTAAATCATTTCTTTGTAGTTTTACATATTCTAGGTAATGTTATTATATATTTCTTCATATATTTTAATAGAAAAATCATATGAGGGGGTACTTATTATGGACTTTAAGTATAAAAAATATATTGATAATTCCTTAATATATATAATATTTGCAGTTCTAATACTAATATTTGTTTTAGGATTTTCCTTTTTTAGAGCACATAATGAAAAATCTAAGCTTGAGGACTTAGGAAGATCAGTTTCTGAGATTAATCTTACTTATGATTTTACTGAAGGAACCATAACTTCAGAAAACTATGTAAGCTCTATAGAAAATAAACTTGAAAAACTTACAACCATAAATTCTAATTTAAAATCTTTAACAGTTTCTCCAAAACACGAAGATTTATTAATACCACTTAGTAATGGATTAGATAAAAATATTGAACTATTTAATAAGGTGCTTTCCATTCTAAAAACTCCTGACGCTTTAAATCTAGCTGATGAATATGCAATTACTTTAAAGCTAAAAGAAGAATGTGAAAATTACTATTACTTATGTCGCTCTAATTTAATCCCTGTTTATTTATACAAAGAAGGAAATACTTATCTCCAAGATATTTTTTATTATATAAATGAGTTAATAAAAACCAATAGAGATAAGAACTTTGTTCAAAGCCAAAAAAATGATTTTGTAGTTGCTATGAAATCAATAGCCTTAAAACTTTCTTCAATGGATGAAAAACTTTTTGAAACAGCAAACCTAATAAAAGAATCCAATAGGGATTTAAAAGTTTTAGTAACCGACATAGACGGTAAAATTGCTTCTCTTCAAGAGCTTAAAAACGATTTATATTCCTTGCCTATTCCAGAACAAGCTAATGATTGCTTCTTAGCTCTTGAAAAGGCATTAAAATCTTATGGTAACTATATTGATTATTTCTATAAAGGTCTTTTAGATGAGATTGAAAATAAAAAGACTTCAGAAGATTATTATGATAAGTCTTCAGAACTATTTGATGAATTCATATATTCATTAGAATCTGCTGAAAAGTCCTTAGATAATTATATCAAAAATTAAAATAACGTATTAAGTCTGTTTTTTTGGTTACAATATACAAAGTAAAATAATTACCTAAAAGGAGGTTCTTATGAAAAAGAGTATTTATACTTACTTCATCTTCGCCTTCGCCTTATTTATCATCACTACACTTAATGAGAAAGAAGTTTTAGGGCTTTCTCTTTCAAATGAGCATGTAACCAAAAATGATTATATAGAATTAACAGAAATAGCTGATAATTCACAACCCCCAGAATCTGATCAAATCTGTAATACACCTGACGAGGTTGTTGCTGTATTCAAGAGCTCAAACTCTACAATATCCTTGACTAAAGATGACATATATTTAATGTCTCAGGTTGTATATGCTGAAAGTAAAGGGGAACCTTTTGATGGAAAAGTAGCTGTCGCATCAGTAATACTTAACAGAACAACAGATTCACACTTTCCTGATACTATTCAAGGAGTAATAACTCAAAAAAATGCTTTTTCCTGCGTTAGAAACGGAAAAATAGACGTAGTACCTGATAGTGATAGCTATAATGCTGTTCTTAAGGCCATAGAAGGCTGTGACCCAACAGATGAAGCATTATATTTTTATAACCCTAAAATTGCTACATGCTCGTGGATGAAAGGCGTTGAAAAGATAGGAGAAAAAAGCATAGGTCAACATGTCTTTTTTAATGTTACCTAAAGAAAAAGCTAACACAAAGTGTTAGCTTTTTTTCTTATCTCCTACTGTCTAAGTACGCTACTGCACTTAGGGCAGCTACATTTCCTTCACCGGCAGCTTTCATGTATTGATATGGCTTACCTGTACAATCGCCAGCCGCAAAACATCCTTCTATATTAGTCTTCATTAATCTATCAACTTCTATATGATCATCAGTTATTTTTAATCCTGGTACTAATTGTCCTGGTGATATACTATCTCTTAGTACAAATATACCATCAGTATCTATTTCACCATTTTTAGTAACTAATTTAGTGACCTTATCTTCTCCTTGTATTTCTACAGGAATATCATCCACAACTTTTATTGATGAATTTAAATTAAACTTCCCTTTATATCTAGGAACATAATAAACTTTAGCTGCTAATTCACTTACAAAGTTAGCTTCCTCTTCAGCTTCTTTATTATAACCAATTATAGTTACAACCTTCTCTTTGTATAATGGAGCATCACAAGTTGCACAATAGCCTACACCTTTACCTAAAAATTCTGCTTCGCCTCTCATAGGTTTTGTGTATTCTATACCCGTTGCAATTATAATTGAAGTTGCTTCATACATTTTTTCATTTACCATAAGAGCAAAATATTCTCCCATAGCATAAATACTATTTATTCTTTCCTCAGTTATTTCTATATCCATTTCTCTCAAATGACCCATAAACTGATTCTTAAGATCTATACCATCTTTTCCTACAAATCCAAGATAGTTATTTACTTTTGGTGCTTTAACAAGCTTTGTGCTTAAATCATCATTACCAAAAAGAATAAATTTTTTATTTCTAATTTTTGCATTTAATGCAGCTGAAAGACCAGCTGGTCCGCTTCCTATTATGGCTATATCATATCTTTCGCTCAAAATTGTTCATCTCCTTAAGAAGCTTATTAAACGTATTTTTTGATAGCTTCAACTAATGCAGCTTTTGGTCTAAATCCAACTAAAGTATCAACAACTTTTCCACCTTTGAATATTAATAAAGTTGGTATACTTTGTATTTGATATTTTCCAGCTGAACCTGGGTTTTTATCAACATCAACTTTTACAAATTTAACATTTGTCATTTCATTTGCTAACTCTTCTATAACTGGTGCTATCATTTTACAAGGTCCACACCAAGTTGCCCAGAAATCAACAACTACTACTTCACTTGCTTCTATTACCTCTGTATTAAAATCTTGATCATTTATGTGTTTTACCATTTTTACACGCCTCCTAATATACCCCTTAGGGGTACTTTATTACTTACAATTATATTATATTTAAAATATTAAGTCAATGTTACAAATAATAGCTATTATTTAACTTTTATAAGTTTGTTATTCAAAGGTGCCTTTTACTAACAATTTTTTATTATCCATCAAAATATTCCCTCTAGATATAACAGAATTTATATCTAAATTTTTTTTATCTAATAAAATTATATCTGCATCTTTTCCTGTTGATATAAAGCCTTTATGCTCTAATTTTAAAACATTAGCAACATTACTAGTAATAACCCTTATAGCTTTTTCTAAAGGTACTCCAAGCTTTATAGCTTCCTTAACTTCATTAAAAAGACTTTCTACCGAACATATTCCTAAGCCTTTAAGTTCTCCATTTTCATCGAATAATGGCATACTTCCATTTCCATCTGAAGAAAAAGTTATTCTTTCTATGTCTACTCCGGCGTCTAAAAGCTTTTTAAGTCCTTCACCTGCTGTTAACTCTCCTTCCTCTAAATGTTGAGGATCTGAAGATGTTGTTAAATCTATTTGACCACCAGCCTTAGCATGATTTATACCAGCCTCAAAAAGTTCTCTATTTCTTCCCATATGAGTAGGAATGATTTGACTTGGTGGAATTTCAGTTTCATTTATTAATCTAGTTATATATTCAATCATCCTTTTTCCAGCACCTAAATGAACATTTACTATTCCAGCCTTTCCTGATAAAAGTCCTCCAACCCTAGCTTGAGCCACTACATTAACAAACTGATCATATGTTGGTTGTGAACTTCTATTGTCTGAAAGTGCTATTTCACCAACACCTATAACTCTATCTATTAAAAGTAAGTCACTTTTAACACTCTTAGTTATGGTGTTTACAGGAACATCATATGAACCAGTATAGCAATAGCAAGTGACACCTTCTTCACATAAAGCCTTAGCTTTTGCAATTAATCCTTTCATGTCTCTACAAACCCCATCAGTTCCTATACACCCTACTAGGGTGGTTATTCCACCTTTTATAATACTGCTTAATTGAAGTTCTGGAGTTCTAGTTCTAAATCCACCTTCTCCACCTCCACCAAGTATATGAACATGACAATCTATAAATCCTGGAACAGCTATCATTCCTTCTCCATCAATAACTTGAATATTTATAAAATCTTCTGGAACATTTACTTCATCATATAATCCTTCAATTTTATCACTTAATATAACAATATCCTTTTTGCCTAAATACTCTGGGTCATAAACCTCAATATTTTTTATTACCTTTAACAAAAAATACGCCTCCTTTATTTAAATTATTATTATTTTTTCCTAAAACTCAATAAAAATAAATTTATTTCATGAAAAACTTATTTTTATAAAAAAAAGGCACGAAATACTTCGTGCCAAAACTTAGGGTTTTGAGTGTTGTATATTAATTTTTAAATTATTGACTATTATTCTTGTTCCATTATTATTTTTTTAGCAGTTAGGATTGATGTAGCACTCATTGAGAATTCATCTAAGCCATATTCAACTAATGTTGGTATAGCTCTTTCATCTCCTGCCATCTCTCCACACATGCCTACCCACTTACCATGTTTGTGAGCACCATCTATTGTCATTTTGATTAATCTTAATACAGCTGGATGCATTGGGTTGTAAAGGTATGACACCTTTTCACTCATTCTATCAGCAGCTAATGTATATTGGATTAAGTCGTTAGTTCCTATTGAGAAGAAATCAACATGCTTAGCTAACTCATCAGCATAAACTGCTGCAGCTGGGATTTCAACCATTATACCCCATTGAATTGAGTCTGAGTAAGCAATTCCTTCTGCTTTTAACTCAGCTTTACATTCTTCAACAAATGCTTTAGCTTGTTGGAATTCTTCTAATCCTGAAATCATTGGGAACATTACTGCAAGATTTCCGTAAACAGAAGCTCTTAATAAAGCTCTTATTTGAACTCTAAAAATATCTTTTCTATCTAAGCATAATCTTATAGCTCTGTATCCTAAGAATGGGTTCATTTCTTCTGGTAATGGTAAGTATGGAAGAGTTTTATCTCCACCGATATCTAATGTTCTGATAACAACTTGCTTACCATCTGCTTTTTCTAAAACATATTTGTATGATTCAAATTGTTCGTCTTCAGTTGGAGCTTCTTCTCTATCCATGTATAAGAACTCAGTTCTAAATAGTCCAACTCCGTCTCCACCATTTGCTAAAACTTGATCTATATCTTCTGGTTTACCAATATTTCCGCAAACCTCTATTCTTCTACCTGATTTAGTAGTTGTTTTAACATCTATTAATTTCTTTAATTCTTCTTGGTCTGCTTTAAACTTCTCTAATCTAGCTTTGTATTCATTTATAGTAGCTTCATCTGGGTTGATTATAGCTACACCTTCAATACCATCAACTATGATAGTATCTCCATTTTTAACTGAAGTTGTTATATCACCTAATCCAACAACAGCTGGTATTTCTAATGTTCTAGCCATTATAGCTGAGTGAGAAGTTCTTCCTCCTATGTTAGTTAAGAAACCAACAACTTTACTTCTATCTAATTGAGCAGTATCTGAAGGTGTTAAGTCATGAGCTACAACAACAGTGTTAGCTCCTACATTTTCCATTCCGTTTCCGCCCTTACCTGCTAGGTTAGCTATTATTCTCTTAGAAACGTCTTTTATATCTGCTGCCCTTTCTCTCATATAAGGGTCATCCATAGAATCAAATATCATAACGAAAGTATCTGTAACATTTTGTACAGCCTTCATAGCGTTTAATTGATCATTTTCAATAGTCATTTCCATTTGACCAGTAAACTCTACGTCATCTAATAACATTAAATGAGCTTCAAAAACTTGAGCTTCATGCTCTCCGATTTCCTTAGCTGTTTTTTCTTTTATTGCTTCTAACTGCTCTTTTGATTGAGCTAAAGCCTTAGCTAATTTTTCTTTTTCAGCAGCTATATCTGAAACCTTCGCATCAGTTATTACTATTTCCTCATGTTCTTGTATAAATACAGTTCCTATTGCATATCCTTTTGAAGCAGCAATACCTTTTTTCATTATGTAGTCCTCCTTTAAGTTCATACTCAACTAAATACAACATTAAATATCAATCACAATTCAACTAATTCACTTTTCAAATTCACTGCCTATATACAACAGCAATTTGCGTGCCAAGTTTTTAAATTTTAATATTTTTCAAGATATATTATACTCATAAACCCTAGTAAAAATGCCTATAATTCTTATAAAAATATTTTATTTATTAAAAATTTGGATAAAAATAACTAGTCATATTAGTTGCTTTTATTATACTAAATATGATAAAAAATATCAAACAAATTTTAGACTTGATATTTTTTATCATATTTTCTTTAATAATTTTCTTTTTATCAATAATAACATATATAAAACCTTTAAAATAATATGTTTTTCTGATAATATATTATTAACACTTGATAAAAAATATCAAGCACATTCACTTTTTTGTATATAATTCATTAAAATAAAACTTTGGACGGTGATTTCATTTAATGTATTCAAGAGAATTAATCATAAAAACGCCCTTAGGATTACATACTAGATACTCTGCTATGATTGTTAATAAAGCTTCTGAAATAGAGTCAAAATATAAGGTTAAACTTTATATAAAAAAAGATTCTTATACTGATTGGCTTGGAATAAGTATGCTTGCAATTCTTTCTCTTAAGGTTTTACCTGGTGAAGGAATATTAATTGGATGTCAAAATGAAGGAATGATTGAAAAATTAGCAGTTCAATCTCTTATGGATTTTATTGATAAAAACATAAATAATCCTTCAGAATCTGAAGATAGTGAAATTGATGAAATAATTGATGCTAGTATAGTAGCTAATGAACAGGTTCTTGAAAGTTTACCTATAGGAATTGTTGTTATAGATATAGATCAAAATATAATAACAATAAATCAATATGCCTTAAGATTCATTGGATGTGATAGAAAAGATGTTAATGGTAAAAAAATTAACGAGTTAATTCCTTCATCTCAACTTCCTCATGTTATGCTTAGTAATTTAAAAAAATATGGTTCCACACTTCATATTAATAATAGGGTTGGATTAGTAAATAGTTCTCCTCTTTTTATAAATGAAAAAATTATAGGAGCTGTTAGCGTAATTCAAGATGTATCTGATCTTATAGGTATGAAAGAAATAAACGAGAAATTTACAAAGATACTTGAAAACTCACAAGATATGATTTGCTTTTTAGATGAAAATGGCATAATAAATTACTTAAATCCTGCGTATATTAAAAATTTCTCTAAAGTAAGCACTGATATTATAGGAAAAAGTATTTTTGATGTTTCTCCTAAAGGGCTTAGAGCTAAAGTATTTAAAGAAAAAACTTTATTAAAAGATGTAATTCATAAAAAAAATGGTACTAATGTTATAAGTACTATTGATCCACTATTTATTGATGGTGAGTTTAAAGGAGTTATTTCAACTTCTAGACCAGTTAGCTTAATTAAAGAGCTTATGTCAAAATTAAATAAATCTGAACAAGAATTGGATTACTATAAAAATGAATTTTTAAGACAGCTTTCTAAAAATTCTTCTTTTAAAAATATTATAGGTTCAACCAGAACATTAAAAGACATAATGTATATGTGTCAAAAAGCTTCTGAAACCACTTCTACTGTGCTTATTAGAGGTGAAAGTGGTACTGGAAAAGAACTTATAGCAAAAGCTATACACAATAATAGTAATAGAAAAAATAAACCTTTTGTTAGAGTTAACTGTGCTTCTATACCTGAAAATCTATTAGAAAGTGAATTGTTTGGATATGAGAAGGGTGCTTTTACAGGTGCAGTTCAAAGCAAGCCTGGTAAATTTGCTATTGCTGATACAGGAACAATTTTCTTAGATGAAATAGGTGATATGCCTTTGTCAATGCAAGTTAAATTACTTAGAGTATTACAAGAAAGAGAAATTGAAAGTGTAGGAGGTATTGCTCCTAAGAGCATTGATGTAAGAGTTATTGCAGCAACTAATAGAAATTTAGAAGAAATGATTGAGGAGGGTTCCTTTAGAGAAGATCTTTACTATAGACTTAATGTTCTTGGTATTAATCTTCCTCCACTTAGAGAACGTAAAGAAGATATTCCTGAATTAGTTGAACATTTTATAGCAAAATTAAACAAAAAGCTAAACAAGAGTATATTAGGTATAAATCAAGATGCTCTTAATCTATTAATTGAATATTCTTGGCCTGGAAACATTCGCGAACTTGAAAACATAATGGAAAGGGCCATGAATCTTTGTGATAATGATTATATAGATAGCAAATACCTGCCTTCTTATTTAAAGCCAATTGAATCCACTTCTTTTGCTTTAAATATTGATATAGATAATATCCTTCCTTTTGAAGAATATGAAAAGCAAATAATTGAAGCAGCTATGAAAAAATATAAATCATTTAATAAAGCTGGTAAGGCTTTAGGATTAACTCACAGAACCGTTTCTTTAAAATGTAAAAAGTATAATATAGATGTAAAAAAATAATAAAAGCAAAAAGCACTTGGAGGCCAGCACACCTCCAAGTGTTTTTTGTTAGTAAGAGTTTAGTAACATTATTAAGTATAATTATGACAAGATATTTTAGTTTTAACTACAGGAACAGCTTAGTAATTAAAACTAAATTTCCTATTAGATTAAACAGTTATACAGTATTACTATTATTTAGAATAGAATTCAACTATTAATTGCTCTTGTATTGTTATTGGAATTTCTTCCCTCTTAGGTTTTCTAGTAAAGATTCCTTTAAAGTTTTCTTCTTCTTTACTTATATAAGGAACTTCATTTCCTATACTATCCTTAAAGTTGTTTACAAACATTTCTGTTTTTCTTGATTTTTCTCTTAAAACAACTTCATCTCCAACATTTAATCTGAAAGATGGTATATTTACTTTTTCTCCATTTACTAAAAAGTGTCCATGGTTAACCATTTGTCTAGCTTGTCTTATAGAATTAGCAAATCCCATTCTATATACCATATTATCAAGTCTTGACTCTAAAATCATAAGTAAAGCTTCACCAGGCTGTTCTTTACTATTGAAAGCTTTATCTACATATCTAGTAAATTGTCTTTCCATAACACCATAATAAGCTCTTAATCTTTGTTTCTCTAATAATTGAACACCATAATCTGATAACTTTTTATCAGCTCTGCTTGTTCCTCTATTCGCTCGTTCCATAGCCTTTGGATGTCCTACTACGTTTAATCCAAGTCTTCTGCACATCTTGAAACGAGGTCCCATCATCTTAGCCATATTAAACCTCCAAATGTTTTTTTCTATGATGTTATCTTAACATAAATTTCATTTAATTGAAAATGATTATCATTAACAAATAACCTTTTTATGTTTATTTATCTTATTGATGCTTTTAAATACTCCCTCTATCTTTAAACTACATATCTATTTTGAAATAAAAATCTATACATTCTTTTAGTAATAACACACTCTAATTAGAACTTTAATATTATAAAATTATAAAATTAATTTAAGGTGATAAATAATGGATTCTACTAGTTCAAATCAAAATGTATATAGTTTAAATACTCATCCATATGTAATAAGTCCAAATCCTAAAACTGAAATAAATAAAGTAAGTATTTCTCCAACTATAGATCCTACAGTTTTTATTGGCCCTTTTTCTTCAATAATAGGAGATGTAACCATTGAGAAGAATGTTTTTATAGCTTGCAACGTTACCGTTAGATGTGATGAAGGTTCTCCGTTTTTTATTGGTGAAAACTCCAATCTTCAAGATGGGGTTATATTACATGGATTAGCTAAAGAAAAAGTACTTATTAATAACAAAAAATATTCTATTTATATAGGAAAATCAGTTTCTTGTGCTCACGGTTCAATAATTCATGGTCCTTGTTGCCTAAAAGACAATGTATTTGTTGGCTTTAACAGTACTGTTTTCTATGCAATAGTAGGAGAAGGAACTTATATATCTTCTAATGCCTTAGTCTCAGGTGCCATTAAAATATCTCCAAATAAATTTATACCTTCTGGTGCTATAATTGACACCCAAGAAAAGGCTGATGCTTTAATGGACATACCTAAAGACAGAGAAGAATTTGCTAAAGAAGTGATAAGAATAAATAGTAGTTTTCCTGAATCTTATTCCTTATTATTTGGAGAAGGTCGTTGTAGTTGTGGATTACATTATGATTTAGATTCTCCTGATCTATTAAAATAAAAAAATATCTGTAAAAAAGAGGCTGTATCAAAATGATACAGCCTCTTCTATTAACATATATTAAAGATTATAGGTCATCTATTAAAGCTCCAGCCTTAGCATATGCTGTTGACTTGGCTTCAAAGAAATCTGTTTTTACTTGATTCGCATCAGCATAATAATCTACCCAAGGTGCTGGGTTCTCATCATATCCTTCAAATAAAGGCTCTAATCCTATTGCTTTAACTCTTAGGTTTCCTATATATTTTATATATCTTTCTATAAGATTTTTATTTATTCCATTAACATTGTCACCTATAACATAGTGACCCCATGCAATCTCATGTTCAACACCTGTTCTAACCATTTCTCTTAATTCATTTTTTAATTCTTCAGTAAATAATTCTGGCATTTCTTCTTTTAATTCTTTTATTATGCTTCTAAATAACCATAAGTGAGTATTTTCATCTCTATTTATATATCTTATTTCCTGGGCTGAACCTGGCATCTTACCATTTCTTTCTAAGTTATAGAAGAACATGAATCCTGAGTAGAAATAAACTCCTTCTAGAATATAATTAGCCATTACTGACTTTAAGAAATTTTCCATAGTTGAATTCTCTAAGAAATCATTATATAACTCTCCTATGAACTTGTTTCTTTGAAGTAATATAGCATCATCTTTCCACTGGAATAATATTTCATTCCTCTCTTCTGGTGAACAAATACTATCTAGCATATAACTATAACTTTGTGAGTGAACCGCTTCTTGGAAAGCTTGTATAGTTAAACATAAGTTAACCTCTGAAGCAGTAATATAACTATTTATATTTCCTAAGTTTGCTGTTTGTATTGAATCTAGAAATATTAAGAAAGATAATATTTTATCATAAGCCGTTTTTTCTTCCTTGGTTAATTTTTTATAGTCTTTTAAGTCTTGGGCTAGGTTTATCTCTTCAGGAATCCAGAAGTTATTCATAGCCTGTCTGTACCAATCTGAAACCCAAGTGTATTTCATATTATTAAAATCATTTAAGTTAGTTGTATTACCATTTATCATTCTCTTTTTATTAGTTTCAGTATCTCCAAACTCATTAAAAAGAGGTCTTTTATTTATTTCCATTTCCGCGTCACCTTTCCATAACTCTAATATTTATACGTAATAGATACTCACCCGAAATCAGATGAGTATCTCTAATATTTTAAATCTCTCTTTTAATCTAATTATGCTGAACAACTTTCACATTCTTCAACGGTTAATGATTTACTTCTTACATAGTAAATACTCTTAACTCCATTTTTACAAGCTGCAATGTAAAGATTCATTATTTGTCTCATAGTATAATCTGTAGTTATATATAGATTAAATGATTGTCCTTGATCTATATGTCTTTGTCTTACCCCATTTGCTTTAACTGTAAACTCCTGATTTACATTATAAGCTGAAACATAATACCAGAAGTTCTCTTGGCACAATCCTGGTGCTACCTTTGGAGTTATGCTTCCTTTCTTTTCTTCTAACCAGAATCTATTCATAACTGGATCTATACCCTCAGAAGTTCCTGCTAAAGTCGCTGTTGAACCATTTGGAGCTACCGCAAATAGATATCCATTTCTCATACCATATTTACTAACCTCTTCTCTTAGTTCTTTCCACTGAGGTGAATTATATTCTCTTAATTCAAAGTAATCTCCATTGCTCCAATCAGAACCTTCAAATAATGGATAGCTTCCTTTTTCCTTAGCTATATTTAAACTAGCCTTTATGGCATAGAAATTTATTCTCTCATAAACTTTATCTACAAAATCTAAATGTTCTTCTGAATCCCAAACAATTTTATTATTTACAAGCATATGATGGTATCCTGATGTTCCAAGACCAACTGCTCTATATCTTTTGTTTGTTATCTCAGCAAATGGAACTGAATAGTAATTTAAATCTATTACGTTATCCATAGCTCTTATTTGAGTTTCAACTACGTATTCTACTTCCTTATCTGATGTAACATCAACATTTCCTAATACTACTGAAGATAAATTACAAACAACGAAATCTCCTGGCTTAGTTTTTTCAATAACTACTATATCACCATTCTCATCCTTAATTTCTGTTTGCTCTATTTCCATAGCACTCATATTTTGCATTATTTCAGTACAAAGATTTGATGAGTATATCATGCCCTTATGTTTATTAGGATTAAATTTGTTTACTGTATCTCTATAGAAAGCAAATGGTGTTCCTGTTTCTGCCGCACTCTTTATTATAAGTCTAACAATATCCTTAACACTCATAACTCTTTTTTCTATTCTATCGTCCTCTACACATTCGTAATATCTCTTTTCCCACTCTTCTCCGTAGAAATCCTCTAAAGAATATCCTTTAACATTCTTTATTTCATGAGGACACATCATATACCAATTAGCATCTATATCATTTTCTGCTAGCTTCCAGAATAAATCTGGATAACAAAGACCTGGGAAAATATCATGTGCCTTCTTTCTATCATCTCCATTATTTGTTCTTATTTGAAGAAACTCTGGTAAGTCTTTATGCCAAGCATCTAACCAAATAGCAACTGATCCATTTCTAACTCCTAGTTGGTCAACGGCTACAGCTGTGTCATTGAATAACTTTATCCAAGGTATAATTCCGCCTGATGCCCCTTTAAAGCCTCTTATGGCTGAACCTAGAGCTCTTACTTTACCCATATAGATTCCCATTCCGCCACCAAACTTAGAAACCTTTGAGAAATTATCTAATGATTTATATATACCTGCTAAACTATCATCTACAGTGTCTATAAAACATGAGCTTAATTGATAGAATGGTTTTCTAGCATTAGACATAGTTGGTGTAGCCATTGTAGCTTTTATAGAACTTAAAACATCATAAAATCTTTTAGCCCAGTAAAGTCTCTTTTCCTTCTTCTCAGGAATAGCAAGGTGCATAGCAATTCCCATAAACATTTGTTGAGGAAGTTCTAATGGTAATCTATTAAAATCTTGAACTAAGTATCTTTTAGCTAATAAATTTATTCCACTGTATGTAAATAAAAAATCTCTTTCTCTTTTTATTTCTTTTTCTAACTCTTCTATATCTTCTTTAGAGTAATTTTCTAAAATATATTTTCCGTATAACCCTTTATCAGTAAGTTCTTTTATAAAATCATAGAAGTTATCATATGGATCTACTCCCTCTTCTAAGTCTCTGTTTACTCTTACTTCTTCATATAAATTCTTAACATATAACTTTGCCGCAATTTCCTGCCATCTTGGTTCTGTTTGAGAAGTTAACTCTAATGAAACTTGTATGAAAGATTTTATTATCTCTTTTTCCCCCATTTTTGATGTAACTATATTATCTAAAGCAATCATTAATTTCTCTTCAGTATATAGCCCTGTTTCATCATTTAGTTCTTCTATAGACCATGCACAATATTTCTTTAATAGTGTCATTAGCTACCCCTCCACAATATATAGTAATTAATTCTTATTTTCGCACAATATCTTGACAATTTATTATAATAATTTAAGTCTATTTTGTAAAACTTGAATTTCTTGAAAAAGTTAGGTTTTTGTATCAATAACTCTTATTATATAAGTTATATTTTCTTTTTTTAATGTTATTTGCTTAATAATAATTATTGACATTTTAAATTTATTCCTACAATAAGTAAAATAAAGCTTTTAGTATATTAATAAAAAAAGACTACAGAATTTTTTTCTGTAGTCTTTTAATTATTTTAACTTTTCAGCCCATTCTTCTTCTTTAAATCCTATAAGGATTAAATCACCTTTTATAAGTAGTGGTCTTTTTACTAACATCCCATTACTTGATAGTATTTCTAAAAGCTCATCCTCACTAGCAACTTTTACTTTATCTTTTAGGTTCATTTCTCTATATAATTTACCTGAAGTATTAAAAAACTTACTTAAATTAGCTCCGCTTTTTTCATACCAAGTTTTTAATTCCTCTTTAGTTGGATTTTCTTCAACTATCATTCTATCTATAAAATCTATATTATTCTCCTCAAGCCACTTCTTGGCCTTTCTACAAGTGCTACATTTAGGATACTCTAAAAATAAATAGCTCATTTCCTCACACCTTCTCTTAATTAGTATTTTAATAAATAATTTTTATTAGATAAATATTATTATATAGTAATTATACTCTTTATGTGAAGATTTTAAAATAAGTTAATAATAAAAGACTATAATTTTTCTTCATTATTATCTTCTTTGTTCTTAGGTATTATTACAAAAGCTTTAAATAAATCGCCCTCACATTCAACTCTAAATCTACCATTATGAAGTTCTACAATAGTTTTAGCTATGGCTAATCCTAATCCAGATCCTTCTATAGTTGAATTTCTTGATTCATCTCCTCTTGCAAATCTTTCTAAAATATCCTGCTCATCAAAATCTAAGGCATATGATGAAATATTTTTAAATGATATTTCTATATAGTTTTCTAAATCCTTTATCTCAACATAAACCCTAGTGTTCTCTAGACTATATTTTAAAGCATTAGTGGTTAAGTTTTGAAATACTCTAGACATTCTCTGAGGATCTATTTTAACCATACATTCCTCTGGTCCATTTATCTTAAACTGAATTTGTTTTTCTGAATATATGTCCTCAACTTCCGCTATACATTGATATATAAGTTGAATTATATCTATATTATATTTAAATAATTCAACTTTACCTGAAGACATCTTAGAAACCTCAAATAAATCATCTATAAGCTTTTTAAGCATTTGAGATTTTTTATCTAGTATTTCTATATATTCTTTTCTTTCCGCTTCTGTTATATCATTTAATTGAAGGATATTTACATAATTTATTATTGAAGTTAATGGAGTTTTCAAATCATGTGAAACATTAGATATTAATTCTGTTTTAAGTTTTTCATTTTTTACTCCCTCTTCAACTAATTCTTTATATCCTAATCTTAAGTCATTAACATCATCTGCTAACTCCCTTATTTGTTTATCATCATTATCCTTTATTTCAATCTCAGTATCACCTTTTTTAACTTTTTCTATATCTTTTATTATAGTATCTAATCCATCATACTTTCTTATGAATTTTCCGATAAAATGAACTATAAAAATAATTGGAATCAACCATAAATATCTATTATCTGTTAACACATAGTGATATTGCTTCCATACGAATTCTATATTTCTCATAAAACCATTTATAAGCATATATATTATTGTAAAAGAAATAGTGAATATAACCACTTTATCTTTTAAAAACTCTTCTATAAACATTTTCTTCGTAATTAATACATTTAAACACTCTAAAAATTTATAGAAGTAACCATTTCTCCAGCTTTCTTTATAAGCTCTTATTCCCATATTCTTAATCATAGCTAGTTTTTTTATAATTAAAAGCATCATTAAAACTGTAGTAGTCATAGTCACAATAAAAGCAATTTTAATTGAACTTATTTCAGAATCATAAAGTTCACCTCTAGAAAAGTATATTTCTTCATAATTATCTGAAGGATTGATTTCCTTAAAAACTACATTATCGTTTTTAGATAAACTTTCCAAAACTTCTTTAGGCGTTGAAAGATTGTATGGTTTCTCATAAAACCATACTCTATTAGAGTAATATTCTCCAGTTTTCTTATTTACTAAAACAACTCCTGAATAACTAGTTGCTCTTTCTTGAAGCTTTGAAATAAAAGCTTGCTTTTCTTCCCTTGTATCTAGACTATCTAATGTACTTAAATAGTTAGTTTCATTATATAGAAAGTCCGATATATCTACAGATTGAGCTAAAAGTCTACTTTCTCTATATTTCTGTGGACTTATCAAAGCATCTCTATACATAACATGATTACTTATGTTAGGATTTAACTTTGCATTTAATTTTACTATGTTTTGAAAATCATATCCTCCAAATAAAATAATATATAGAACAGGAATAAATACTGCAAATATTATTATAAACATGTTCTCTATACTTCTTACAGAAAGACTATAATTCCTCCACCATCTAGAAAAACTATTTGTCAATTTTATACCCAAGTCCCCACACCACCTTTATATACTCAGGGTCTTTTGAATTAATTTCTATTTTTTCTCTCATTCTTCTTATGTGAACTGTTACTGTATTTTCACTTTTATAAAAAGGTTCTTCCCATACTCTTTCATATATTTCTTTAATTGAAAATATTCTTCCTGGATGCGATGCTAAAAGTGTTAATATTTTATATTCCGTTGCTGTTAACTTGATATTCTCACCTCTTAAAGAAACCTGTTTATTTACTGTATCTATAGTTAAATTTTTTATTACTATTAAGTCTTGAGTATTTTCTCTATTTAAAGGATAGTCATATCTTCTTAATTGAGATTTTACTCTAGCAACAAGCTCTAGATGGTTAAATGGTTTTGTAACATAATCATCTGCACCAATATTTAAACCTAATATCTTGTCACTATCCTCTGATTTTGCTGATAGTAATATTATTGGTATATTTCTACTTTCTCTTATCTTTAGGCAAGTTCTCATACCGTCTAATTTAGGCATCATTATGTCTAAAACTACTAAATGGATATCTTCTTTATCAAGAACCTCTAAGGCTTCAAATCCATCTCCAGCTTTTATTACATTTATCCCCTCACCTCTTAAATATATATCTATTGCATCTCTTATTTCTTTTTCATCATCAACAACTAAAACATTAAACTTTTCTTTTTCCATAATAAAGCACTCCTTAAACTTATGCCTCCCTTAAATAGTAAAGGAGGAAAATTAAAATTAACATATTTATTTATTACGATTTTATTAAGATATAACTTCTACTATTAATTCAATGAAAATCTTAGTATATACAATGTATTTTACCATAAAAACACATTAGTTGCTTTTTCAATGTATTCATTAGCTTTACTTTACAAAAAAAAGCATTATAATAACCTATGAAATTATTTATTGTAAATTTAGGAGAATCCCAATGAATTACATTAGAGAGAAAAAAGAATTACTAATTGATAATGCATTTATTATTTTAGGTTGCTTTATAGCTTCTTTAGGCGTAAACCTATTTTTATCAAATGCAAAACTTCTTAGTGGTGGAGCAACAGGTATTGCACTTATCTTTCAATACTTAGTGGGAGTTAACTCAGGTATTGTTGTTTTACTTATAAACATTCCATTATTTATACTTAGTTATTTTAAACTTTCTAAGCAGTTTACATTTAACTCAGCTATAGGAATGTTAGCTTTATCCTTATCATTAATGATAACAGCACCAGTATCACATCTTGTTACATTAGATGATAAATTACTATACTGTGTTTTCGGTGGTGCTATATGTGGTTTTGGTTATGGAATAGTATTTTCTAAAGGTGGATCAACTGGCGGAACAGATATTGTTACTATGGTTATTCGTAAAAAATACTCAAACTTTAACATAGGATCACTAAGTTTCGTTCTAAATATGTGTATAGTTGCTTTAGGAGCAGTCTTCTTTGGTTTAGAAACAGCGCTTTATACACTTATATCTATATTTGTACAAACAGTATTAGTTGATAAAGTTATTAAGGGTATTCACTCAAAACAGTTACTACTTATAATAACTGATAAGGAACAACAAGTGATAAATTATATAATAAATGATCTTCATAGAGGGGTAACTTCTCTTTTAGCTGAAGGTGAATACACTCATGATAGAAAGAAAATGCTTTATTGTCTAGTTACTACAAGACAAATGATTGAGTTGAAAAATACAATACATTATATAGATCCAAGTGCTTTTGTAACTATAATTGACGTTTCAGAAGTTAAAGGAAAAGGCTTTAAAAATATATAAAATAAAAGCTATGCTAAATGCGGCATAGCTTTTTTATTGTCATAATAACTAAATAAATCAAAGTATATATATAGTAGATTTATTTTGAGGAGTTTTTATGAATAAATTTAAATTACTTAATTTTTTAATATGTCTTTTATTTATAATACTATTTTTCTTAATATTAAACCTTATTTTTTTATCCTATAAATTTAATTCTATTAGGCCTAATGATATTGAAGTAAATTTTTCAAGCCTAGTTTTTCTTTTCATCTACTGTTTTAAAGTATTCATCTACTGAATTTGATATGGCATTAGCAATTTTAATTTGGTACTCTTCCTTACTTAATAATACGCTTTCTTCTGGATTTGATAAGAATCCACATTCTAATATTACAGAAGGACATTCATAGTCATCACTCAATATTTTATATTCTTTCTTTGCAACCTTTGGTGCTCTTTTGTTACTTGAATCAACCTCTTCTCTAAATTTTTGTTGAATTATTTGCCCTAACTTTTGACTTGCTTCATTGTTAGCACTCCATACTTGAGCTCCTTTGCAACTTTTTTGTGGAAACATATTTTGATGTATGCTTATAAAAGCATCACAATTACTTTCTTTTTTCATCTTAACTCTATTAGCTAAATCTTCTCTTTTCTTTTCTTTTACCTTTTTGCCTTCACTATATAAACCTACATCTTCACTTCTTGTCATTACTACTTTATATCCCTTACTTTCTAAAACAGCTTTAGTTTTTAAGGATATTGATAAGTTTATATCCTTCTCTAATATTCCGCTTGCACTTTTTCCTCCCCCATCGATTCCTCCATGTCCAGGATCTATCACTATTACCTTTCTACATTCCTCTGCATTAACTTTTACTAAAATCATATTAAAAGCTAAAAAAGAAATCATCACCATTGATAAAATCTTAATTATTTTCTTCATTTAGAATACCTCCTATATTTATGTAATTATATATCCTTAATGTTCTATTAAATAGAAATCATAAAGAAGCATTAATATCAAAGTAAATTTAATTCTTACTTTAAATTATTAAAATATGAAGTCCAATTTATTTTTTCCTATATATAAAGAAATATTCTAAAAGTCTATACAAAAAAAGAACACCCAATTCTAGGTGTTCTTTTAATAATCTTAGTAAACTTCCATAACACTTTCAGCTATGTTAGTTGCATGGTCACCGATTCTTTCAAAGTTACTTAATAAGTCCATAAATATTGCACCATCATAAGCACTACAAGAACCTTGACTTAATCTCTTAATATGATTTTCTCTAAATTCTTTTTGTGATGAATCTATCTTTCTTTCTATTTCGTAAATAGTTCCAGCTTCATCTACATTTTCATTTGCATAGGCATCTATTGTTATGTCTAAAGCTTTAATTGTTTGATCATATATATAATCTATTTCTTTTAAAGCATCTTCACTGTATTTTAGATTTCTTCCTATTTTCTCTAATGTTAAATCTGCTATATTTTCAACGTGATCACCAATTCTTTCAATATCATTTACAACATGGAAAGTTGATGCTACTAAGTTACTTTCTTTAGCAGATAATTCACATTTAGATAATTTAACTAAGTAAGAAGTTATTGCCTCTTCTAATATATTTATAAGTTTTTCATTTTCATATACTTTTTTAACTGAACTTTCATTATTTTCTTTAAAAGCTTTCATACTTAACTCTAAGTTTTCTTTAGCTTTATTTGCCATTCTTAAAGTTTCTTTTTGAACTTGTCCTGCAGCTATTACTGGTGTTTCCAATAATCTTTCATCAAGATACTTAGGTCCACAGTGCTCAATCTCATCTTCACCTCTGATTATTTTGTTAACTACCATAATCATATACTTACTTAATGGTACAAGTATTATAGTAGCAATTACATTAAAGATTGTGTGAGCATTAGCTATTTGTCTTTCAACATCTCCTGGGCTCATTTTCATAACAAAATCTCCAAGTGGTGTTATAAATGGTATAAATATTAATGTACCTAAGATATTAAACATTAAATGTATTGCAGCAGCTTTGTGTGCTGTTTTATTGGCACCAATACTAGCTAGTAAAGCAGTTACACATGTTCCTATATTACATCCAAATAATATTGGTAATGCAACTTTTATATGTATAGCGCCTGTTGATGCTAAGGCTATTAATATACCTGTTGTAGCTGATGAACTTTGTAGTATAGCTGTAAGAGCTAAACCTGTAAATATTCCTAAAAGCCAATTATCTCCAATAGCAACTATAAGTTCTGAGAACATAGGTGATGAAGCTAGTGGTTTTAATGATGAACTCATTATTCCCATTCCCATGAATAGGATACCAAATCCTAATATTATGTTAGCAACATCTCTTCTTTTCTTTTGCTTAGCTGACATTAATAATACAACACCAATTATTACAAATAAAGGTGCAATCTCATCTAACTTAAAGGCAACAAGTTGCGCTGTAATGGTTGTCCCAATATTAGCTCCCATTATTACTCCAGCAGCCTGTGCTAAGTTCATAAGACCTGCATTAACGAACCCAACTACCATTACTGTAGTAGCACTTGAACTTTGTATTACCATAGTAACAAAAGCTCCTACTAAAACTGCTGATATAGGATTTTTAGTAACTTTCTCTAATATACTTTTTAACTTATCACCTGCAGCGTTTTCTAACCCTTCTCCCATTAACTTCATACCGAAAAGGAATAGTCCTAAACCACCGGCAACTTGAATTAAAGTAAAAATTGCATCTTTCAAGATACTTCTCCTCCAATTTGCTTAATTTGTAAAGTACAAATCTCTAATTTTTCTTTTTTAATTTTAAAATATCAATCCTATAACATTTTACAATATAATCACTTGTTTGTTAAGTTTTAAAGATTCTTTTTAACTTAAACTTAATATAGAATCCATTTTTTTGAATTTTTTTCTAATTAATATCCAATTTATTTAAAACAACTAAATGTAGAATACATTTACATCAAGTTATTAAGCCAATTTCAAGATTTTATAATATTTATTGTCTAATCAATATATTTATATTTTTATTTTAAAATTATTAATATTTATTGTGATATATCTTCTCTATTGCCCCTAGTATTTATAAATCCTCATATTCATATTCATTTTCAATCTGATTTATATATTTTAATAAAAAAATAAAAATACTTTTTACTCTTAAAATACAATTATTTTATTAACTAAAAGTCCCTATTCTTATAAAAAGACATAAAAAAAGAAGGAGAAATTCCTCCTTCTTTCTGATAAAAGCAATATTATCTCTTTGAGAATTGTGGAGATCTTCTTGCTTTCTTTAAACCGCATTTCTTTCTTTCAACCATTCTTGGGTCTCTAGTTAAGAATCCAGCTTTCTTTAATTCTGGTCTTAAGTTTTCGTCAGCTTTTAATAAAGCTCTTGATATACCATGTCTTATAGCTCCTGCTTGACCTGATAATCCACCACCATGAACGTTAACTAAAACGTCATATTTGTCTTTAGTTTCAGTTAAAACTAATGGTTGGTTAACTACAACTCTTAAAGTTTCTAATCCGAAATATGTTTCGATTTCTCTATTATTTACTATAACTCTACCTTCACCTGGTACAAGTCTTACTCTTGCAACTGATTTCTTTCTTCTTCCAGTTCCCATGTATTGAACTTTTGCCATTTGAACTCCTCCTCCCGAGCTTATAATTAGTATCTTAACTCAAGTACTTCTGGTTTTTGAGCAGCGTGGTTGTGCTCAGTTCCTCTGTACACATTTAATTTCTTTAACATTTTTCTTCCTAAAACGCCTGTTGGAAGCATTCTTCTAACTGCTTCTTCAAAAGCAACTTCAGGTTTCTTTTCTAAAACTTCTCTGTATGGAGTTTCTTTTAATCCACCAGCGTATAAGCTGTGCTTTCTTAACATTTTTTGGTCTAATTTCTTACCAGTTAAAACAACTTTCTCAGCGTTTATAACGATAACGAAATCTCCACAGTCAACATTTGGTGTAAATGTTGGCTTGTTCTTTCCTCTTAATATTGAAGCAACTTGGCTAGCAACTCTTCCTAGTGGCTTTCCAGCAGCGTCAACAACATACCATTTTCTTTCAACTTCTTGTGCTTTTGCAATGTATGATTTCATCGTTTTCCCTCCCTAGAATTTTAAAATAGGTTTTATATGTCCTCGTACTTTATGTTAAGATCCTTATTGAATCCCGTACATCTCTCTTACAAACAAATACAATTATAATACACGCTTACGGGCGTGTCAATACATTTCACGTACTTTTAGTAAAAAACTTTTTCTAAGCATAGTCCTGTTGGCGGAACACAAATTCCAGCTTTTTTTCTATCACCAGAATCTATGACTTCCTTTATATATTCTGGCTTCTCTTTTCCTCTTCCTACTTTAAGCAATGTTCCAACAATTAATCTTACCATATTGTATAAAAAGCCATCTGCTGAAACATATATTTTAATTTTATTTCCATCTGTTTCAATATGAATATCAGTTATTGTTCTCACAGAAGTTTTAACTGTTCCACCTGGTCTTTGAAATGCCTTAAAGTCATGTTTCCCTAAAAAGTATTTACATGCTTCTTTCATAGCTTCAACATCTAAAGACTTTTTAACATGATATACATAGTTTCTCTCTAATGCTGGTGGCTCTTCTCTATTTAATATAGTATAGCAATAAGTCTTTCCAGTGGTCATATATCTAGCATGAAAAGCTTCATCAACCTCTTCTGAATTCATTATAACTATATCCTTTGGTAGCTTTGAGTTTAATGCAGCCTTAAAATTTCTCCCTGGTATGCTAGAATTGGTCTTAAAATTGGCAACATAAGCTTTCGCATGGACTCCTGAATCAGTCCTACTGCTTCCTAGTAACTCAACATCTTCCTTTGTAACTTTTTTTATGGCTTCTTCAACCTTTTGTTGAAGAGTATTTCCTATAGGTTGTTTTTGCCATCCAAAATAAGATGTTCCATCGTATTCTATAGTTAACTTTATATTCTTCATACAATCATTCCTTTAATCTTTTTTATAAAACTATATTATAACTATTAATAATTAATCTCTAAATTTATTTTTTCAAACAAAGAAAGACTACAATTTTGCAGTCTTTCTTTTATACTATCAATATTTAATTCACATTAAAAGTCTTAAACTACAAATTAAGACTAAGCTTATACTACATAACTCTAACTACTATTGATAAAGCTAAAAGTACTCCTGCCATTCCAAAAGAGATAAAATCATTCTTAGAATACTTTAAAACTTTCATTCTAGTTCTTCCATCTCCACCTCTATAGCATCTTGCTTCCATAGCCATAGCTAATTCATCAGCTCTTCTAAATGAACTAATAAATAAAGGAATTAATAGTGGTATTAAACTTTTTGCCTTTTGTATTATGTTACCTGATTCAAAATCTGCCCCTCTAGCTTTTTGAGCTTTCATGATTTTATCAGTTTCATCAATTAAAGTTGGTATAAATCTTAAAGCAATTGTCATCATCATTGCTAATTCATGAGCTGGCACTCCAATTTTCTTAAATGGCTTTAATAAACTTTCAATACCATCAGTTAACTCAATTGGAGATGTTGTAAGTGTCAATACTGAAGTTCCCATTATAAGCAAAATAAGTCTTAAAGCCATGAAGATAGCTGTTCTTATTCCGTCCTTATAAATATATAAGAATTTCCAATGCCATATAAGAGTATCTTCTGTACCCTTTATCATAAATATATTAAGTGCTGCTGTTATAGCTATCAGTAAAAATACAGGTTTAAGTCCTTTATATAAATATTTAAATTGTAATTTAGATATTAATACAGTTGCACCTAAGAAGGCTATTATAAATATATATCCCCAAAACTTATCTACTATAAATAGTGAAGCAATAAAGATAAATGATATTAATATCTTAGTCCTTGGATCTAATTTATGTACAAAAGAATCCCCAGGAATGTATTGACCTATAGTAATGTCCTTTAACATAATTTTTTATCCTTCCTAATTATTATTCCTTATTATTTCTAAAAGAGCTTCTTTAGCTTGAGAAATAGTAAATATCTCTTCTGATATATTAAAGCCCTTCTTTCTTAACTCTCTTATTAGGTAAGTAACTTGAGGAACAGCTAAACCTATTTTTTCTAAGATTTCAACCTCTTTAAACACCTCTGCTATCTCACCATCTAAAACTATTTCTCCACTATTCATAACTATTACTCTATCGGCAATCTTAGCCACATCCTCCATACTATGACTAACCATAATTATGGTCATTCCATATTCCTTATGAAGGATTCTTATTTGAGCAAGTATATCTTCTCTTCCCTTTGGATCTAAACCAGCTGTTGGTTCGTCTAATATAAGCACTTTAGGTTCCATTGCTATAACACCAGCTATGGCAACTCTTCTTTTTTGTCCACCACTTAAATCAAAAGGTGATTTATCCTTATATGTTTCGTAATCAAGACCAACCATTTCCATTGATCTCTTAACTCTCTTACTTATCTCTTCTTCGCTTATACCTAAATTTCTTGGTCCATACTCAATATCTTTTTCAATAGTCTCTTCAAATAATTGATATTCAGGATATTGAAATACTAATCCTACCTTTTTTCTAATATCACTTAATTTAACTTTTTTATCGGCTATATTAATTCCATCAACTATTATATTTCCACTAGTAGGACTTAATAGTCCATTTAAATGCTGTATAAAAGTTGATTTTCCTGAACCAGTATGACCAATTAATGCGATAAACTCTCCATCTTTTATTTCACAATTTATATTATTTAAAGCTATCTTTTCGAAAGGTGTTTTAGGCATATATACGTGATTTAAATTTTCTATTTTAATTGACATAAAGCATTCACCATCTCATCTATATTTAATATTTCTGTTGATATATCTATTCCTTCTTTTTGAAGTTCATAAGCTAATTCAGTAACTTGAGGAACATCTAGTCCAATTGATTTTACCATTTCTACTTGTGAAAAAATTTCTCTTGGAACTCCTTCCATTACTTTTTCACCTTTATCCATAACGATTATTCTATCAGCTTGTGCTGCTTCATCCATATAGTGAGTTATAAGTATTATAGTAATTCCAAACTTTTTATTTACTTCTTTTATAGTTTTCATTACTTCTTTTCTACCTGAAGGATCTAGCATTGCTGTAGGTTCGTCTAAAACTATGCATTTAGGTCTCATTGCTAATATACCTGCAATTGCAATCCTTTGCTTTTGTCCTCCTGATAATAAATGTGGTGCATGCTTTCTATACTCATACATACCAACTGCTTTTAATGAATCGTCTACTCTTTCCCTTATTTCCTTAGGATCAATACCTAAGTTCTCTGGTCCAAAAGCAACATCCTCCTCAACTATGGTAGCTACTAATTGGTTGTCTGGATTTTGAAAAACCATTCCAGCTCTTCTTCTAACTTCCCAAATATTTTCTATATCAGAAGTATCTAATCCATCAACATACATCTTTCCGCCACTAGGAAGCAATAAAGCATTCATATGCTTTGCCATAGTTGATTTTCCTGAACCATTATGTCCTAATACAACTAAAAATTCTCCCTTTTTAACTTCCATAGAAACGTGATTTATTGCAATCTTCTCAGTTTGTTCTTCAGCGTTGACATATTTAAAAACTAAGTCTTCACTTTTAATCATATTTTCTCCCATACTAGCCTCCTATAAAGCCAACTCTAACTATATCTCTCAATATATATTAAATCTAATAAATTATTTCAAGTATAAAAAAATACCTACTTATAAAATAATACTATTAATAATTTATTTTGTAAATAGATATTTCCTTATTTTAATTTTTTATATGACAAAAGAGGATTAAGTAAAAACTTAATCCTCTGTAAGAAATATATTATACTAATTCAAGTATAACAACTTCAGCTCCGTCTCCTCTTCTAGGACCAACTTTGTACATTCTAGTGTATCCACCGTTTCTCTCAGCGTACTTTGGAGCTATGTTGTCAAATAAGTTTTTAACAACTTCTTCTTCTGTAACAAATGCTAACACTTGTCTTCTTGCATGTAAATCTCCTCTTTTTGCAAGAGTGATCATTTTTTCTGCAAGACTTCTAGCTTCCTTAGCTCTTGTTTCAGTAGTTTCTATTTTACCATGCTTTAAGAAGCTTGTAACAAGATTTCTAAGCATAGCTTTTCTTTGATCAGTAGGACGACCTAACTTACGATATCCTGCCATGGCTTTACCTCCTCACCTACTCGTCATTTAGTCTTAAATTTAAGCCTAACTCGTTTAACTTTCTTTCTACTTCTTCTAGAGATTTCTTACCTAAGTTTCTAACTTTCATCATATCATCCATGCTCTTGCCTGCAAGCTCTTGAACAGTGTTTATACCTGCTCTTTTTAAGCAATTGTATGATCTTACTGATAAGTCTAGTTCTTCTATAGTCATCTCTAAAGCTTTTTCTTTTTTATCTTCTTCTTTTTCAATCATTATCTCAACATCATTAGCGTTGTCAGTTAAAGTCATGAATAATTTGAAGTGCTCTATAAGAATTTTAGCTGATAATGAAATCGCTTCTTCAATTCTTATAGTTCCATTAGTCCAAATTTCTAATGTAAGTTTATCATAGTCAGTAATTTGACCAACTCTTGTATTTTGAACAGAGAAATTAACTCTCTTTACAGGAGTGTATATAGAATCTATAGCAATAGCTGATAATGGAAGATCTTCTGTTTTATTTTTGTTTTGAGTAACATATCCTCTTCCTCTATTAACTACGATTTCCATATATAACTTACCATCGTTGTCTAATGTAGCGATATGTAGATCTTTGTTTACAACTTCTACATCACCATCTGTTTTTATATCTGCTCCAGTAACAACTCCTGGTCCTTGAGCATCGATATAAATAGTTTTTGGTCCTTCACCTTCCATAGTAAGTGCTAACATTTTAAGATTTAAGATTATCTCTGTAACATCTTCTTTAACACCTGTTATTGTTGAAAACTCATGAAGAACTGAATCTATTTTAACTGAAGTTGGAGCCACTCCAGGTAAAGAAGAAAGTAAGATTCTTCTTAATGCATTACCAAGAGTTATTCCATAACCTCTTTCTAATGGTTCTATTTCAAACTTACCATATGTTCCGTTATCGTTTGATTCAACACATTGAATTACTGGCTTTTCTATTTCTAACATTCAAAAACCCTCCTTAATATTAAAATGGCAACCTTATGAGGGCAACTGATCCAATTGTAAAAGTACTCTAAGATCAATAATTATTATTTGCTGTATAACTCAACGATTAGAGTCTCGTTAACTGGTACATCGATATCTTCTCTAGCTGGCTCAGCAACAACTTTACCTTCGAAGTTTTCAACGTTAGCTTCTAACCATTTTGGTAAAGCTTTTGGATTTTCAGCAAACATTTTGAATCTTTCTGATCCTCTGCTCTTTTCACAAACTGTTATAACATCGTTAACTGATACTTTGAATGATGCTATATCAACTTTCTTACCATTTACTAAGAAATGTCCGTGGTTTACTAATTGTCTAGCTTCTGTTCTTGAAGCACCATATCCTAATCTGTAAACAACGTTATCTAATCTCATTTCTAATAACTTAAGTAAGTTTTCACCGGCAATTCCTCTCATTTTTTCAGCTCTTTCATATGTGTTTCTGAACTGACCTTCAAGAACTCCGTATATTCTCTTAGCTTTTTGCTTCTCTCTTAATTGTGTTCCGTAGTTAGATAATTTCTTTCTGCTTGCTCCGTGTTGTCCTGGTGCATAGCTTCTTCTAACGAAAGCACATTTATCTGTATAACATCTATCCCCTTTTAGGAATAATTTCATACCTTCTCTTCTACATAACTTACATGTAGCTCCAGTATATCTTGCCATTCATTACACCTCCCGTGACGTTACTAAACTCTTCTTCTTTTTGGTGGTCTACATCCATTGTGTGGGATTGGAGTTACATCTTTTATTAAAGTAACTTCTAATCCAGCTGCTTGTAAGCTTCTTATAGCTGCTTCTCTTCCAGCACCTGGTCCTTTTACGTAAACCTCAACGCTTTTTAATCCGTGTTCCATAGCTGCTTTAGCCGCTGTTTCAGCTGCCATTTGAGCTGCAAATGGTGTGCTTTTTCTTGAACCTTTGAATCCAAGTCCACCAGCACTTGCCCATGCTAATGCATTTCCTTTTGCATCAGTTAAAGTAACTATTGAGTTATTGAATGTTGATTGGATGTGTGCTGCACCGTGCTCAACATTTTTTCTTTCTTTTCTTCTTCTAGTTTTTTTAACTTTTTGAGCTGCCATTGTCTTCCCTCCTTAACTATTTCTTCTTATTAGCTATTGTCTTCTTAGGACCTTTTCTAGTTCTAGCATTAGTCTTAGTTTTTTGTCCTCTAAGTGGAAGACCTTTTCTATGTCTGATTCCTCTGTATGAACCAATCTCAACTAATCTCTTTATGTTTAAAGCAACTTCTCTTCTTAAGTCACCTTCAACTGTTAATTCTTTAATGTAGTTTCTTATTGAGTTTACTTCGTCCTCAGTAAGATCCTTAACTCTTGTATCAGGATTAACTCCAGTTACTTCAAGAATTTTTTGTGATGTAGGTAATCCTATACCATATATATAAGTTAGACCTATTTCAACCCTTTTTTCTCTTGGTAGGTCGATACCTGCTATTCTTGCCATTAATGTTACACCTCCTGGTAATAAAAATACGAAATTGATTTACATTAATAAGTAACTCAATTGATCTATTGTTTATTTATATTTAAAATTTTAGGTTGATGGTTTTACCCATCACAGCCGCACCTAAAATTTATTTGCTATTATTTAAATGCCTATATAATCATATTTTACTTTTAAATAAAAGTCAATAAGAATTCGCTCCCAATTGACCTTTTTATTATGTTTTATTTACCTATTAGCCTTGTTTTTGTTTGTGCTTAGGATTTTCACAGATTACCATTACTCTTCCTTTTCTTCTTATAACTTTGCACTTTTCGCAAATAGGCTTAACTGATGGTCTTACTTTCATCGCTAACCCTCCTTATTTTGCTCTCCATGTAATTCTACCTCTTGTAAGATCATATGGTGAAAGTTCCACAGTAACCTTATCTCCTGGTAAAATTCTTATGAAGTTCATTCTTAACTTTCCTGAGATATGAGCTAATATTTTATGCCCACTCTCTAATTCAACTTCAAACATTGCATTTGGTAGGGATTCTAAAACCGTACCTTGCATTTCAATTATATCACTTTTTGACATAAGGTAATCAAACCTCCTTGTTAGTGCGATTAAGCTTTAAAAATCTTTTAATTTTAAGATTTACATTCTTATCCCTTGATATTATACATGATTTTAACTCATCATCCAATATCTCAGTAAGCACTACATGTTTTATTTTTTTCTTTTTTGGCATTTCAATGGTCTTAGTTGCTCCATTTGCTACTAGTAGATAATCATCTACCACTTCAATCACAATATATGATTTTCCTATATCTCTGCCTGCATTTGAAGTAACTAATCTACCAATTAAGTGAGTTTCTTGCAACTTATCCACCTCAAAGATTACCTTAGTCATAAACTACAAATTCCTTATAGGCAAATGTTAATTTATAACTAAGCAATATATATTAAAACTATTTTACAAGTGTTAATATTTCAGGACCATTAGGTAAAATTGCAACTGTATTTTCGTAATGTGCAGAAAGTTTCCCGTCTGCTGTTATTACTGTCCAGCCATCATCTAAAGTCTTGACTCTATATGATCCCATGTTTACCATTGGTTCAATAGCTAATACCATTCCAGCCATTAACTTTGGACCTCTGCCTGGTCTACCGAAATTAGGAACTTCAGGATCTTCATGTACTTTTCGGCCAATTCCATGTCCTACAAAGTCTCTAACAACAGAAAATCCATTGGCTTCAACATATTGCTGTATCTCATTAGAAATATCCGTTAATCTATTGTCTACATATGCCTTCTCTATCCCTTTAAAAAAGGACTCTTCAGTAATCCTAATAAGCTTTTTTGCTTCTTCTGATATATTTCCAACACCAAAAGTTCTAGCAGCATCACTGTGAAATCCATTTAGACAAACTCCACAATCAATAGAAACAATGTCTCCATCTTTTAATTCATAACTTCCTGGGAAACCATGAATTACTTGATTATTAACAGATATACATAATGAAGCTGGGAAACCATACAATCCTTTAAAGGATGGTGTAGCTCCATGCTTAGTTATAAACTCTTCAGCTATTCTATCTAATTCCGTAGTAGTAATACCAGGTCTTACTTTCTCCTTAAGCAGGTTAAGTGTTTCTCCAAGAAGCTTTCCTGCTTTCCTCATTAGGTCGATTTCATTCTCATTCTTAAGAATTATCATTACTTGTCGCTCCCTAATATTTTACAGATACTCTCAAAGACCTCGTTTATTGCTTGTGTTCCATCTACTACTGAAAGTTGCTTTTTGTTTTTATAAAAATCAATTAATGGTTGTGTTTGATTTTCGTACACATCAAGTCTTTCTTTCACTGTTTCCTCAGTGTCATCTTTTCTTTGTATAACATCTGATCCGCAAAGATCACATTTTCCATCATTAGCTGGTGGATTAAACTTTATGTGATAACTTGCTCCACATGAAGGACAAACTCTTCTTCCTGTCATTCTTTCAAGTATGAACTCTTTAGGTACTTCTATTAAAAGAGCTGTGTCTATTGACTCTCCTCTTTCAGTTAAGAAGTTATCTAAAGCTTCTGCTTGATGAACTGTTCTTGGGAAACCATCTAACAGATATCCATTTTTACAATCATCTTGCTGAAGTCTATCTTTTACCATGTTTATAGTTACTTCATCTGGAACTAACTGTCCATTATCCATGTATGTTTTAGCCTCAATACCTAAAGGAGTATTCTCAGAAATATTTTTTCTAAAAATATCTCCAGTAGATATATGAGGAATTGAATATCTATTACTAATTGATTTTGCCTGTGTTCCTTTTCCTGCTCCAGGAGGACCTAATAAAACTATCTTCACGGGCATCATCTCCATAACTTGTATTTCTATTTTAAGAATCCTTGGTAATGTCTCATTGTTAATTGAGATTCTAATTGTCTCATTATTTCTAATGAAACTGAAACTAAGATTAACAGTGATGTTCCTCCAAACTGTATTCCTTCAAAAGGAGTATAGTTTGCAACTAAAATAGGAACTACTGCTATAAATGCAGCAAAACATCCACCAAACATTGAAATTCTATTTAATACTTTCTCTAAATAAATCTCTGTTGGTTTACCAGGTCTTATTCCAGGAATGAAACCTGATGATTTATGCATATTCTCAGCCATTTCATCTGGCTTAAATGTTATTTGAGTATAGAACCAAGTAAAGAATATAGTCAGTAATGCATATAATACTGGATACATCCAAGTCTTCGCATTGAAAGGACTGTAAGAAGATCCTGTAATCCATTGTGACCATCCAGCTTCTGGGAAGAATTGAGCTATAGTTGTTGGGAAACTCATAACAGACATAGCAAAGATTATTGCTATAACAGTTGTTCCAATAATACTTAATGGAATATGAGTTGATTGTCCCTTCATCATTTTGTTACCTACGGCTTTACCTGCATATTGTACAGTAATTCTTCTTTCAGCTAATGATAAGTAAATTACACCTGCTAATAAAGCTAATGTAAAGAAAATAAATAATGCTACTTCAACAATATTTATTTTACCTATCTTACTTAAGTTATATATTTGATAACCAGTCATTGGTAAACTTGATAATATATTCGCAAATATTATCAAAGAAGTACCATTTCCTACTCCCTTAACAGTAATTTGATCTCCTAGCCACATTAAGAAAGTTGATCCTACTATTAATGTTAGTAATATTAAGAACATACTAACTGGAGAAGTGCTCTTAAGTGCACCTACATTGTGAATTATCACATAAGTTCCATAAGCTGTAATTGCTCCAATAACAATTGAAGCATATCTAGTTATCTTTTGGATTTTCTTTCTTCCGTCATCTCCCTCTTTAGATAATTGCTCTAATTTAGGAATTGCAACTGTTAAAAGCTGCATAATGATTGAAGCATTAATGTATGGTACAACACCTAAAGCGAATATACTAAATCTACTAAAAGAACCACCAGAAATTAAATCATAGAAGCTTACTAAGCTTCCTGATTGTGTTAAAGCTTTCAGACTATCTGTATCAATTCCAGGAACAGGAATATAACTTCCCATCCTGAAAATTGCTATTAAGAATACAGTCCAAATTATTTTTTTTCTTAAATCTTGAACCTTCCAGGCATTACGTAGGGTTGATAGCACGATTATTTCACCTCAACTTTTCCTCCAGCTGCAACTATTTTTTCAGCTGCTTGCTTTGATAACTTGCAACCTGCGATAGTTAAGTTCTTTTCTATGTTTCCATTTCCTAAGATCTTAACTCCGTCCATTAGTTTACTTACTACTCTTTTTTCTAATAGTAATTCTGGAGTAACTTCTGTTCCATTATCGAATATGTTTAATCTATCAACATTGATTGTTACAAAATGTTTTGTAAATGGGTTAGTGAATCCTCTTTTAGGAAGTCTTCTGTATAATGGCATCTGACCACCTTCAAATCCAGGTCTAACTCCACCACCTGATCTAGCATTTTGACCTTTTTCACCTTTTCCGGCATTTCTTCCTAATCCTGAACCAGTACCTCTACCAACTCTTTTTGGAGCTGATTTACTACCAGCTGCTGGTCTTAATTCATGAAGTTTCATATGTTATTACACCTCCTCTAACGCTCTATTTAATTATGCTTCTTCAACTTTTAGTAGATAACTAACTTTGTTTATCATACCTTTTATTTGAGGAGTTTCCTCATGCTCTACTGTTTTACCTATTTTTCTAAGTCCAAGGGCATGTGCAGTAGCGATATGGTCTTTTTTTCTACCAATTAAGCTTTTAACTAATGTTACCTTTAGCATCGCTATCCCTCCTAACCTAATATCTCTTCAACAGATTTTCCTCTTAATTTAGCTATATCTTCAGCTGTTCTTAAGCTAGCTAATCCGTTGATAGTTGCTTTTACCATGTTTCTTGGGTTGTTTGAACCTAATGATTTAGCTCTAACATCCTTTAATCCTGCTAATTCAAGAACTGATCTTGCAGGACCTCCAGCTATAACTCCTGTACCTTCAGTAGCTGGCATTATAAGTACATCTCCTGTACCGAATTTTCCGTGTATTTCATGAGGAACAGTAGTTCCAACTATTGAAACTTCAACTAAGTTTTTCTTAGCATCTTCTATTCCTTTTCTTATTGCTTCAGGGATTTCGATAGATTTACCAGTTCCAACACCAACGTGTCCGTTCTCGTCTCCAACAACAACTAACGCACTGAATCTGAAGTTTCTACCACCCTTAACAACCTTAGTAACTCTGCTTATACTAACAACCTTTTCTTTAAGGTCTAGTGTGCTAGGATCGATTCTCATGTATTTCCCCTCCTTGTAGATTAGAATTTTAATCCGGCTTCTCTTGCTCCGCTAGCTAAAGCCTCTACTCTTCCGTGATATACGTATCCACCTCTGTCGAATACTACATCATTTATTCCTTTTTCTATAGCTCTTTTAGCAACTAATTCTCCAACTAATTTAGCAGCTTCTTTGTTGCTTCCTTTAACTTCGATAGCTTTATCTAAGCTTGAAGCAGCTACTAAAGTAACAGCATTAACGTCGTCTATTATTTGAGCATATATGTTCTTTTCACTTCTATATACAGATAATCTTGGTCTTTCTGGAGTTCCGAATACCTTCTTACGAACTCTTAGGTGACGTCTTTCTCTTGCTTCTTTTCTGTCTGCCTTTTTGAACATAAGGTTCACTCCTTTCTATATTAGTATTTATTATTTACCAGTTTTACCTTCTTTTCTTCTTATAACTTCATCAGAGTACTTGATTCCTTTACCTTTGTATGGCTCTGGTTTTCTCCATGATCTGATGTTAGCAGCAACTGCTCCAACTTTCTCTTTATCGATACCTTCAACGATAACTTTAGTTGTTCCATCTAATTTGAAGTCTACTCCATCAACTGGTTCAACTTCTACTGGATGTGAATATCCTAAGTTCATAACAAGTTTCTTTCCTTGTAATTGAGCTCTGTATCCAACTCCGTTTAACTCTAAAGTTTTTGAGAAACCTTGGCTTACTCCAACAACCATGTTGTTAAGTAAAGCTCTAGTTAATCCGTGAAGTGCTCTGTGTTCTTTAACGTCACTTGGTCTAGTAACAACTACTTGAGCATCTTCTACAGCTATATTAATGTCTTTGTGCATAGCTTTAACTAATTCACCCTTAGGGCCTTTTACTGTAACAACGTTCTCTGGTGTTACAGTAACAGTTACTCCAGCAGGGATAGCTATAGGCATTTTACCTACTCTTGACATAATGCGCACCTCCTGTGAATTTGGTCCTTATTTTTTTTAAATTTATCTCTTTGCTTCAATCTATTTAAATCTATGTTATTTTCTCAATCTAAAAAATTACCAAACGTAGCAGATAACTTCTCCGCCTAATCCTAATTTTCTAGCTTCTCTGTCAACTACTAATCCTTTTGAAGTTGATATTAAAGCGATACCTAATCCGTTTAATACTCTAGGAACTTCATCTTTCTTGCAGTAAACTCTTAAACCTGGTTTTGATATTCTCTTTAAACCAGTTATAACTCTTTCATTGTTTGCTCCGTACTTTAAAGTTAATCTCATCATAGGAACTACACCATCGTTGTATTCCTCTACTCCTTTAAGATAACCTTCTTGTAATAATATATTTACGATAGCCTTCTTAACACTTGAAGAAGGTACTTCAACAACTTCGTGTCTTACTGAGTTCGCGTTTCTCACACGAGTTAGTAAGTCTGCGATAGGATCTGTCATAACCATTATATTGTGCCTCCTTTCATTCTACTAGTTATATTACCAGCTTGCCTTTCTACATCCAGGAATTTCACCTTTGTAAGCTAATTCTCTGAAGCAGATACGGCAAATTCCGAATTTCTTTAATACAGAATGTGGTCTTCCACATAATCTACATCTAGTATACGCTCTAGTTTTGTATTTAGGTTCTTTTTTCCATTTTTCGATCATTGCCTTACGAGCCATGCGTATCCCCTCCTTATTATTGAGCGAATGGCATTCCAAGGAATCTTAATAATTCTCTTGCTTCTTCGTCTGTGTTAGCACTAGTAACGAAGATTATATCCATTCCTCTTACTTTATCTACTTTATCATACTCGATTTCTGGGAATATTAATTGTTCCTTAATTCCTAATGAGTAGTTTCCTCTTCCATCAAATGCTTTAGCTGAAACTCCTCTGAAGTCTCTTACTCTAGGTAAAGCTATTGAAACTAATTTATCTACGAATTCGTACATATTAGTCTTTCTTAAAGTAACTTTACATCCTAAAGCCATGTTCTCTCTTATTTTGAAGTTAGCAACTGACTTTTTAGCTCTTGTTAATACAGGCTTTTGTCCAGCGATTATTTGTAAATCACTAACAGCTGATTCTAGAACCTTAGGATTGTCTTTAGCTTCTCCTACTCCCATGTTTATAACAACTTTTTCTATTTTAGGAACTTGCATTATGTTTTTGTATCCGAACTTTTCCATCATAGCTGGAACTACTTCTTTTTCATATCTTTCTTGAAGTCTATTCACGTAAAGTACCTCCTTTCAAATTTTAGAATGTTTCTCCACACTTCTTACATACTCTTACTTTTGCACCGTCTTCTAATAACTTATGGCTTATTCTTGTAGCCTTTTTGCATTTTTCACAGAATAACATAACTTTTGAGCTGTTTATTGCAGCTTCCATTTCTATTATTCCACCTTGCATGTTTTGTCTATTAGGTTTTTGATGCTTTTTAACTAAGTTAACTCCTTTAACTACTACTTTACCAGTCTTAGGAATTACTCTTAAAACTTCACCAGTTTTTCCTTTATCTTTACCTGATATAACTACTACTGTGTCGTTCTTTCTAACATGTACCTTCATCTTAGCCACCTCCTAATCGTTTATTATAGAACTTCTGGTGCTAATGATAAGATTTTATTGAACTCATTATCTCTTAGCTCTCTAGCAACTGGTCCAAAGATACGAGTTCCTCTTGGTTGCTTATCATCTTTTATTATTACAGCTGCATTTTCATCAAACTTGATGTATGAACCGTCAGCTCTTCTTAGTCCTCTTACTGATCTTACAATAACTGCTTTAACAACGTCTCCTTTTTTAACAACTCCGCCTGGTGTTGCACTTTTAACGCTAGCAACTATTACATCTCCGATATTTCCGAATTTTCTTTTAGATCCGCCTAAAACTCTTATGCACATTATTTCTTTTGCACCTGAGTTATCAGCAACCTTTAGTAAGGTTTGTTGTTGTATCATGAAATTAACCTCCTTTCAGACTTTAGAAAACTATTTTGCTTTCTCTACTATCTCAACAAGTCTCCATCTCTTATCTTTAGATAATGGTCTAGTTTCCATTATAAGAACTCTATCTCCGAATCTAGCCTCATTATTTTCATCATGAGCTTTGAACTTAGTTGTTCTGTTAACAGTTTTTCCGTATAGTGGATGTCTAACCTTTGTTTCAACCGCAACAACGATAGTTTTATCCATTTTATCAGAAACAACTCTACCTAATCTCTTTTTTCTTAAATTTCTTTCCACAGCGGTTACCTCCTTTCAGGATTACTGCTCAATCTTTAACTCTTCTTCTCTTATGATTGTTTTGATTTGAGCTATTGATTTTTTTACTTCTCTGATTCTCATTGGGTTTTCTAATTGACCTGTAGCTAATTGGAATCTTAAATTGAATAACTCAGCTTTAAGGTCTCCTAATTTCTTTATTAAATCTTGAGGATTGCTTGTTCTTAGTTCTTTTAACTCTCTAGCTTTCATTATTCTTCACCACCCATTTCCTCAAAATCTCTTCTTGTAACGAACTTAGTCTTTACAGGAAGTTTGTGTGAAGCAAGTCTCATAGCTTCTCTTGCTTTCTCTTCATCAACTCCAGATAATTCAAATAAAACTCTACCTGGTTTAACTACTGCTACCCAGTATTCAACTGAACCTTTACCTGAACCCATTCTTGTTTCAGCTGGTTTCTCAGTTACAGGTTTGTCTGGGAATATTTTTATCCAAAGCTTTCCGCCTCTTCTTATATATCTATTGATAGCTATTCTCGCAGCTTCTATTTGGTTACTAGTGATCCATCCACAAGTTGTAGCTTGGATTCCGAAATCTCCGTAAGCTAGAAAGTTTCCTCTAGTTGCCTTACCTTTCATTCTACCACGTTGTACCTTACGATGTTTAACTCTTTTAGGCATTAACATGTTATATTCCTCCTTTCTTAGTGCATCCTATTATGCGTTAGCTTCTTCCTTTTTCTCAACTTTTTTAGTTGGAAGAACTTCTCCATTGTAAACCCACACTTTAACACCGATTTTACCGTAAGTTGTATCAGCTTCAGCAAATCCATAATCGATGTCAGCTCTTATTGTTTGTAGTGGGATTGTTCCTTCATTGTATTGCTCAGTTCTTGCTATTTCAGCTCCGCCTAATCTACCTGAACAAGCAGTTTTAACACCTAATGTGCCAGCTTTCATTGCTCTTTGGATAGTTTGCTTCATAGCTCTTCTAAATGATATTCTCTTTTCTAATTGAGCAGCAATGTTTTCAGCCATTAATTGAGCGTTAGTTTCAGCGTTCTTAACCTCAACGATGTTTATTAAAACATTCTTCTCAGCTATTATATTTTTTAAGCTAGCTTTTAATCTTTCGATTCCTGAACCACCTTTTCCGATGATTACTCCTGGCTTAGCTGTGTGTATGTTTAACTTAACTCTTTTAGCTGATCTTTCGATTTCAATCTTAGCGATTCCAGCTGAGAAAAGTTCTTTCTTTATGAATTTTCTTATTTGTTGGTCTTCTATTAAGTTGTCAGCAAAATTTTTCTTATCAGCATACCATTTTGCATCCCAATCTTTAATTACACCAACTCTTAGTCCGTGAGGATGTACTTTTTGTCCCATGCTTTTCCCTCCTTACCTTATTAAGCTCTTTCTTTAACAACAAGTGTTATATGACTTGTTCTCTTGTTTATTCTGAATGCTTTACCATGATCCATTGGTCTGAATCTTTTTAAAGTTGGTCCATGACCTACATGTGCTTCTGCAACAAATAATCTGTTTGCATCTAACTCATGATTGTTCTCCGCATTAGCTACTGCTGATTTTAAAACTTTGTTTATAACCTCAGCGGCATCTCTTGGAGTATATTTTAAAATTGCGAAAGCTTCGTTTACGTTCTTTCCTCTTATTAAATCAAGAACAACTCCTACTTTAGTTGGAGACATTCTTACATATTTAGCTATAGCTTTAGCTTCCATCTAAAGATCCTCCTTTCCCGGATACTATTATTTTCTCTTTGATGTTTTTTCGTTTTTAATATGACCTTTGAAAGTTCTTGTTAAAACGAATTCTCCTAATTTATGTCCAACCATATCTTCTGTAACATAAACTGGGATATGTTTTCTTCCATCATGAACAGCTATTGTATGGCCTATCATTTGTGGGAATATAGTTGAGCTTCTTGACCAAGTTTTGATAACTTTCTTATCTCCATTTTGGTTCATTTCTTCTATTTTCTTTAAAAGACCTGCATGCACGAAAGGTCCTTTCTTAATTGATCTACTCACTAGAATTTCCTCCCTTCATAAACTTAATTATGCCGCCAAACTGTGAAGAGAATATTTAATTCTCTCCAAACTATTTAGCGTTTCTTCTCTTAATGATGAATCTATCTGAGTATTTTTTGTTCTTTCTAGTTTTGTATCCAAGTGCTGGTTTACCCCATGGAGTAACTGGACTTGGTCTACCGATAGGAGATCTACCTTCTCCACCACCGTGAGGGTGATCGCAAGGGTTCATTACAGAACCTCTAACTGTTGGTCTCCATCCCATGTGTCTCTTTCTACCAGCTTTACCGATATTTACGATCTCATGAGTTGTGTTTGATACTGTTCCAACAGTAGCTTTACATTCTATTCTTACGTATCTCATTTCGCCTGATGGTAATCTTAATGTAGCATAGTTTCCTTCTTTAGCCATTAACTGAGCTGAAGTACCTGCTGATCTTACCATTTGGCCACCTTTTCCAGCTTGTAACTCTATGTTATGAACAAAAGTACCTACTGGCATGTGCTTTAATTGAAGAGCGTTACCTGGCTTGATATCAGCCTCTGGTCCTGATACAACTGTATCTCCTACTTTTAAACCTACAGGAGCAAGTATGTATCTCTTCTCTCCATCAGCGTAAACAACAAGTGCTATGTAAGCTGATCTATTTGGATCGTACTCTACTGTAGCAACTTTTGCTGGGATTCCATCCTTATTTCTTTTGAAATCTATTATTCTATATTTTCTCTTAGCTCCACCACCATGGTGTCTAACAGTTATTTTACCTTGTGCGTTTCTACCACCAGTTTTCTTTAAAGAAACAAGAAGTGACTTTTCAGGTGCATTTGTAGTAACTTCTTCAAATGTTGGCATAGTCATTTGTCTTCTTGATGGTGTAGTTGGGTTAAACTTTTTAAGTGCCATTATTGTCCCTCCTTCTTATAGCTTATCTGGCCTCAACCAATACCTGCTTTTTATTATTGCATTCCTTCGAAGAACTCAATGCTGCTACCTTCTGCTAAAGTTATAACAGCTTTTTTGAAGTCAGCTCTTTTTCCGATATGAACTCCAACTCTCTTAGTTTTTCCTTCGAATCTCATAGTCTTAACGTCAGCAACTTTTACGTTGAAAACTTCTTCTACAGCTCTCTTTATTTGTACTTTGTTAGCTGCCATATGAACTATGAAGGTGTATTTATTTTCAGCCATAGCTGCCATACTCTTCTCAGTTATAACTGGTTTTCTGATTATATCATGGCTTGTTAACTTCATTATGCGTACACCTCCTCAATTTTGTTTACAGCTTCTTTAGTTATCATTAATGTTTTGCAGTTTAATAAATCATAAACATTGATGTTGTTAACAGGCATAACTGTTACACCTTCGATGTTTCTAGCTGATTTATATACATTTTCATTAACTTCAGCTGTTATTATTAATGTCTTCTTAGCTTCGAAAGCATTTAACATTTTAACTGCTTCCTTAGTTTTTGGAGCTTCGAAAGTTAAGTCTTCTAAAACAACCATATCTGCAACTTTGCTAGTTAAAGCAGAAGTCATAGCTACTTTCTTCATGCTCTTTGGTATTGACATTCTGTAATCTCTTGGTTTTGGTGCAAATACAACTCCACCTTTGATCCATTGAGGCGCTCTGATAGAACCTTGTCTTGCTCTACCTGTTCCTTTTTGTCTCCAAGGCTTGATTCCGCCTCCTCTTACCTCAGATCTTGTTTTAGCTGATTGAGTACCTTGTCTCTTGTTAGCTAATTGAGCCACTACTACTTGGTGTAAAGCATATTTGTTTACTTCAACTCCAAATACTTGCTCGTTTAATTGGATATCTCCAACTTGTTGTCCTTCTTTATTAAATAAACCTACTTTAGGCATTACGCTTCCTCCTTTCTACAGAAATTAAGCCTTAACGCTGTTTCTTATAACTACTGTGCCTTTATTTGGACCTGGGATTCCACCCTTGATTAAGATTATGTTCTTTTCAGGCATTATCTTAACAACTTCTAAGTTAAGAACTGTAGTGTTCTTAGCTCCCATATGTCCAGGCATTCTCTTGTTCTTGAAAGTTCTTGATGGGTCTGAAGCAGCTCCCATTGAACCTGGTGCTCTGTGGAATTTAGAACCGTGAGACATTGGTCCTCTACTAGCATTCCATCTTTTAATTGTACCTTGGAATCCCTTACCTTTAGAAACTCCTGATACGTCTACTTTATCTCCAATTTCAAATGTGTCAACTTTTATTTCGTCTCCAACATTGTAACTAGCAACATCTTCCATTCTGAACTCTTTTAAAGTTCTTCTTAAAGAAACACCTGCTTTAGCGAAATGTCCTTTTCTTGGTTTGTTAACTAATTTTTCTCTTAACTCACCGAATCCAACTTGTATTGCGTCATATCCATCAGTTTCAACTGTTTTCTTTTGAACTACAACACATGGACCAGCTTCAACTACAGTTACAGGGATTACTCTACCATTCTCATCGAATATTTGAGTCATTCCAACTTTTTTACCTATGATAGCTTTTTTCATGTGGTTACACCTCCTAAACGTATTAGCGGATTGCCTCTGCAATCATAACAGTTCAATCTCTTAATTCAATCTAAATAAACTATTAAAGTTTTATTTCGATATCAACACCTGCTGGTAAGTTTAATCTCATTAATGCATCAACAGTTTTTGGTGATGGATTAACGATGTCTATTAATCTCTTATGAGTTCTTACTTCGAACTGCTCTCTAGAGTCTTTGTACTTATGTACAGCTCTTAAGATTGTTATAACATCTTTTTCAGTTGGTAGTGGAACTGGTCCAACAACCTTTGCTCCTGTTGACTTAGCAGTTTCAACAATTTTCTCAGCTGATTGATCTAATATTGTATGATCAAATGCTTTTAATCTTATTCTTATTTTTTGTTTTGACATTTGGTTTCCCTCCTTTTCATGTACGCTTTACTTCTAACGCACAACAGTAAGTATGTGTAAACTGTCCCTGGTGTTTCACACCTTAAACATGTTCACCTAACCCCTGTCGTTGGATTCTAGATCCTAACATGCTCATCAAGAATTACCCGGAAGTCCGGCAACCTCTTGATTCATCGCTGTTCGCTTTACAACTTCTTCATTATACTATGTATATTACGTTTTTTCAAGTATTTTTTTAGAAGTTTTAGCATATACATTTTTTATAATTTTTGACCTTAAAACCGTCCAAAAAATAAAACACTAATATTAATAATATACTATTTTAAAAATTTTTCAACAAGAATTTTATTCCTAACAAAAAATTCATATTATTATTCTTACCACAAAAAAAATTCTAATTATATTATATTTAATTTTTTTATAAAAGCAATATATTATTAAAAAAAATAAAAAGAGAGAGGAAATTCCTCTCTCTTCACAGGCCTTTTAATGAACTCTCTTTAAAAATCAAAAACTGTTGCGCATTAGTTCTGATTTTTAAGAGCTTTCTAGTATATACGTCTATATATTAGAAATTTTTCTTTATTAATCCTCAAGTTACACTCTTTTGCGCTAAGAACGTAAGTTAGGTTTAACTCAGCATGAACTCCCGTTGTTCATCGGTACTATTTTAAAATTTATATTTAAGCTTTTCTAAAAAGTTAGAATTACTCGATTATTGAAGTAACAACTCCTGAACCTACAGTTCTTCCACCTTCTCTGATAGCGAATCTTAATCCTTCATCCATAGCGATTTCAGTGATTAATTCAACTTCCATGTCGATGTGGTCTCCAGGCATAACCATTTCCATTCCTTCTGGTAATTTAATTGATCCTGTAACGTCTGTTGTTCTGAAGTAGAATTGTGGTCTGTATCCATCGAAGAATGGAGTGTGTCTTCCACCTTCTTCTTTTTTAAGTACGTATACTTGACCTACGAATTTTTTGTGTGGGTTGATTGTTCCAACTTGAGCTAAAACTTGACCTCTTTCGATGTCTGTTCTTTGGATACCTCTTAATAATGCTCCGATGTTATCTCCAGCTTGTGCTTCATCTAATAACTTTCTGAACATTTCGATTCCTGTTACAACTGTTTTTCTTCTTTCTTCAGTTAATCCGATTACTTCTACTTCGTCTCCTACATGTAGAACTCCTCTTTCAACTCTTCCTGTTGCAACTGTTCCTCTACCAGTGATTGTGAATACGTCCTCTACTGGCATTAAGAATGGCTTATCTGTTGCTCTTTCTGGTGTTGGGATGTAGCTATCTACAGCATCCATTAACTCTCTGATACAAGCTGTTGCAGCTTCGTCAGTTGGGTTTTCTAATGCTACTAAAGCTGATCCTTTGATTACTGGAATGTCGTCTCCTGGGAAGTTGTACTCGCTTAATAACTCTCTAACTTCCATTTCAACTAATTCTAATAATTCTTCGTCGTCAACCATATCTGCTTTGTTTAAGAATACTACGATGTGATCAACTCCAACTCTTGATGATAATAAGATGTGCTCTCTTGTTTGAGGCATTGGACCATCAGCTGCTGAACAAACTAAGATAGCTCCGTCCATTTGAGCTGCTCCAGTGATCATGTTTTTAACGTAGTCAGCATGTCCTGGACAGTCAACGTGAGCGTAGTGTCTGTTAGCTGTTTCGTACTCAACGTGAGCTGTGTTGATTGTGATTCCTCTTTCTTTTTCTTCTGGAGCTTTATCTATCTCATCATATTTGAATGCTTCTGCTCCACCAGCTTGTGCTAAAACTGTTGTTATAGCTGCTGTTAAAGTTGTTTTACCGTGGTCTACGTGACCGATTGTTCCAATGTTAACGTGTGGTTTGCTTCTTTCAAATTTTGCTTTTGACATTGCAAATTCCTCCTTTAATTTTGAAATATTATATACATTTATGTATTAAAGAAGCTTTAAAAGCTTCTTTAATTATTTATTTTTTTTACCTGCAACTTCTTCTTGGATGCTCTTTGGAACGTCATCATAGTGATCAAATTCCATTGCATAAGTTCCTCTACCTTGAGTTCTTGATCTTAATGCAGTTGCGTATCCAAACATTTCTGATAGTGGGATGAATGCTCTTATGATTTGTGCACCATTTCTTGAGTCCATTCCTTCCATTCTACCTCTTCTTGAGTTAACATCTCCTATAACGTCTCCCATATACTCTTCTGGTACAGTTATTTCAACTTTCATTATAGGCTCAAGTAATACAGCATCAGCTTTAGCCATAGCGTTTTTGAATGCCATAGATCCAGCTATTTTGAATGCCATTTCTGATGAGTCAACGTCATGATATGATCCATCAAATAATCTTACTTTGAAGTTTATAACTGGGTATCCAGCTATTATACCGCTTTCTGAAGCTTCTCTGATTCCGTTATCTACTGCAGGAATGTATTCTCTTGGAATAGCTCCTCCAACGATAGCATTTTCGAATTCATATTCACCTTCAGTTGGTATCATTTCTATCTTACAGTGTCCGTATTGTCCTCTACCACCAGATTGTCTAGCGAACTTAGCTTCAGCTTCAACAGCCTTCTTGATAGTTTCTTTGTAAGCAACTTGAGGAGCACCTACGTTACACTCTACTTTGAATTCTCTTTGTAATCTATCTACGATGATATCTAAGTGAAGCTCACCCATACCAGCTATGATAGTTTGACCTGTTTCTTGATCAGTCCAAGTTTTGAAAGTTGGATCCTCTTCAGCAAGCTTTGATAAAGCTATACCCATTTTTTCTTGACCAGCTTTTGTCTTTGGCTCGATAGCGATAGATATAACTGGCTCTGGGAATTCCATTTTTTCAAGTATTATTGGAGCTGACTCTGCACATAAAGTATCTCCAGTAGTTGTGTTTTTAAGACCTATTACAGCTCCTAATTCAGCAGCTTCTAATGATTCAACTTCCTCTCTTGAGTTAGCGTGCATCTTAACAAGTCTTCCGATTCTTTCTTTTTTACCCTTAGTTGAGTTTAATACGTATGAACCGCTTTCTAAAACTCCTGAGTAAACTCTTGTGAATGCTAATCTTCCAACGAATGGATCAGTAGCGATTTTGAATGCTAAAGCTGACATTGGAGCATCATCTGAAGCTTCTCTAGTCTCTTCTTCTCCATCTAAGTTAGTACCTTTAACAGCAGGTATATCTAATGGTGATGGTAAGTAATCAACAACACCATCGATCATTTGTTGAACACCTTTGTTTTTGTATGATGATCCACAGATAACTGGGATTATTTCATTATTTATAGTAGCTTTTCTTAAAGCTGTTTTTAATTCTTCAAGAGTTAATTCTTCACCCTCTAAGTATTTCATCATTAACTCTTCATCAGTTTCAGCAATAGCTTCTATCATAGCAGCTCTGTATTCTTCTGCTTTATCAACTAAATCAGCTGGGATATCAGTTACATCGATATCTTTTCCTAGGTCATCTTTGAATATGATTGCTTTATTTATTAATAAGTCAACCATTCCTTGGAATTGATCTTCTTGACCTATTGGAATTTGGATAGCAACAGCATTAGCTTGTAATCTTTCTCTAACTGTGTTTATACAGTTGTAGTAGTCAGCTCCTGTAGCATCCATTTTGTTTACGTATATCATTCTTGGAACGCCGTACTTATCTGCCTGTCTCCAAACAGTTTCAGTTTGTGGCTCAACTCCACTCTTAGCATCAAGAACAGTAACAGCTCCATCAAGAACTCTTAATGATCTTTCAACCTCAACTGTGAAGTCTACGTGTCCTGGAGTATCGATTATGTTTAACTCATAACCTTTCCAGAAACAAGTTGTAGCAGCAGAAGTTATTGTTATACCTCTTTCTTGCTCTTGAGCCATCCAGTCCATAGTTGAAGCTCCATCATGAGTTTCCCCTATTTTGTGGTTTCTTCCTGTATAGAAAAGAATACGCTCAGTAGTTGTTGTTTTACCAGCATCTATATGTGCCATTATTCCGAAGTTACGGAATTTCTCTAACGGATATTGTCTAGCCATTGTGACTCCTCCTCTCAACGTATAGTGTTTTTAAATTCAACAAAACTGTTTTGGCTCTTAGCCAAAACAGTTCCATTTTATTAATATCTGTAATGAGCAAATGCTTTATTAGCTTCAGCCATTTTATGAGTATCTTCTCTCTTCTTAACAGCTGCTCCAGTATTGTTAGCTGCATCCATTAATTCTCCAGCTAATCTTTCTCTCATGTACTTCTCGCCTCTTTTTCTTGAAGCAACAAGAAGCCATCTTAATCCTAAAGTCTGTCTTCTTTCAGGTCTTACTTCTATTGGAACTTGGTAGTTAGCACCACCTATTCTTCTAGCTTTAACCTCTAATAAAGGCATTATGTTATTCATTGCTTCCTCAAAAACTTCCATAGCATCTCTGCCAGTTTTCTCACTGATTATTTGGAAAGCATCGTAGCATATCTTTTGTGCTACTCCTTTTTTACCATCTTCCATTACGTTATTTATTAACTTAGTAACAACTTTTGAATTGTACACTGGATCTGGTAATACATCTCTTTTTGCAATATGTCCTTTTCTTGGCACTTTTCTTCCCTCCTTAACAATTTTTGTTTAAGTTCATCGGTACTCGACACAACTTAATCGATTGTCGTAAAGTGCTTGCTTCATAATCTATATTTAAACTTCGAACAGTTATATATCTAAACTTGAAGACACAGCACTTAAACTAAGTTTAAGCAACAATTATTTCTTTTGCTTTGGTTTCTTAGCACCGTACTTTGATCTTCCTTGCATTCTGTTAGCTACTCCAGCTGAGTCTAAAGCTCCTCTTACTATGTGGTATCTAACACCAGGAAGGTCTTTAACTCTTCCACCTCTTATAAGAACAACACTATGCTCTTGTAAGTTGTGGCCTACACCAGGAATGTAAGCTGTTACTTCGTATCCATTAGTTAATCTTACCCTAGCAATTTTTCTTAACGCTGAGTTAGGTTTCTTAGGAGTAGTTGTTTTAACTACAGTACAAACTCCTCTTTTTTGTGGACACTCTTTAAGAGCTGGTGCAGTTGATTTTGATGCTACTGTTTTTCTGCCTTTTCTTACTAATTGGCTTATAGTTGGCATACTTTCACCTCCTGATAAATTATTTAACTATCTATATAAATTTTAGATGTTAACACGTTAATTTAAGATTAATGTTGCAGCTGATTTCACATCTATACCGCACATTTCTCCTAAAATTTTCATGCTTTCAACATGTTTTACTTCAATTCCACATTTTTTTGCTAATTCCACTAATGGAGCAACCATTTTATCGTTAGCATTCTTTGCAACATACAAAATTTTTCCTTCACCGTTTTTTATAGCTTTTGTGGATTGTTTTATGCCAATAACTTTTTTTCCTAAAAGTCTGTCTACCATAAGATTACCTCCATTGTAAATAACCATGTAGACAAGTTAATCCCTTAGTACTTTGCTAATCACACAAACTGTATTTTATCATCTAAGAATAATACTGTCAACAAAATTAATCTTATTCTTCAATCTCAATTATTGTTTCAGCTTCTTGATTATTACTTTCAGTGTTTAATTTTAATGATCTGTATTTCATCATACCTGTACCTGCTGGAATTAACTTACCAATTATAACATTTTCTTTTAATCCAACAAGAGGATCAATCTTTCCTTTAATTGCTGCATCAGTAAGAACTCTTGTTGTTTCTTGGAATGATGCTGCTGATAAGAAACTATCTGTAGCAAGAGCTGCTTTAGTAATACCAAGAAGAACTATATCTCCTTGAGCTTTTTCTCCTCCAAAACTTTCAACTCTTTCATTTTCAGCTCTGAAATCGAATATGTCAATCATTACACCTGGTAATAGATTAGTATCACCTTGCTCAGTTATCTTAATCTTTCTAGTCATTTGTCTAACAACAACTTCTAAGTGCTTATCGTTGATATCAACCCCTTGAAGTCTGTAAACTTTTTGAACTTCTGAAAGTAAGTATTCTCTTGCGCCATCAACACCTTTAATGCTCATGATATCATGTGGGTTAACTGAACCTTCTGTTATTTCATCTCCAGCTCCTATAGCTAAACCATCTTTAACTTTTAATCTTGATCCAAATGGTATATCGTAGCTATACTCTTCTCCTGAATCAGTAACAACATAAACTGTTCTCTTCTTCTTAGTTTCTTCTATTCTTACAGTACCTGCAACTTCACTTACGATTGCTAATCCTTTTGGTTTTCTTGCTTCGAATAACTCTTCAACCCTTGGAAGACCTTGAGTTATATCCGCTCCGGCAACTCCACCTGTATGGAATGTTCTCATTGTAAGCTGTGTTCCTGGTTCTCCGATTGATTGAGCAGCTACGATACCAACAGCTTCACCAATATTAATTTTATATGATGTTGCCATGTTCATACCATAACACTTAGTACATACTCCAACCTTAGAATCACATGTAAATACTGATCTTATCTTAACTTTTTGAATTCCAGTATCAGCTATTTTTTCTGCTAAAATTGGATCCATATAAGTATCTTTTGCAGCTAAAAGCTCTCCAGTTTCTGGATGGAAAACATCTTCAGCAGTATATCTTCCTGTTAATCTTTCAGCTAATTGTTCAACTACTTCTGAACCTTCTTTTATTTCTTCAACGTAAATACCATTTTGAGTTCCACAATCGTGCTCTCTTACTATAACATCTTGGCTTACGTCAACAAGTCTTCTTGTTAAGTAACCTGAGTCAGCAGTCTTAAGTGCTGTATCGGCGTTACCCTTTCTAGCTCCGTGAGTAGATATGAAGTATTCTAATACATCAAGACCTTCTCTGAATGATGCTCTGATTGGTAACTCGATAATTTTACCTGATGGACTCGCCATAAGTCCTCTCATACCAGCTAACTGTTTAATCTGTGACTTAGATCCTCTGGCTCCTGAATCTGCCATCATGAATATTGGGTTAAATTTATCCAAACTATTCATTAATGTATCTGCAACTTCTTCAGTAGTCTCAGTCCATTTTTCTATAACTCTTTCATATCTTTCATCTTCAGATATAAGACCTCTTCTATACATTTTTTCGATCTTATCTACAGTTTCATCCGCTTCTTTTAATAATTCATATTTCTTTTGAGGAACTATCATATCTGAAGCAGCTACTGTAACAGCTCCGATTGATGAATAGTGATATCCTGTAGCTTTTATGTTATCAAGCATTATTGAAGTCTTAGTTGGACCATGCTTTAAGTAACATTTATCTATTATTTTTCCTAATGACTTTTTAGTTATTAAGAAATTTATTTCTAAATTAAACATTTCTTCAGGATTTTCTCTATTAACGAAACCTAAATCTTGAGGTATACATTCATTGAAAATTATAAATCCTGGAGTTGTTTTGATTATTCCTGACTTAATCTCTCCGTTTATTTCCTTAGAAATTTTAACATTGATTTTAGCATGAACATCAACTTCTTTTAATTGGTAAGCCATTATTACTTCATCAAATGATGAGAAGTATTTTCCTTCACCTTTAGCTCCATCTTTATCCATTGTTAAGTAATATGAACCTAGAACCATATCCTGAGTAGGTACACAAACTGGTCTACCATCAGAAGGTTTCATTATATTACCTGCAGCAAGCATTAAGAATCTAGCCTCAGCTTGTGCTTCAACTGATAAAGGTACGTGAACAGCCATTTGGTCTCCATCGAAGTCAGCATTATATGCTGTACAAACAAGTGGATGAAGTTTTATAGCTCTACCTTCAACTAATACTGGTTGGAATGCTTGAATACCTAATCTATGTAGAGTAGGTGCTCTGTTTAGTAATACTGGATGGTCTGCAATAACTTCTTCAAGTACATCCCATACTTGTGGCATTACTCTTTCAACCATTCTCTTAGCACTCTTTATGTTATGAGCAACTCCGTCTTCAACTAATTTTTTCATAACAAAAGGCTTGAATAGCTCTAAAGCCATTTCCTTTGGAAGACCACATTGATACATTTTTAATTCAGGTCCAACAACGATAACTGATCTTCCTGAATAGTCAACCCTCTTACCAAGAAGGTTTTGTCTGAATCTTCCTTGCTTACCTTTAAGCATATCTGATAATGATTTAAGAGGTCTGTTTCCAGGACCAGTTACTGGTCTTCCTCTTCTACCGTTATCTATTAAAGCATCTACAGCCTCTTGAAGCATTCTCTTTTCATTTCTAACTATTATGTCAGGAGCGCCAAGATCTAATAACTTCTTAAGTCTGTTATTTCTATTTATAACTCTTCTGTATAAATCATTTAAATCTGAAGTAGCAAATCTACCTCCGTCTAATTGAACCATTGGTCTTAAATCAGGTGGTATAACTGGTATTACATCAACTACCATCCACTCAGGTTTATTTCCTGATGATTTGAATGATTCTACAACTTCTAATCTTCTTATTATTCTAACTTTTTTCTGACCTGTGCTTTGCTTTAACTCTTCCTTAAGTTCAGCAGCAGTTCTTTCTAAGTCTATTTCTGATAATAAAGTTTTAACAGCTTCTGCACCCATTCCAGCTACAAAGCTTTCTTCTCCATATTTGTCACACGCTTCTCTATATTCTTTCTCATTAAGAAGTTGTTTCTTTAATAATGAAGTTTCTTTTGGGTCGATAACTATATATGATGCAAAATATAGAACTTTCTCTAAAGCTCTTGGTGACATATCAAGAATTAATCCCATTCTTGAAGGTATTCCTTTGAAATACCATATATGAGATACAGGCGCAGCTAATTCAATGTGAGCCATTCTCTCTCTTCTAACTTTAGATTTAGTTACTTCAACACCACATCTGTCACATACAATACCTTTATATCTAACTCTTTTGTATTTTCCACAGTGACATTCCCAGTCTTTTATAGGTCCGAATATTCTTTCACAGAATAATCCGTCTCTCTCAGGTTTTAATGTTCTATAATTAATAGTTTCAGGTTTCTTTACTTCTCCTCTAGACCACTCTCTAATTTGTTCTGGAGATGCTAACCCGATTTGTAAAGCATCAAAATTATTTAATTCGAACAAGGGTGTGTCCTCCCTTCATAGTTTAATGTGAATTTTTAAATATCCCCTTACTCGTATGAGTAAGGGAACACTTTATATCCTAGTTAAAATCATCTTCTATGTCTAAATCACTTGTGAAGTCTAATAGGTCTATGTTTTCGTAGTCTATTTCTTCTTCAATTTCTTCTGCTGGGATGTATGCTTCCCCTTTTTCTTCCTTAGTTTCCTCTGTTGAATCTTCAGTACCCTCCATGTTAACTTCTAACACTTCGATATCCTCATCTTCTTCAGCTAATTCTTTGAATTTAACTTCTTGATTATTGTCATTTAAAACTTTAACATCTAAGCATAAAGCTTGAAGTTCTTTAATAAGAACCTTAAATGATTCTGGCACTCCTGGTTCAGGAATATTTTCCCCTTTAACAATAGCTTCGTAAGTTTTAACTCTACCTACAACGTCATCTGACTTAACAGTAAGTATTTCTTGAAGAGTATGAGCTGCACCGTATGCTTCTAATGCCCAAACCTCCATCTCTCCGAATCTTTGTCCTCCGAATTGTGCCTTACCACCAAGTGGTTGTTGAGTTACTAATGAGTAAGGTCCTGTTGATCTAGCATGGATCTTATCATCAACTAAGTGAGCAAGTTTTAAGATGTACATGATACCAACAGTTACTGTGTTATCGAACTCTTCACCAGTTCTACCATCTCTTAAAACTGTTTTTCCATTTCTGTTGTAGCCAGCTTTTTCTAAGCAGTCTTCTATATCACTTTCTGTTGCACCATCGAAAACAGGTGTTGCAATGTGCCATCCTAAAGCACTTGCAGCCCATCCTAAGTGAACCTCTAGTACCTGACCAATGTTCATACGTGATGGAACCCCTAGTGGGTTTAAGCATATTTGAAGTGGTCTACCATCTGGTAAGAATGGCATATCTTCTTCTGGTAATACTCTTGAGATAACCCCTTTATTACCATGACGACCAGCCATCTTATCTCCAACAGATATCTTTCTCTTTTGAGCGATGTAACATCTTACAAGTTCATTAACTCCTGGTGATAAATCATCTCCATTTTCTCTTGTAAATACTTTTACATCAACTATTATACCGGCTTCCCCGTGTGGAACTCTTAAAGAAGTATCTCTTACTTCTCTAGCTTTCTCACCAAAGATAGCTCTTAATAATCTTTCCTCAGCAGTAAGCTCAGTTTCTCCTTTTGGTGTTACCTTACCAACAAGAATATCTCCTGATCTTACCTCAGCACCGATTCTGATTATACCTCTTTCATCTATATCTTTTAAAGCATCTTCACTTACGTTTGGAATATCTCTAGTTATTTCTTCTGGTCCTAACTTAGTGTCTCTAGCTTCACATTCATACTCTTCTATATGGATTGATGTAAATACGTCTTCTCTAACTAACTCTTCTGAGATAAGCATAGCATCCTCGTAGTTATATCCTTCCCAAGTAATGAATCCCATTCTTATGTTTTTACCTAAAGCTATTTCTCCTAAATCAGTTGAAGGTCCGTCTGCTAATACTTCACCTTTAAGTACCCAATCACCTTTAGCTACTATTGGTCTTTGGTTTATACAAGTACCTTGGTTACTTCTCTTGAACTTAAGAAGTCTATAAGTATCAACACCACCATCTAATTCTCTCTTAACTCTTACTTCATTAGCACTTACATAAACTACTTCTCCAGCATTTTTAGCCTTAGGAAGAACTCCTGAGTCTACAGCTGCTTTGTACTCTATTCCAGTACCAACTATTGGAGCATATGGTTTTAATAATGGAACTGCCTGACGTTGCATGTTTGATCCCATTAGGGCTCTTGATGCGTCATCGTTCTCTAAGAAAGGTATCATTGCTGTTGCAACAGATACTAATTGTCTTGGAGAAACGTCCATTAAATCAACATCTTTGCTTGGAACTACTAATACTTCACCTTTATCTCTAACAGTTACTTTTTTATCTATAAAGCATCCATTCTCATCTAATGGTTCATTCGCCTGAGCTACTAGGTATTGGTCTTCCTCATCAGCTGTGAAATATCTTATTTCACCTGTTACTCTTCCTTGTTCTTTATCAACAACTCTATAAGGAGTTTCAATAAATCCATACTCATTAACTTTAGCATATGTAGCTAATGAGTTGATAAGACCTATGTTTGGTCCCTCTGGAGTCTCGATAGGACACATTCTACCATAATGAGAGTGGTGAACGTCTCTAACCTCGAAACCAGCTCTTTCTCTTGAAAGACCTCCTGGTCCAAGAGCTGATAATCTTCTCTTATGAGTTAACTCAGATAATGGATTTGTTTGATCCATGAACTGTGATAACTGAGAACTTCCAAAGAATTCTTTTATAGCTGCTGCTACAGGTCTTATGTTGATTAATTGTTGTGGTGTTATAGCTTCTTGGTCTTGAATAGTCATTCTCTCCTTAACTACTCTTTCCATTCTTGATAACCAATTCTAAATTGGTTTTGTAAAAGCTCTCCAACACTTCTTAATCTTCTGTTTCCTAAGTGATCTATATCATCAATATATCCAATGTTATAAGCTAATCCGATTTGGTAACTTATTGTAGCGAATATATCATCTTTGATTATGTGCTTAGGAATAAGTCTTGTCATATTCTTTTTGATTTCTTCTTTTATAGTTTCTTCATCAGAATAGTTATCTAAGATTTCTCTTAATGTTGGATAGTGAACTAATTCTCTGATATTTAAATCTGATATATCAAAGTCCACACACTTATGTATATCTACAAAGTGATTACCTATAACTCTAATTACTCTGTCTTCAACTAAAACATCTACTGAATTTATTCCTCTATTTTGAATTTCTTCAGCTTTAGTTCTTGATATTTTTTCACCTTTTGAAACTAAAACTTCACCAGTTAATCTATCTACTATGTCTTCTGCTGCTATTTGGTTAGCTATTCTTAAACCAATTGCAAGTTTTTTATTAAACTTGTATCTACCAACTCTTGATAAGTCGTATCTCTTAGCGTCGAAGAATAAAGAATCTATTAAACTAACGGCACTATCAACTGTAGGTGGTTCACCTGGTCTTAATCTCTTATAGATTTCTAATAATGCTTCTTCCTTAGTCTTAGTATTATCTTTTTCTATTGTAGCTTTGAATCTTTCTTCTTCACCAAAGTACTCTAAAAGTTCTTGGTCACTTCCAAAGCCCATAGCTCTTCCTAATATACTTATAGGAAGTTTTCTTGTTTTATCTATTCTTACATAGATAACATCATTTGAATCTGTTTCATACTCTAACCATGCACCTCTGTTAGGTATAACTGTTGCTGAAAACAGCTTTTTACCAGTTTTATCTACATTATAATTGTAGTAAACACCTGGAGATCTTACTAACTGAGAAACAATAACTCTTTCGGCACCATTAATTATAAAAGTTCCTTGCTCTGTCATTAATGGGAAATCTCCCATAAATACCTCTTGTTCTTTTATTTCTCCAGTTTCTTTGTTTTGAAGTCTTACAGCTACTTTTAGCGGTGCAGCATAAGTAGTGTCTCTTTCTTTACACTCTTCAACTGAATACTTTATGTTATCCATATCTAGAGTGTAACCTACAAACTCAAGTACAAGATTTCCAGTAAAGTTTGAGATAGGATTAATATCATCAAAAACTTCATAAAGTCCTGCATCTAAAAACCATTTGTAAGAATCTAATTGAATTTCAATTAGGTTTGGCATTTCAGCCACGTCTTTGACTTTTGCAAAGCTCATTCTCGTTCTTTTTCCAACTTGGACAGGATGTACCATCAACTTTCACCCCTTGTATAAACTAAAATAGCCAAAAGCATACTTTCCCTAAGGACCTATGCTTTCGGATTACATACAATATCATCTTTTTAGTATACCCATTTTTTCCTGTAGTATACATAAAATTCATATTCAACTTTATACTATTACACAATAGTACATTTACTTATGGTATCATAGGCAATACCCGTTGTCAATATTCTTAAAAAATTTACTTTAAATTATTTTTAGTTCTCAATCTCTTGAGTTAAAAAAAAGAGGCACTACTCAGTACCTCTTTTAATATTTTAAAATAAAGCTTTAATTACTTAAGCTCTACTTCAGCTCCAACTTCAGCTAATTTAGCTTTCATGTCTTCTGCTTCTTCTTTAGCTACAGCTTCTTTTAATGTCTTAGGAGCTCCATCAACTATTTCTTTAGCTTCTTTTAATCCTAATCCAGTTAATTCTCTAACTGCTTTGATTACTTTTATTTTGTTTGCACCAGCATTAGTTAATACTACGTCAAACTCTGATTTTTCTTCTGCAGCAGCACCTGCAGCAGCTCCGCCTACAACAGCAACTGGAGCAGCAGCGCTTACTCCGAATTCTTCTTCACAAGCTTTAACTAACTCGTTTAATTCTAAAACACTCATTTCTTTTATAGCTTCTATGATTTGCTCTTTTGTCATGATTCGCACCTCCGAATTTTCTTTCCTGTTTTTTTAAATTTCTTTTATTTTTATAAATTATTCAGCAGATTCTTCTTTCTTGTCTGCAATTGCACTTAATAAGTATGCAAAGTTTGATAATGGTGACTTGATACTTCCAAGAAGTTTTGCAAGTAAAACTTCTCTTGAAGGTATAGCAGCAAGTTGTTCAGTTTCTTCTTTGTTGTAAACTGTTCCTTCTACTATAGCAGCTTTTAACTCAAGCTTTTTGTTTTCCTTAGCGAAATCGTTAAGGATTCTAGCTGGAGCAGTAGCATCTTCGTAACCGAAAGCTATTGAAACTGGACCTTCTAAGTATTCAACTATTCCATCAAAACCTAATTCTTTTGCAGCTAGAGTAACTAGTGTGTTCTTGTAAACTTTGTACTCAATTCCTGCTTCTCTTAAGTTCTTTCTTAAGTTTGTATCTTGTTCTACTGTTAAACCTTGGTAGCTAGCAAGTACAACTGATTGAGCTTTTTCTAATTTCTCTTTAATCTCTGCAACCTTAGCTTCTTTTAATTGTCTGTTTTTGTTCACTGTGTCCACCTCCTCACAGTTTAGTTAACTGCTTTATATAATAAGAAAAGTCTTCCCGTAGACATAGGAAGACTATTATATACACTATAATTGCCCTCGGTAGGTTGTTCTACGTTATGCCGATCAGCACCTACTGTCTACGGAAACTTTCATTCACTTTTTTCAACAAAAATTATTCTAACATGAGCTTAAACTTATGTCAAGCACTTTATTAAAATTAATCTAAAACTTTAGCTGGGTTAACTTTAGCTCCAGGTCCCATAGTAGCTGAAACTGAAACTGATTTTAAGTATTGTCCTTTAGCAGCAGCTGGTTTAGCTTTTACTAAAGCATCCATTAAAGCTTTGAAGTTTTCAACTAACTTCTCAGTTCCGAAAGATTTCTTTCCTATTGGGCAGTGAACTATAGCAGTCTTATCTACTCTATACTCAACTTTACCTGCTTTGATTTCTTTTATAGCGTTAGCTACATCAAATGTAACTGTTCCTGATTTTGGGTTTGGCATTAAACCTTTAGGTCCTAATACTCTACCTAATCTACCAACTACACCCATCATATCTGGAGTAGCAACTACTACATCGTAATCGAACCAGTTTTCACCTTGTATTTTTTGCACTAATTCGTCAGCTCCAACGAAATCTGCTCCTGCAGCTTCTGCTTCTTTAGCTTTCTCACCTTTAGCGAAAACTAAAACTTTAACATCTTTACCAGTTCCGTGTGGAAGAACAACAGCTCCTCTAACTTGTTGGTCAGCATGTCTTGGGTCTACACCTAATCTTACGTGTAATTCGATAGTTTCATCGAATTTAGCTTTTGCAGTTTTAACAGCAAGCTCTAAAGCTTCTGCTGGAGTATATAATGCATTCTTATCTATTAATTTTGAACTTTCAATATATTTCTTTCCCATTAATATAATCCTCCTTCGTGGTATTAGCGGTTTTTACCTCCCACCGATTTGAATAAATTATTCTACTACTGTAACACCCATACTTCTAGCAGTACCTTCGATCATGCTCATTGCAGTTTCGATTGTTGCAGCATTTAAGTCTGGCATTTTTAATTCAGCAATTTTTCTTACTTGCTCTTTAGTGATGCTTCCAACCTTAGTTCTGTTTGGAACACCTGATCCACTCTCTAATCCTAATTCTTTCTTTATAAGAACTGCAGCTGGTGGAGTTTTTAATATAAAGCTGAATGATCTGTCTTGATATACAGTTATTACAACTGGTATTATTAAGCCAGCTTTATCAGCAGTTTTTGCGTTAAATTCTTTACAGAATCCCATTATGTTTACACCGTGTTGACCTAAAGCTGGTCCTACTGGTGGTGCTGGTGTTGCTTTTCCTGCAGGAAGTTGAAGTTTTATCATTCCTGTTACTTTCTTAGCCATGAGTTTATTCCTCCTATACTGTGGTAATTATCGGACTTCCGCCCTCCCACTTGATCGAGACGTTAGTCTGATTTTTAATCTAATTTTTCTACCTGATTAAAATCTAGTTCAGCTAGAGTTTCTCTACCGAACATATCTACTAAGGCTTTAATTTTGCCTTTTTCAACATTTATTTCTTGGATTATAGCAGCAAAACCACTTAAAGCTCCTGAAATAATGTTTATAGTTTCTCCTACCTCCAAGTCAATATCTATAGCAGTTTTCATTACTCCCATAGAATCTACCTCTTCATCGGTAAGTGGTACAGGTTTTGACCCTGGACCTACAAATCCAGTTACTCCTCTTGTATTTCTTACGACATACCAAGATTCATCTGTCATAACCATGTTTACTATAACATATCCTGGGAATTTTTTCTTTAAAGTAACTTTTATCTTACCATCTTTTTCTTCTGCACTCTCTTCCATTGGAACTTGAATGTCTAAGATTAAAGATTCTAAGTTTCTGTTCTCTATAGTTTTCTCAAGATTTGCTTTAACTTTATTTTCGTATCCTGAATATGTGTGTACTACGTACCATCTAGCTCTATCACTCATATCATACCGGTGAATAAAATCACCAAACCTCCCTTATATTATTTAAGTCCAAACACTAACTCAAAGAGGTTCTTAAATACAAAATCCATTGCTCCTATTAAAACAATAGATATTACAGTAAATGCTATTACTGCAATAATGGCCTTTTTAGCTTCTTCTTTTGGTGGCCAAGTTATTCTTTTGATTTCTGCCTTAACCCCTCTAAAGAACTTTGTTATTCCAAAGCCTCTGCTTTTTTCATTTACATTTTGCTTTGCAGCCATAAATTCACATCCTTAACACCATAATGCATTAGAATTTTTTCATTCAAAACACTACTTAGTTTCTCTGTGAAGAGTATGAGTCTTACAGAACTTGCAGTATTTTTTCATCTCTATTCTATTAGGATCGTTTTTCTTGTTTTTCATAGTGTTGTAGTTTCTTTGCTTGCACTCAGTACATGCTAAAGTTACTTTTACTCTCACGTTCAGCACCTCCAGTTTTGTTGTATATTAAAAGTAGTTCTATCTACCAATACACTGCTAGTTAATTACTAAAATACATTATCATAAATATACACAGGTGTCAACAAACGTTGGCTATGTAAAGGACTAGGTTATTTAACCCAGTCCTTATTATGATAAACTATATGTTATTTTGCTTAAAACTACTCGATTATTGAAGTAACAACTCCTGAACCTACAGTTCTTCCACCTTCTCTGATAGCGAATCTTAATCCTTCGTCCATAGCGATCTCAGTGATTAATTCAACTTCCATGTCGATGTGGTCTCCAGGCATAACCATTTCCATTCCTTCTGGTAATTTAATTGATCCTGTAACGTCTGTTGTTCTGAAGTAGAATTGTGGTCTGTATCCATCGAAGAATGGAGTGTGTCTTCCACCTTCTTCTTTTTTAAGTACGTATACTTGACCTACGAATTTTTTGTGTGGGTTGATTGTTCCAACTTGAGCTAAAACTTGACCTCTTTCGATGTCTGTTCTTTGGATACCTCTTAATAATGCTCCGATGTTATCTCCAGCTTGTGCTTCATCTAATAACTTTCTGAACATTTCGATTCCTGTTACAACTGTTTTTCTTCTTTCTTCAGTTAATCCGATTACTTCTACTTCGTCTCCTACATGTAGAACTCCTCTTTCAACTCTTCCTGTTGCAACTGTTCCTCTACCAGTGATTGTGAATACGTCCTCTACTGGCATTAAGAATGGCTTATCTGTTGCTCTTTCTGGTGTTGGGATGTAGCTATCTACAGCATCCATTAACTCTCTGATACAAGCTGTTGCAGCTTCGTCAGTTGGGTTTTCTAATGCTACTAAAGCTGATCCTTTGATTACTGGAATGTCGTCTCCTGGGAAGTTGTACTCGCTTAATAACTCTCTAACTTCCATTTCAACTAATTCTAATAATTCTTCGTCGTCAACCATATCTGCTTTGTTTAAGAATACTACGATGTGGTCAACTCCAACTCTTGATGATAATAAGATGTGCTCTCTTGTTTGAGGCATTGGACCATCAGCTGCTGAACAAACTAAGATAGCTCCGTCCATTTGAGCTGCTCCAGTGATCATGTTTTTAACGTAGTCAGCATGTCCTGGACAGTCAACGTGAGCGTAGTGTCTGTTAGCTGTTTCGTACTCAACGTGAGCTGTGTTGATTGTGATTCCTCTTTCTTTTTCTTCTGGAGCTTTATCTATCTCATCATATTTGAATGCTTCTGCTCCACCAGCTTGTGCTAAAACTGTTGTTATAGCTGCTGTTAAAGTTGTTTTACCGTGGTCTACGTGACCGATTGTTCCAATGTTAACGTGTGGTTTGCTTCTTTCAAATTTTGCTTTTGACATTGCAAATTCCTCCTTTAAAATTCAAATAAACTCTACCTAGCGTGTTGTATTTTCCTTATTTTGGGTTGGAGCTCACGATCGGGATTGAACCGACGACCTCCGCCTTACCAAGGCGACGCTCTGCCGACTGAGCTACGTGAGCACCTTACATTCATTTAATTTACCTATGCCATAAAAATTTTACTACTAATAAAATTCTTTGTCAATACTTTTAAAAAATTGCATTATTTAATATTCAAACATTTTTCAAGCTTTCTTTTTACTCGTTGTAATGCATTATCTATAGATTTAGCTTCTCTATCTAAATCGCAGGCAATTTCCTGATATGATTTACCATCTAAATAAGAATTCAATACTTCTAATTCTAGCTCAGAAAGCACACTATTTATTGCGCTTTCTATTTTTTCAACCTCTTCTTTACCTATGATTAATGACTCAGGATCTGTAATTGTTATTCCAACTACGGTATCTAAAAGAGTTCTATCAGACTCCTCTTCATAAATAGGTTTACTTAGAGATATATAAGTATTAAGTGGGATGTGTTTTTGCCTTGTTGCTGTTTTAATTGCAGTTATTATCTGCCTAGTAACACATAATTCTGCAAAACTTTTAAATGAGGCAAATTTCTCTGGGTTAAAGTCTCTTATAGCTTTATATAATCCAATCATTCCCTCTTGATATATATCCTCTTTATCTGCTCCTATAAGAAAATATGATTTAGATTTAGCTCGTACAAACTGCTCATACTTACTTATTATATATTCTTGAGCCCTATTTTCACCATTTTTAGCTAGTATAACAATTTCTTTATCTGTTAGATCTTTAAACTCTTCGCAATTATCGATTTTAGCTAAATCATAAGTAATCCCCATATTCTCTGCACCCCCAGATAAAAACCTTATATCCAATAAATTACAAATAAATTATAAGATTTATATTTGACTTAGTCAATATTACCCTCTTCTCATTTTTTCTAATTTTTCTAATACACTTTTTTCTAAGGTATCTCCTAAAAAGTTTTTACCTATTTCAGATTTATTCTTTTCTGCCTTTTTTCTAATGTTATCCTGAACTTTTAACACTTCATTGTAGAATTCAATAGATGACATTCTTACAGCCCCTCTTTGGAAGATAGTTTGTTGTTCTAACCTATCTGATGTTACAACAACAACTTCAACCTTTCTTCCTAGTTCATCTACCATTCTCTCAATATATGCATCAGCAATTTCGCCTTCTTTTGTAAAGACAGTAATTATATTTCCGGATAACTCTTTACTCTCTATATTCCCAGCAACCTTATGTGCATCAAAAACCAAATAAATTCTACAAGAGTTAAAAGCAGCATAGTTTTCAAGCATTTCTGTAAGCTCTGTTCTTGCTATATCATAGCTATAATTTTTTGACTTTTTTAAATTTGGCCAACTATTTATAACATTATAACCATCTATAAATATAACTCTCATTTCATCACTCTTTTTCTACTTTATTATTCTTGATTTTAATACCTCATACATCATTATACCACCTGCAACTGAAGCATTTAAAGAATTTATTTTTCCAACCATTGGTATTTTAACTAGTTTGTCGCATTTCTTTTTAGTTAAATTTGACATACCTCTACCTTCGCTACCTATGATTATTCCGCAAGCTCCTTTGAAGTTTGTTTCATAACTATATTCTTCTCCAGCTATATCAGCGCCATATATCCATACATTGTTAGCTTTTAATTCTTCAATAGCATTATTTATATTAGTAACTTTTGCTATTTTCATATGTTCAATAGCTCCTACAGAAGCTTTATAAACAGTTCCAGTAACCCCAACATTTCTTCTCTTTGGAATTATAATACCATGAGCACCACATAATTCTGCTGTTCTTACTATTGAGCCTAAATTATGCGGATCTTCTAATTCGTCTAAAATAACTATGAATGGATCTTCATTTTTACTCTTAGCTAAATCTAATATATCTTCAACTGTGCTGTATTTAAATGGAGTGATTTGTGCTATTACACCTTGGTGAGCCTTAGTTTCACTCATTAAATCAAGCTTCTTTCTATCAACTTCTTTTACAACTATCTTCTTTTCTTTAGCTAATCCTAAAATTTTGTTTATTGAACCTTCCATTTTTCCATTAGCTATGAAAATTTGCTCTATAGTTTTATCTGATTTTAATAATTCTATAACGGCATTTCTACCTTCTACCAAATCTTCTCTTACTTTAACTTCTTCTTCTACTGAAAAATTTCTATTGTTTCTAGAATATTTTTCTTCTCTTGCTCTTTGCTCTCTTTCTAAAGCATATTTTTGTTTACGAGTTAATTGCTTGTATTTGTTTTCTGACTTTGTCATTTTATTCTCTCCTTAAAAATTCTTATTTCCCAAGATATAATTCTCTCATCTCTTTAAGTTTCCCACAGCACATTTTTCCTTCTGGACATGGACCTGCTACACAACTTGGACCTGCATTTTTAAATAATATTGGTGCAACTTGTTTTACTTCATTAACCATTTGTTCAGCCATATTTCTTATCTCCCATTGAGCCCTATCACAACATCTGTGATGGAAGAAGTTCATTAAACTTCTCGCATTCATAGTGAACACAACCTTTGTTTCACAAGCATTTGGGAATACATATCTTGCATCTTCTATAGCTTTTTTCTCAGCTGTTTTTTCTCCCATACCATCATTGATATATTTAGTTTTTAATCTATTAACTATCTCATCATAGGCTTTTTGTGCTCCATTCATTTGATCAACAAAAAGCTTCTTAGCTACTTCATCTGATTCTATGGCAGGTGGTACTATGTATTCAAATTGATCTAACTTAACATATCTTTGAGATTGTTGAGAGTAAGATGCTATTCTATGTCTAACTAACTGATGAGTTAAGCTTCTTGAAACCCCTTCTACAGCAAAAGTAAATGAAACATGCTCTATTGGAGACATATGTCCATATGACATAAGCATATTTAAAAACTTTTCTGCTCCTTCATCAGTTAAATTCTCTAATATATCATCAACTCCTACAGGACTATAACATAATTTAGCCGCAGCTGCTATTGTCTTTTCTGGTTCTGGTGTATATTGTAATAACTTAACTTTTAACATTAATGATTCTCCCCTCTAAATATGGACTTCTATACATTTTAATAAGAACTCATTTAACCTTTCCTCTTTGCCAGTAAGATATAAATAACCTACTAAAGCTTCAAAGCCTGTTGCATTTCTATAATCTCTAACATTTGCGTTCTTAGGTACAGTTGCCGACTTAGCATTTCTACCCCTTTTATAAATATAAAGTTCATCTTCAGTAAGCTCATCTTCTAAAGCATTTATTATGTCACTTTGTGCTTTAGCTTTTACATATTGTATAGCCTTAACATGTATCTTATGAGCTGATAAACCTGCATTTTCACTTAATATATAATTTCTTATGAAAACTTCATAAACTCCATCTCCAATTAAAGCTAGTTGAAGTGGATTTAACATTCTAGCTTCGCTTTCTGAAAACTCTCTGTATAATAAATTCTTCAATATCTTATCTCCTTTTGTTTGAGCTTAATTTAAAAATTATATAGAATTTATTTAGTTAAAACTATTAAACTACAAATTCAAATCTAATTCAATCAAAGATTTTAATATGATTAAATTTAGATTTTTTTAAATTATTGAATTTACTTTTATTTTAATAGTTATTAAATAAAATTCCTTAAAATAATAACTTGCAAAAGAAATCTCCTTTGCAAGTTTATTATCTACATTATATCATCTTCCATCTAACACCTTGAGGAGTATCTTCTAAGACAATTCCTCTATCTTTTAAATCATCTCTTATTTTATCAGCTAAAGCAAAATCTCTATCTTTTCTAGCTTGTTGTCTTTGAGCTATTAAAGCTTCAATCTCTTCTTCAAGGTTTCCTTTAGTTGATTTTTGGAACATTCCTAATGGAGCTCCTAATTCTCTTATTAGGTCTAAAGCTTTTTGAGCTAATTCTTTTGATGAATCAATTGTTATATTTGTATTAGTATCTTTTATTAAATCAAATATAGCTGTTATAGCATCAGCAGTATTGAAATCATCATCCATTTTTTCAATATATTTTTCTTTATATTTATTTAATGACTCTAAATAAGTTTTTTCTTCTTCATTCATTTCTTCTCTAGAAACTTCATCTATTAAGTTTTCTAAATTTCCTATAGCATTGTATATTCTTTCAACTGATGCCTTAGCTGATTCTAATAAATCTTCACTAAAGTTAAGTTGTTGTCTATAGTGAGCTGATAACATTAAGAATCTTATAACATCAGCATCATATCTTTCTAATATTTCTCTTGCAGTAAAGAAATTATTCAATGATTTTGACATTTTTTCATTGTTTACATTAACAAAGGCTGAATGTAACCAATACCTTGCAAAAGGTTCACCTGTTAAAGCTTCACTTTGTGCTATTTCATTTTCATGATGAGGGAATTTTAAATCTGATCCACCAGCATGAATATCTATAGTTTCACCTAGTAATTTTTTAGCCATGCATGAGCATTCTATATGCCATCCTGGTCTTCCCATTCCCCATGGACTGTTCCAAGCAGGTTCACCTGGCTTTTGTGCTTTCCATATAGCAAAATCCATTGGGTCTTTTTTTCTTTCATCAATGCTTATTCTAGCACCTGATTGAAGGTCTTCTATGTTCTGTCCTGATAACTTCCCATATCCTTCAAATTTCTTAGTTGAGAAATAAACATCTCCATCAACTTCGTAAGCATATCCTTTATCAACTAATCCCTTAACAAATTTTATTATTTCTCCAATAAATTCTGTAGCCCTTGGATTAACTGTAGCTCTTTCTATATTTAATGCATCTGCATCTTGATAATACTCTTTTATATAAGTATCTCCAATCTTCTTTACAGTAGTGCCTTCTTCATTAGCCTTTTTTATCATTTTGTCATCTATATCTGTAAAGTTTTGAACAAAATCAACTTTGAATCCTCTGTATTCAAAATATCTTCTTATAGTATCAAAAACTATAAATGTTCTACCATTTCCTATGTGAAAAAAGTTGTACACAGTAGGACCACAAACATACATTTTAACTTCTCCTGGAGTTAAAGGAATGAATTCTTCTTTTTTCTTGTTTAAAGTATTATAAACCTTAATCACTACTTGACCCTCCTACCTTATATTATTAGCAACTCACCCTATATTTAAATAAGGTGAGCTCTATTATTATATTCTAATTATATACAATTCCGTTAATCTTATAAATTATAAAGATAAATTTGCTTTTTCAAATTCTTCTCTTACTCTATCATAAACTTCTCCTATAGATAAAGTCTCAACTTCTCCACCATTTCTAAGTTTAAATTCAACTTGACCTTCACCAATCATCTTTCCAACAGTTATTCTCATTGGAATTCCCATTAATTCAGAATCTTTAAATTTAACTCCAGCTCTTTCTTTTCTATCATCAAGTAGAGCTTCAACTCCCATTTTTCTTAATTCATTGTATATTTCTTCAGCCTTAGTTGCTTGTTCTTCATTTTTAACGTTAGCTGGTATAACTGATACATGGTATGGAGCTACTTCTAATGGCCAAATTATTCCGTTTTCGTCATTATGTTGCTCTATTATTGAAGCTACAGTTCTTGTAACACCAATTCCATAGCATCCCATTATAAATGGTTTAGCTTTTCCATCTTCATCAATAAATGTTGCACCCATAGATTCTGAATACTTAGTTCCAAGTTTAAATATATGTCCAACCTCAGTACCTCTTGAAATAGTTATTTCTTTTCCACATTCAGGACATTTTTCTCCTATAGTAACATTTCTGAAGTCACCAACTATTCCCTCAAAATCTCTTCCGTAGTTTACATTCTTTAAGTGCATATCAGTTTCATTAGCACCTATTATAAAGTTATACATATTAGCTACTTCTTGGTCAACTAATAGCATATCTACTTTTATTCCCATAGGACCAGCAAATCCAACAGCAGCTCCAGTAGCTTCTTTAACAGCCTCTTCACTTGCCATTTCTAATTCTATAACCTCTCCAATAGCATTAGCTATCTTAACTTCGTTAGCTTCTCTATCTCCTCTTAATACAACAGCAACAACTTTATCATCAGCTTGGAATATTAAAGTTTTTGCTATTTTCTTTGGTGAACATTCAAAGAATTTTGCTAAATCTTCAATTGATTTAACAGCTGGAGTTTCAACTTTTTCTACTTCCATTAACTCTTCTTTTTCAGCATGTTCTGGTGTTGATGGAGCTTTTTCTATGTTAGCTGCATAATCACAAGCTGTACAGAATACTACATCATCTTCTCCAACTTCTGATTTAACCATAAACTCAGCTGAACCTGATCCACCTATAGCTCCTGAATCAGCTGCAACTGCCTTAGCATCTAATCCACATCTATTGAATATATTAACATATGCTTTTCTCATTTTTTCATATGCTAAATCTAATCCTTCTTGATCTTTGTCAAAGCTATATCCATCTTTCATTATGAATTCTCTTGATCTCATAACTCCAAATCTTGGTCTTCTTTCATCTCTATACTTAGTTTGTATTTGATAAAGATTTAATGGTAATTGCTTATATGATTTTATTTCATTTCTAACTATATCAGTAAATACCTCTTCGTGAGTTGGTCCTAAGCAAAAATCTCTGTTATGTCTATCTTTTAATCTAAACATTTCTGCTCCATAAGCATCCCATCTTCCTGATTCTTGCCATAACTCAGCTGGTATTAAAGCTGATGCTAAGAATTCTTGAGCACCTGCATTATTCATTTCTTCTCTTACTATATTTTTAACATTTTCTATAACCTTTAATCCTAAAGGCATATAGTTATAAATACCTGCAGCCATCTTTCTCATAAGACCTGCTCTAAGCATAAGCTTGTGACTTTCTATTTCTGCTTCTGCTGGAACTTCTCTTAAAGTTCCTACTAACATATTTGACATTTTCATAATATACTACCTCCTCATAAGCTATTTATAATCTTAATATTTTAATTAATTTCATTTTAAAAAATAAAAAAAGCTCTACCCTAAAAAACTTTAGGGCGAGCTTGTATTTCGCGGTACCACCTAAATTTGTACTCTATTCATTGTTAACGGTATTAAACCCGGTTAGTTTTTTGCTACGACTCCAAAGTAGGTTCAAAACATGTTGAAAATCTCTCAGCCTAGTATTTTCTCTCTGTATAAGCGTTTCTACTAATCTTTTTCACAGTCTTTACAACTATTAAATTTTCTTAAATCTTATAAAATTATATCCTTATAAAAATAACATGTCAATATGCTGTCTGTATCTTGTGATTACTACTTAACAAAATGTTCTGCTAATATTAAATCTTCTGGAGTTGTTACTTTTATATTTTTGTAATCTCCATCAAAAAGATAAACATCCTCTCCTAAAAGATCTACTATCATGGTATCATCTGTAACTGAAATCCCTTCTTTTTTGACTTTCTCATGCCCCTCTTTTATTAAATTATATTCAAAACACTGAGGAGTTTGAACTGCCACTAAAGATGATCTATCTGGTGTACTTATAGAAAATCCTTTTTCATTTTTTACTTTTATTGTATCCTTAGGCATAACTCCTGGAGCCGCTGCTCCAAATTCCTTAGCATACTTTATTCCGTCTTCTATTATTTTTTTACTTACAAAAGCTCTTGCTCCATCATGTATTAAAACTACATCACAGTCTTCTAAAACATTTAATGCATTATAAACTGAATCCTGTCTCTCTTTCCCACCTTCTACAATTTTAGATATTTTAAAATCAAATCTAGGTTCTATTCTAGTTTTAAAATAATCTATTTCATCTTTAGGAAGAACAAGTATTATTTCATCAATTGATTTACATTCTTCAAAAGCTTTTAATGTGTAATATATTATAGGTTTTTCTTTTATTTCAATGAATTGCTTACTAACATCAGCACCCATTCTTTTCCCTTTTCCACCTGCTAATATTATACTAACTATCTTTCCCATACTTAAATATCCTTCTAATATTTAGACTTAGCAAATATCATTCTACCTGCTGCAGTTTGAAGTACTGATGTAACAACTACTGTTATTTCTTTTCCCATGTACTTTCTTCCACCTTCTACAACAATCATAGTACCATCATCAAGATAGGCAACTCCTTGTCCAGATTCTTTTCCATCCTTCACTACAGTAAGGGTCATCTCTTCTCCTGGTAATACTACTGGCTTAATTGCATTTGCTAACTCATTTATATTTAGTACTGGCACACCTTGGAACTCTGCTACTTTATTCAAGTTATAATCATTTGTTACAACTTTTCCGTTTAATTTTTGTGCTAATTTTAAAAGCTTAATATCGACTTCTGCGATTTCTGGGAAATCACCTTCCCACATATCAACTTCTATTGGAAGTTCTTTTTGAATTTTATTTAATATATCTAATCCTCTTCTTCCTCTTGTTCTCTTTAAGGAATCTGAACAATCCGATATATGTCTTAACTCATCAAGTACAAAAGTTGGTATTACTAAAGATCCTTCTATAAAACCTGTTTGGCATAAATCAAATATTCTGCCATCAATTATTACAGATGTATCTAGAACCTTTGGCGTAGCCCCAATTTTTTTATTTGTAGTGTTCTTTGTCTTCTTATCCTTAGATTGATTCTTTTTTAAATTCTCGAAATAACTTAAAATATCATCTCTCTTTTTAACAGCTATATCTGCCCCAATGATCATTGCAATTATGTTTATAACTATTGATACAATAGGTCCTAACATATCATTTAGACCACTTAAGAATGTACTTAATGGCAACGTTATTACTAAAGCTAATATTAATGCAACTATAGCTCCTACAGCTCCAAAGATTATTTCGCTTGGTGATAATTTAGATATACCTTTTTCTATAAAAGTTATGAACTTTCTTATAGCTTTATAAATAAAAGGAGAAAGAATAAATAAAATGATTCCAAAAATAGCAATTAAAATTACATAAAATGATACCTGTAAAAAAATGTTTGTTAGATATTCTCTGCCTATAGCACTCTTTCTTATTGCATCTGCTAAAACAAATCCTATCAATAATCCTAAAATAGTAAAGATTACTCTAAAAATTTTCTTTATCACAAACTCACCTCCTATATAATTATTGACATGTTTAGTTTTTATCATTCATAGTTGTAAAATATTTATAATATATTTTCTTAATTATACCATATTAAAGGTCTTTAATACTTATAAAATACTCTTTAAATATTATAATTAAGAAATTACCCCCTATAAATCTTTTATGATTTGATTTATATTATAGTCAAGTTAACAAGCTAATTAGTTTTTAACATATATTTAGTTTTGCAACCTAAATCATTTGACAAATATAACCATAAAATTCTATAATTACTATAAGGTCAAAGATTAGTATATAAGGAGTGAAACACTATGAAGGACGTAATTTTTGACGATTTTCAAAATAGCGTTAATAATTCTTTACTTAGACACAAAAGCATATTAGATATATTGAGCAAATATCAAGAATCACAATCAAGAGCAAGCAGAGCTATATGTAAAGCCGTTACGAATTGCGGTTGCATAGAGATTTGTGCTAAAAAACAAAGTATGCTAAAGGATGATGACCTATCCTTAGATGAACTAAACCCATGCCTAAGCTCACATTTAAAAGGAAACTTATGTGAAAATTGTAGAGAAGTTATAGAACGTGAAATTGGAAATAATCTGTTCTATTTAACATCTCTATGCAATGCATTGGATTTAAACCTATTTGATATCTTATTAAAAGAATATAATAAAATGGATACCTTAGGTAAATTTACTTTCAGATAATAAATATTAAGTGCCATATTTATATGGCACTTCTTTTTATAAATTTTTATTCAGAGCAACTTGTTCTCTTATTCTTCTCAATCCATTTTTTATTGCTCTAGCTCTAGCTTCTCCAATTCCTTCTACCTGGTCTAAATCTTCATTGCCAGCTTCAAGAATATATTTAAGCTTTCCGAAATGTCCTACTAGATTTTCTATTACATTTGATGGTATTCTTGGTACCTTGTTAGATATTCTATACCCTCTAGGTGACACTAATGTGTCAATTAAAGATTTTCCTACATAGCCTAATTCTTTTGCTATTATATCTAAGTCTAGTAAATCTTCTGATGATAACTCTTGAATTTCTTTGTAAACATCATTATATTCCATTTTATCATAACAATAGTCTCTTATTAGAAGAACTCCATCTTGTTCTATACTTCTTACTAATTCATTTAACTGCATAGAAATAAGTCTTCCTTCATTACCTAATTCAATGATATACCCTTCTATTTCTTCAACTATTCTCATTACCATTTCTGTTCTTTGTATTGCTGTAGTTACATCAAAAAGTGTTGCTAGGTCTTGAAATTCAAGTATATTTAGATTATTTGTTACTCTTTCAAGAACAGCTACATATTTTTCTAATGTTTGTATAGCTTGATTTGCTTTACCTAATATAACTGCACTATCTCTTAATACATACTTTATATCACCTTTATAAACAGTTATTATATTTCTTCTTTGTGATATTGCTATTGCTATTTTGTTAGTCTGCTTAGCAACCCTTTGAGCGGTTCTATGTCTTGTTCCAGTTTCAAAAGTACTTATAGATTGATTTGGCATAAGCTGAGCATTGGCATAAAGTATCCTTTTTCTATCTGAACTTAGTACTAATGCCCCGTCCATCTTAGCAAGTTCATATATATATGCCGGACTATACTCAGAGTTTATATTAAAACCACCATCTACTAAATCTAATATTTCTTCATTATCTCCTAATACTATAAGTCCACCAGTTTTTGCTCTAAGTATATTGTCTAATCCTTCTCTTAAAGAAGTACCTGGACTCATTATCTTTAATATTTTCTTTAAATCATCATCATGTACAGTTCTCATTTACTCACACCTATCCATCTTAAAATATCTTTCCTATTGCTTCTCGCACAGTTTTAACGCCTATAAGATTTAACTTACTTCCTTTTAATTTTTCTAAGCTTCTATACGGAACAACAGCATTTAAAAAGCCCATTTTTTCTGCTTCATTTAATATTCTGTCACAGTTGGCTATAGGTCTTATTTCTCCTGTCAAACCAACTTCTCCAACAACAACTAATTTTTCTAAACTAGTAGACTTACCCTTCACTGATGACACTAAGGAAATAGCAATTCCTAAATCAGCTGTAGTTCCTTCTATTTCAAGACCTCCAACCACATTTACATAAACATCAGTATTATAAAAAGGAACTCTTAACTTTTTCTCTAGTACAGCTAATATTAAACTTAGCCTTGAATTCTCTACTCCTACAGAAGTTCTTCTAGGCATAACTGCTTTCGTTTCAGATGCTAATGATTGTATTTCTACAAGAATAGGTCTAGTTCCTTCCATTACTCCAATTACAACAGAACCTTCTTGATTAAAGCTAGTATCTTCTAAGAACATACTAGATGGATCATAAACCTGCATTAGACCTTCTCCACGCATTTCAAAGACACCAATTTCAGCTGTAGTTCCAAATCTATTTTTCATAGTTCTTAATATTCTAAATTCTTCAGTTCTTTCTCCTTCGAAAGATAAAACAGTATCAACCATATGTTCTAATACTCTTGGCCCTGCTAAATCCCCTTGTTTGGTTACATGAGCAACAATAAATAATGGTATATTTTTCCCTTTAGCAATTCTCATTACAGCATTTGAACACTCTTTGACTTGAGAAACACTTCCAGGAGCTGAAGAAACTGTATCTCTATAAATAGTCTGTATTGAATCTATTATTATGAAAGCTGGATTAAGTTTATCTATATATGCTTCTATTATATCAAGATTAGTCTCAGCAACGATATAAAGTTCTTCCGCATCAACTTTTAATCTATCGCCCCTTATCTTTATTTGCTCTTCTGATTCCTCTCCTGACACATATAAAACTTTCCCATATTTTTTTGAAATATTATTGGCTGTTTGTAAAAGAAGTGTAGATTTACCTATTCCAGGATCACCAGATATAAGTGTAAGCGATCCTTTAACAAGTCCCCCACCTAGTACTCTATTTAATTCACCAATTCCGGTGTCATATCTTTCTTTTTCACCTGATTTTATTTCTTTTATTGTCTTAAGTTCACCAATTTGTCTTTCAACCTTAGGCGAAACTTGGTTACTTTTAGTATCTCTAATTTCTTCAATCAAAGTATTCCAATTATTACATTCTGGGCATTTTCCCATCCATTTTGGAGATTCATATCCACAATTTTGACATACATATATACTTCTAACCTTTGCCACTTTACCAACTCCATATTTCTTCATTTTACGTACAAATTTAATTATTTCCTAATATATCCTTAAATAATCATATCATATGATTATAACTAATCACATACTTATTTATGACTATTTTCTTAAAATGATTCATGTAAAAGATTTAATAATAATTATTACAATAAAAATAAAAAACTGCCTGTAAATCTAAGCTTTAAAATTAAACTTTAAACCTACAAACAGTTCTCTTATATAATTAATTCTGAAATAGTAATAACTATTTTAATAATTTAGCTGCAGCTTCATCAACTATTAATACAACATTGCTATGCATTTGTAACATAGTTGCAGGAATCTCAGTTGTTATTTTTCCACTCATCATAGCTTTAACAACTTCAGCTTTACCTTCACCACTTGCAATAACCATTATCTTCTTAGCTTTCATTATTCCACCAAGTCCCATAGTTATAGCTTCTCTTGGTACATCATCAATTGAATCAAAGAATCTTGCATTAGCCTCTATAGTTGACTCTTTAAGGTCTGTTAAATGAGTTCCTACACTTAATTCTTCTCCCGGCTCATTAAATCCTATGTGCCCATTTGCACCTAATCCTAATAATTGAACATCAATTCCACCCATCTCTTGGATTCTAGCATCATATGATTTACATTCTTCTTCAACATTCTCAGCTAATCCATTAGGCACGAATGTTTTATTCTTATCTATGTTTATATGATTAAATAAGTTTGTGTTCATGAAGTATCTATAACTTTGGTCATGATCTCCTGGTAAACCAACATACTCATCTAAGTTTATGCTTGTAACTTTTGAGAAATCTAATTCTCCTTCGTTGTACATTCTGATAAGTTCTTTATACATTCCAACTGGAGTTCCACCAGTAGCTAATCCTAAAACAATCTCAGGATTTGATTTTATGCTTTCAGCCATTTCATTTGCTGCAACTTTGCTCATTTCATCGTAATTTTTAGTAACAATTAATCTCATTTCAATTTCCCCTCTCTCTTAGAAATATTAATTTCTAAAACATATTTATCTGATCTATAAATTGCGTCTTCAACGTAAATTATTTCACCTTCTGAATTTAAAGCTGCATTATGACTTCTTAAAAGAGGTACTTGTTTATCGACATTGAATAATGTTTTTAACTCCTCATCCATAATTACGGCTGCTAAAGCTGATTCTGTACTTTCTATAACATATCCTTTTTCTTCTAATAACTTAAATAAAGAACCCTCTAAATCCTCTTTAGTTACAAAACCACAATATTCACAAGGAATATAAACAACCTCATTAGCAACAGCTTCCCCATCAACTAATCTTAACCTATTTATTTTATAGATTTTTTCAACCTCAAAAGTATCTGCCAATTCATCAGGTGTATTAATAACTTCAAAATCTAAAACCTTAGTTGTTAAACTTCTTCCTGCTTTTTTTATAATATCTGAGAAACTCATCATATCTTCTTGCTTTACTTTAGGTTCACATACGAAAGTTCCCTTTCCTTTTTCTCTAACAAGAAGTCCTTCTTGTACTAACTCCCCTAAAGCCTGTCTGACAGTCATTCGACTTACACCATAAGCCTCTGTTAACTCTCTTTCACTTGCTATACACTGTCCTACTTGCCAAGTACCCTTTGTTATTTTTTCCTTTATCATCTCTTTTAATTGGTAATACACAGGTATAGGACTATTTTTATCTATCATGATTTCTCCTCCTAATTAAATTATACTCAACTGGTTCTAACTTGTCTAGACCACTATACATTCATTTTCAATAATTTCATATTTAGTCTATGTTATATTTTATCATTTATTATTAAATATTTTCCACTTTTATCAATAATAATGAATATCTATTGTGTTTTTATCAAATACTATAAATAAAAACTAGGAGGGACTCTATTGAACTTAAAGGATAAACTTAATAATAATTCTATAATTTCTGAAAACCCGCTACATTCTAATAATGCAGGTTTAACTAATTTATCTTCTTTTTTTAATAATCATAGTGAAGCCGCTATGTATAATTTAATTTACAATGACCATTTAGATGATAATCAAATTAAATAATTATTTTTATTGATTTAAATCACATATTTTATACACTTTTAATAATTAAAATAAGGGTATATTAGAAATTGATTTACATAGGAGATGATAATATGGTAAAAGTTTATTCAACAAACTCTTGTCCATGGTGTGTAAAAGCAAAACAATATCTTAAATCAAAAAATGTTGAATTTGAAGATTTAAATGTACAAACAGATATGATTGCTAGAGAAGATATGCTTAAAAAGAGTAAACAAATGGGCGTTCCTGTTTTAGATATAAATGGAACTATTATAGTTGGTTTTGATAAGAACGCTATTGATACAGCATTAAATGAATAGAATAGAAATATTGAAATAGAGAGATATTAAAAATATCTCTCTATTTTTTATAAAATATAATAAGACTATAAGTACGTATTTTAAAGTTTTTTACTTAAAATTACTGTGCTTATAGTCTTATATTAATTTTATTATCTTATTGTAATTACTGTAGCTTTTGGTCTAGACATAGCTTCTATTGAGTATCTTATTCCTTGAGTTCCCATCCCTGAAGATTTTACTCCTAAGAATGGGAAATGATCTGGTCCTCTTTCAGTTTTATTATTAACATGAACAGTTCCAACTTCTAATTTATCAGCAATATAAAAGGCTTCATTTATATCCTTAGTAAATACTGATGATTGTAAACCATATTTGGATGCATTAGCTATTTTTATTGCCTCATCTTTATCATTTACTCTTATGATAGGTAAAACTGGTCCAAAAGGCTCTTCCCACGCTAATCTCATATCTGTAGTAACATTGTCAAAAAGAGTAGCCTCTATTAGGTTTCCTTTTCTGTGACCACCACAAACTAAAGTAGCACCTTTTTCTTCTGCATCCTCAATTAGTTCCATAACAAAGTCAGCTGCTTTATTATCTATAAGAGGTACTATTGTTACATCTTCAATTTCTAATGGATTTCCCATTTTTAATTTATTTATTTTTTCTTTTAGTTTTTTAACTAGTTTATCAGCAACTGAATCCATTACTAATATTCTCTTAACAGCAGTACATCTTTGTCCTGAATATGAATAACCTCCAGCAATTATATTATCAACAGTTAAATCTAAATCTGCATCTTCTAAAACTATTGCTGCATCCTTTCCACCAAGTTCCATAAGAAGCGGTTTCATCACTGTTATTTCTGAAATTCTTCTTCCTATTTCTGTACTTCCTGTAAAGTTTATAAAATCTATTTTTCTATGAGTTACACAATAATCTCCAATTTCGCTACCTCTTCCAGTAACAGTATTTAAAACTCCACCCGGAAGACCAGCATCATGGAACATTTTAGCCAAATATAAAGCTGATAAGCTTCCTTGAGTCGCTGGCTTTAAAACAACACTGTTTCCAGCCACTATAGCAGGTGCTATTTTTGAAGCTGATAAATTAACTGGATAGTTAAAAGGTGATATAGCCAATACAACACCTAACGGCTCTCTTGTTACTACTGATATCTTACTTCTATTAAATCCAGGGAAATTATCTGATGGTATGCTCTCTCCATCCATACCTTTAGCTGCATCCGCTGTGAATCTAATATAGTCTGCAGTTCTACTTACTTCTGATAATGCGCTTTTTTTATCCTTAGCAACTTCTCTTATCATTATTTCTGCTAACTCATCTTTATGCTCTTCTAATAAATCTGCAGTCTTATAAAGTAAGTGTGCTCTTTCATTTAAAGGAACTTGATTCCATTCTTTCTGTGCTTTTTCTGCATTTTCGATAATTATATCTACATCTTCTTTAGAAAGACTTTGTATTTTACCAACTAAACTACCATCTAAAGGTGATTTTATATCTATAAATTTGTCTGATTTATTTTCATAGAAGCTTCCACCCATAAAATTATAAAATATATTTTCTTTAGTATTCATAGTATCACCTTCTATTTTATTTTTTCTATAGCTGCATCAATCTTTTGCTTATCAAATCCAACTATAACATCATTTCCTATAACAGCAACTGGTACTGATCTTTGACCTGAAACTTCTAGTACTTCATTTCTGTCTTCTTTACCGTCAGCAACTGTTATTGTTTCATATTCAACGCCTAATTTTTGTAAATATTTTTTTAATTTATTACATGGTCCACACCATTCAACTGAATATACTTTTACCATTATTATCTCTCCTTTATTTCTGAAATATATTTGTCTGCATTTAAGGCTGCTATAGTTCCATCTGAAACAGCAGTAGTTATTTGTCTAAACATTTTATCTCTAACATCTCCTGCTACATAAACACCCTTAACGTTAGTTCTCATATTTTCATCGGCTTCAATATAGCCATTATCTTTAATTCTTATATACTCTCTAAACATAGCTGTTTTAGGTTCTGTTCCAATATATCCAAAGACTCCATTTATAGAAATTTCTTTTTCTTCTCCAGTCTTTGTATTTCTTATTTTTGCAACTTCAACAAAATCTCCACCTAAAACATCAACTAAATCCCAGTTATACATTATTTCAATATTTTCCTTCTTACTAGCAGCCTCTAAAGTTTTAGCTTCAGCACGAAAATAATCATATCTTCTTATAACAATTACTTTCTTAGCAATATTAGATAAGTATAAAGCTTCTTCTAAAGCAGCATTTCCACCACCAACAACAGCAACAACCTCATCTTGATAAACTGCTCCATCACATACTGCACAGTAATGTATTCCCTTACCTAAATATTTGTTTTCACTCGGAATAGGTAATCTCTTAGGTGTAGCTCCTGTAGCTATTATTACAGCCTTTGGCTTATATATATAGTCTCCAGTTTCTACAATTTTCTCATCATCTTTTAATGAAACATTCTCTATAAAATCAAACTCATCTATTGTAGCTCCACAAGCTTCTGCTTGTGCTTGAATTCTATCAGCAAGCTCATTACCTGTTATCTCAATAAAACCTGGATAATTTTCAACAGTATAAGTTGATCTTACTTGCCCTCCGATTATATTATCTTCTAAAACTAAAGTATCTAACTTTGCTCTTGAAGCATATATTGCAGCTGTTAGTCCTGCTGGACCTGCTCCAATTATTATTAAATCAATTTCTTTAACTTCTTTTTCCATAATAACACTCCTTACTGAGGTTAAATTTATTATTTGTATTATATGATATATTATTCGATATACCCCCTTAGGGTACCTGTTTTTTATTAATTATACTCCTTATTAAATAATTTTTCAATGATAATTATTATTAATTATAAATTTTATTGAATTTTATATTTATTCTACCAAAAAAGCCCTATTATATTCTGTGATTTAGAATACAATAGAGCTTAACTTTATTTTCTTTTTTTATTTATCTTTACTTTTACTTTCTTAGTCTTAAACATTGTATTAATTCCATCAATAGTTCTTTTTTGTACATAAACAAATAATGCTACCACTCCTATTAAGATAAATATAACCGATGATCCCCATTTATCAGAATTAAGCACTACAGAAATTAATAAAACTCCTAATAACGCTATAGGTAATGATAAACTTTTACTTACCTCTTTTCTATCTCTCTCAGTCATATTTTCAATTGCAGCATCTTCAATTTTAAAAAGTTCTAACTTTTGCTTTGACCATACAAAGAAAGCAACTCCAAAGGCTAATATCCCAATTATAATACCGATTAATTCCATAATATCCCCCACACCATTTTAATTATAAAAAAATAAGATTACATATATTTTACCATATATAACCTTATTATACATTATAATCAAACTGTTTTTTTAAATTTTACAACATTATCTTCTAGTAAAACATCTACCTCAGTACCTTTTAATATATTCCCATTCAAAAGTTCCTCACTTAATTTATCTTCAATATATTTGGTTATAACCCTTCTTAATGGACGTGCTCCATACTTTAATTCAGTTCCTTTTTTAACCAAAAACTCTTTACACTCTTGTGAAAAGTTTAAAGAAAGTTGTAAGTCATTTAATCTCTCTTTTAATGAGCCTATCATAAGATCTACAATTTTGAGAAGATGTTCCTTCTCCAAGCTATGAAATACAACAATATCATCTAATCTATTTATAAACTCAGGCTTAAAACTTTGTTTAAGTTCTTCTAGCATAAGACTTTTCATATTATCATAATCTTGTTCATTATCTTCTCTTGCACTAAATCCTACTGCATTCTTCTTATCTAGTTTATCTGCTCCAATATTAGATGTCATTATTATTATTGTGTTTTTAAAATCTACTGTTCTTCCTTTTCCATCCGTCAAAACTCCATCTTCTAATATTTGAAGAAGAACATTAAATATATCTGGATGTGCCTTTTCTATTTCATCAAAAAGTATTACTGAATAAGGGCTTCTTCTTACCTTCTCCGTAAGTTGACCACCTTCTTCATACCCTACATATCCTGGAGGAGCTCCAATTAATCTAGCTACTCCATGCTTTTCCATATACTCAGACATGTCAAGTCTAATAAACTTATTTTCATCACCAAACATAGCTTCTGCTAAAGCCTTACAAAGCTCTGTTTTTCCAACACCTGTAGGTCCTAAGAATGCAAATGATCCAATAGGCCTTTTCGGATCTTTGAGTCCTACTCTTGATCTTCTTACTGCTTTAGATATGGTTTTAATTGCCTCCAATTGGCCTATAACTCTCTTACTTAGCTTTTCCTCTAACTTAAGAAGTCTACTAGATTCTTTTTCAGTTAGTCTTTCTACTGGAATTTGAGTCCACTTTGAAACTACCTTTGCAATATGTTCCTTATTTACTTCATATATTTTAGAAGCATTCTCTTCCCTCCAAAGTTCTCTATCCCTCTCTAGCTCTTCCTGTAAAAGTAACTCTTGATCTCTTAGTCTCGCTGCTAGCTCGAAATCTTGTATCTTTATAGCCTCTTCTTTTTCTACTTTTAGATTAGAAATTAACTCCTCTTGTTTAAAAAACTTAGGTGGAGTAATCATACTTTCTATTCTTACTTTAGCAGCAGCTTCATCTATCAAATCAATAGCCTTATCTGGTAAAAATCTATCAGTTATATATCTACTAGATAAATTTACTGCTGCCTCTATAGCTTCATCTGTTAATTTTACATTATGATGTATTTCATATTTTTCTTTTATTCCATGTAGTATTAGTATGGAATCCTCTTTGTTTGGTTCCTTTACTACTATTGGTTGAAATCTTCTCTCTAAAGCAGAATCCTTTTCTATATTTTTTCTATATTCATCAGTTGTTGTTGCTCCTATACATTGTATTTCTCCTCTAGCTAAAGCAGGTTTTAATATATTTGAAGCATCTATGGCACCTTCAGCACCTCCTGCTCCAACAATGTTGTGAATTTCATCTATGAATAGTATTATATCTTCTGAATATTTTACTTCGTTTAAAACCTTTTTAAGACGTTCCTCAAACTCACCTCTATATTTTGCTCCAGCTAACATTGAAGTAACATCTAAAGTATATATTCTTTTATTTTTAATCATGTCAGGTACTTCACCTAATAAAATCCTTTGTGCTAATCCTTCTACAACGGCAGTTTTTCCTACCCCTGGTTCTCCTATTAAACAAGGATTATTTTTCATTCTCCTACAAAGTATTTCTAAAAGTCTTTGTGTTTCATCTTTTCTTCCTATAACAGGATCTAATCTATTTTTATCCGCTCTTTCTATTAAATCTATGCCATACAAATTTAACGTAGGAGTGTCTTTTCTTTTTGGCTTCTCTTTTTCTTTAATACTTCTATTTTCCTTATTAGGAATTCTACCAAGTATATTATTTAATTTATCACTTATATTTTTTATATCATTTTTAACTATTTTATTTAGGATTAAATTAGCTACACCTTCTTTTTCCTTTATTAAGGCTAACAATATATGCTCCGGTCTTGAAATACTTTGTCCTGCCTCTTTAGCAATTTCTAAACTTCTATCTAAAACTTTTTTGCATCTAGGTGTAAAAGGCACCTCATCTAAACTATAATTTATTTCCCCAATTCCAACATATAGCTTAATAAAACTTAGTACCTTTTCCTCTGTTACATTGCTCTCTTCCAAAATCCTAGAACATTGTCCATTTTCATTAATTAATCCTATTAATAAATGTTCTGTTCCCATATAGCCATGTTTAAGCATTAAAGAACTTTCTTTTCCTTTATTGATTACTATTTTGGAATTTTCATTAAAATTATCAAGACGCATCTTTTACCTCCCAATACCCTATAATTATGTGTTTAAAGCATTTCTAATAATTTTGGCTCTTTCTATTTTTAAATTCTGTATGTTTATTTTTTTATCTAAAGTTTTATTTATTATAATTGGCTGAATTTCAACCATTGCAGAATTTATAGCTTCCAGATCAACTCCTTCTATAATTCCACACTCAACACCTAATCGAACATATGATAAATATTTTAAGGCTTCACTAACATCAATAACATATGCATTTTTTAAAATACCTAATGCCCTAAAAATAGTATCCTTTAGTTCAACATATTCATTATCTAAAAGTTTATTTCTCTCTCTTTTTTCCTTTAGAATAAGTTTATTTACAATAGATATAAGAGAATCTAATATATCTTCTTCTTCCATACCTAAAGTTTTCATATTAGATACTTCATAAATATCTCCAATCCCCTTGTTGCCTAAGTTATATATACTTTTAAAAGAAATTCCATCTTCTTTTAAATCATCTTTTATTTCTCTTATGTTATTTTTTAAACTTAAAATTGGCAAATGTATTAAAACCTTTGCTCTTAATGTTGTTCCTAAATTTTTTATATTTGATGTTAAGTATCCTAACTCAGCATCAAAGGAATAGTTTATTTTTTCTTCAATTAAGTCATCTAACTTATCTACTTGAGAATATGCTTCTCTTAAACTTAATCCACTCTTTGTACATTCTATCCCAATATGCTCTTCTTCATTCAGCAATATATTAAATTCTCCATTTTTATTCATTATTAATACCATATAATCTTTATTTATAAATTCCTTTGTTAAGCCAAAATTCTCTTTATAGTAATTTATTAATTCTTCTTCATTGTCTTTTAATTTTAATACATAACACTTATCCAAAATTTTAACATCTTCTAATTGCTTTAAAACAGGTTCTACAACACTATTAAATTCTTCTCCTCTAAGAATGCATGTGAACTTGATTCCATTTATATTCCTTAATATCTTCACTTTTGATGCAATAACTATATTTCTATTGTCTTTAGGACTAATCCATTGAACCATTATTACTATCCTCCTCCATAATTTTTTTCAAATCATGTATCTTTTCTTTAGTAATAATAGCATTCTCATATTGCTCTTTAAGTATATTAATTTTCAGCTTTTCCTCTAACTTTAATATCTCTAACTTTTTAAGCTTATTTTTTATTCTTTTAGGTTGTTTTCCCATATGCTTAACATTCGCTTCTTTTGAATCTAATAAAAAATCTATGTTTTTTTTAAAGCTTTCATAACACTTTTCGCATCCAAGTAATTTATGCTCCTCAAAATTCTTATATTCCATTCCACAATTGACACAAATTAATTCTTCAGCTTCCATTATTTCATTAATACAATCTATATAATTATTTAAATCTATTAAAAAATCTTCCAAACTAATATCCTCATCTTCTAATGAAGAACTCATTATTTCAATTGCACATTTATCACAAAGCATTATAATTTCTTTATTACCATCAGTATCTTTTACTAACTGAACTGTTGCATTATTTTTATTACACCTCTCACAAAGCAAATTTCTCAACTCCCTATAAAATTACTTCAATAACACCATAAGCATAGCCTTAAAAATATCTGCCCTTGTTTCATTTATATTCTTAGAATTCTGAAGGGTTCTATCATTTATTGCAACTTTAGTAAGATTTGCTGCTTTTTCATCTATAATATTATGTTCAAGTAAGTTATCTACAATTGTGGCTGCATTATGATATGTAATTCCAGTGCCTATCTCATCATATATTAAATCTCTTCTATCAGCATGAACTTCATGAATAACTTTTTTAATAATAATATATCCTCCACCACCTCTTCTACTTTCGATTAAATATCCTTTTTCATAGGTAAATCTTGTTGTTAAAACATAATTTATTTGAGATGGTGCACATTTAAATTTGTCCGCTAACTCATTTCTTCTTATTCTTAAATTATTATCTTCTGTTTGTTCTAATAGATCCTTTAGAAAAAATTCTATTGAATCTGATAACTTAGCCATATATATCACTCCTCAAAATTTGACCTTTACTGACCTTAATACACAATATATATTAATACATTTGACTTACTTAATCAATGTAATACATCTATTCACCTATTATTTTCTGTAAATCTTTTTTAAACGAATTAAGTTTAAATAAATTATTTTTATATTTTATGTTTATTTTTATTATATGTGTCAACAATATAAATAATTTTTATAGGAGGGTTTTTAATGAATATTTATTGGTTAGGTCATTCTTGTTTTCTGATAAAAACTAATCTAGGAAAGCGTATATTAATGGATCCTTTTGATATAGATATAGGTTATATTCCTTACAAAGGAGATGTTGATGTTGTAACTATAAGCCATATGCACTTTGATCATAACTGTACAAAATATATAAATGATAAGGCAAAGGTTTTAACAGATTTAGTAGATTACCAAAATACCTTTTGTAAAATTAAATCCTTTCTCTCCTTTCATGACGATTGCTTTGGATTAAAAAGAGATAAAAACTTTATATTTAAGATTCTTTGCGATGATATCTCACTCTGTCATTTAGGTGATTTAGGACATATACTCTCTCCAAAATTAATAAAACAATTAGGCCATGTAGATATTTTATTTGTACCAGTTGGAGAGCATCTAACCATTTCTATAGAAAATTTAAAAAAAGTTATTTTAGATATAAACCCATGCTATGTAATTCCAATGCACTATAAAACTCAAAAATTAAGTTTTTACTTGAACACTTTAGATAATTTTCTTATGCAAATGAAAGATTATAAAATAACACATAATGAAGTTCTTTCTGTAAATTCAGATTCACTTCCTGATAAAACAACTATAAAAATCTTAGAACTTACATCAGAAGATATGATATAAAAAGGCTACGTCAAATGCTCTCATGCTAGAACTTTGATATAGCCTTTTCTATTAATGATAATTTTTTAAATCAATATCTATTGTTTTCTCTCCTAATTTAGCTAAATGCTTATTTATTACAGGTATTACTACATCTAAATGTTGTGTAAAATCTACTATAATATCACCACTTTTAGCTATTGATAGCGCTTTTTCAACTGCCTTTTCCTCATCAATTATTGAAAATACCTCTACTGATTCATTAGAAGTTTCTTCTATACCACTCTTTAACAAATTAGTTATTTCTAAAGTCTCTCTTCCTCTCCTATCAAAAGTTTCCTTAATTATTATTGCATCTGAATTTTTTCCAGCTATTCTTCCTAACTCTTTTATATATTCATCAAGTCTATCTCCTGGAGAAGACACTATTGAAATAATATTATTCTTTTGTAGATTCCTAGCTAAATAAAACAATTCTTCAAAAGCTTCTGGATTATGACCATAATCTAATATAATTTTGAAGTCCCCAATATCTAAAATATTTTGTCTTCCCAAATTATTATTAATATCACACTCTACATCCTTTAAAGCATTAATTACCTCACTTAAATTTTCATGAATAGCAAATATAGCTGCTATTGATACTAAAACATTATTTATGTTTGTTTTTGATTTTCCATCATGAGTGAATTTAAAATCTTTTATCTTAGAAACTATATTTTTATTTTTTCCATCATAATATATTATATTTTCATCCTCTACATACCAAGCTTCTTTTTCATTTTTTATATGTTCATCAATACACTCATTTCTTTCAAAATTAAATAAAACTAAATTGCCTTTCATCTTTAAAGCTTCATAAAGTTTTGACTCAGCTTTGATTATTACTTTTCCTTCTGGCAAAACTTCTTTAGTGGTAATTAATTTTATATTCATTAAATCATTTATATTTTCTATACCATCAGAGCCTATATGATCATCACTTAAAGAAGTTATTATGGCAATCTTAGAATTTTTAAATCCTAAACCTTTTCTTAATATTCCTCCTCTAGCAGTTTCTAAAACTGCAATTTGAACCTTTGGATTGGTAAGAACTTTTTTGGCACTATAAAACCCAGTAGTATCTCCCTTTTTTACAAACTCATTATTTATAATGACACCACCCGTCATAGCTAGCCCACTGAAATACCTTAAATTTTCTAAACCACTATAAATTAATTTTGAAGTTGATGTTTTCCCATTTGTTCCTGTTACAGATATTATAGGAATCTCTCCATTATTATTTAAATCTAAATTGTAATTCTTATTTTCATAATCATCTCGGCTTATTATTTTAGAATTAACTCCATAACCAACAACTATTTTATCTTCAACATTGAAATAATCTATTCCTTTTTTTGAACATTCTTCTAATAATTCATATTCCCAAATTCGTTGTCTCTTTGATACCGCATTATTCAATAAGTCATCAGCACTCACGCCATCAATTAAATTCTCAATTATAAATAAAGCCAATTCTTTGTTGGAATAAGTCAACCAAGCTTTACCACCACATTCATCATATATAGCATCCTTTAATGTTCCTTCAACATTCATTTGTTTACATATAAACTCATAATCACTTATTAACCAATATAATCTTTTTCTTTCGGATTCACCTATGTATATATATATAAGTTTTTCCTCTCCCTTAATATTTCTCCCTTCTAGTACTTTTAAATCTATAAGTTTCAAAATACTCACCCTTCCTACCATTATTATCATTATATTTTTCCATGGCTTTCCTACATTTATTCAAAAATTAATTTAAAACATAAAAAAAGCAGCTAAAAAAGCTGCCAAAAAAAAGATCATCCGAAGATGATCTTTATTAATATTATTCTTGAACTGGTGCACCTACTGGACAAACATTAGCGCAGTTTCCGCAATCGATACAAGTATCTGCATCTATAACGAATTGAGTATCTCCTTGTGATATTGCGTCTACAGGACACTCAGCAGCGCATGCTCCACAGCTTACACATGTGTCTAATATTTTGTATGCCATAATAAAACACCTCCTAAAATGTTGGTATAAAAATACCATATTTATATTATCACATTTCTTTTAATTTTTAAAGTATTTAATATCTCTTTTAAGCATATTTAGCTTATTCTAGTAGAATTAGAATTAATATGCTAAAGAATACCCCCATACCGTATTAAAATATCTTTTTAGTTATCTTTTATTAGGTTTTTAATTAACGCCTTATCAGCTTCATCAGTAATTTCTAACCTGATATTTGTATCCTCAACTTCATCTTCGTAACTACCTGAAATTAATTTTACATCATACATTTTAAACTCTTGTATAAATTCTTCGTTCTTTCTTGGTAACTTAACTCTTACTAATTCCTTTAAAATATTATTAGCTATTACTTCCCCTTTTCCAAGTTCAGTTTCGACTATTGAACCAACTTTAGGAAGTTCTTTTCTAATCTCTTCATATGTGCTTTGTTCATAATTTAAACAACACATAAGTCTTCCACAAATTCCTGATATCTTAGTTGGATTTAGTGATAAATTCTGTTCCTTTGCCATCTTTATTGAAACAGAAGCAAAATCACCTAAGAATGTAGAACAACAAAGAGGTCTTCCACACGGTCCAAGTCCCCCTATCATTTTTGCCTCATCTCTAACTCCTATTTGTCTAAGCTCTATCCTTGTCTTAAATATAGTTGCTAAGTCTTTTACTAATTCTCTAAAGTCAACTCTTCCCTCTGCAGTAAAGTAAAATATAACTTTATTATTGTCAAAAGTGTATTCGACATCTATTAGTTTCATTATTAAATTATGTTCTTCTATCTTTTTTAAGCATATTTCAAAAGCCTCTGTCTCCTTAGCTTTATTCTCCTTATGCTTATTTATGTCTTCTTCTGTGGCCAATCTTAATACAGATTTTAATGGTGCAACGATATCCTCTTCACTAATTTTTCTTATACCAATTACACATTCTCCAAATTCAATACCTCTAGCAGTTTCAACAATTACGTTTTGACCCTTCTTTATTTCTATACCATTAGGTCCAAAGTAATATATTTTACCAGCTTTTTTAAATCTGACTCCTATTACTTCAATCATTTTTATTCCTCCAATATACTAATCAGCATACTATCTAAAGTTAGCCATAAATTAGTATTACTTTTTAAATTATTTCTGGCCTCATTAACTACTTTTATTATCCTATTTAATTTGTTATAGGATAAGTTATTAGCTATTTCTCTAATATCATCTATCTTATCTCCATTTATAATGGACAAGTTATTTTCTATTTCCTTAAATATAATTGAATCTCTTGCAAAAATAGTTATAGCCTCTAATATTTCGCCTTCATTTCCCTTCATACTATAAAATTTATCCGAATATTTTATAGGTACATCTATTTTTCCATGTCCAATATCCTTTAACATTTCTATAACTGTATTTCTTATTTCTTTAAAAATATCATCATTCATGAATTTATCAACTCTTCCAGGTATACCTTCACTAAAAGATACAAGAGTTCTATTTAATTCACTATCTATATCCTTATATTTTTCACTTATATATAAATTAATTTCCTCTTTACTAAGAGGTGCTAATCTATGTATTTGACATCTAGATCTTATGGTTTCTAATATAGAATCAATGTTACTACTTAAAATTACTATAAAAATACCAGCAAGAGGCTCTTCTATAGTCTTTAATAAAGCATTCTGTGCCGCCACAGTAAGCTTCTCTCCATTATGAATTATTATAACTTTTCTGTTACATTCATAAGGTTTTTTATTTGCCTCTTCTATGATACTTCTTACTAAATCAACACCAAATGATGCTTTTTCAGATTTATAATGAACAATATCAACATGTTCTCTCTGTGATGGTATTCCTAAAATCTTATAAGCAAATTCATCAGCTAAAAGACTTTTTCCTATTCCATCCTCACCAATAATTAAATGAGCATGGGAAAGTGCATTTTTACTTACACTTTTATTAAATCTATCTCTAACTTTATTGTGACCTATCATTTATGCACTTTCCTTTCTACTTTTAAATTTTCACAAATTTATCTACATCAACAACAAAGATTGTAGCTCCACCAACCTGAACTTCTATAGGATATGGTATATATACCCCTCCTGGTTCTGAAACAGTTGTAGGTCCACTTACAACGCCTTTTCTTGTCTCGCATATATTTTTTATTATCTTTATTACATCATCAACCTTTTCCTTTTGAACCCCAGACAAAAGTGTAGTGTTACCTGATTTTAAAAAGCCACCAGTTGTAGCTAATTTAGTTACACTATATCCCTTCTCATTTAACGCATCAACTAAATCTAAAGCATCATCGTCCTGTACTATAGATATTACCAATTTCATAACACGTCCTCCTTACCTTCTACACCCTAATTTCAAAATTATGTTTTAAATAATTATATCATTATTTATTACTCTTAACCAAACTTCTTAATGGTTTAATTTCATAAAGTATATAATTTACTCTTTATTAAAAACTTTATATATTAAATAGAAAAATTATCTGATTTTACTTTATACTTTTTATACCTAAAACAGCTAAAATTGCTCCTACTATAGCGAATACTTTATTTATTCCATATGTATCAATATTAGAAACAGCCAAATATATTCCTATTAATATTATTAAAAATCCAACAAAAGTTAATTTTAATGCATTTTTCATATTCTCTACCCCATTTTATTTAGAAAGTTTTCTTATAACTTCTGATATCTCATTTATACACTTATCTAAATCATAATTATCATATTTCTTAATTATATTATTACTAATTAATTTATCATGACTAAAATCTTCATTATCAGCTAAAAATCTTCTACACATCTCATTGTAATTAGGATTTTTTTGTTCTCTTTCTCTTTTTAAAGCTCTTTCTAATCTAATACCATCATCTAAATTTATATATAAAGGAACAAGCTTTTCATCACCAAAATACTTTCTAAACTCAGAATAAGCTTCTAAAGTCACAATAACTATATAGTTATTGTTTTCTAAATCTATTTGACCGTCATCTATAGTTGAATAATACCACTTTCCATGCACAGTATCATAAACTCTACATTCTATTATTTTCCCATCTTTATCAAAACTATCTAACTTTTTTTTATCTATAAAAAAATACTCCACACCATCTGTTTCATTATTTCTTTTAGGTCTAGTTGTATATGTAACTATAGTTTTTAGGTTTAAATTTTCTATCTTATTTATTTCTTTTAAAATAGTATCTTTACCTGAACCACTTTTCCCCATTATGCAAAATATCTTACCCATGACTACTCCAATCTATATAAAAATATTTAATTTTCTAATGTATATCAAGGCTATTATAGCAAATTCTATAATAACTCCTCATCTTAATCCACAGATTATTATATCAAATTATGCAAGATTAAAGTTATTATATACATTAAAAAGGTTGTACCAAAATTTATAAATAAAAAATACTCCTTTTATATCTTTCATTTACTAAATAAATTGATACAACCTACTAATCTTATTTGATATTCTTTATAACTATCTTATAAACTTTAATATTTTAGTTTCTTTTGATTCTACTTTATAACTTTTACTTTATTATCCTTTATTCCTATTATATCTACTCCATTTTTCCTATACTCATTAATTAATTTAATATGTTTTTCCTCTATTACTTCTCCAATAATAAGCATAGGAACTCCTGGTGGATATGGAACTATACTTTCTGCTACTATTTTTCCTAGTGCTTTATCTATACTAACTCTCTCATATTCTGCATCTAATACTTCAAAAGGTTCTAAACTCCTTTTAGGTAAATCTGTTAAATAAAAATCTATCTCTTCATCTTCTAAGCATTTTATATCACATGACTTTAAAGCTTTTTCTAAACTCCTGAAGTCATTCTCTGTATTAAATGGCGATGGTATTAAAACAACGTTCTTATTATCACTCATTTCACACTGTATCTTCTTGCTTCTTAAATAATCTAATAGTTTATTTCCATTTAAATTTTCCTCTAAATTTATTACTATCCTACTGCTATCTATTTTAATATCATTTATCTTAATATTTTTTTCTAATCCATTAATTAAAAACTTTTTATCCAATATTTTGAAATATGATAAATCCTCAACTGATTTCTTAAAATCATCTATTACTTTAAGTAATTTATCATAGGCTTCTTCACCATGTTCCTCTAAAAAATTCCTTGAGTAATCTAAACTCATCATGAACATATAAGAAGGACTAGTACTCATAAATACATTTTTATAAAACTCTATTTCCTCAATAAATTTTTCATCATTAACATGCATCCAAGCAGTTTGAGTTAAGCTTGGCAATGTTTTGTGAGCACTCATTACCACCATATCAGCTTTTAATTCTTGTACACTTTTAGGTAATAATTTATTAAATCCAAAATGCGCACCATGAGCTGAATCTATGGCAATTTTCAAATTAGCCTCTCTAGCTATTTTTACTGTTTCATCTATATTGACACCAACTCCATAATAGTTAGGATAAGTTAATATTATTCCTTTTAAATCTTTATTTAAATCTATTTGGCTCTTTAAATGATTTAAATCTATTCCCACTGGTGCCTTTAATTTTGAATGAAATATATTATTTATAAAAACTGGTTTTAACTTTCTCATTATTATTCCATTCATTATGCTTTTGTGACAGTTTCTTTCAACTAAGATTTTATCCCCTTCTTTAAACAAAGAAAAAATCATTATTAAATTTCCACAAGTACTTCCATTAACTAAAAAATAGCTTTTTTTACTATTATATAATTTAGAAAGCTTTTCTTCAGCCTCCTTAATTATGCCCTCTGGATGCTGAAGGTTGTCTAATCCTTCAACTTCAGTTAAATCACCTTGTAAAAGTATTTGTTCTAAATTCTTAAATCCTCTTCCCATTTTATGTCCTGGCATTGAGAAAGGGATTATTTCTTCCTTTAAGTAACTTGATATTCCATCAATTATAGGAATATTTTTCAACGCTATCCTCTCCTCTATTTATCCTAATTTCTTCTTATAAATCTCTTCTTTTAATCTATTTTTATAGAATTCATAAAACTCACTATTTGCATCACAACTTATAGCTTTTTTCTCACATTCTGTGCATATTAATTTTCCTCGTATCATTATACCACAGCCTTCTTTTCCACAAATTATACAAATTGATTTACTCATAGATAACACTCCTTAAAATTCTGTTTTTCTATATTTTTTCCAAATGGTATTTTTCTATACATACTATGCTACAAAAATATTTAAGTAAATAAAAATAAATATTTTTTTTATTGTAGCACAAACTAAAGTTATAAATATTTAGGAGGTTTTTTCAATGAGACAGGAAGTTATTTCTTATTTATCTACAGAAAAAGAAGATTTATTTAATCTTTGCAAATTTCTACATGATAACCCTGAAGAAAGCTACAAAGAGTATGATGCTTGTAAATATATATGTAATTTCCTAAGAGATAGAGATTTTAAAGTAACAGAGAAGTTCTTAGACTTAGATACTTCTTTCTATGCTGAAAAAGGAAATGGATACCCTAAGATATGCTTTTTATGTGAATATGATGCTATTAAATCTAAAGGCGGCCATATAACTGGCCATAATCTTCTTAGTACAATTTCAATTACAAGTGCCTTAGGTTTAGGCAAAGTTATTGAAAAGTCTGGTGGAACCGTAGTATTAATAGGATGCCCTGGAGAATATTTAGGTGGAACTAAAGCAACTTTTGTTAGACAAGGTGTATTTGATGATATAGATGTAGTTTTAACAGCACACCCAGATGTCACTACTTCTGAAAGTGGTACATCTAAAGCGATTATTCCTCTAAAAGTGACTTTTAAAGGAAAGGATGGATTAAGCTTTTTAGATTTTGATAGTTTTACATCTTTAGATGGTACTATGTTAACTTTTAATGTAATAAATGCTTTATCTAAGGGATTTTGTAAAGAAGCTAATATACATACTATTTTATCTCAAGGTGGTGTTACTCCGCTTCTAAGACCTACTGAATCAGAAGGCAAGTTATATATAAGAGCAGAAAATACAAAAATAGCAAAATGTATAGAAAATAAAATCAGAAATATAGTTTCTTGTATTTCTGATACTATGAATTTAGAAAGCTGCGTTCAACTTTATGAACCTCCAAACGAGGAACTTTTATCAAACCAAATCTTAAATAGATTATATAGCCATAATTTAAAAGAAAATGGAATAATAAATATAGGAAAACCAAGAGATATAGATGCAGGACTTTCACTTGGAGCTGTAAGTCATAAGGTTCCATGTATTCACCCTTATATAAACATAATTGATGATATAAATATTAAATATGGAACTAAAGAATTTGCTGATGCAACAATATCAGGCTTTGCTCAAGAACAAGCACTCTCAGCCTCTTATTCACTTATTTCTACAGCTTTAGATCTTATAGAAAGTGATTTCTTACTTTCAGAGATTAAAGAAACATTTAATTTATCTAAAGAAAGTTTATATTAAAAAAAGAGAGTCTTAAAACTCTCTTTTTTATTAACTAGCTATGCTCTTTTCTAATTTATCAACAAGCTCTCTGCTTGGCTTAAAATAGAACTTATGATATCTGTCATCTTTTTTATATACACAACAATAATGACCTGTTACATCTAATAAACTACAAACATATTTTCTACAAGAAGAAGTTTTAAATTCTCTTGCTTTTTTAGAATCATCTTTTCCTAAATAAACAATATTATTTATCTTAACATTTTCTAATGTTGATTGTTCATTAGACTTCATTTTATGAATCATTAGTTGGTTAGCTACAATAGAATATTTATAGCTTGTATTACATTTTCTATACTCTCTAAAGAATATAACTAATGTTAAGACTAAAAATATTGGATCTGTTATTGTTTCTGCTCTAAAAGATTCAATTTTAAAATTTCCAAAAAAATTTGATAGGCTTATAGCTAAACTCATACAAATTATACTAATTACAATAGCTACATCCCTTCTTTTTTTGACTATTTCCTTGTGCATAGTGCCCATTTAAAAATCCCCCGACTTTTAATATTATAAACAAAACACATTATACTAATTTTCATAAATTAATTCTACCTAGATAAAGGTAAAATTTTATTGATTTTAATCTAAATTCTTCATATTTAAAGTTTATATCAATTGTATTGCTTGTACCTCATTATTTCTGTTGCTTTCTTTATTATATATAAATTAATTGCAAAAATTCTCTTGATTTTATCTTAAATAACTTGTTTAATGGTAGTTGGAACACTAATATAACTTAATACTTTGGGAGGGAGAAAATGATTCAAATATATAAATCTTTAAGTGAAAATGATGGGACTTTAAAGAAAATTGATTCCCTTGAACCAGGTTGTTGGGTTAATATAATCGCACCTTCTCAAGAGGAGCTACTTCTTATTTCTAAAAAAACTGGAGTTCCTTTGGAATTTTTAAAAGCATCTTTAGATGATGAAGAGACTTCTCGTATAGAAATAGAAGGCGATTTTATATTAATAATAGTCGATATTCCTTTTACAGAAATGGAGGATAACTCCTTAACATATGATACTTATCCATTAGCAATAATTCATACTAAAAATGAATTAATTACTGTATGTTTAAAAAATAGTAAGGTATTAACCGACTTCTCTTCAAATAAAGTTCGTAATTTTTACTCTTTTAAAAAATCAAGATTTATTTTACAAATTCTAAATAGAGTTTCTACATATTATCTTTTATATTTAAGACAAATTGATAAAAAAAGTATTATGATAGAAAAACGACTTCACAAATCTATGAAAAACAGAGAGTTAGTTCAATTGCACTCATTAAGTAAATCATTAGTATATTTTTCAACATCCTTGAAATCTAATGAAATAACATTGGAAAAGATGTTGAAGCTTGACGTTATTCAAAGATATGAAGAAGATAAAGATGTCTTAGAAGATGTAATAATAGAAAATAAACAGGCTATTGAAATGACTGAAATATATAGTAACATTTTAGGCAGTACTATGGATTTCTTTGCTTCTGTTATTTCTAATAATCTAAACATAGTAATGAAATTCTTAGCTTCTGTTACAATACTTATGTCAGTATTAACTGTTATTTCAGGTATATATGGAATGAATTTTGACTATATACCATTATTACACCATCCAAATGGATTTTTTATAGTTATGACTCTATCTATAATACTTTGTGGTGTAATAGCATTTATATTATATAAAAAAGATATGTTTTAAATTACATGTAAACATAGAAAAATTTAAGCATATAATTAACTAAAAGAGTATTGAGAGCAATTTTGCTCTCTATTTTTTTAGGAGGTTTTATGATGAAATTTCAAAAACTCAAAATTGGAGATACAATCGGTATTGTTTCTCCTGCTAGTGGAGATAATCCTGATGTAATAAACTACAATATATCTTCATTTAAAAACCTAGGCTTTAAAATTAAAGAAGGGAAACATTTAAGAAAGAAAAATGACTACTTAGCTGCTTCAGATAAAGAGCGTGCTGAGGATTTAATGAGAATGTTTGAAGATAAAGATGTAAAGGCAATAGTAGCTTATAGAGGTGGTTATGGATGTATAAGAATTTTACCTTATTTAGATATTGGATTAATTAAAAAAAATCCTAAAATTTTATGTGGTTATAGCGATTTAACTGTTCTCTTAAACTATATATCACAAAAAACAGGATTAGTAACGTTTCATGGTCCAATGATAAATTCTAAGATCAACTCAGATGAATTAACTAAGAATAGTTTTCTATCAATGTTAACTGATGAAAGCAATTTAATTAACATACCTACCAAAGATTTTAAGATAATAAATAAAGATTTGTTTAGAGGAACTCTTTGTGGAGGAAATTTAACAATGCTATGTAGTTCTCTCGGAACTCCTTATGAAATAAATACTAGAAATAAAATACTTATGCTTGAGGATATAAACGAAGAAAATTACGCTATAGATAGATCTTTAATACAACTAAAACTTTCAGGAAAATTAGATTCATGTAGAGCCTTTTTAATAGGTCACTTTACTCCGTATAACCCCAAAACAATTAATACTATCATTTCTATATTATCACCTTATAATAAACCAATAATATATAATATGCCTTTTGGACATGATTATCCTAATATAAGTCTTCCGATTAGCTCTTCTATATTATTTGATCCAACTAAAGAAAAATTAATAATAAAATATTAGTAAAATGAAAAAAGTGGATTTATCAAAGATAAATCCACTTAATCCTTAGTGTTTGGAATAAAATTTAGTGTGTATATGTAAATTTCTACAAAGCAAAAACCTCAGTAAATTTACTGAGGTTTTTTATGGAGGCGCCACCCGGATTTGAACCGGGGAATAAAGGTTTTGCAGACCTCTGCCTTACCACTTGGCTATAGCGCCACACTGGTGGCTCGAGCAGGAATCGAACCAGCGACACGAGGATTTTCAGTCCTCTGCTCTACCGACTGAGCTATCGAGCCTTACCACCAAAGAGCAATTGCTCTTCACAAGTATTAATTATATAGATATATCTGCAATATGTCAACATGTTTTTTGAAAATTTTATATGTTTTTTTATAAAAATATACTTATTCAATTAATATCTACTAAAAAATACAATATTACATCAAAAAAACATCTCTTTGTAGCCATATTATTAATTCTACTTAATAAAATACTTTTCTGTGATAAAGATCTACTCAGCTAAAAAATAATTGTCTATATTTTTATTATATTCTCATACCTAAAATTTGTTCACCTAATTTATACAATTTAAATTAATTATATCTGTTTATAAAATTTATTTAAAAAGTTATCAACATATAAAATGAATTATATTTTATCAACACAATTTTATTATACTTTTCAGTTGTGTTTTAGGTGAATATTAATTTTTAGATAAAACTATAAAACCACCTTAATAATTAATTCTAATAACTATTAATTTCAAGCTGTCACCGTTCCTAGATAAATTTAAATAAAATTCAGAGGCCTAATAAGATTTCTACATTAAACCTTATTTTATCTACTTAAGATAATGACATCATGAATTTTTATAATGAATTCTCTCTTTGGTTTGTTTAAATATATAAGTTCAAAATACAAAATTGAAAATTTTGATTTTATCTTAAAATTAGTAGGTTGAAGAAATGGTTAAAAATTAATACTGATTTAAAAATAATTCAGCTCCTAAATAACACTTTCAAAAAGTTAAATTTATTTATATCCTTTGCTTAATTTATTATATTAAATATTATAAGTTTTATGACAAGCACTTACTACTCTGAAAGTTATCCACAAAAACAATTTATTTTTTTTAGTTTTAAATTCTGTGGATAATTTTTAAAATAAAAATATCCACAGAAAAAATTATTCTAAAAGAATAAAGTTTTCATGTGGATATCTTAATATTTCACAAAATAAAAAAGCTTGAATTAAAATTCAAGCTTTATCTTACCTAGCGACCATCTACTCTCCCACACAGTCTCCCGTGCAGTACCATCGACCGTAAAAGGCTTAACCGTCGTGTTCGAAATGGGAACGGGTGTTACCCTTAAACGCATCATCACTAGATTTGGCTCCTCGAAGAGGACTCGAACCTCCAGCCTATCGGTTAACAGCCGAGTGCTCCACCATTGAGCTATCGAGGAATACTGACCTGGCGACCACCTACTCTCCCACACAGTCTCCCGTGCAGTACCATCGGCTTCTAAAGGCTTAACCGTCGTGTTCGGAATGGGAACGGGTGTTACCCTAAAGAACATCATCACCAGATTATTAGAAAGATTTTGTTCTTTCAAAATTGCACATAATTAATACTATATTTGGTCAAGCCCTCGATCTATTAGTATCAGTCAGCTGAACATGTTACCATGCTTACACCCCTGACCTATCAACCTTGTGTTCTTCAAGGGATCTTACTAGCTTACGCTATGGGAAATCTCATCTTGAGGTTGGCTTCACGCTTAGATGCTTTCAGCGTTTATCCATTCCCGACTTAGCTACCCAGCTGTGCTCCTGGCGGAACAACTGGTACACCAGAGGTCAGTCCATCCCGGTCCTCTCGTACTAAGGACAGCTCCTCTCAAATTTCCTACGCCCGCGACGGATAGGGACCGAACTGTCTCACGACGTTCTGAACCCAGCTCGCGTGCCGCTTTAATGGGCGAACAGCCCAACCCTTGGGACCTACTTCAGCCCCAGGATGCGACGAGCCGACATCGAGGTGCCAAACCTCCCCGTCGATGTGGACTCTTGGGGGAGATCAGCCTGTTATCCCCGAGGTAGCTTTTATCCGTTGAGCGATGGCCCTCCCACGAGGTACCACCGGATCACTAAGCCCGACTTTCGTCCCTGCTCCACTTGTGGGTGTCGCAGTCAGGCTCCCTTCTGCCTTTGCACTCTACGAACGATTTCCGACCGTTCTGAGGGAACCTTTGGGCGCCTCCGTTACTTTTTAGGAGGCGACCGCCCCAGTCAAACTGCCCACCTAACAATGTCCTGTGACCAGATTCATGGCCGCCAGTTAGAATTTCAGTACTGTCAGGGTGGTATCCCAAGGATGGCTCCACTAAGGCTGACGCCCTAGTTTCCTAGCCTCCCACCTATCCTGTACAGACAATACCAAAACTCAATGCTAAGCTACAGTAAAGCTCTACGGGGTCTTTCCGTCCAATCGCGGGTAGCGAGCATCTTCACTCGCACTACAACTTCGCCGGATTTACAGTTGAGACAGTGCCCAAGTCATTACGCCATTCGTGCGGGTCAGAACTTACCTGACAAGGAATTTCGCTACCTTAGGACCGTTATAGTTACGGCCGCCGTTTACTGGGGCTTAAGTTCACACCTTCGCTTGCGCTAAGTGTTCCCCTTAACCTTCCAGCACCGGGCAGGCGTCAGCCCCTATACATCAGCTTACGCTTTAGCAGAGACCTGTGTTTTTGCTAAACAGTTGCTTGGGCCTATTCTCTGCGGCCTACTCTCGTAGGCACCCCTTCTCGCGAACTTACGGGGTCAATTTGCCGAGTTCCTTAACTGTAATTCTTCCGCCGGCCTTAGGATTCTCTCCTCACCTACCTGTGTCGGTTTGCGGTACGGGCACTACTTCTCTCTCTAGACGCTTTTCT
>NZ_CM173489.1:3260000-3578659 GCF_057782465.1 Clostridium sp. LIBA-8553
ATAACTTAGACACAATTGTTGTAGTTGTTGTTTTACCATCACTACCAGTTACCCCATAAACTTTACCTTTGCAATATCTTACGAATTCCTCCATTTCTGAAGTAATATACGCACCTTGATTTTTACATCTTACTAAAGCTTCACTGTCTATTCTCATAGATGGTGTTTTAAATACAACCTCAAAGCCAGTTAGTCTATCTAAGTAACCTTTTCCAAGCTCTAATTTTACTCCAAGCTCTTCAAATTCTTTTGAAACCTCCCCTAATTCTTCAGCAGATTTCATATCAAAAGCAGTTACTTTAGCCCCTAGTTTAACTAAAAACTTTATAAGAGGTATATTACTTACCCCAATTCCTACAACAGCTACATTTTTTCCCTTTATAAATTCTTTAAACTCATTAAAGTCTCTCTTCATTTTGTGGCCTCCAAAATTTTCACCAATATTAATGGCTCTTTATAAATTCTATCCTATTTCTTTCTAATTATAACACTATGGAATTCCCCATTCCATATTATTCTAACTTATTCAGGGACATTCTATTTTGTTCTACTGGTGATTTTCTAAAAATATTCATGTTATAATAATTATTAATCTATTTTTAACTATATTGTTTAAAATAAGTTGTTGGATTATAATTATTAATTAATAATCAATTTAGGTTATAAGATAATATCTTAATAACTAAAATCCTTATAAACAAATTAATTAGGAGGATTAATATGAATAGTATTATACAAAAAGCAAAAGAAACTCATGAACTTTCAAGAGATGAAATTATCGCATTATTAAAAGACGATTCTATTAATGAAGAACTTTTTAAAGCTGCTGATGAAGTTAGAAAAGAATATCTTGGTGATGAAGTCCATTTAAGAGGACTTTTAGAATTCACTAACATATGTAAAAGAAATTGCATGTATTGCGGACTTAGAAGAGATAATAAAAACCTTAATAGATATAGACTTTCAAATGAAGAAATTATGGATTTCGCTAAAAAAGCTGTTGGTTATGGTTATAAGACTTTAGTACTTCAGGGTGGAGAAGATGATTACTTCACTATTGAACGTTTAGTTCCAATAGTGAAAGAACTTAAATCACTAGGAATAGCTTTAACTTTAAGTATAGGTGAGAGATCTTTCGAAGAGTACAAGCTATTAAAAGAAGCTGGTGCAGATAGATTTTTATTAAGAATAGAAACTACTGATAGAAAACTATATGAAGAATTAGATCCAGGTATGAGTCATGAAAATAGAATAAATTGTTTAAAAAATTTAAGAAAACTTGGTTATGAAGTTGGAAGTGGATGTCTTGTTGGTCTTCCAGGTCAAACAATGGAATCTATAGCTGATGATCTTTTATTCTTCAAAAAACTTGATGCAGATATGATTGGTGTAGGACCATTTATCCCTAATGAAGATACACCTCTTAAGGATGCGGAAGGTGGAACATTCGAAATGGCATTAAAGGTAACTGCTTTAGTTAGATTACTTTTACCAGATATAAATATTCCAGCGACTACAGCTATAGAATCACTAAATAAACAAGGTAGAGTAATCGCTCTTCAAAGTGGAGCAAATGTAGTAATGCCTAATGTTACTGAGGGAGAATATAGAAAACTTTATGCTCTTTATCCAGGTAAAATATGTACAGGTGATACTCCAGCTCACTGCAGAGGATGTATTACTGGTAAAATCAGAGGAATAGGTAGAACAGTTTCAGACGGCCCTGGATTTAGAGCTAATGGCTTTAAACCAAAAGAGCGTTAATAAATATGATTAAAAATTTTATAAATAAATTTTAAGTTATTTATCTTTACTTATATTTATTACAAAACCTAAAAAACTCTAGAACAATTTAGCAAATGCTAAATTAAATTCTAGAGTTTTTTTAATTTAATATATAAATCTAAGACTTAAAATCAATAAAAGAAATTTAATTTTTTAATTATTTCTACAAAATTCATCTATTGCTTCTGCAACTTTTTTACTATTTGCAACTGCTTCTACAACAGTTTTTGGTCCACTAACAACGTCTCCTGATGCAAATACTCCTTTAAGCGTTGTACTACCATTCTCATCTGTTACTAATAAACCATATTTATCTGTTGATATATCTTTATTCTTTGAAACTATGTTATCTCTTGGAGCCTGACTAATAGCCACAATTATTGAATCGCATTTAAATACATCTTCACTACCTTCTAAGCTTCTAAATGATACTCTGCCATCTTCAGAAATTACTCTTTGTGTCTGTATGTACTTTATACCATCTTCATAAATTTCTACAGGAGCTTTGTAAAGTTCAAACTTAACTCCATCTTCTTTTGCCTCTTCTATTTCAACCTTAGTAGCTGGCATATCTTCAAAGCTTTTTCTATAAAGAACATAAGTATCTGCACCATTTCTCTTAGCAGTTCTAGCTGCATCCATAGCAACATTACCAGCTCCAATTATAACTACCTTTTCTCCAAGACTATATGATTTTGGTGCTTTTAAGTAATCTATAGCATAATGAACATTTCCTAATGTTTCTCCTTTAACATTTAAAGTTTTAGGATTCCAAACTCCTGTTGCTATAAATATTGCTTTATAACCATCATTCTTTAACATATCTAAAGTAATTACTGTTCCTATTAAAGTATTAGGTCTTATCTTAACATTTAATTTAAGAAGTGCCTCTTCATATTTATCTATTATATCTCTAGAAAGTCTAAAATCAGGGATTCCATATCTTAATACTCCACCAATTTTATCATTTTCTTCGAATATAGTTACTTGGTATCCTTTTTTAGCTAATATAAATGCTGCTGTTATTCCTGCAGGACCTCCACCTATTATAGCAATTTTATCTTCTAAAATAGTTTCTTGAGTAAGTTCTAAACTCTCTAAAAACTCTGATGATATTTCTTTCTCTATTTCACTAAAGTTTACAGGTGTTTCCTTTATTCCCTTTATACAATTTCCTTTACATTGATTTTCATGAGGACATACTATAGAACAAACAACTGATAAAGGATTGTTTTCAAATAAGATTTCCCCAGCCTCTTTAATTTTATCCTCTTTAAATAAACCTATTACTTCTGGAATAGGTGTGCTTATTGGACAATTAGCTTTACATCTTGGATTCTTGCACATTAAGCACCTTAAAGCTTCTTCTTTTAAGTTTTGCTCATTTACTGTCATTTTAATAAACCCCCTGATTTCTTAACAACTTATATAAATTCTTCGTTGTTTGCATAATATATTATCTTATCAAAATAATTTAATCAAGTCACTTATTTAAAGCTTAAATATTTTCCTATAGGAATACACTTTGCATCCGCTCCATGTCCAAGCTCACTAGTTTTCAATATTGGAATATTAATTTCACCTAAAACTCTATTTAAAATTTTTATTATATTTGGTGACCAATCATCTCTTTCCATTTCGGTAAACTCTCCTAATATTATCCCCTTTATATCACTAAAGACACCTAAATTTTTATATTGAGTAATATATGTAACCATTTTTGCTGGATTTCCACTAAAACTTTCTAAAAACAATATCTTATCTTTAAAATCCGGCATATATTTAGTTCCTGATAATTTTAATAAACATCTTATATTACCACCTACAACAATTCCCTCAAGAGAATTTCCATTTATCCATTGGTAATTTAAATTAAAAATATCATCTTTTTTCTCTAAAAAAGAAGCTTTAAAATTTTTTAATTGCTCTTTTTGAAATTTACCAACTAAGTTTCTTAATTGATAATTATATGTAGTAATTCCACATTGAGAATAAATAGCATTAAGAATTACCGTTAAATCACTATATCCAAAGAAAGGCTTAGGATTATTTTTTATTAAATCAAAATCTAAGTATTCTAGAACTTCATTTGCTAAATCACCACCTGAAATATCAAAAATCATTTTTACCTCATTATTTAAAAATAATTCTTCTAAAGCTCTAGCTTTTTCTTTTCCAGTTCCACTAAAAAGATTATATTCCTTAGCATATAAAGTTTTTGCTTCAACAACATCTATATCAATACTATTTAAGTTATATTTTAATGCTTCTATTATGTCTTTATTTTTTATACTCAAGCCATTAGAACAGCTTATTATTCCTATTTTATCTCCTTTATTTAAAAAATTACTCATAAAACCCTCCAAAAAATAAGTACTATTATAATATAATAACACTTATTTTTACTCATATATATCTTTTAAATCATTAATTATTCCCCTTACCTAACTCATCATTATTGATACCTTTTTAATAAAAAAGAGATGAAGAATATTTCTTCATCTCTTAATATTTAATTACTTAGCTATACTCTCTTTTATTAATTCAAGCACAACTTTTGATAATGTTCCTAAATCCTCAATCTTCATATGTTCTTCTAAAGTATGAGGTTTTCTTTCTCCACTTGAAAGGTTAACTGCTTTTATTCCATTACAGTTAAATATGTTTGTATCACTTCCACCACCTGAAGCTTTAGTTTTTCCTTCTATTCCTAAGTTTTTAAATGCTCTTTTTGCATGTAAAACTATATCTTCATTATCATCTATAACAAATGCTCCATACATTCTATTTACTTGGATATCAACTTGTCCACCAAATTTCTCAGCAGATGCCTTAAAAGTTTCTACCATATGGTTTGTTTGAGCATCTAATTTTTCTGTGACTGTACTTCTTGCCTCTGCATCTATTACTACTTCAGGACAAACTACATTATTAGCAACACCACCTGAAATTTTTCCTATATTAGCAGTAGTATCTTCATCTACTCTTAAAAGTTTCATGTTTGCTATAGCATCTGAAGCTATTTGAATTGCACTTATTCCATCCTCTGGTGAAACTCCGGCATGTGCTGGTTTTCCCTTTATAGTAATCTTTAGTGTATCATGAGCTGGTCCTATTGTAGTTATAAATCCTGGATCTCCACTTGTATCAAAAAGGAATGCCTTTTTAGCTTTTATTTTTGAATAATCTAAGTTTTTAGCTCCTAGAAGCCCTGTTTCCTCAGCTATTGTAAATACAACCTCTATATCAGCATGATCTATATTGTTTTCTTTTATAATTCTTAGTGCTTCAACAATGGCAGCTATTCCACCTTTATCATCTCCACCTAATATAGTTGTTCCATCACTATATACAACACCATCTTTTATAACCGGTTTTACACCTTTACCAGGTTTAACAGTATCCATATGACATGCAAAAAGTATTGTTTCACCTTCTACATTACCTTTTAATCTAGCTATTAGGTTTCCTGAGTTTGATCCTACTTTTTCTCCACTATTATCAAATTCAACTTCTAATCCAGCTTCAATTAAATCCTTTTCTAATCTTTTAGCAAAATCACCTTCGCTATATGTTTCACTATCTATTTGTATATAATCTAAAAAACTATCTAAAACTCTTTTTTCATTTATCATTATATTCAAGCCTCCCTTAAAGCATTTCAATAAATTTTATATAATTATACCACAAAAATACACTTGTCCATAATTGTAAAACAAATTTCATAACTATGTCCTTTAATACTTTAAAAGCATAAATAAAAAAAACTTATAAATATATGTAGGGAATATCTGGATAAACTTTAGAATTTAAGTATTCATGTAAGATAATTTACGTTAAGAAGATTGAATGTCCGAAGCGAAGCTAGTTTTCAATCTTTAGTAAATTATCTGGAATGAATACTATAAATTCTTAGTGAAATCCAGTAATTCTCGTAATATATTTATAAGTTTTTATCTTTGCTTTTAAACTAGAATTCTAAGCTCTTTTCTATTATAGCTCTTACGTCTTCTATTTTAACTCTTTGTTGTTCCATGTTATCTCTGTCTCTTACAGTTACACATCCGTCTTCTAAAGTATCGAAGTCAACTGTTATACAGAATGGAGTTCCTATTTCATCTTGTCTTCTATATCTCTTACCTATACTTCCAGTCTCATCATAGTCAATATTGAAGTGTTTGCTTAATTCAGCATATACTTCATCAGCTTTTTCTGATAATTTCTTAGAAAGTGGTAATACAGCAGCCTTAAATGGTGCTAAAGCTGGATGTAAATGCATAACTGTTCTTACATCAGTTTTACCATTAGCTCCTTCTAATTCTTCTTCATCATAAGCTTCAACTAAGAATGCTAAAGCAACTCTATCAGCTCCTAATGATGGTTCTATAACATATGGTACATATTTTTCATTTGTTGTTGGGTCTAAGTAAGTCATATCTTGACCTGAATGTTCAGCATGCTTATTTAAGTCATAGTCTGTTCTATCAGCTATTCCCCAAAGTTCTCCCCATCCGAATGGGAATAAGTATTCTATATCAGAAGTTGCATTTGAATAGAAGCTTAATTCTTCTTCTCCATGATCTCTCATTCTTATGTTATCTTTGTTCATTCCTAAGTTTAATAGGAAGTTCCAACAACTTTCTTTCCAGAAGTTGAACCATTCTAAGTCAGTTCCTGGTTTACAGAAAAACTCAAGCTCCATTTGTTCGAACTCTCTAGTTCTGAAAGTGAAGTTACCTGGAGTTATTTCGTTTCTGAAAGACTTACCAATTTGAGCTATACCAAATGGTACTTTCTTTCTTGTAGTTCTTTGTACTGATTTAAAGTTTACGAATATACCTTGAGCAGTTTCTGGTCTTAAATATACTTCGTTTTTACTATCTTCAGTTATTCCTTGGAAAGTTTTAAACATTAAGTTGAACTTTCTTATCTCTGTATAATTTAATTTTCCACATTTAGGACAAACTATGTTGTTCTTAGTTATGTAGTCCATTAATTCTTCATTGCTCCATCCATCAGCTGTAGCTACTTCTGCTCCGTTTGCAGTCATATGATCTTCAACTAATTTATCAGCTCTAAATCTAGCTTTACATTCTTTACAGTCCATTAAAGGATCTGAGAATCCACCAACGTGACCTGATGCAACCCAAACTTCTCTATTCATTAATATAGCTGAATCTAATCCAACATTATATTTGCTTTCTTGAACGAACTTTTTCCACCAAGCTCTTTTAACGTTATTTTTGAATTCAACTCCTAGTGGGCCATAATCCCATGAGTTCGCAAGTCCACCGTATATTTCTGAACCTGGGAATATAAATCCTCTGTTTTTACATAAGGCTACTATTTTATCCATAGTTTTTTCTACTGCCATTTCAATTACCTCCATTTATATTAAATAACTTATTTTATATTAATTCTTCACTTTATAAAGAACTTTAAACTTCCCGAAGAAATATTTCTAACAGCTTTAACTGCTAGAAATACTCATTTAGATTAACAGTATAAGGGCTTTGTTATAAAATAAAAAAAGCTATTACATTCAAAGGGACGAAATAAAATTCCGCGGTTCCACCCTTTTTAGCAAAAGCTCATCTCTCTTAAAACAATTGTACTCAAAAGCTCCCTTCATTTTAAATCTTTAATAACTTTCACCACCCGTTATCTCTCTAAAAAAAGATTTTAAAACTACTCTTCTTTATCATAGTACATATTTAGTTATACTCTTAATTTTATCAAAACTAAATTATATGTCAATAAAAAAAAGAATTTATAAATATATAAAAATTTATATATTTATAAATTCCTTCTTATTAATTTTGAGCAAAAAAAATGGCTCCTCGGAGAGGACTCGAACCTCCAACCTATCGGTTAACAGCCGAGTGCTCCACCATTGAGCTACCGAGGAACATTTACAATTTCATTATATCATATTTCAATTAAAAAACAATACTTTTTTTTAGATAAAACATAAAAATATTTAGGAGTTTTTTCTAATTATTTCTCTATCACCTAAATAAAAAAATAGAAGTTTACATTGAGTAAACTTCTATTTTAAAAAAACTATTTTTGTGGTTTCATTGTTGGGAATAATATAACGTCTCTTATTGATGAAGAATCAGTTAAGAACATTATCATTCTGTCTATTCCTATTCCTAATCCACCTGTTGGAGGCATACCAGTTTCTAAAGCACTCATAAATTCTTCATCTAACATATATGCTTCGTCATCTCCGTATTCTCTTTCCTTAGCTTGTTGCTCAAATCTTTCTCTTTGAACTATTGGATCGTTAAGTTCTGAGTATGCATTACATACTTCTCTACCATATACGAATCCTTCAAATCTTTCAGTGAACATTTCATTTCCTCTCTTCTTCTTAGTAAGAGGTGAAATTTCTACTGGATAATCTACTAAGAAAGTAGGTTGGATTAATTTCTCTTCGCCATACTCTTCGAATAACATGTTTAGAACTTCACCTTTAGTAACCTTGTCTAATGGTTTAGGGAATTCTAAGTTTTTCTCTTTAGCTATAGCTTGAGCTTCTTCATCACTCTTAATTTCATTAAAGTCTATTCCAGCGAACTCTTTAACTGCATCAACCATAGTGATTCTTCTCCATGGTGGTGTGAAGTCTATTTCAGTTCCTTCATAAGTAACTTTAGTTGATCCGTTTACTTTTTCACAAACATATGCAATCATGTTTTCCATGATTTCCATCATATCATTATAGTCAGCATATGCTTCATATAATTCTATAGTAGTGAACTCTGGATTATGTTTTATTGAAATCCCTTCATTTCTGAAGTTTTTACCCATTTCATAAACTTTTTCAAATCCAGCAACTATTAATCTCTTTAAGTATAATTCTGGAGCAATTCTTAAGTACATATCTATGTCTAAAGTATTGTGATGAGTTATGAATGGTCTAGCCGCAGCTCCACCAGCTATTGGTGATAACATTGGTGTATCAACTTCTAAGAATCCTCTATTATCTAAGAACTCTCTTATTGCTTTTGTTATTTGAGATCTCTTAATAAAAGTATCTTTAACTTCTGGGTTTGTTATTATATCAACTTCTCTTTGTCTGTATCTTAATTCTTGATCTTTTAATCCATGCCATTTTTCTGGTAATGGTTTTAAAGATTTATTTATTAATTGGAATGAAGTTACTTTTACTGAAACCTCACCCATTTTTGTTTTAAATACTTCTCCAGTTGCAGCAACCCAGTCACCTAAATCGAATGTTTTAAATTCTTTTAAAGCTTCTTCTCCAACATTATCAATTTTGATAAATAATTGAATTTTACCAGCTAAATCTGCTAAATCAGCGAATACAACTTTACCTTGACCTCTTTTTGACATAAGTCTTCCAGCAATTTTAACTTCTTTACCTTCTAACTCTTCAAAATTATTTTTTATATCAGCAGAAGAGTGTGTTCTCTCTACCTTATATACATCAAACGGGTCCTTACCAGCTTCTTGTAATTCAGCAAGCTTTTGTCTTCTTAACATCTCTTGTTCACTTAATTGAGCTTCTGCTTCGTGAATATTCATTTCCTCATTTGACATTTAAAAATCCCTCCATCTATAATATCTATCTTCTTATTCCAAGAACTTCGAACTTATTAGTTCCTCCTGGTACTTCTATCTCTACAACTTCTCCAACTTTTTTACCCATTAAACCTTCACCAACTGGTGACTCGTTTGATATCTTAAAGTTCATTGGATCTGCTTCTGCTGAACCAACTATTGTATATTCAACTTCTTCATCAAAATCAAAGTCCATAACTTTAACTATTGATCCAACTGTAACTACATCTGTTGATATTTCTGATTCATCAACAACAACAGCATTTTTAAGCATATTTTCTAACTGAATTATTCTTCCTTCAGTGAAAGCTTGCTCGTTTTTAGCTTCATCATACTCAGAGTTCTCACTTAAATCCCCGTATCCTAAAGCAACTTTTATCTTTTCAGTTATTTCTTTTCTCTTTACTGTTTTAAGATATTCTAATTCGTCTTCTAATTTTTTAACACCTTCATATGTCATTATATGCTTTTTTTCGCTCATTTTCTTTCTCCCCTTTGAACATATTATTATAATATCATATTTAAACTTAAACTGTTAATATACAATTCATAAAAACTTTAAGATTATTAAGCCTAATTATTCAAATTATTATAATTCTTAAAGATTATTATGTCAAACCATATATTACATAAGATAGAATCTACTAAATAAAAAAACATTATTTAGCTTTCATTCTCACCTTTATTTGTATAAATTAAACATCTAATATTTGATTGATGCTTTATTATATCCAGTTATATTCCCATTTATGATAAATATTATAAGTTATTTTGCATTAAATATTCTTTATACGCTTTAAGAATATCCATAATTTTTTCTGGATCAGCTTCTAAATTTAATTTATTCTTAATTTCAGTACAATTATTTAAACCTTTTATATACCAAGCTGCATGTTTTCTCATTTCTCTTACAGCTTTATAATCTCCATCATACTTAAGTGCTAAGTTATAATGTCTTATGCACATATCTATCTTTTCGTCAGGAGTTGGTATATAAACCTCTTCTCCATTTAATTTTTGGACTATTTGCTTAAAAATCCAAGGGTTTCCCATACTTCCCCTTGCAACCATTATTCCATCACAATTAGTTTCGTTTTTAAGCTTTAAGGCATCATCTGCACTAAAAACATCTCCATTACCTATAACAGGAACATTAACAACTTCCTTTACTTGTCTGATTATATCCCAATCAGCCTTTCCTTCATACATTTGAGCTCTAGTTCTCCCATGTACAGCAATAGCATCTGCTCCTGCTTCTTCCATGATTTTAGCAAACTCAACAGCATTTATATTATTCTCATCAAAGCCCATTCTAAACTTAACTGTTACAGGCTTTGTTGCAACTTTTTTTATGCTACTTATGATATCATAAGCTAATTTAGGATCTTTCATTAAGGCTGAACCCTCACCATTTTTAACTATCTTAGGTGCAGGACATCCCATATTAACATCTATTATACATATATCATCATTTGTATTGAAATGTTTCTCCGTAACATAAGACATTATTTCTGGATCATTTCCAAACATCTGACAAGATACTGGTTTTTCTTCATCTGCAATTCTCATTAATTCTTTTGTATTTTCACTTCCATAGTACAATGCCTTTGCACTAACCATCTCAGTGCAAACAATCCCAGCTCCCATCTCCTTACATAATCCTCTAAAAGAGATATCTGTAACTCCAGCCATGGGTGCTAAGAAAACATTATTTTCTAAAACTATGTTTGATATTTTCATAAGTTTCTACTCCTTGTTTTTTTCGTAAAGAACTTTAAGTCCTTCTAAAGTTAATTTACGATCTACTTCATCAATTACATCCGTTTCGCTATAAACAAGTTTAGCTAGCCCTCCTGTAGCCAATACAAATGGTTCTTTTTCTCCTAAGTCCATCATTTCCTTTTTCATACGTTTAACTATATATTCAACTTTTCCAATGTATCCATAAATTATTCCAGCTTGCATGCTTGTAACTGTATTTTTACAGATTAAGCTCTTTGGCTTTTCAAGCTCTATTCTTGGAAGCTTTGCAGCTCTTTCAAATAAAGCATCTGCTGAAATTTGAATTCCTGGACATATGTTTCCACCTAAATAATCACCTTTTTCAGTAATAGCACAGAATGTTGTTGCTGTTCCAAAATCAATTATTATCATAGGTTTTTTATGTTTCTCAAAAGCAGCTACAGCATTTACTATTCTATCTGCTCCAACTTCTTTAGGATTATCATATTTTATATTAATTCCAGTTTTTATTCCAGGCCCTACTACAATTGGTTCTTTACAGAAACATTTTCTAACCATATTTTCTAAAGAATGCATTATATTAGGAACTACTGAAGAAATTATTATTCCTTCAACTTCTTCTGGATTTAGTTTTGCTTGATTAAATAGTTGCATAACTTGTATTGAATATTCGTCTGATGTTTTCTTAGAATCTGTAGATATTCTCCATGACGCTATATATTTATCATTGTCATGAATCCCTAAAACTATGTTTGTATTACCTACATCTATTAATAAAATCATGTGTTTTACACCACCTTAATATAATTAAAGGCAGCCAATAAAGCTGCCCGGAAAATACCATGTACCCTTTATATAACAATATTAATTTTAACAACTACTATCCATTTGTCAAGCAATTACAATTACTAGATTTCAAATAAAAAAGCTTACATAACTATTTTTTCTGAATAGTCATGTAAACCTTAAAATTATCTAAACTTTTAGAATAATCCTACTATTTCTCCATTGTCTTTTATGTCCATTCGATTAGCAGCTGGAACCTTTGGTAAACCTGGCATAGTCATAACATCTCCAGTTAAAACAACTATAAAGCCAGCTCCATTTGAAACTCTAACCTCTTTAACAGTTATATCAAAATTTTCTGGTCTTCCTAAAAGACTTGGATTATCTGATAATGAATATTGAGTTTTAGCCATACATATTGGAAGTTTATCTAAATTAAACTTCTCAATTTCAGCTATTTGTTTAAGAGCTTGCGGAGTATAGTTCACACCTTTTCCGCCATATATAGTTTGAACTATTTTTAATATTTTATCCTTTATTGATTCTTCTGAATCATAAATCATCTTAAAGTTTGAAGGTTCATTTTCCATTGTCTTTATAACTTTATTAGCTAAATCAATTCCACCTTCTCCACCTTTTTCCCATACTTCTGTTAAGCTAACTTCTACACCTAAGTTTTTGCAGAAATCTTCTATAGCTTTAACTTCTTCATCTGAATCAGTTATGAATTTATTTATAGCTACAACCACAGGCACTCCATAAGCTTTTATATTTTCTATTTGCTTTTCTAAATTTTCCATTCCTTTATTTAAAGCATCTACATTTGATATGTTTAATTCATCTTTCTTAACTCCCCCATGATGCTTTAAAGCTCTTATAGTTGCTACTAAAACTACACAGTCAGGATTTAAGTTACCATATCTACATTTTATATCTAAGAACTTTTCTGCTCCTAGGTCTGCTCCAAATCCAGCTTCTGTTATAGTTATATCACTCATCTTTAGCGCTGTCTTAGTTGCTATTATAGAGTTACATCCATGGGCTATATTAGCAAAAGGTCCACCATGAATAATAGCTGGTGTATTTTCTAAAGTTTGAACAAGGTTTGGTTTTATAGCATCTTTCATAAGTAACGCCATAGCTCCTTGCACTTCTAATTCCTTAGCATAAACTGGTTCTCCATCTAAGTTATATGCAACTAAGATATTACCCATTCTTTCTTTTAAATCCTCTAAATCTTTAGCCATACATAGTATAGCCATTATTTCTGATGCAACAGTAATCATAAAACCATCTTCTCTTAAGAAGCCATTTATTTTACCACCCATTCCAACAACAATATTTCTTAAGGCTCTGTCATTCATATCCATAACTCTTTTAAATACAATTCTTCTTGAATCTATTCTTAATGGATTTCCTTGGTGAATATGATTGTCTATTGCTGCACATAAAAGATTATTGGCTGAAGTTATGGCATGCATATCTCCTGTGAAATGTAAGTTTATATCTTCCATAGGAACTACCTGTGAATATCCACCACCTGCAGCTCCACCTTTTATTCCAAAGACTGGTCCTAAAGATGGTTCTCTTAATGCTATAATAGTATTTTTACCAATCTTATTCAAAGCTTGTCCTAACCCTACTGTAACAGTTGATTTTCCTTCCCCTGCTGGTGTTGGATTTATAGCTGTTACTAAAACAAGCTTACCATCTTCATTATTCTCTAGTCTATTTATTGCTTCTAAAGATATTTTACACTTATATTTTCCATAAAGCTCAATATCATCTTCCTCAAGACCTATTTTCTTAGCAATATTTATTATTGGCTCCATTTTAGCACTTTGTGCTATTTCAATATCATTTTTCATAATTCCGCACCTCATTCCAAACTAATATATTTAATATTATACCCATAATTTCTTAGAAAACAAAGAGTTTTATCGAACATTTTAGTTGTTTTCATTCAAAATATTCGTATAATTCATTATTCTTTAGTCAATTATAATATAAAATAACTGTTAATTAAATATTAATATAAAAAAAAGAGGCACTTAGATGCCTCTTTCTAATTAAGAATTTTTAAATATTTCTCTAAACTCATCACCATCAATCTTTTCTTTTTGAAGTAAGACATCAGTTACTGCGTTTAATTTATTAATATTCTCTTTTAAAATAGATTCTGCTCTATTATAAGCTTCATCAATTAATTTCTTAATTTCTTCATCAATCTTAGCGCTAGTCTCTTCACTTATATTGCTACTTTTCCCAATATCTCTACCTAAGAATACTTCGCCACCATCGCTATTACCAAATGATATAGGGCCAATAACATCACTCATTCCATATTCCATAACCATACTTCTAGCAATGTGACTTGCTCTATCTATATCATTTTTAGCTCCAGCACTTATATCTCCAATAACTAATTTTTCAGCTACTCTTCCACCTAAAAGTTCAACCATTTTATCCTTAAGTTGCTTCTTAGATGTATGTGTTCTATCTTCTTCTGGTAAATTCATTGTATAACCAGCAGCCATTCCTCTTTGAATTATACTAATTTCATGAACTGGATCTGCATATTCTAAAACATTACTTACAACGGCATGACCTGATTCATGAACAGCGGTGATTCTTCTGTCGTATTCACTAACAACCCTACTCTTTTTCTCTGGTCCAGCTATTACTCTTGTTATAGCCTCTTCAATATCTTTCATATCAATGCTATTTTTACCACCTCTAACTGCTAATAACGCAGCTTCATTAGTTAGGTTTTCAAGATCTGCACCACTAAATCCTGGTGTCATTTTAGCTAAAACTTTTAAATCTACATCTTCTGATAGATGCTTATTTCTTGTATGAACTTTTAATACCTCTTCTCTTCCCTTAACATCAGGTGCACCAACTAAAATTCTTCTATCAAATCTTCCTGGTCTTAATAATGCTGGATCTAAGATATCTGGTCTATTTGTAGCAGCTATCATGATTATTCCCTCATTAACACCGAAACCATCCATTTCAACTAAAAGTTGGTTTAATGTTTGTTCTCTTTCATCATGACCACCACCAAGTCCAGCACCTCTTTGTCTACCAACAGCATCGATTTCGTCTATGAATATAATACATGGAGCATTTTTCTTAGCTTGCTCAAATAAGTCTCTTACTCTTGAAGCTCCAACCCCAACAAACATTTCAACGAAATCTGAACCTGATATACTAAAGAAAGGAACACCAGCTTCACCTGCTATTGCCTTAGCAAGAAGTGTTTTACCTGTTCCCGGAGGTCCTACTAAAAGAACTCCCTTAGGTATTCTTGCACCCATTTCAATATATCTCTTAGGTTGTTTTAGGAAATCAACAATTTCCTCTAACTCACCTTTTTCTTCATCAGCACCTGCAACATCTTTAAATGTAACTTTCTTTCCATCTAAATTTGCCATCTTTGCTTTGCTTTTTCCAAAATTCATTACTCCTCTATTTCCACCACTACCTTGTGCTTGTTGCGTGAACATAAAGAAGACAAAGAATAATACACCTATTATAAGTAGTGTTGGAATTACACTAATCCAAATATTCATATTATTAGGTGGATTATATTTTATTGTTGTTTGTATCCCTTGAGTATTTTGTAAAAGATGATCTAACATTTCATCTGAAACATATGTTGTAAATCTCTTTCCATCTTTAAAAACTCCCTCAACGGACATCTTATCTTCCCTAATTGTCATTGTTTCGATTTGATTACCTACATATGCTTGTTGAAACTCAGTATATGACATTACTTTTCCTTGAGATCCACTTCTATAGAAAGCAAATGCGAACATAATTACTATAGCAAAGATAGCTATGTAAGTAATCGTGCTTTGTATTTTTTTCATCTCTATGGCCCCCCTCTCTGACTATCATTTTTAAGAATTTTATCATAAGAAATTTTATTTTACAATATTTTGAATTACTTCTTGTAAATTTCTTCTTTTAAAGCGCCAATGAATGGTAAGTTTCTATATTTTTCAGCATAATCTATTCCGTATCCAACTATAAATTCATCTGGAACATCGAATCCTTTATATTTACTTGAAATATTTGAAGTTCTTCTAGCTTCCTTATCTAATAAGGCAACTATTTCTATACTTGCTGCCTTTCTAGCTTTTAAGTATTCTAGAAGATAGCTTAAAGTAGTTCCTGTATCAACGATATCTTCAACTATAAGAACATGTTTATTTTCTATATCACTATCTAAATCTTTTAATATTCTAACAACACCTGAAGTTTGAGTAGAGTTACCATAGCTTGAAACAGCCATAAAATCTATTTCACATGGTATGCTTATATTTTTTATAAGATCTGAAGTAAATACCACTGAACCTTTTAATATACCTACTACTAATAAATCTTTTCCACAGTAATCCTTACTTATTTCCTCAGCCATTTCTTTTACACGCTTAGCTAATTGTTCCTCTGAATATAAAACTTCTTTAATATCATCTCTTATGTCTTTTTTCATAATTAAATTTCCTTTCCTCTAAACGTAATCTTAATTACCTTCTTAGTTTTATTTGTAACTTTAAATGTTTCACTAACATTAGATCCTACAATCCATGCTATCTCATTATTAAATAACACTAATGGAATAAAATCTCTTTCTTCTTTAGGTATTTTATTATTTATAAATATATCTTTTAGCTTTTTGCTACTTTTCATTCCCAAAGGAATTATCTTATCACCATTTTGTCTAAATCTAATATCTATATTGGAAATTTTATCATAATCAAAGGACTTTATAAATCTATCTTTTGAAAATTTTTCACCTTTTTTAAAATCTTCCACTATTAATTCATATTTTCCTAAAATATCATCTTCTATTATAACTTTTTTCTTTTCATCTAACTCATTTTTAATATTTTCTAAATTTAAAACTTTATTCTCTTTAATCTTTAAAATATCAACTAACTTTATTCTTATTTGCCCATATTCATTTAAAGCAACTACGCCATTAGTTATATTTATTTGTTTGCCTGTTCCTTTATCTTTTAAAGCAATTATGTCATGTATATGCTTTAATTCAAAATTATTATGCTTTGAACTTACTTCAACCAAAGCTTTTTTTATTATTCTTGTTAATATGGCTTCCTTTTCATTAAATGCTTCTTCTTTAATAACTATGCTATTATTTTCTCTTACACATAATTTAGGAAATCTCTTTTCAACTTCTTCCTGTATGAACTCTACATCCTTGCTACAGCTATAAGCTAATCTATTCAATGCAGTTACTATATCAGGATTAAAGTTTTTTTCTATAAATGGTATAGCCTTTAACCTTATTTTATTTCTTGAATATATTTCTTCTAAATTAGTTTCATCTATTCTAGGTTTTAAATTGTTTATTTCACAGTATTCTTCAATTTCTTTTCTTCTTAAGATTAATATAGGTCTTATGAAAATCCCATCTCTAACTGGTCTAATTCCAACTAAGCCTTCTATTCCAGTTCCTCTTAAAGCTCTCATAATAAGTGTTTCAGCTTGATCATTAGCGTTATGCGCTATGGCAATCTTATCTAATGAATATTTATTTTTTAATTCCTCAAAGAACTTATATCTCTCTTCTCTTCCAGCCATTTCCGTGGAAATACTTCTTTCTTCACTTATCTTATTTATATCAACTCTTTTTACAAAACATTCTATATTTAATCTTTTACAAAGCTCCTTAACATAAGCTTCATCTTTTAAAGCACTTTCTCCCCTTAAACAGTGGTTAACATGTGCTGCATATACTTCTATATGTAATAAATCTCTAAGCTCACTTAAAATATGTAGTAAACATACCGAATCTGGTCCACCTGATAAAGCCACTAAAACCTTATCTCCACTTTTGATCATGGAGTTTTCTTTTATAAAATCTATAACTTTTTTTTTCATTGTAACTCACTCCACAAATATTATATTTTGTTCTAATATTATAACACATAAAAAATCCATTATGTTCTTAAAAAAGTTCGTATGATTCATTTAAAATAACAAATTTAATACTTTACTTAAAAATAAAAGAAAGTGCGTAAGAACTTTTACTTTTAAATAAAACCTATAAATAAAACATAAATATAGATTCTATTCTGTTCTTACTCACTCTCCCTTCATTAATTTATTCCAAAAACCTTAGATACAATAATCGTCATATCATCCTTTGCTTTTCCACCACTTAATTCTTTTGCCTTTTCTAAAATAGCCACTGATAAATCTTTAGGTTGTCTATATTTCGTATTTTTTAAGAATTCGATTAACCATGTCGTATCAAAACTTCCATCATTTTTCACATCTAAAACTCCATCGCTTATACTAACTATAACATCTCCATTTCCTACTTGCTTTTCAACAGTATCTATATCTGGTTCTTCCAATACCCCAAAAGGAAGTGTATTAGAATTTATAACCTCTATCTTATTGCCTCTCTTTATAAAACTCTCTATAGCTCCAACTTTCATAAATTTAGCATCCCCAGTATATAAATCTATCTTATTCATGTCTAATGTAGAAAACTTTTCATCTTCACTAAATTTTATACTCATTATTGCATTCACTGCATCAATTGCTATCTTTTCATCGAAACCAACTTCCATAAATTTTTCTATTATTTCAACAGAAACTTTACTTTCTAATCCTGCTTCAGGTCCTGATCCCATACCATCTGATATTACAGTAATATAATTTCCATCTTTAGTTCTGCCATATGAATATGAATCTCCAGTAAACTTTTCCCCTTCCTTAGTTGCTACAGCAACATGAGAAGTAATATGATATTTAGGAGCTTCTTCAATAACTACTTCACACATGTTATTCTTACTATTTATGTTGCATCCTTCACTTCCAATACTCATATTTTTTCCTATTACTTCACTTATTATAGGAAGTACAGTTTTAATACAGTTTTGAGCTCCCATACAATTTTCCATTTGCATTTTGATCTTAATTCTTCCATTTTTATCGTTATAGCATATTAAACTTCCAAAATTAATTCCATATTTTAAAAGAGATTTCTTTATATTTCTTTCTATATCTGTACATAAATGAAGTTCATTCCCAAACTCATCAACTATTTCACCGATTGTTACTGACATATTATTTATATGATTTGATAATATTTTTCTTCCTTCTCCTAATCTATTTCTCAGTGTTTCATTAATCATATGAATATTCATTATATCTTCTAAGTTTTTCATTAAAGCATATTTTTTGACACATTTTCTCTCAAGCTCATGAGGAAAGGTTCCTAAATTGTTCTCATAGTTTCTTATAAGCTCTGAAAAAGCATTATATGTTTGGTGAAGTTCTCTCTTCCAACACATATATCTCATATCACACTCACTACAAGTTCTATCAGATAAATTTTCTACTAAAGCATTTCCCTTATTTTTTATAGCTAACTTATCATTACCTACTAAATTATTTAAGGATTTGCCCATTATAGATAAAACATCAGTAAAATCTCTAAGTCTCTCAGTCAACTCATCCTTAATTTTACTAAATCTCGCTTCACTAAAGTGATCAACCTTTTTATCTTTATTTATTTCTAGAGAAACCTTATTATATAATTTTTTAGGAATCAAAAGGAATATTCCTGTACCAACTAATACTTCTATAAATAAAATATTATTAAAAATTCCTGAATATAAAGTTACTATTACAAAAATTATGTTAAATGATAAAGCCGTAAAAAGTTTTCCTGATTCTCTAAAAATTCCAGCTACTAAACCACAAGCTCCATAAATAGCTATACTTTCCATAAGATTTCCTGTAGTGAAACCCAATATTATCCCCATGGTGATGCCAGCTCCAGCTCCCATGTTTGTATCTGAAATAAATGCCAAAGCTATAATAAAAAGTATAGCTACTATATTTCTAAAACTTACATCATATACTGATATAGTTCCAATACCAACAATTAATAAGCATAAAAATAATTCTATACTTACTATTTCATCTATAGAAAAAAAATGTTGAGTATTTATTTCTTCTATACATTTTAATGTATAACTTACAACATAATATATAGGAAATGTTAGAGCAGTAACCGAAGCTGCATTTATTAAATGTAAAATAATATCAGAATCTCCTACTAAAACTCCATAAGCAAATAATACAGAAAATATACTAATAAAACTTAATATATTCCTAGCCTTTTTATTTATTTTACTCATAGAAATTATGGTAATTGCAGCTGCTATTATTATGTAAGCTGGAAAACTTATAACCTTACTAAACAAAGTAGCGTACCCCACTACTACTCCTAAGCTAGAAGCTAGTATATATTTTTTTTCATAATTTGTTATTGCGATTAAATATGCTAATCCAAATGGAGCTAATACTTGTACTACTCCAAATGTCATATCTAAATACACTCTACTTATTAATATCCCCGCAACCATAGACATAATAAGACCAATAGTAGAAGCTTCTATTTTTATATTATTTTTTACATTTTCTGAATCCTTTACTCTTTTGTAATTATCAATTTTAACTCCATATTGCATATTTATCCTCCTAACCTTCTATCTTTATCAACATTATAACAAGGCCAACAGGAAATATTTGTAAATTAATAGCACTGTTTTTTATTTTTTTAAGACATAATAAAACAAAAATTTTTAGGGAATTTATTTTTTTCATACTATATTTATAATTTAATTTCCAGTTTTATGGAAATAAATAAATTGCTATAAAATTTTTAGGGATATATTATCTTTTTTTAGAATTTAATAAATATGTTTTTTGTTGAATAAAGTAACTTTTTATCTATTTAAAAAGATAATTAATTTAGAAAATAAGATATGAAAAATAAAAAAACTCATCTTAATTAAGATGAGTTTTGGTGCCGAAGACCGGAATCGAACCGGTACGGTGTGTTAGCACCGCAGGATTTTAAGTCCTGTGCGTCTGCCAGTTCCGCCACTTCGGCATGTATTAAATTTAAATGGTAGCGGGAACAAGATTCGAACTTGCGACCCTTCGGGTATGAACCGAATGCTCTAGCCAGCTGAGCTATCCCGCCATGTGGTTGCGGGGGCAGGACTTGAACCTACGACCTTCGGGTTATGAGCCCGACGAGCTACCAGCTGCTCCACCCCGCGATATTATTGGTGCCGAAGACCGGAATCGAACCGGTACGATGTGTTAGCATCGCAGGATTTTAAGTCCTGTGCGTCTGCCAGTTCCGCCACTTCGGCATATATTAAGTTTAAATGGTAGCGGGAACAAGATTCGAACTTGCGACCCTTCGGGTATGAACCGAATGCTCTAGCCAGCTGAGCTATCCCGCCATGTGGTTGCGGGGGCAGGACTTGAACCTACGACCTTCGGGTTATGAGCCCGACGAGCTACCAGCTGCTCCACCCCGCGATGTTGTGGTGCCGAAGACCGGAATCGAACCGGTACGGTGTGTTAGCACCGCAGGATTTTAAGTCCTGTGCGTCTGCCAGTTCCGCCACTTCGGCATGTCATCGTGTTTCCCAACGACAAGATTTATTATACATAAGCATGAGCATACTGTCAACATATTTTTTAAAGTTTTTTATAAAAATTATTATGAATATTAACAAAACCCCATGAAATCTAGCATTCAACTAAAAAATATATCAAAAAAACACCTGTAAGTTCCTTTCTTTTTTTGAAAATTAACAATAAAAACAATAAAAATCGGTTCTAAATATTATTTAAAAATCCTTAATATATTTTAAAAAGCCATCTTTAATAATCATCATTTTTATATAATTTCCTTTTATAAAATTTAAAATTCCTTAGAAAAATTCTAAGGAATTTTAAAGAATATTATTAAATTGATTTTCTTTTTCTTTGTTTAACGTCTTGATGTTTCTTTACATCTTGAAGTCTTTCTTCACTATCTTTTAAGAATTTTGACATTATATCTTCAAAGTTTTGCTTTGGCTTAGCTTTCTTTTCAGGCTTCCACTCAAAATCTGCAGGTTTAACAGATTTCTTTTTTGGTGGCATAGCTTGCTTTATTGATAAGCTTATTTTACCTTTATCATCAACTGATATTACTTTAACTTTAACTTTGTCATCCTCTTTAAGATGCTCTCTTATATCTTTAACATAAGTATCTGCTACTTCAGATATATGAACTAAACCTGTTTTTCCTTCCACTTCAACAAACGCACCAAAGTTTGTGATGTTAATTATTCTACCCTCTAATATGTTTCCTGCCATTAAGGTCATGTTTAAAAGATTCCTCCTTAAATTTATAAATAAAATATATGTTATTTTTAATAATAACCTTATTTATCCTAATTGTTTTTTGCTTCAGCATTATTTTGATTATCTTGAGGTGAATCTGAGTTTGTAATAACTTTCTCGCCTTCTTTAATCATACCTAATCTTTCTCTAGCCATTCTCTCTATGTATTCGTCTGTTGAAGATTGGTTTACCTCATCTTGTAACTTTTTATTTTTATCTTGAAGCTCATTAAGCTGAGTTTGCTTAGCTTCTATGTCTTTTTGTATTTTATTCATTGCAAGCTCTTGCCTGACATATGATATACAGAATATAGCAACCAATATAATTATTACCACATTCTTTAAATTCATTCTTTTCTTCACTCTTATACCCCCATACTTATAATGGTATGATATAAGTCTATTGTAAACACTATTATAGCTTAATTCAAGCAATTTTTACCTTACAAATTAACTTTTTAATTTGTAAATGTATTTTTTAAGACATATCTTATATTTTTAAATATTATTCGTATATTCTTTAATAGTATAGCTAAAATTTTATGTTGTATTCTCCTAAAGTATTTAGATAAACATTTTAAATAAATTAATAAGGTTATTCCCATAAACACATATACATATACACTTAAAAATGCATAATTATATTTTAATAAAAATATGAATATAACCAAGCTACACCATATCCAAAATAAGATGTCTTCTATCGTTATTAATATTTTATTTTTGCAAGCTCCTCTAAACTCTCTATAAATATCAAATAAAAATCCGATTATTATTCCAGATATTATTGCAAAAATAACAATTCTAAATTGAATATTTATATCTAAAAGCATATTTCCCACCTATTTAAATATTTTAGAAATTAAATTTCTATTTTTTTTTACCTTATTCTTTTTATTTAAATAATTAATACTACTAATAAATCCACCTATTATAACCTCCCCATTTTGCACATCTAATTTATTCATCTTTAATCCAGATCCTTTAATCAATAATGGTCCCAAACTTGTCTTTAAACTAATCTTTTCTTCATCAAAGTTTATAACTTCATTTACTCCTGTAAGTGATAAAAGTTTTCTATTTTCTAAGAATAAGTTACTGGTACATTGCGTAATTTTATTCTCATCCTTTTTATCAATCATAAGAAAGCCTCCTATGTAAAAAAATATTTTTCCTATCTTATGTCTATTCTGTAGCATACAAAAAAATGACTAATATAATTTTTTCAAATCATATTAGTCATCCTCTATAATAAATATTTGATTTAGACATGTTATTCTTTATCTTCTTCGCCTTCTAAGATCTCGTACATCTCTTTAGCATTTTCTTTTCTAACATGTTCAGCGATATTTATAACTCTCGCCTTTAAAGTTCTATTACCAAATAATATCTCTATTATATCTCCTTCTTTTATGTCATTTGAAGGTTTAGCAACTTTACCATTTATTATTACTCTACCACTCTCACAAGCTTCTTTAGCAACTGTTCTTCTTTTAATTATTCTAGAAACTTTTAAGTACTTGTCTAATCTCATATCCTATCCTCCATATTAAAAATCCTATATTTAATTTAAATTACTCAATATTGATAAAAAAGCCCGAGTAAGACTCGGGCTTTTTTAAAGTATTAACACAACTTATTTATTATAAATTAAGCGTTAACTCTTTCTTTTAATTCTTTACCTGGCTTGAATACTGGAGCTATTGAAGCAGGTATTTTTATAACTTCTTTAGTTCTTGGGTTTCTTCCTTCTCTTTCAGCTCTTACTCTAGTTTCGAAAGTTCCGAATCCAACTAATTGAACTTTATCTCCGTTTTCTAAAGTCTCGCTAACGCTTTCTATGAATGCTTTTAAAGCTAATTCAGCATCTTTTTTAGTTAAGTTGCTTTTTTCAGCCATGCTTGTTATTAATTCTGCTTTATTCACTTTTACATCCTCCTTAAAATTCCAGTTAATTTACTGCAATAATTGTTTACCAGTTATTAAAATTAACTAGCATCAACTTATATTATCATAATATATATTTCTTTCTTTGTATAGTCAATACTTTCAATTTTTGCCCTAAAAATACTGATATTTTTGCATTTTTTTTAAAATTTATGTTTTTTTGCATCTTAATAAACCATAAATTTCTAAAAACACTTATTTTTCACTTGATTTAGCCTCTTCCCATAGTTTATCCATTTCTTCTAGAGTCATATCTTTTAAGCTTTTATTGTTCTTAATTGCTTCACTTTCAATATAAGAAAATCTATTTATAAACTTTTTAATAGTCTTATCTAAAGCTAATTCTCCATCAACTTCAAGGAATCTAGCTACATTTATACAAGCAAAAAGTAAGTCACCTACTTCACCTTCTATTATTGACTTATTTTCACAATTATAAACATCTTTTATTTCATTTAATTCTTCTTTTACTTTATCCATAGCACAATTTATATCATCCCAGTCGAAGCCAACCTTCTTTGCCTTCTTTTGAACCTTATAAGCTCTTGTTGTTGCTGGAAGAGATTTCGCTATGTTTTTCATTTCCTCTGTTAGAGTTTCAATTCCTTTTTCCTCTTTTTTAATTTCATCCCAATTAGCTACAACCTGTTCTGAATTATCGACTTCTCCATTTCCAAATACATGTGGATGTCTATTTATCATTTTATCTGAAATTGCTCCTATTACATCCATAATGTCAAAATATCCATCTTCTTTCCCTATAGAAGCATGGAAAACAACCTGTAATAAAACATCTCCAAGTTCTTCTATTAAAGCATCCTCATCTTCATTTTCAATTGCATCTATTACTTCATAGCATTCTTCAATAAGAGCACTCTTTAAACTCTCATGAGTTTGCTCCCTATCCCATGGACATCCTCCTGGATTTCTTAAAGTTTCTATAATATCTAATAAATCTTGAAAATCCTTTTTATTATCTAAATCCTTAGGTATATAAATTGAAGTTAAATAATCTATGTCTTCTTGCCAATCTAACTCATATAAAGGTATTTTTCTTATACTTTCTAATCCTTTAACTCCAGCTGCTCTTACAAAGATTATTTCAGTATTATCTTCATACCCCTCTAAAAGTTTTAATTTAACTTCTGAAGCTATAAAGTTATTATAAACCTGAGTTATTATAGTTCCAACACGCTTATCTAATATTTGATTTTTTATATCGAAAGCATCAATTATTTTTACACCTTCTATTGGATCCACCTGTAAAGCCTCCATCATGGCATCTATAAAACTAACTGCTGGTAATACTTCATATTGAATATTATTTTCCTTACATAAATCAATTAGGTTTATTACAGATCTTTCAGCTACTAAAGGATGGCCTGGTACTGCGTATATTAAGTCCTCATCATCCTTGACCTTAGTTATCAAATCCTCTGCAATATATTTATAAACATCATCAAAGCTATCATATTTTTCATATGCATGATCATATGATTCAAACTTAACTCCCTCTTCTTTTAAGAAATCTACTGTAGGGTGTTTTTCTGTTCTAAAATATATATTCTTATTGTTTTTTAGTTCTTTCAAAGCACCTATTGTTAAAGCTTCATAGGCACCTGGTCCTAAACCCATTATCTTAAGCATTCCATACTCTCCTTCGCAATTTATAAAACTTAATTTTTTAGTCGTCCCTTTATTTCATCGACATTAAAAATTTTAAGCACTACCAATGATATCATATATATAATAATACCCATAAATATAGCTATTAAGCAAGCTATACTGTTACTTCCACTATATTTAAAAGCTTCTGAATATAAATATAAAACAGTTCCAATCATTAGGACTGATGCAAATATAGGTTTTACTAATACATTTTTTATATCTGGAGAATATTTAAATCTTTTAGACATATAAATTAAGTTTAATATTAATACCACAGAATAAGATATTATTGTAGCTATTACAGCGCCATAAATATTTAAAGATTTTATAGGTATTAAAGTCATTGTTAAAATTACTTTCAAAACGCATCCTATTAACAAATGAAATACAGGTCTATAATAATATCCCATACCTTGTAATATTGATGTTGTTATCTGAGTTCCAACTAAAAATGGGACACTTATTGATAAATATTTTAATATCATAAAGCCTTCTGATTTCCCTGGAAATAAAAGGTTCATTATAGGTTCAGCCATGAAGAATAATCCTAAAAAACATGGAATAGAAACTATCATACATAATTTCATTGTGGTATCTATCTTCTCTTTAACCTGAACTTTATTTTTGAGAATATATAATTCAGAAATTATAGGTATTACGGACGCTGCTAATGCAGTTGCCAAGGTCATTGGAACATTAGTAAATACAGTAGCTTTCCCTGTTAATTGAGCGTATAAAATAGTGGCCTCCTGACCTGTAAATCCAGCCTGTAAAAGTTTTTGTGGAACTAAAACAGAATCTATAACTCCCATAATACTTCCAACAGCGGCCCCTATGGATATAGGAAGTGCTATATTTATTATTTCCATAAATATTTTATGGCTACCTTTTATTTTTCCTAAATTAAAACTCTTCTTTGTTTTTATATACTTAGGTATTAAATATAGTGCAGCTACAAAAGCTCCGGCTACAGCCCCAAATGATGCTCCACCTGCTGAGTACTCAATCCCTTTATCAATCAATATATAAGCTAGTCCAACACCAACTATTACTCTTCCAATCTGTTCTAAAATCTGAGATATTGCTGTTGGTGTCATGTTCTGAAAACCTTGAAAAAAACCTCTAATAGGTGTTATTAATCCTATTAAAGTAGGGGCCAAACAAATACCTAATATAGAATAATAAGCCTTATCATCCCACTTTAAAAATGGTAAAAGGAACTTTCCACCTATAGCTAAAAATATGCTTGTACCTATTCCTAGCAAAATCATTACTTTTAAAGCTTCTTTTATTACTTGAAAACTTTCCTCGTATTTTCCTAAGGCGTTTTTTTCTGATACCAACTTAGATACTGCTATAGGAATTCCTGCTGCAATAGCTACGAAAAGCATATATAAAGGATATGTCATTTGGTAATAACCCAATCCTTCATCTCCTATAAGCATTATTAATGGCCATCTAAAAAACAAGCCAAGAAACTTGGCGAATACACCAGCACAAGCAAGCACAAGACTACCTTTTATAAGGGATTGTTTCTTCATAAAATACCTCCAAATTTAAACTAACTACTTTACCTTAAGATGCTAGATTTATTAATATTCAATTAAAAATCCTGCTAAACTCCTAGATATTTTTTTAAAAATTCAGAGGGAGCATTACTCTCTCTGAATTAAGTCTCATTTTATATTATTGTAAATTCAGAGGTATTATTACTATTTGAAATACAAATATTAAATTATGATAACTGATTTATTTATTGCTCCATTTGTTTACCCAAAAAGGCAGCTGCTGTTTCTGCTAGTTTTTGTTCAACTTCTCCTAAAGTTTTTCCTTCCTTAGAAAGAATAACTACAGACCCAATTGTATCTCCTTCTGCTAATATTGGTGCTATAACTTGACTGCTATATTTACTTTCATCATCATCTCCATGCATTGGTATGATGTTTTTGTTATCAACACCTAATACTACTGATTTTCTCTTATCCATTATATCTTCTAACTCATCACTTATTTTTCTTTCCATAAATTCTTTCTTAGATGTTCCACTTACAGATATAAATGCATCGTTATCTGATATGAGAATTATATGACCTGTAGATTGTTGTAACGCTTCTGCATATTCTTTTGAAAAGTCTGTTAATTCTCCTATTGGTGAATATTTTTTAAGTATTACTCCACCTTCTCTATCAGTAAAAATCTCTAAAGGATCTCCTTCTCTTATTCTTAAAGTTCTTCTTATTTCTTTAGGTATTACAACTCTACCTAAATCATCAATACGTCTTACTATTCCAGTGGCTTTCATTTATATGTACCTCCCTTATATAAATACTAATCACTAATCTTTGTCTACAATAATAGTATTTAATTTATTTGAAATTTTATACACATTGATTATATTTATGTTATCTTTCAATTTAATAACCAATTAAAGAAAACTTTTATGAAAATCCTTTTAAATAAAAAAAGACTTATAGATTTAATCTATAAGTCTTTTTTTAAATTATTTGCTTAAGTTTAAGCCTTCTTTTAATTTGTCATCATAAGTTTTAACATTAAGATCCTTCTTCCATTGATCTAAATCTTTTTGGTAAACTTCTTTTTTCTTTTGGTTTTCTAAAACTTTTGTTATTTGCTCTTTAGCTTGCTCTAATGTTAATTGTGTTTCTTTATCAGTAACATTGCTAACTTGAATTATATGATATCCAAATGAACTCTTAACAGGTTTTGAAATTTCACCATCTTTTAATGGTTTTAATCCTTCCATAAATGCAGGATCAAAATTTGAATTATCGTAATCTACTCTTCCTAAGTTTTCTGCTATTGGCTCTTTCTTAGGATCTGTGTTTTTCTCATATTTATTAAATAAATCATCAAAAGTTGTTGCTCCTGATTGTATTTCGTCATATGCCTTCTGAGCTTCCTCTTCAGTTGGGAATAATAAGTGTTTTGCATCAGCACCAGCTTGAACTACAAACTGTTGTTTATTTTCATCATAATACTTTTGTATGTCTTCGTCAGTTACCTTTACATCTTTAGTAGCATAATCTATTGTTGCCTGAGCTATAACTTGATCTTTTAAGAAAGCTTTAAAAGTATCTTCTGTATACCCTTCTGCTTCTAAAGCTTTATCAAAGTTATCTCCCATGCTTTTCTTTATGTTATCGAATTGTTCATTAACTTTTTTATTAATTTCATCCTCTGATGGTGTTACTCCTAATTTACCAGCTTCAATAACTAAAACTTTATCAGTTACTAAACCATTTAGTACACTTTGTCTTTGCTGTAATATTTGTTGCGCAGCCTGTGAATCCTGCATATATTTATCTCCATATTGACTTTGTAGCTGAGTAAACATTCCTTTTAGATGTGAGTCAACCTCTCCTAAAGTTATTTTCTCTCCATTAACTGTAGCTACAGTAGTCTTGTCAATAGCCGCTTGAGTTTTTTCTACCATGTTACACCCAACAGCAGTAAACATTAAAACTCCAACTAATGCAGATGCTACTAATTTTTTTACACTTACCATTTTAATACCTCGCCTTTCTCCGATTATAATTTACATAATATTCTAGTCAGATTCTATTTTAGTATATCAATGTTACAATAATATTTCAATTTATAAATTATTAATTCTTTAACGCCAGTATACCGTCTAACATTTCTTTAAAAGTAGCTAATATATCCTCTTTCTTCTTATCTTTTCCTCTGTATAATAATATTGGTTTATCCCCAAATTCAATTAATATATCATCTTTATAATTTTCTAAAAGCATCTTAAATATTTTTTTATCCGTTCTTTCTCTACTTTCAAATATAAATATTATGTCATCATTTTTCTCTTTTATTTCTTCAATATTTAAAAGCTTAGCTTTACTTTTTATATAAGCTATATCCATAAGGTTATAAACCATATTTGGTATGTTAGAGAATCTGTCTTCTAACTCTTCTTTTACATATTCATAATCCTCTTCATTCTCTATAGCTGCAATCTTCTTGTATATTTCAATCTTTTGAATCTCATCTTTTATATAACTTGAAGGAATGAATGCATCAACTTTTAAATCTACAATAGTCTCAATAGGCTCTCTTTCTATTTCACCTTTTATAATTTTTATTGTGTCTTCTAACATTCTACAATATAAATCATATCCTATAGATGCCATATGTCCATGTTGAGCTGAACCCATCATGTTTCCAGCACCTCTTATTTCAAGGTCTCTCATAGCTATTTTAAATCCTGAACCAAGCTCAGTGAAATCTTTTAACGCTTTAAGCCTTTTCTCTGCTACTTCGGTTAAGACTTTATCTCTTTGATATAGAAAATATGCATAAGCGACCTTATTACTTCTACCAACTCTTCCTCTTAACTGATAAAGCTGAGAAAGCCCCATTTTATCTGAATCATTTACAATCATGGTATTAACACTATGAATATCTATACCTGTTTCTATTATGGAAGTACATACTAACACATCGTACTTTCTCTCCATAAAGTCTATCATTTCAGTTTCTAATTGCCTCTCTGTCATTTGTCCATGTATAACTGTGGCCTTACATTCTGGAACAAGTTCCTGTATATAACTAGCTACTTCTTGAATGCTTTCAACCCTGTTATGAACAAAGTATACTTGACCATCTCTATTTATTTCCCTTAAAATAGCATCCCTTATAAGTTGATCATTTTGTTCTACAACATATGTTTGTATAGGATATCTATTTTCTGGTGGAGTTTCTATTACTGAAATATCTCTTACACCAGTAAGAGACATATGAAGTGTTCTTGGAATAGGTGTTGCACTTAAAGTAAGAACATCAACGTTCTTTTTAAAACTCTTTATTTTTTCCTTTTGTGCTACTCCAAATCTCTGTTCTTCATCCACAATAAGAAGACCTAAATCCTTAAATTGAATATCCTTAGAAACAAGTCTATGAGTTCCAATCAGTATATCTACATTTCCCTCTTTTAAAGCTTTTAATGTTTCTGTTTGTTGCTTCTTAGTTCTAAATCTACTTATCATATCTATGGTTATAGGGAAACCTGCAAATCTCTTTTTCATATTTTTATAATGTTGTTCTGCAAGTATTGTTGTAGGAACTAAGAATGCTACCTGTTTTCCATCCATTACAGCCTTAAAAGCAGCTCTTACTGCAACCTCTGTTTTACCATAACCAACATCTCCACAAAGCAATCTATCCATTACTTTGTTTGCTTCCATATCTCCCTTTATATCCTCAATCGCTGTTAATTGATCTGGTGTCTCTTCATATGGAAATTCATCTTCAAATTGTTTTTGCCATTGAGTATCTTTAGAGAATCTATATCCCTTTACAGTTGATCTTTCTGCATATAATTTAACTAAATCACCTGCTATATCATTTATAGATTTTCTTACTTTAGCCTTAGCTTTTTGCCACTCATTTCCCCCGAGCTTACTTATCTTAGGTGAAGCACTATCTGAGCCAATATACTTTTGTACTAAGTCTAATTGCTCAACAGGCACATAAAGCTTATCCCCTTTTGAATATTCAATATCTAAATAATCTCTTTTATGCCCTTGAACTTCTATTTGCTTTATTCCTTTGTAGACACCTATACCACTATTTACATGAACTACATAGTCTCCAGGTTTTAGCTCTGCAAAACTTTTAATCTTAGATACACCTTTTGACTTTTTCCTCTTTGGCTTTTTGCTTCTTTTACCTTCTCCAAAAACACCTTTATCAGATATTAGACAAAGTTTTATATCTTGATATTCAAATCCTTTATTTTGATTTCCAAAAGTTATAACAACTTCTCCATCTTTTATTTCATCAACATCATCTTTATAAACACTTTCTATTTCTAATTCTCTTAAAGTATCAACCAGTCTTTCTCCTCTTGGTCTTGTTCCTGAAAGTATTAAGGTCTTAAATCCTTTTTTCTTTTTTTCTCTTATATCATCTATAAGCATATCAAGTTGTCCTTGATAACCACTCATAGTAATTTGCTTTAATTCCACCTTATTGAAAGACTCTATAAATCCTCCCCCTTCGCCAAATGGAACTAAGTTCATTAAGTTATTACCCTTAAATAATTCCTGTACTTTTTCTACACTTAAGATTAAATTAATTTGCGAAGGAAGAATATTTCCTCTTTCTAAAAAAGCTTCATAGTTTTCATTAAACTCAAAAATAGTACTTTCTAATTTTCCTTTACATCTTTTAGCATCATCAATTATAAAAGTGTAATTCTTTAAATAATCAAATAAGGTTGCAGGTTTATCAAAGAAAAATGGAAGATAACTATCTATGGTTTCAAAGCTCCAATTTTCTTGTAAAGACTCTATATTTCTCTCTATTATCTTTCTTAACCTGTATTTTATTTCCTTATCTGAAACCTTATTCTCAAAGTCTGAAAGCTCTTTTTTCATTTTGTCTATAGCATAATCTATAGTTTCTTTATTTAATATTATCTCCTTAGCAGGGAATATTTCTGCCTTTTTTACTTTTTCTATACTTCTTTGAGACTCTACATTAAATGTTCTAATAGAATCAACTTCATCTCCAAAAAGCTCTATTCTAAAAGGATTAGTTGAGTTAGGAGGAAATACGTCTAATATTCCTCCTCTTAATGAAAATTCGCCCTTACCCTCAACTGTTTCTAACCTTTCATATCCTGATTCAATAAGCTTATGTGAAAGTTCCTTTAAATTAACTTCATCTCCAATTTTAACCTTTAAAATATGACTTTTATAAAGTTCCTTAGGTGTATAAGTCGCTGCAAAAGCATCTATAGAAGTAACGATTATCTTCTTATTACTTCTCAACATTTCTTTTATAACTTTTAATCTTGCCCATCTTAAATCTCCAGAAATAGCATCTATATTATAGAATACAATTTCTCTTGAAGGTAAGTAATACACATTAGGTAGATAAAATGATAAATCTTCATATATATTTCTAGCTTCAATATCATTATGTGTAACAACAACTATAGGCTTATCTGATTCTTCATACACCCCATTTATAAAATAAGATTTCCCCGAATCCGCCAAACCATTTACCATTACTGGATAACTCCCGCTTTCCATGAAAGATTTAATCTCTTTAAAAGCATCACTATTTAATAAAGGAGTCATTAACCCCTGTAACCTCAATCTAAACACCGCCATTCTAAAATAAATTAATCTATTTTAACTCCATTAAACTTATTCATTGATTCCTTTGCATCATTTTTAACAATTTCAGCGATTGCATCACTTACTACTGGAATAACTTTTTCTACATGTTCTCTATCTTCTTTTGAAAATTTTCCTAAAACGTGATTTACTAAATTATCTTTAGGTTGTCCTACCCCAACTTTAACTCTTGGGAATTTATCTCCACCAAGGTTTTGTATTATGCTCTTGATCCCATTATGACCTCCAGCACTACCTTTTTCTCTGATTCTTAATTTTCCAATATCCAAACTTATATCATCATAAACTACTATGATTTCATCATTTTCTAACTTATAGAAGTTAGCAAGTTCTCTTATACTTTCTCCGCTTAGGTTCATATATGTTAAAGGCTTTAATAAAATAACCTTCTTATTTTCTATGAAACCTTCTCCACAAAGACCTTTAAATTTTTCCCTATTTACATCAATATTATACTTGTTTGCCATATAATCAATTACATCAAATCCAATATTATGTCTAGTTTGCTCATATTGTTTTCCTGGGTTGCCTAATCCAACTATTAAAATCATATTGCCCTCCATATAGTTACGTTTCTAAATTATTTTAATTAAATCATTCTTTAATTATACTTTTACTATTAGTATAAAACAATAAAAAACCCTTCACCAAATTACGTGAAGGGTTATATTTCTTTTTTCAAATTATTTTAGAGTTACAGGAATATCTTTTACAGATTCTCCTCTGATAACTTTAATCTTAACTATATCTCCTACAGAATGTTTTTTTAGTAAATCAGCTAAACTTTCTATGTTTTTAACCTTCTTACCATCTACTTCAACTATTATATCTGTAGGCTTTATTCCTGCATTAAATGCATTACTATCTTTATCAACATCTTCTACATAAATTCCATAAACATTATGTTTTTCGTCTGCAACAGTAGTACCTGTAACACCTAAAGTTGCTCCAGTAGTAACACTACCTTCTCTTATTATAGAATCAGCTACTCTTAAAGCATCACTTATTTCTAAGGCATAATATACTCCTGGTTTTGAAAACTTATTGGTAAAATATAAACTATTTATTCCAACAACTTTTCCATTATAGTCACATAGTATACCACTATTATTATCTTCATTTATTAGTGAACTAGTCTCTATAACATCAACTACTTTCGAATCTGAATGACCTTCTTCACCTATGGTTACCTTCTTAATTGGTGCACTTACTATTCCATTAGCTACAAAACCTAAAGGCTCTTCACATATTATATTTCCTAACGTTGCGACTCTTTCTCCTGTTTCTAAAACTTCAATTTCAGAGGTTGATATACTCTTTAAGATATTAGATTCTATCTTTAATACTGCTATATCAGTATCTTCATCAACTCCAACAATTACTGCTTGGAAAGGACTTATATCATTACTTGATATCTTTACATATATCTCTGGAAAATCCTTTATAGCACTATAACTGGTAATTATATATCCATCAGTTCTAATAACAATTCCTGATATATTTTTACCATCATTTTTCCCTATAGATAAACTATTCTTATTATCTCCAACAGTAACAATACTACTTGCAGATTTATTAACTAAGTTAGTTACATCATATCTTCCATCTTTCATTTCTTCTAAAAGATTTGTATTTTGCTTCTCTATAGTTAAATCATTAGTATAGTGCTTAAAAGCTATGAAGCTTATAACTATAACTAATATAATAAAACTTGCTAGCTTTAAAAAATTTTTTATCCAGAATCTTTTCTTATCTTTTTTAATCACTATATTGTCATAGTTTTTTTCACTTGATTCATGGAGATCCTTCCCCTTTTTAGAGTGCTTAAAAAACTTCCCCATAAAGACCTCCTATGCAATATTTTATTTAACCTTAGTCAAAGTAAAATTAAATCTGACACCTTTTATGTTTCCATTTTTATCTTTAACATTTTCAGCCCAAATATCTTCTTCTAGTTGAAGTATTATATTTCTAACAATAGATAAGCCCAGACCTGTACTAGTCTTATTACTTCTTGCCTTGTCAACTTTATAGAATCTATCCCAAATATGAGTTAAATCATATTCATCGATTCCCTTACTAGTGTTAAATATACTAACAACAATCTTACTACCCTTTGTTTTAGTTGATATCTTCACTTCACCATTTCCATCACAATATTTTATGGCATTATCAACCAAATTAGTAATAACCTGTATTAATCTATCATTATCGCCATAAACATATACTCTTTCACTTTCTAAAAGCACTTCAATTTTTATGTTTTTATTTGCAGCTTTTTGATTCATTGTTAATACAGTTGTCTCTATTAATCTGTTTAATTCTAACTCACTTATATTAAACTCTAATTTTCCTGCCTGCATAGCAGATAAATCTAATAAATCATTTATGAGTCTAGTTAATCTACTTATCTCATCATTTACTATTACAAGATAGTATTCTTCCTTATCCTTAGGAATGACTCCGTCTAATATGGCTGTTATAAAACCTTTAATAGAAGTCATAGGTGACCTTAATTCATGAGATACATTAGAAATAAACTCTCTTCTATTAAGTTCTGCCTCCTCAAGAGATGTAGCCATTATATTAAACGACTCAGCCAGTTCACCCACTTCATCATCATAAGAAACATTAACTCTATTTCCTATTTCTCCATTAGCAATTTTCTTAGCAGCATTATTTATAACCTTTAGAGGTTTAATTATAATCTTTTTTGATATAAAATATATTGCTAACCCAGAAAATATTATAGCTATGGCTACACACATCCATACGATTTGATTTATTCTAACTAGAGAATCAGAAAGAGTACTTAAAGGAGTAACTATAGAAACTACTCCTGTAAAATATCCTTTATAGAAGATAGGTTTAGAATATATATACTCCTTTTTGTTCTTCTGTTCTATTACTTGGCCTTCTCTTAATGTCTTCATATCTTTGTCATCTATTTTGGTACGTTTTAAATAATCATACTTATCATTAGAAACTGAATATATGTATCCATAACTATCAATTACATAAACATCTACCTTTAATGAATTAGCTATAAATGATACAGACTTATTTAATTCATCTAAGGTAATTTGATTATTCATATATGAATTAACAACTTGTTCTATAACTTCTGCTTCTGCAGATAAACTATTTAATCTCTCTTGATAATATTCTTCTCTAAACAGGCTGGATAGTATAATCCCTACTATAAAGAAAGTAATACATATTGTTATGCTTAGTGTTAAGATTAACTTTGGAACTAAGCCACGATATTTCATTATTTCACCTCAAATTTGTATCCAACGCCCCAAACAGTTTCAAGTTGCCAATCTTCTCCACCATTTAATTTTTCTCTTAATCTCTTTATGTGAACATCAACAGTTCTTGAGTCACCTGGGTAATCGTATCCCCAAACTTCACATAATAATTGATCTCTTGTGAAAACTTTATTCTTGTTACTTGCAAGATAGTGTAAAAGTTCAAATTCTTTAGGTGGAGTCTTAACCTCTTCTCCATTGTATATAACTTTATATGAGTTAGCATCTATAGTTAACCCTGGGAAATTTAATACAACATTATCAGGTTCTTCTCCTGAATATCTTCTCATAACCGCTTTTACTCTAGCTAATAACTCTTTTGGTTCAAAAGGTTTAACAACATAATCGTCTGCACCAATTTCTAAAGCTAATACCTTATCAAAAGTTTCTCCTTTAGCAGTTAACATAATTACTGGAACGTTACTATCTTTTCTTATCCATTTTAATACTTCCATTCCATCAATTCCTGGTAACATCATATCTAGTACAACTAGGTTAGGACTAAAGTTAACAAACTCTTCCTTAGCAGCTTTTCCATCATGCGCTACTCTAACGTTATATCCTGTAGTTTCTAAATACATTTTTATGACTTCACATATATTTTCATCATCATCTACAATTAAAATCTTTCCTAATAGACCTTCCATAAAATTCACCTCTTAAAATCCTTTCTGTAACTATTCTACATTTGTCCTTATTTTGTATGTTTTTATATATTAAAAATATGAAAAATCTACCATTTAACATATTATTAATGTATATAAATAAAGTGTAAAACATTTATTGATTTTTATCAATTTATAATTAACAAAATTATTTTTTTTTTACATTTTAATCAAATTTAAACGTTTTTGTTCAAAAAAAAGTTTCAATTTTTAGTGATTTTATAAAAAAAGAGCGACTTATGCGCTCTTTTTTTTAGTCTTGGAATAATCCACTTAATGGCTCATCATCATAAATTCTGCTTATAGCATCTGCCATAATAGGAGCAACTGATAATGACTTGAACTTAGTTAACCCATCCATATCAGGAAGAGCTATAGTATTTAACATAACTAATTCTTCAATAGCACTGTTATTTATTCTCTCAAATGCAGGACCTGATAATACTCCATGAGTACAACAAGCATATACATTCTTTGCTCCTAAATCTTTAAGCGCATTGGCTGCATTAGCTATTGTTCCAGCAGTATCTATCATATCATCTATTAAGATACAAACCTTATCTTTAACATCTCCTATTATATTCATTATTTCAGATACATTTGCTTTTGGTCTTCTCTTATCTATTATAGCTATTGGAGCATTAAGTTTATCAGCAAACTTTCTTGCTCTTGTTACTGAACCTAGGTCTGGTGAAACAACAACTACATCATCTCTATCAGCTAATCCCTTATCAACAAAATATTGTGATAATATTGGTGATCCTAGTAAATGATCTACAGGTATATTAAAGTATCCTTGTATTTGAGCTGCATGTAAATCCATTGTAAGAACTCTATCTGCACCTGCTGCTGTTAATAGGTCAGCTACTAGCTTAGCTGTTATTGGATCTCTTGACTTAGCTTTTCTATCTTGTCTAGCATATCCATAATAAGGTATAACTGCATTTATTCTTCCTGCTGATGCTCTTTTAAATGCATCTATCATTATTAATAACTCCATTAAGTTATTATTTACAGGACTACACGTTGATTGAACTATAAACACATCACAACCTCTAACAGTCTCTTTTATATTTACTGATATTTCTCCATCGCTAAAAGTACTTACTTCAGCTTTACCTAGAGGGATATTTAATTTCTCTGCAATCTCCCTAGCTAACTCCGGATGTGAGTTACCTGTAAATATTTTAATGTTTTTTGAATGATTTTCCATTTAGTGAAGACCTCCTTAAAATTAAACCTAGCCTTTGGCATTTGTATATTTAATGCTTATTTAAGCTTTTTTCTTTCAACCCAGCCATCTATGTTCTTTTGCTTAGCTCTTGCTATAGCTAAACTTCCTTCTGGAACCTCTTTAGTTATTGTTGAACCTGCAGCTATATAAGTATTATCTTTTACTTCTACAGGTGAAACTAAGTTAGTGTTACATCCTATAAATGAATCATCACCTATGATTGTTTTATGTTTTTTCTTACCATCATAGTTAACAACCACTGTACCACATCCAAAGTTACATCTTTCTCCAACTTCAGCATCTCCAATATAAGTTAAATGTGATACCTTTGTATTATTTCCAATTGTTGATTTTTTAATTTCAACGAAATCACCAATTCTAACATGATCTCCAATATTACTTTCTGGTCTAACGTAAGCAAATGGTCCTACAGTTGTTTCATCACCTATTTTACTATCTAAAATAACTGAACTTTGAATTTCAACACCATTTCCTATTGTACTATTGTTAATTCTTGAGTTAGGATATAAAACACAATCTTCTCCAATCACTGTTTTTCCTTCTAAAACATTGCCTGGATAAATTATAGTGTCTTGACCAATAACAACATCTGGTTCTATATATGTGTTTAGAGGGTCAATTATAGTAACTCCATTATCTAAATGAGTTCTATTTATTCTATTTCTCATTATACTCTCAACTTTAGCAAGCTCAGCTCTTGAATTAACTCCTAAAGTCTCTTCAAAATCTGTAATCATAGCTCCAACTTTTTTATTCTCTTTCTTTAATATTTCTATAACATCTGTTAAGTAATATTCTCCTTGAGCATTATTATTTGAAAGTTGTTCTAAAGAAGTTAATAAACTTTCTATATCAAAGCAATACATTCCTGCATTTACTTCTTGTATCTTTATTTCTTCTGCATTACAGTCTTTATGTTCTACTATTTTTTCAACTGATTCACCATTTCTAACAATTCTTCCATAGCCAGTTGGGTTTTCAATTACTGATGTTAATAAAGTAGCTGAATTCTTTTCATTGATGTGTGTATCAATTAAATTCTTAACAGTTTCTGGTTTTATTAAAGGAGCATCTCCTGTAAAAATAGCTACTACTCCTGTTTTTCCAACTAAAAAATCCTTAGCACATTTAACTGCATGACCAGTTCCTAACTGTTCTGCTTGTAAAGAATAACTTACATTTTTTGATGAAGTTCTTTCTTTAACTAATTCTGCTCCCTTTCCTATTATTACATTAACATCTTCTATCTCAGCTCTTCTCATAGCATCGATAACATGATTAACCATTTCTTTTCCACAAGCTTTATGTAGAACTTTCGGTAACTTAGATTTTATTCTAGTTCCTTGACCTGCCGCTAATATTATAGCACATTTATTCATAAAAACACCTCTTTGTGATACTCATTTTATTATATAAGCTATACTATTTAAAATTAATCTCTTCTTTTGTTACGAAATCTTCAAATTTCTCATTTTCAATTATATTTTAATAAATTACTTATTTCAATAATAAGTTATTAATGATATTAATATGAAATTCATTATATTTTAGACAAAAAAATAAAAGGAAGATGTCTTCCTTTTATTAAAATTATTCTTGAACATCTAAATTTTTAACTTTTTCATACTCCTCAAGAATAGCTTTTTGGATTTGCTCTCTAGTTTCTGTATTTATAGGATGAGCTATATCCTTAAACTCTCCATCTGGTGTTTTTCTGCTAGGCATAGCTATGAAAAGACCATTTTGTCCTTCTATAACTTTGATATCATGTACAACAAATTGATTCTCAAAAGTTACTGAAACTATAGCTTTCATCTTACCTTCTGCAGATATTTTTCTAATTCTTACATCTGTAATATTCATTATGGTACACCTCCAGTTGTTGTTACTATGTATATTCTATACAAAATATAGAATTCCTTCTTTTTTTAATATTTTTTGTAAATTATTCTTTAACACATAGTAACTATAACTACTAGATAGAAGGTACCATTTTTACACCCTCTTCATTTATTTCAACAATGTCAATTAGTGATACATAATCTTTAGTTATTTTATTAGTTGATAGTTTGTTATCTATTAGGACACCAATTCCCATAAGTTCAGAATCAAACTCTTTTAATAAATCAACTAATCCTTTAGCAGTTCCGCCACCTCTCATAAAGTCATCTATGAATATACATTTACTTCCTTGTTTTAATGATTTTCTAGATAAGCACATCTGCTGTATCTTTCCTGAAGTTCCTGAAACATAATTTATAGAAACTGTTGAACCTTCTGTGACCTTACTATCTCTTCTTGCAGTTATAAGCTGTACTCCTAAGCATTTAGCCACTTCATATGCTAGTGGAACCCCTTTGGTTTCAACCGTTATTACATAATCTATATCCATTTCTTGAAAATATGATGCTAAAATAACAGAAGCCTTGCTTATTATGCTAGGATCAAACATTATGTCTGTAACATATAGAAAGTTTCCAGGTACAACTCTATTGCTTTCACTTGCAATTTCACATAATTCTTCTAAAAACTTTTTCTTTTCCTCTTCTCCCATTTCTGGAATATATCTTATTCCACCAGCAGCCCCAGCTATTGTTTCAACTTTTCCCATTGAAAATTTAGCTAATATTTCTCTAACAATAACTATATCTTCACTTATTGTTGATTTAGCAGCATTTAAAAGTTCTGAGAATTTATTTAACCCTATTATCTTATTAGGATTTTCTATAAGAACCTTTGTTATAATCGATACTCTACTATTTCTACTTAGTTTCTCCATATTAATCACCTGACCTATATAAATTTCCAGTATATATTTTCCACTTATAATTCATATTTTATTCTTTATAAAACACATATATTTTTATAAATATTTTCCTTTTTATTCTGCATTTACAATCATTATAACAAACTTTATTAAGGCTGTTAACCAGTTATATATTACACATTGCGAATTTTAAGATTTTTTTCTTAATAATTATTAGGTTATCTTAGTAACTATATAAGAATAAGATTAATAAATCTCTTTTGGTACTAAAAGCAATAAATTTTCATAAAATACTTTTAAAAAGAATTTTTTTGTGTGCTTTTCTAAAAAAGTGTATATAATTATTAGTGTATATAAGTAAAGGAGTTGATATCTTGGCTTTTGATTTATTAAAAGATATTAATAAAAAAGTTCATTTCATAGGAATTGGTGGAGTTAGTATGAGCGGTTTAGCTGCCGTATTACTTAATGCTGGTTACAAAGTTTCAGGATCTGATTCAAAGGAATCAGAAATTACTAATAGATTAAAAAAAGAAGGTGCCAAAATATACATAGGTCACAGTAAAGATAACTTACAAGATGTTGATGTAGTTGTATATACTGCGGCAATACCTAGCGATAATCCTGAAATAGTTAAAGCTAAAGAAGATAACCTTATTCTAATGGATAGAGCTGAATTTTTAGGACAAATTATGAAGGGTCATAAATTCAATGTTGCTGTAGCAGGAACTCATGGAAAGACAACAACTACTTCTATGATTTCACATGTTGCACTTAGCGCTGATTTAGATCCTACAATATTAGTTGGTGGAGATTTAGATATTATCCACGGAAATTTTAGAGTTGGAAATAGTGAATATTTCATAACTGAAGCTTGTGAATATAAGCAAAGTTTCTTAAGATTTTTCCCTTACGTTGGAATAATACTAAATATAGATGCAGACCATCTTGATTTCTATAAGGATATAAATCACATAAAGGATACATTTAAGCAATTCGTTAAACTTATACCTACTGATGGATATATTATAGGAAATGCTGATGACGAAAAAGTTGTTGAAGTTCTTGAGGATGCTAAATGTAATGTATTAACTTACGGAATTAACGCTGGAGATATACAAGCTAGAAATATAGAATTCAACGAAAAAGGTTGTGCTACTTTTGATGTATTTAAAGGTGAAGAAAAACTTCTTTCTATTTCTTTAAATGTACCTGGTATGCATAATGTATCAAATTCATTATCAGCTGTATGCTTAGCTGAAATATTTAACGTACCTGTAGAAGCAACAGTTTCAGGTCTTTCATCATTCGGAGGAGCTCATAAAAGATTCGAGTATAAAGGTACTAAGAATGATGTAACTGTTATTGATGACTATGCTCATCATCCAGTTGAAATAAAAGCTACATTAAGTACAGCAAAGAAAATGGATCATAATAGAATAATCTGCGTATTTCAACCACATACTTACACAAGAACAAAAACTCTTTTCGATGATTTCGTTAAATGTTTTGATGATTGTGATGAGCTTGTTTTAATGGATATCTATGCAGCTAGAGAAAAAGATCTAGGAGAAATAAATTCAGATCAACTAGGAGATGCTATAAGAGCTCATGGAGTAAAATGTACAAATGTACACTCTCATGAAGAAGCATTAGAATATGTAAAGACTAACCTATCAAAAGGAGACCTACTTTTAACAGTTGGAGCTGGTGATGTTGTTAAGGTTGGCGAACTTTTTTTAAAGTAAATAAAAAAAGAGTTTTATTGAAAAAAAAGACTATTTTATTAAAAAAATAGTCTTTTTTATTTGCATTATGCCAAAAATAATGTTATCATTTACATACAGCGTTTTTCTTTTTCTTACATCATTTGATGAAAGCGATACCACACTTAATTAAAATTTAATTTTTCTACCAAGGAAAATATTGTTTAATTATTTTCGCAGTTCATCTATAATAGTGTACAAAGGGGGAGAATGACATGTCTGTAACAATTAATAATATTGCAAAAGAAGCGGGTGTGTCTTTAGCTACTGTTTCCAGAGTTATAAATAATTCTGGGTACGTAAAAGAAGAAACTCGTGAAAAGGTTATGAAAGTTATAAATAAATATAACTATACTCCTAGCGCTATTGCTAGAAGTCTTTCAAAAAATGTTACTAACACTATCGGAGTTATAGTTCCTGATATTACAAATCCATTCTTTGGATCTATAATAAAAGGAATAAGTGATGTTGCAGAAGCTAATGACCTTAACTTGATTCTTTGTGATTCTAATGAAAGTATCGATAAAGAAATCAAAGCTATTAAAACACTAAAAGAACAAAGAATCAGAGGAATTATCATTTGTCCAACCTCTGTTGAAAATGATTTAAATAGTGAATACCTAAAGGCTATAACTAGTTTAGGAATACCTGTAATCTTAGTTGATGGTAGTCTTAAATATCATAATTTCAATGGTGTTTTTGTGGACAACATCAAAGGTGCTTTTGATGCTACTGAGGCATTAATTAAAGCTAATCATACTAATATAGCTATAATAACAGGCCGTATGACATCTAAACCAGCTCAAGATAGGCTATTAGGCTATGAAAAAGCATTGATAATGAACAATATCCATATAAATAGTGATTTAATTTTTTATGGAGATTATGAAGAAGAAAGTGGATATGAATGTACTAAAGAAATATTATCAATGGAAAATAGACCTTCAGCAATTTTTGTATGTAATAACCTTATGACTTTAGGTTGCTTAAAAGCTTTAAAAGAGGCAAACCTTCAGTTAACAAAAGATATTTCTTTAATATCTTTTGATAATATACCTATATTGGATACCTTAGGTATAAATCTTAGCCATATAAATGGTCCAACAAGAGAGCTTGGAGAACTTAGTATGAATTTATTGATAGATTCTTTAAGCAATAATTCAAAAAAAGAATTAAGTAGTATAACAATAACTCCAGAGCTTATTCTAAAAGGTTCTGAGAAGTTAATAAAATAATTACAAAGTTAATTTAGAATTTTATACATTTTAAAGTAAGCGTTACCACATACTAGAAATATTCCAAAATTAAAATCATTAACAAAACAAATTTTTCATTGTGAGGTGTAAAATCATGGATTTATCAAACAAAATTAAAACAGCTGCTGAGTACATAAAAGGAAAAAGTAAATATAACCCAACAATAGGATTAATATTAGGATCAGGATTAGGTGCTATTGCAGACCAAATCGAAGATGCTGAATACTATCCATACAACGAAATTCCAAACTTCCCTGTTTCTACAGTTGAAGGTCATGCTGGAAGATTAGTTATAGGAAAATTCCAAGGTAAAGAAGTTGTTGCAATGCAAGGAAGATTCCACTACTACGAAGGTTACTCAATGCAAGAAGTTACTTGCCCAGTAAGAGTAATGAGATTATTAGGAGTTGAAACTTTAGTAGTTACTAATGCTGCTGGAGCTGTTAATAAAGATTATACTCCTGGAGATTTAATGATAATATCAGACCACTTAAATTTATCAGGTTCAAATCCTTTAATAGGTAAAAACTTAAATGAATTTGGTACTAGATTCCCTGATATGTCAAATGCTTATGACAAAGAGCTTAGAGATCAGGTTAAAGATATAGCTAAAAACTTAGGAATAGAAGTAAGAGAAGGTGTGTATGCTATGTTTAGCGGTCCAACTTACGAAACTCCTGCTGAAATAAGAATGGTTAGAACATTAGGAGCAGATGCAGTTGGTATGTCAACAGTTCCTGAAGTTATAATAGCTAACCATAGTGGAATGAAAGTTATAGGTGTTTCATGCATGACTAACATGGCTGCTGGTATATTAGAACAACCTCTTAATCATGAAGAAGTTATGGAAACTTCAACTAGAGTTAGAAAAACTTTTATAGAACTAATGACTAATATTATCAAAGAAATTTAATAAAGTTAATCAAAAATACATTTTTTAACTTTTATTAAATAGAAAACTAGTATAAAATAAAATGAATAAAAAAACTTAAGAAAAGGAGAACAAACGTGGATAGGTTTATTGGTGTAATAGGTCTTATTTGTATTCTTGGTATAGCTGTTCTTTTTTCTGAAAACAGAAAGAAGATCAACTGGAGACTTGTTGTAACAGGTCTTTTACTACAAATTATTTTCGCTCTACTAATCCTAAAAGTTCCTGCTGGAAGAGCAGTATTTGAATGGGTTAGTGGTGGAATTACTAAATTATTAGATTTCACTAAGGAGGGTTCTGTATTCTTATTTGGTTCACTACTTGATACAGATAAATTTGGTTCAATATTTGCTTTACAAGTATTACCAACAATTATCTTCTTCTCATCATTAATGAGTGTACTTTATCATTTAGGCGTAGTTCAAGTAGTAGTTAAAGTTATTGCTAAAGGTGTTGCTAAACTATTAGGAACAAGTGGTGCTGAAACATTCAGCGCAGTTGGTAATATCTTCTTAGGTCAAACAGAAGCTCCTCTATTAGTAAAACCATACATAAAGAACATGACTAAATCAGAGTTATGTGCAATTATGGTAGGTGGTATGGCTACTGTTGCCGGTGGTGTTATGGCTGGTTATGTAGCTATGGGAGTTAATGCTGGTAGTTTATTAGCAGCATCAATCATGGCGGCTCCAGCTGGATTAATACTTGCTAAAATACTAGTTCCTGAAACTGAAGAGCCAGAAACTAAAGGTGGCGGAACTCTAGAACTTAAAGTTGAAAGTGAAAATGTTATTGAAGCTGCTGCTAACGGTGCTTCAGAAGGTTTAGGATTAGCATTAAACGTTGGTGCTATGCTTCTTGCATTCGTTGCTCTTATAGCTATGATTAACGCATTATTCGGAGCAATTGGTGGATTATTTGGCGCACCTTGGTTAAGTTTAAACTGGATTCTTGGTAGATTATTCTCTCCATTAGCATTCATAATGGGAGTACCAACTAAAGACATTTTCGTAGCTGGAGACTTACTAGGAATTAAATTAGCAGTTAATGAATTCTTAGCTTACTCACAATTAGGAACTTACATAGCAAACGGAACTTTAGAGCCTAAGACTGTAATGATATTAACTTATGCTCTTTGCGGATTTGCTAACTTAAGTTCAGTTGCAATTCAATTAGGTGGTATCGGTGGATTAGCTCCAGAAAAGAAACCAGTTATAGCTAAGTTAGGACTTAAAGCACTTCTAGGTGGTGTATTAGCTACATGTATGACAGCTACTATCGCTGGTATATTATTTAGTGCTTAATAATTAGAAAACTTTAGATTGTTATAATAAAAAGAACATTCTTCATTTGAAGAATGTTCTTTTTTATGTAATTAATTATTATTCTATAACAACTAATTCTTTATTTAAGTGATTTAATCTTTCGCACCCCTCTTCAGTCACTAATACTAAATCCTCTATTCTTACTCCCATATCATCTTGAAGATATATTCCTGGTTCTACAGAGAAAATCATGCCTGGTTTAACTTCATCAGTGTTAGTTGATCCAACATCACCAAAATCGTGAGTTTCTATTCCTATTGAGTGCCCTGTTCTATGAGTAAAGTATTTTCCATAACCTTTACCTTCTATAACATCTCTAGCCGCTTTATCTATATCACAGAATCTAACACCTGGCTTAATCATTTCTATAGCCTTTTTATTAGCTTCTAAAACTGTGTTAAATATTTCTTTTTGATGTTCTGTTGGTTCGCCAAAGAATACACATCTAGTCATATCTGAGCAGTAATAATCTTTTCTACATCCAGTATCTATTAAAACTCCCATTCCCTTTTCTAATCTTTGCTCTCCTGATTCTGCATGTGGATCTGCTGCATTAGCTGCGAAAGCAACGATTGGTTCAAATGAGTATCCTTGACATCCATATTCAGCATAACCTTTTCCTAAGATTTCTACTACTTCCTTTTCAGTCATTCCTTCTTTAAGGCTACTTATTGCTTTTTCTACCACTATATCATTTATTCTTGAAGCTTCTTTCATTAAAGCTATTTCTTCATCATCTTTTCTCATTCTAACTCTATCAACTATAGGAGATCCATTAACAAATTTCTTTGCTGATTTTCTATCTAATAATTGAATTAAGAAATGAGCTTTCCAATCTTTATCTATTCCTAACACTTCTTCATGGTTTATTATTTCATCTAAAATATCAATTGGATTCATAGTATCGTTATACCATAGTATATCAACACCTAAATCTTCATTTATTGGAAATAATTCATTTACTATGAATTTTTGTTCACCCTTTGTGTTTAAATAAAGTGTTATCATTCTTTCTCCTGGTGATATCCACTTACCTGTTAAATAAAATATTGATGCAGGTGAAGAAACTAACATTTGAGGTATATTATTTGCCTCCATAGCTTCTAAAATTCTTTTTACTCTTCCTTCTTTCACCTTGATCACTCCCTCTCTAAATAGTTAAAATTCTTTAAATAAATTATATCATAATTTGAAATTATCTAATAATTTATATAACTTAACTATTTGTAATATTTATTTTTTTATTTTGTCTATTATTTTTTTATTTTATCTATTAAATTGTTATATAATATTTATAGTAAAAAGTAATTGATAAATAGGAGGTCTTAAAATTGAGAATAGCAGTAATATCAGATATACATGGAAACTTATATGCCTTAAGAGAAGTTTTAGAAGATATAGATAACCAAAATATTGATTCTATAATATGTTTAGGAGATTTAGTTGGTTATGGACCTCATCCTAATGAAGTAATAGCACTTATTAAGAGAAGAAATATTCTATGCTTAAAAGGTAATTATGATGCTTCTGTTGTGGACAATGATTATACATATATTAGAGATACAGATATAAATTCATTTTCTCTTCCTTGGACAGCAGATGAACTAAGAACATCAAATAGATATTATTTAGATAACCTACCTAATGATATTTCTATGAATGTATGTGGAAAATCTATCAAATTTGTTCATGGTAGTCCAAGAAAAATAAATGAATATTTAAGAGAAGATTATGACCAATTAGATGAAATAATGAGCGAGCTTAAAGAAGATGTTTTAGTTTGTGCTCATACTCATATTCCTTATGCTAAAAAAATTGGAAACAAAGTTATAATAAATGATGGTAGTGTTGGTAAACCTAAAAATGGTAAACCTCATGCAACTTATGTAATCTTAGACTTCTCTAATGAGTTTAAATTAAAAGTAGAAATGAAAACTGTTCCTTATGAATTTAGAAGAACTATGAAAGACATGGAAATGAAAAACTTTCCTCAAAAATTAATTTATTCTTATGAGTCTGGAAAAGAATAAAAATAAAGCTAGATTAATTTTAATCTAGCTTTATTTTTAACAATCCTTATAACTACAAGTTAAAACACCAACAATACTTAGATTTTTTAGAGGTTTTTTATTATTTCCATAAACCTCTTTATACTCGCCTGTTAAATCGCATCCAACCTTTATATTCTTTTCTTTCCATCCTTCCACATCCGTTAAATCATAAACTGTACCAAATATAGATATATACGGTGGATTTCCATTTTTACCATTGTATTTATTAAGATCATTTATATTAAATTCTTTTACTTTATTCCTTTTAGGATAGGTCTTGTCATCGTAAATAAGTGTTCCAACAATAGGTAATCTAACTAAAACACTTTTATCCCCACTATTACATTCATTAAACTCTGAAGTAACATCACTTCCTAACTTCAATTTATTATAGGGACTCTCTTTAAATAAGTCCGTATTACTTACATCATAAATTACTCCATCTATTGCTATATAAGCTGGATTTCTATTTTCTCCATCATACTTTTCTAATTCTCTTAATGTTAAATCCTTATTAATAGTTTGAATATGCATTCCTCTTTTGTTCTCTTTAAAATCATGTAATATTGCTACTATTGGAAGTCCTCTTAAATAATCCTTGTTTCCTTTATAACATTCATTGAATTCTTTAGTTATATCAGTTCCTAAAGATAATTTATCATGAGGACTCATTCTTAAAAAAGGCATTACAGATACATCATAAACAATACCATCAATAGCTATATATGATGGATTTCCATTTCGGCCATTATATTTCTTTAATTCCTCAGAGCTCATTATTTTAAATCTTTTCTGAGGATAATACTCTTGTGAATCCTCCATAAATTCAACTTCTTCTGGCTCTGCTAATAATCCTACTTTAGGAATATTAGATAGTAATGATAAATTTCCTCCATGACATTTATTAAATTCTTCTGTTAAATCTTTTCCTAGTTTTATTTTTTTATGTGAGCTCTTTTTAAATAATTCTATGTTCGTAACATCATAAATAACACCATCTATAGCAATATATGCAACTTTCCTATTTTCCCCATTAAAACTAGCAAGCTCTTCTGGAGTGAGAATTAACATATCCTCTTCTTTATTTCTTGTATTAAAATTTTCAAACTCTTGAAAAATATCCTCTATTTTATTCTTATATATCTTAGAATTTTTATTATTTCCCGCTAAAGTCATTAAGTACTTTAATTTATTTATTTGTTCAAACTTATCTTCAAAAAAATTGCACATAAAAACTCCCCTATTACATACTATATCTATATATTTCTATGTGGTTAATATTGCAAATGTTAATGTTTTATTGTAAAATCATTATTAATCGAACTAAATAAGATTTTATTTACTATGAAGAGAAGAGTAAGCTTAGGAAGTAGCTAATAGCGAGCAGATTATGGTGTGAGTTCTGCAGTGAAGCCTATTCTGAAGAACATCTCTGAGTTTCTAACCGAAATCCACTTTGGAGAGTAGACTTAGACGGCTTCAAGCCGTTATACTTGAAGAACATTTTTGTGTTCATAAAGCCGGCTATTTTTATAGCAATTTGGGTGGTACCGCGAATAATGCCATTCGTCCCATTATCTTAATGTGGATGAAGGGCTTTTTTATTTGGAATAAAAACTTAATTAAGAAAGAGAGGAAACAATAATGAAAGATGTAGTTTTAGTAAAAAGTCTTTACAGAAACACTAGTGAATACAGTAATAAAAAAGTAAAAATATCAGGTTGGATCAGAACTTTAAGAGCATCAAATGCTTTTGGATTCATAGAAGTTAATGACGGTTCATTCTTCAAAAACATTCAAGTTGTTTTTGATAATGCTAAGATAGCAAACTACAAAGAAGTTTCTAAACTACCTATAAGCTCATCAATCTCAGTTATAGGAACTTTAATTGAAACTCCTGATTCAAAACAACCATTTGAAATTCAAGCAGAAGAAATAATAGTAGAAGGAATGTCTGATTCAGATTATCCTCTACAAAAGAAAAGACATACTTTTGAGTACTTAAGAACAATAGCTCATTTAAGACCAAGAAGTAATGCTTTCTCAGCTACATTCAGAGTAAGAAGTGTTGCAGCTTATGCTATACATAAGTTCTTCCAAGATCAAGGATTTGTTTACACTCATACTCCAATAATAACTGGATCAGATGCTGAAGGTGCTGGAGAAATGTTCAGAGTAACAACTTTAGATATGATGGCTCCTCCAATAGCTGAAGAAGGTGGAATTGATTTTTCACAAGATTTCTTTGGAAAAGAAACTAATCTTACAGTTTCAGGCCAATTAAACGCTGAGTGTTTTGCTTTAGCATTCAGAAACATCTATACTTTTGGACCAACATTTAGAGCTGAAAACTCAAATACAGTAAAACACGCTGCTGAGTTCTGGATGATTGAACCTGAAATGGCATTTGCAGATTTAATAGATGACATGGAAGTTGCTGAAAACATGTTAAAATATGTTATAAAATACGTTATGGATGAATGTCCAGAAGAAATGGCTTTCTTTAATCAATTCGTTGATAAAGGATTATTAGATAGATTAAACCATATCGTAAGCTCAGAGTTTGGAAAAGTTACTTACACTGAAGCTGTTAAATTACTTAAGGAGTCAGGAAAAGAATTTGAATATCCAGTTGAGTGGGGAATAGATCTTCAAACTGAGCATGAAAGATATTTAACAGAAGAAATATTCAAAAAACCAGTATTCGTAACTGACTATCCAAAAGACATTAAAGCATTCTATATGAGATTAAACGAAGATGGAAAAACAGTTGCAGCTATGGACTGCTTAGTTCCTGGAATTGGAGAAATCATAGGTGGTAGCCAAAGAGAAGAAAGACTTGATGTTTTAAAAGCTAGAATGGCTGAATTAAACTTAAGTGAAGAAGATTACTGGTGGTATCTAGAACTTAGAAAATACGGTGAAACTGTTCACTCAGGATTTGGTCTAGGTTTTGAAAGATTAATCATGTACATCACAGGAATGGCTAATATAAGAGACGTAATTCCATTCCCAAGAACTACTGGTTCATCAGAATTCTAATAAAAAAAGAAGTGGAGAAATCCACTTCTTTTTTTTATTTAGTTTAATATTAATAGAATGAATGTTTATTATACTATTGGCATCTTTTATTTGCTAATTCATATAATGTTCTAACACCAGCTCCTGTACCACCTGCTGGACAATAATCTCCTTTTTTATCAGAGAATGCTGGGCCTGCTATATCTAAATGTAACCAAGGTTTATTTTGAACAAACTCTCCAATAAATAAACCAGCTGTTATTGTTCCTGCATATTTTCCACCTATATTCTTTAAGTCTGCTATGTTTGACTTTATAAGCTTATTGTAATCTTCAAAGCTAGGCATTTGCCATACTTTTTCTCCAGTTTCCTTTGCAGCTTCTTTTAACTCTCCATAAAACTCATCATTATTAGTTAATACAGCTGTCACATCCTCACCTAAAGAAACAACAGCAGCCCCAGTTAGTGTAGCCACATCTATAACCTCACTGGCCTTTTCCTTTTCTATAGCATAAGTTACAGCATCTATTAAAGTAAGTCTTCCCTCAGCATCAGTATTTAAAATTTCTATTGTTTTACCTGCCATAGATCCTATTATATCTCCAGGCTTATATGCATGACCTGATATTAAGTTTTCACAAGCGGCAACCACAGCTATTACATTTATTTTTAGATTTCTCTTAGCTATAGCACTTATAGCTCCTATAACGGCAGCAGCTCCTCCCATGTCAGCCTTCATTGTAACCATTCCTGCATTAGTTTTTAAAGAATATCCACCTGAATCATAAGTTAATCCCTTTCCTACTAATGCTAATCTATTATCCATATTATCCTCATCACCAAAATATCTCATTACAATAAGTTTTGGTAGATTATCTGAACCTTTTCCTACTGATAAGAAAGATTCCATTTTTAATTCTTCTATTTGTTTTTCATCAAAGATTTCAACTTCAAATCCATATTTTGACCCTATACTTTTAACTTCTTTCGCTAAAGTCTCTGGATACATCTTATTAGCAGGTTCATTTACTAAATCTCTTGCTAAACAAGTAGTTTCTGAAAGTAGAAGTGCTTCACTAACCGCTTTTTCACAAACTTCTATCTCTTCTTCCTTTATGTTATGCCCTCCAATATGAACAGTAACCTCTCCATCTTCTTTCTTATCACTTTTATATTTATTAAAAGTATATGATGATAAAGCTAATCCTTCTACCATTGCTTTTATGGTATTCTTCATTCCAATATTGTCTACATAATCAAATCTTATGAATACACTTTTACTCTTTAATCTCTTAATCTCACTTACAACTTTACCAAAGGCTCTTCTTAATTTTTCTTTAGTTAATTCTCCTGACTTTCCAAGACCTAATAAAATCACATCTTGTATATCTTCATGAGTCATTCTAGTCGTACTAAATATTTCTCCATAAGCACCTTTAAATTGACCTTTTTTCTTAAGTATATCTATCTTATTGTTAATTTCTTCATTAGGTATTTTTGTTTTATCTTCAAAATATGGGATTAATAATGCATTTGTTTCTTTACACTTCGTTTTCTTTACTAAAAAATTATACATTTATTTTCCACCTCTTTAAATTTTTATAATTAATATATCATATTTATTTTTAATAATCTATTTTTTATGTTTCTCTCTTTAATATATAGCTAATATTATAAAAAGTATGTAACTTAAATTACCAACTAAAAAAAAGCTTAACTATAAAGTTAAGCTTTATGCTAATCCAATAATAGATAATATACGTTCTCTAACATTGTTTCTATCATTATTTATTTTATTTAAAAAGTAAATACGATCTTCATTATTTTTGAAAGCTTCCTTCGGAATTGAAATATAGTCAATAGAAGATATATAAATATATATATTTCCTCTAAAAGAAAAAATTTCTCTTATGATTTTCCATGGATATACTCTTTCTTGAATTCCTTCATTGTATTCTATTTTTAATCCATAATTCATAACCTCAACTCTACACTTACCAAGCATGTTTTTTTTCTCTAGAAAGTTTACTTTCTCATTTATACTTTTCTCTATTATCTTTCTATTTTTAATATTGCACATTATAGAAAAAATAAGCCATGCTAATAAAGTAATTGCATAGAAACTATTGTTAAGATTTTTACTAGCCTTAATGAACACCATGGTCATTATAAATACAAATATAGCTCCTAAGATTTCAAATAAAATCCATATAAAAAATTCTCTGCTTATAAATTCTTTTCGACACTTTACAAATTCATTTCTACCTAAAACAAATTCTAACATATACGCTTTCTACTCCCCTTAAGCAATCTAATTCTCAACTTCCCAATATTTATATAAATAATTTTAACATAGCTTTTTCGTATAAACTATTATGAACATATTACAATTGAAGTTTTTTACAAAATTTTAATGCTTAAAATTCTAATTCAATTACTCTTCCTTCTTTTAAACTTTTTTTAACGTCTATTATTCTTTGATTTGAGGAGCCTCTGAATTTAAGTCCATCTTCTTTATTATCTATTTCAAATTTCCCATCAACTAATACGTCTATATTCTCTAAAAATTCTTTCCATTTATTAAACTCATCAGCCTTTTCTAATAAGTGTTCAAATCTATATCCAGTATAGCTCCAAACATTTAATCCTAAGTCTTTAGCTGCCTTGGCTATGTATATAAATTTATTAGCTTGTTCTAATGGATCTCCACCACTAAATGTTACTCCATCTATAAATGGATTTTCTGATAAATCTTTTATTAATTCATCTATATCCATTTCCTCACCACCATTAAAGTCATGAGTATCTGGATTAAAACATCCCCTACAATTATGTTTACATCCTTGTGAAAAGAAAACTCTTCTTATTCCTGGTCCATTTACTAAACTCTCATAGGCGATTCCTGATAATCTAATAGTATTACTCATAAAAAATTACCTCCTGCTTTATTATATGTTCCTTTTTTTTAATTTAACTGTTTAAAAATGCTTACTATTGTTAATTATTAAAATAAGTATTTAATTAGGGGGTACAAAATGAATAATCAAAACTTATTTTTAGAAATTGAGAAGCATTTATTAGAGGATAATAAACCATCCATATTCTTAAATCAAATTAAAGATGAAGAATCATTTAAAAATTCTTCTTTTAATATTTTCAACCAACTCAATAAAGAAAATCAAATCGATCAATCTAATCCTTGGACTCATACATTAAATGTAGTGGACCTAGCTTCAAAATACAAAGATTTATCCAACGACCCAAAAGCTTTTATGTGGTCTGCATTCTTCCATGATATTGGAAAAGTAAGAACTCTAAACCCAATTCACGATAGAGTTGGAGGCGAAATAACTAGGAGAATTCTTAGAGAATATAGTGAAGATGATACTCTAAACGAAAACATAATAGCACTAGTAAAGCATCATTCTGCACCAGCTTTTGTCCTAAATAGAATTTCATACAGCATTATAGATTTAATAAATACAACTGACATTCACGATGTAGCTTTATTATCTTTATGTGACAAATTAGGAAATATGAATTCTCAAAAAAATAATTTTGAGTCTTATCTATTAGATAGTAATAAGTTTCTTCAAGTCATGTCTAGTAAAACCTGTGTTACCTTTAAGGAAATCATAATCTAAAAAAAGGGTTATATTAATAGAATCTTACTTTGAAACTATTGATATAACCCTTTTATTTATACAGTTATTAAATTATCATGAGCTTCATTTTCTTCAATGTCACTTATAACATTCTTTATCCATTTTCCAGACTTTAATCTTACTAACTCGAATATTATCTTTAAAAATTCTTCTGTACATATTAAGAAATAGACTCCATAAATAGGTAATGAAAATGTAGTAGCACCTAAGAATGCCATAGGAACAGCATAAAGCCATATAGTTCCGCATTGAACTAGCATAGAATAAGTTGTATCTCCGCCACCTCTAAAAACACCAACAATCATAACCATATTAAAAGCTCTTATTGTAAAAAATAATCCTATTACTCTTAAAACCTTCAATGTATCTAAGTAAGTTCCTTCGCTCACCTTGAAAGGTTTAAGTGCCAATGGTGCTGTTATCCATATTAAAACTCCTAAAATAAATCCAACCCCAACAGCCATGATAGCTATATTTTTAGCATATTCCCTTGCTGTACTTTCCTCATTAGACCCTATTTTATTCCCTATCATTATTGATGAAGCTGTAGCTAATCCTATTAATAAAACCATAAACATGTTATTTAAGGTAGTAGCTATTTGCATACTGGCAACAGCATTAGTTCCTATCCTGGCATAGGCAATAGAATAAGCTGTCATGCCTAGTGACCATATAATTTCATTTGCTATAACAGACCAAGATGTTTTAAAATAGATTTTTACAAAGCTAAAATCAAATGACATAAGCTCACTTAATTTCGATGCTACTTTATTCTTGCTAAAGTAAACGAAAGAAACTATAAATATCATTTCAATCAGTCTAGCTATAGTCGTTGCTAGGGCAGCTCCACTAACTCCCATAGGTTCAAACCCTAGATTTCCAAATATAAATACCCAGTTTAAAAACGCATTTATTAAAACTCCAACCATACTAGCATACATAGGAACATTAGGTTGTTCTGTACTTCTTAAAGCTGAAGAATACGCTTGAGTAAAATTAGTAAAAATACAACTTATAGCAACAATCTGTAAATATTGAGCCCCTAATTCTACTACTCTTAAGTCATTAGAAAGAATACTCATTATCTCGTAAGAAAAGAATCCAGCCCCTAAAGCAAAAATCGTTGAAACTATAAGTCCAATAGATATATCTAATCCTAAAATCTTTTTTATATTTTTTAAATCTTTCTTTCCCCAAAACTGAGACATAAAAACACTAGCTCCAGCATTTATGCCAAGGATACATAGGGTAAAAATAAATATATATTGGTTAGCTAAACCAACAGATGCTATAGACTCTTCCCCTAATCTACCTACCATTAAATTATCAACCAAATTTAATGATGATGTAATAAAACTTTGGATAGTAATAGGAACAGCCATCATTATCATAGTAGATAGAAATTCCCTATTTTTAAAAGCTTTAATCAAAGTTAATCCCCCTTTTTTAAAAATTACATAAAAAAAATAAAAGCAAATGGGTAGTCTTTAGCCGCCCATCTGCTTTTAAATCTTATTTATTGTCTAATAAATAAGGTTCATAGTCAATATAATCCCTTACTTATTTACATTACTTTAAATATTTAAAGTTAAAACTTTTAGTCACCTAAATTTTTACTGGAACTCCTTATAGTTTTTATTGTATAATATACATCTCACTGTAATTTTCAGTGAAAGTACACCAAATTACTAACAATAATACGTTCAAAAAAATTATCCACAGAATATTTTTTTGAAATTTATCCACAGTTGTTAAAATAAAAAATAATCCACAGTCAATTAAAATTTATTTGGCTGTGGATTATTTTTTGCATTAATTCATATTTTTTATAATTTCATTTCCAAATTCTTTAGTAGAAGCACTTCCACCTAAGTCCATAGTTAAAATTTTTCCTTCCTCAAAAACCTTTATTAAAGCTAGCTCTATTTTTTCTGCGTATTCATATTTTCCTAAGTATCTTAACATCATTATTGAGGATTGAATTATTGCTGTAGGATTAGCTAAATTTTTTCCTGCTATTTGAGGCGCGCTTCCATGCACAGCCTCAAATATTGCAAAGTTATCCCCAATATTAGCTCCTGGAACAAGACCTAACCCTCCAACTAATCCTGCACATAAATCCGATAAAATATCCCCATAAAGATTTGGCATAACTAAAACATCAAATTTATTAGGATTTAATACTAAATTCATAGCAGCTGCATCAACTATTAAATCATCATGCTCTACTTTATTCTTTTCACATTCTTTTCTAAACACATCTAAAAATAAACCATCAGTTAACTTCATTATGTTAGCTTTGTGGATACCAGTTAATTTTTTTCTTTTATTATCTTTAACGTATTTACAAGCAAAATCAACTATTTTTTCACAAGCATCCTTTGTTATTATTTTTATACTTTCTGCACCATAATCCCCTAGTTTATGCTCTATACCAGCATATAAATCTTCAGTATTTTCTCTAACTATTACTAAATCAATATCTGAATATCTTGATTTGATTCCTCTAAAACTTTTTACTGGTCTTAAATTAACATAAAGATTTAATTCTTGTCTTAAAGTCACGTTTACACTTTTAAACCCATATCCTATAGGTGTTGTTATTGGTCCTTTTATAGCTACTTTATTTCTTTTTATTGACTCTATAACTTCCTTTGGAAGAACTTCTCCAGAGGTTTCAATTTGTCCCTCGCCAGCTTGTACTTCTTCCCATTCTATTTCTGCACCACTAGCATTAACAACCTCTTTCATAACTTCTACTATTTCTGGACCTATTCCATCTCCCGGTATCAATGTTACTCTCTCCATTAATTCACCCTCCTAAAGTTATCTACTTCCTTTATGATAATTTATTTTTCCACCAGCTTTTATAACTTCTCTTTCTTCTTTCGATAAATTTATCTGAACAAGTATCTCTGTATTTTTAGTAATATTTTTAACTTGTAAAACACCATTTTCTAAATTATTAAAAATATCCTGAATAATAAACTCATCCATTAACTCTATAGAATCGTAATCCTCTTTTCTACTAAATTCCATAGGGATTATTCCACTATTTATTAAGTTAGCCTTATGAATTCTAGCAAAAGATTTAGCAATAACTCCTTTTACTCCCAGATATAGAGGTGCTAATGCAGCATGTTCTCTACTTGAACCTTGTCCATAATTTTCTCCTGCTACTATAAATCCTCCCTTATTTTCCTTAGCTCTCTTTGGAAAATCCTCATCTACTGTGTTAAAACAATATTCAGATAAGTATGGTATGTTACTCCTAAAAGGAAGCAATTTAGAGTTTGAAGGCATTATGTGATCTGTAGTTATATTATCCCCAACTTTCAATAAAACTTTTCCGTTTATTTTCTCTTCAAGCTTTGAATTAACAGGAAAACTTTTTATATTAGGTCCCTTTATAATCTCCTCACTCTTATTCATAGAAGGACTTATTATCATACTATCATCTATTAAAAAATTATATTCTTCTTCCTCTTCTAAATTTATATTTAACTTTCTAGGATCCGTTAAAACTCCTTTTAAGGCCGAAACCGCTGCTACTTCTGGACTAACTAAATAAACCTTAGCTGATAAAGTTCCACTTCTTCCGTAGAAATTTCTATTAAATGTTCTAAGAGAAACTTCATCCGTGCCAGGTGATTGTCCCATTCCTATACAAGGACCACAAGAATTTTCTAATATTCTAGCACCAGAACTTATGATATCTCCTAATGCTCCATTTCTAGAAAGCATCTCCATTACCTGTCTTGATCCTGGTGCAATAACTAAGCTTATATCCTTGTGAACTTTCTTGCCTTTTAATATCTTAGCTACTTTCATTAAATCCTCATAAGAAGAATTTGTACAACTACCAATAGCAATCTGGTCAATCTTTATTTCTCCAACTTCTTTAACTTTTTTCACATTGTCAGGACTATGAGGACTTGCAACTAAAGGCTCTAATTCACTTAAATTAATTGTTATTTCTTCATTATAAACAGCATCTTCATCTGCCTTTAGTTCGCAATAATCTTCTTCTCTTCCTTGTTTTCTTAAAAATTCTAAGGTATTTTCATCACTAGGAAAAATTGATGTTGTTGCTCCAAGCTCAGCTCCCATATTAGTTATTGTCGCTCTTTGTGGTACAGTAAGCGTAAGTATCCCCTCTCCTGAATACTCATATACTTTTCCTACTCCACCTTTAACAGTTTCTCTTCTTAAAACCTCCAATATTATATCTTTTGCTGAAACCATATTATTAAGTTTTCCAATTAAATTAACTCTACAAACCTTTGGAACAACTATTTTATATGCCTTTCCAGCCATAGCTAAGGCAACATCTAATCCCCCAGCTCCAATAGCAAGCATTCCACCTCCCCCAGCTGTTGGTGTATGACTATCTGACCCTATTAAGGTTTCTCCTGGACATGAAAATCTCTCTAAAAATACTTGATGGCATATTCCATTACCAGGCTTTGAAAAATAAATCCCATACCTGTTAGCAACAGTTTTTATATACTTGTGATCATCTGCATTTTCAAAACCTTGTTGAAGCATATTATGATCAACAAAAGCTATACTTCGCTTTGTCTTTACTCTCTCTATATCTAAAGCTTCCAATTGAAGGTATGCCATAGTTCCTGTAGAATCTTGAGTTAATGTTTGATCTATCTTTATTCCGATAAAGTTTCCACACTTAAGTTCCCCTTCTACAAGATGATTTTTTAATATCTTATAAACTAAATTATCCCCCAAATTTTCTCCTCCTCTTTATTTATTGCTCATATCTTTTAAAATATATTTCTTGTTAAAATATAAAATTATTTTTTTATTGATGCCCAATTTCTTTATTAATAAAAAAATTTTCTATTTTATACAATAATCCTTATATAATTGAACTATCTCTTTATCAAACAAACTTCTCTTTAACATTACTGAAAGTTCTCTTACCTTTTCTAAAAGGCAAGTTGCTTCACCTTCTTTTAAGATAATTCCATACTCTTTAAACTTATTAATTAAAGCTGCTTTTCCAGAATGTTTACCTATTACTATTTGCCTTTGTAAGCCAACCTCATCTGGATTAAAGGCTTCATAAGTTCCTGGATTTTTCAGAGCCCCATCTACATGAATTCCTGACTCATGACTAAACATATTATCTCCAACAATAGCCTTCCATGCTGGAAGCTGTCTACCTGAAGCTTTTGAAACATACTCTGATAATTCCTTAAACATATCTGTTTTAACCCCAATATCATAACCATGAACATATTTCAACCCCATTAAAACCTCTTCTAAAGCTGCATTCCCCGCTCTTTCTCCAAGTCCATTAACGGTAACTCCTATATGATTTGCTCCACCTAAAACACCAGCTATAGCATTTGCTGTTGCCATTCCAAAATCATTATGAGTATGCATTTCTATGTTCATATCAGTTTTTTTCTTAATCATTTCAATCTTTTCTCTTATGCTAAAAGGATTCATAACTCCAACAGTATCACAATATCTAAACCTATCTGCTCCAGCCTTCTTAGCTTCTAGTATAAACTGACATAAGAAGTCATCATCTGCCCTTGAAGCATCCTCTCCATTTACAGAAACATATAATCCATTCTTTTTAGCAAACTCTACAGTGTTAATCATTTTTTCTAAAACCCACTCTCTAGAGCTTTTAAGTTTATGCTTTATATGAATATCAGATACTGAAATAGAAATAGCCACAGAATCTACCCCACAATCAATAGATTCCTCTATATCCCTTTTATTAGCTCTATTCCAAGCCATTATGCTTGGCTTAAAATTCCTTTTGCATATCTCCTTAATAGCCTTTTTTTCATCTCCTCCCATAATTGGAATACCAACTTCTAACTGGTCAACTCCTAAGTCACTAAGCATATTTGCAATTGTAATTTTCTCATGATTAGCAAAAACAACACCTGCTGTTTGCTCTCCATCCCTTAATGTTGTATCAACTATATAAATCTTTTCCCCAGTTTTTCTATCTATAGATGGCAAAATTAACCCCTCCTTTTATTTTAAGAAGTATATTATCATAGTAACTATGCTTTTTCTATACACTCTCATAATAAAAATATTTATATGTTTAAATAAAAAAAAGATGACTAAAAGTCATCTTTTTTATTTCATAAAATTATATAGCTAATTTTAATTGTTCTTTTAATTCATCTGTGCAAAAAGAAGCATCTACGCTATCTAAATAAATCTTTTTGTAATCTTCAAAATCTATATTGAAAGCTTTATCCACATTTTCAAATTCTTCAGTAAGAGTTATGTTTGAAACAGTTCTATTATCTGTGCTTAAATTAACTTTTATATTATCCTTGTGATATTTATATATAGGATGTTCTTCATATTTAGTTACACCCTTAGTATCTATATTACTCTTAGGGCACATTTCTAAAGTTACACCTTTATTTTTAACTAAATTGTATGCTTCTTCATCATTGAATATAAATAGTCCATGACCTATTCTCTCAGCACCTAAAAGTTCAATAGCATCTCTAACATTTTTTCCATAACCAGTCTCACCAGCATGTATTGTTACTCTAAATCCAGCTTCTCTAGCTGTCTTCATTACTTCTTCATAAGGTTTAACGAAGTTTTCTAATTCACATCCAGCTAGGTCTATAGCAACAACACCTTTTCCGATGAACTTCTTACCAGCCTCAATAACTTCATAAACACTATCTACAGAGTGATGTCTTAAACATGATAATATTACATTACCTCTTATATCGTAAAGCTCCTCTGCTTTTCTTATTCCCTTGATTACACTAGTTATTACTTCTTCTTGAGTCATGCCTTTTTCTAAATGAAATAATGGAGCAAATCTTATTTCTATATACTTTACATTTTCTTTGTTTGCATCTTCCATTAACTCAAATGCTACTCTCTCTAAATTTTCTGGTCTTTGTAATATACTTACAGGAAGATCAAATCTCTTTAAGTAGTCATTTAATGATTCGCACTCTTCTGGAATAACTAATAATTCTTTTACTTTATCATAATCATAGCTCTCTAATTTAATTCCTTCTTTTTTAGCTAATTCAATTGCTGTTTCAACCCTTAATGACCCATCTAAGTGACAGTGTAATTCTATCTTTGGTAAATTTAATAAATTCATTTAAATATCCTCCCTAAACTTAATTATTTATCTTGTTGTTAAATCCATAAATTTCATAACATTAAATCTTAACTTTAATTTTCTTTAATATTTAAAACTGATTTAGATAAAAATCTAAAAATGTTCAAAAAAAAATTCTTGATTACGAAGAAAGCCTATTTGCTTTCTTCGTAATCAAGAATTCTCGGTTCTTGGTAGAAACCCCTAATCCATATCATTAAGGTTATACGAAGTAACATTTATTTTTATTTATTTTACCACATAAAAATTTATAGTCAACAATATTTCGTTAAAATTAAGTCAATTCCAATTTAATTATAAAAAAAGAAAAATCTATACATATATTTTAAGATTTTCACTACTTTATAAAATTTATAATCATATAACGATTTTTAAACTTTAAATTAAATAATATATCTTTAAAATATAAATTATAGATTTTTCTATTTAAACTTTATCTATATTCCTATTATAAAAGCATTAAACGCAATGATAAGCTTTTTTATTACCTTCTAAGTGGGAACGTCTATCTTCTCTCTCTTGGTATTTTCCTGGACCAAATCTTTCATCAAGACTTAAGTATCCAGTAACTCTTGATACTCCTTGAATATCTTGACTTCCACAATTAGTACATTTGCACTCATTATTGTGAAGATATGTTCCACAATTTTTACAATATCTTATATGAAAGTTAATACCCATATAACTTATATTAGTTTGCTTATAAGCATAGTTAACTATTTTCATTATAGTTTCCGCATTTGGACAATCATCAACTTCTATATAACTGATATGTCCACCATTACATAATTTGTGATATGGTGCTTCTATATCAATTTTATTTTTTATTGATATTGGGCAGTAAACTGGAACATGATAACTATTTGTATAATAATCCTTATCTGTTACCCCTTTAATTATTCCAAAAGCTTTCTGGTCTTGCTTTATAAATTTACCTGATAACCCTTCTGCTGGTGTAGCATAGCAACTCCAGTTAAGTTTAATTTCCTCTGATAATCTATCGCAATATTCTCTTATTCTTTCAACTATCTTTAATCCTAATTCTCTAGCTGCCTCATCTTCACCATGATGCTTTCCTGTTAAAGCTACTAAAGTTTCTGCAACTCCAATAAATCCAATTCCCCAAGTTCCTTGCTTTAAGATTGGCTCGATTGAATCATCTGGTCCTAAGTTTTCTGCACCTTTCATTAATCCTTGACCTGCTACGAAAGGTAAATCTTTAACTCTTAAATTTTTAAGTACTCCATATCTATGCATTAAAGATTCTTTAGCTATTCTTAATCTATCATCTAATAACTCAAAGAATTTATTAATGTCTTTCTTTGCTAATATTCCAAGTCTAGGAAGGTTTATAGTTGTAGGAGCTATATTACCTCTTCCCTTACATCCTGGTTCACCATTAACATTTTTCATAAGATAAGTTCTACATCCCATAGTTGCTGGCATGTATCCTTTATCATAATATTCCTTATTAAAATCCGCATCGATATTCATGAAGGTTGGATTCATTCTTTTTGCTGCTACTCTACATGCTAATTCATATAAATAGAAATATTTATCTTCTGGCTCTCTATTAACGCCTTCCTTTACTCTAAAGATTATGTTAGGGAATATTGGTTGTTCGCCTTTGCCTAATCCTTTTTCATATTCTAATAAGAATATCTCACAAACTAAAGCCGCATCTTCATTATATGGTATTCCTAAGTTTAATGAACTAAACGGAACTTGAGATCCAGCTCTTGAATGCATTGTGTTTAAGTTATAAACAACCCCTTGCATAGCTTGATGTACTCTCTCTCTTAGTTTTTTCTCTACTAATTCATCTAACTTAGCTCCTTCTAAGCCTAATCCCATATACTCTTCTCTGATTTCTTGTCTTGTAGGTTCTACAAACTCACTCATATCATTGTCAAAGTCTGGATGTGATTGACCTCCAAACATATCATTTTGAGTTGATTGTAATAAAATACATGATAATTCCGCTGCAGTTTCTATTCTTCTTGGTGCATTAATAGTTCCGTATCCAGTGTTAAATCCACTCTGTAATAACTCACCAGTTGGTATGTGTAAGCAGTTTGTAGTTAAATTATAACTATCTAAATCATGGTAATATACATCACCATTTTCATGAGCCTTTGCTAATTCCTTAGGCATTGTAGCTAAGTTATACCACTTGTTAGATTCTGATGCTATTCTTAAAAGCTTTGATGAAAAGTTATTTCCTACATTAGCATTATCTCTATCTGTCTCTACTCCGATCTTGCTTATAGCCTTCATTAAATCAGACTTAATCTCTCTAACCTTTGTTCTTTCAGTTCTATATGCTTTATATGCTGTTGCTATTTGATTAAATCCATTATCTCTTAAAGCTTTTTCTACTAACACTTGAATTTCTTCAACAGTAACATCAGTTTTACCTGACATCTCTATATAGTTTATTACCTTCTGTATAGTATCTAAAACTTGACTTTCTCTTATTGTAACACCAACTTCATTGGCCGCTCTCTTTATTGCATTTGCTATTTTATCCGCATTAAATCTTGATTCTCTACCGTCCCTTTTCACAACATGTAGCATTCTTACTTCCTCCACTCCACTATATCTTGTACTCGAATCATTATACTCTACTATTAATAGTTATGCTAATTTTTAAAAATCCTTATACTTAAAAAATTACTTATTATCTCCCTTTTTTCTTCTTTTTCTTAGCCTATATTCAATTTCTCTTTAGTTGACATTAACAAAAACTCATTCACGACTTCTCCATATGATGAATAATATTCCATATAATGTAACATAATAATTATATGAAAAATAATCCATTGGAGGTGTTTAAATGAAGAAAATTGCCTTAATTTCTTTTCAATTAATAATAATTTTATTAATTGGATTATTACTTGGGAATTTAATAATGCCCTTAAAAACTCCTGAAAAAATAGATACATTAAAGAAGATAGATTCAGTAAAACTTACATTTAATGAAGAAGATTTAGTTGATTATAATTATGAAAATATATCTTTAGAAACTTTAAGCCCGTATACAGGTAATATATTAGAATCAAATTCAATTGATAATATACCTTTTATGTGTATAGTTGAAAATTCCAGAGAAGCTCGTCCACAAAGTGGACTTTCTGAAGCTGATATAGTTTATGAGACTATGGCGGAAGGTGGAATTCCTAGATTCCTAGCTGTATTTTATGAGAATTCTCCTGAAGTTATTGGACCAGTTAGAAGTGTACGTCAATACTTCTTAGATATATCTAAAGAACACGATTTACCTTTCGCTCATTGTGGTGGAAGTGCACAGGCCTTAGCTACTATATCTAGTGATGACTCCTTAAACAGTATAAACGAGATAGCTAATGGAAGTGCTTTTTGGAGAGATAATACAAGAAAGGCACCTCATAACCTTTATACTTCTGCTAAAAATATAAGAGATTTTATTTCACAAAAAGGATATAGTTATTCAAAAGATAATAATTTAAAATTCATAGATAATGCTCTACTAAGTTCTTCAAGTTACATATCTGAATTGAATCTTAATCTAAGTAATTATTATAATACATCCTATAAATATGTAGATGGATTTTATGAAAAGTATATGGATAAAGAACTTTCTACTGATAAAAATACTGGAGAACCTTTAAAATTTAAAAATATAGTGATACAAATAACTGATATGTCACTTCAAGCTGATAATACTCACTTAGATATAGATTTAGTTGGTAGTGGAGAAGGCTATTTATTATCTAATGGTAGGATGGAGAAAATCCACTGGGAAAAAGATGATTTTGATAGTAAAACCATATTAAAAACTGAGAATAATACTCCTGTATATCTCTCAAGAGGTAATACTATCTGGCATATAGTAGACAAAAAATCTTCTCTAGCTTTTAAGTAATTTTATAATTAAGTTCATAAGTAAACCGTTTTCTTTAATAATAATCTGTTTTAATATATTATTAACAGATTATTTTCCTTTTGTACCATTATCAATATTGATAATAGTATCACTATTGATATATAATGCACTTAAAGATAAAAATAAACTTAATTTTCATTGATTTCAATATCTGTTGAATTTTAGTTAAAATTATCTAAAGTGTACTAACCTGAAAATAAGTTATTTATAAAACAACTTATTTTCAGGTTAGTAACTATCAAGTTAAATGATTGGGGGCATATAAAATGCAAAAAATCGCTATAATAACAGACAGTTCTTGTGACTTAACTATAAATGAAATAAAAGAATATGACATCAATGTATTACCATTAAAAATAATATATAAAGATAGAGAATATAATGACATTTTTGATATAACACCAGATCAAGTTTATGAAAGTCTACATGTTGAAGTTCCAACCACTTCACTATGTGGTCCAGATTATATAAACTCAGTATTAGATAAATTAGAATCTGAAGGATACACTCACATAATAGGTATATTTATTTCTAGTGCATTATCAGGTACATTCAATGCCGCTAGATTAGTTATTGAGGAACGTACTTCTTTCGAATATTATTTATTTGATAGTAAGATAATAGGATATCCTTTAGGAGCTATAGTTTTAAAAGCAGCTAAACTTGTTAAAGAAGGTAAAAGTTTTGAAGATATAATTAACACTCTTCCAAGCATAAGAGAAGCTACAACAGGTTACTATACTCTTAATACATTAGAATATTTAAGACGTGGTGGAAGAATAGGTAAGGTTGCTGGAACAGTTGGAGACTTACTTCATTTAAAACCAATAATATCAGTTGATGAACATGGTGCTTATTGTACTATTGCAAAGGCAAGAGGAAGAAAACAATCATTAAAGAAACTTACTAGCATAATTTTAGAACACCTTGATCAAGGCAAATGTAATATAGCAGTTCTTAATGGTATGGCAGAAGAAGAAGCTAACCAAATTCTTGCCTCAATAAAAGATCATCCTAATCTATTAAGTTCTCAAGTAAGAGAAATAGGTGCCGCTATGGGTGTTCACGCTGGACCAGGAATGGTAGGAGTTTCAATTCAAAAGGAAATTTAATTATGTATAATGATGAATTTATAAAAGCTGAAGAAAAACGCCTTTATGATGAATATAAAAAACAGGTAGCTAATCTAAAAAAAGTACAAAAAGAAAAGGATGCAGTAGGACAAGTCTTTACCAAAGGACTTCTTCCTATATACGCCTTATATATACTTAGTATTAAACCTACCAATGGAAATGATTTAGCTCAAAAGATTGGTGAACAGACTAATGGACTTTGGATTCCTAGCACTGGAGGCATCTATCCTCTACTAAAGAAATTAGAAAAACAAGGTTTCGTAGTAGGTATATGGGATGATCCCAAAAGAAAAATACAAAAAGTATATTCTTTAACACCAGAAGGCTTTAAGGAATTCGAAGAAAAAAAACATCTATTAAAACCTAAAATAAAAGAAGCTTTAGAAGTTTTCAAAATAATATATTCACATCTTTATAATGAAGTAGAAAGATTCTAAAAGAGAAACTATCTCTTTTAGAATCTTTTTGTCTTTAATGATATTATTCAGCTTTGATAGCTGCTACTGGACAACTTTCTTCTGCTTCTTGTGCTGCATCTTTACTATTTTCTGGTACTTCATCAACGATTGCATGTGCTTTTCCATCGTCGTCCATATCAAAAACATCTGGAGCTATTGTTGGACATAACCCACATCCAATACATGTATCTTTATCTACTACTGCTTTCATTTTCATTTCCTCCTTAAAAGTTTATTTTAACAATAATAGTATTCTCCAAATCAAATATTCTATTACTATTTAATATCATATAAAACAAAAATAAAAAAAGAGAGATATAACTTTAATAAGCTATATCTCTTATATTTATTAATATAAGCCTTCAAATATTAATGAATATAGTGAATTTTCAGCTACATACTCTTCTGCTTTTCCGTTCTCTAAAGCTTCAGTTAAATCTAAGTTTATTGGTAATTCTCCTATTAAAGGAAGTCCTAAATATTCAGCATGTTCTTCTGAAGATTTTTTGCTAAATACCTTCATTTTTTTACCACATTCACATTCTATGTAAGCCATATTTTCAACTACGCCTCTTACCTCAACATTCATTTTGTGAGCCATAGTAACTAGTTTTTTAACTATCATTGATACCATATCTTGAGGTGTTGAAACTATTATTAATTCCTTTATAGGGAATGTTTGCATTACTGTTAATGTTATGTCACTTGTTCCTGGTGGCATATCTATTAATAAATAATCTAACTCTTCCCAGTCAGTATCCTTAAACATTTGATTTAATACACCTGTAACCATTGGACCTCTCCAAATTACAGGATCATCTTCAACTTCCATAAGTAAGTTCATTGATATTACTTTTATACCTAAGTCAGTTTTTACAGGAACAAATTTAACTTGTTTTCCTTCACTGTCCATAGCAAGTATATCTGCTCTTTTTTCATTTATACCAAAAAATCTTGGCATTGATGGACCAGTTATGTCGGCATCTAAAACACCAACCTTGTATCCTTTTTTAGCTAATTGAGTCGCTAATATTCCAGTAACAGTTGATTTACCAACTCCACCTTTACCACTTATAACTCCTATAACATTTTTAATGTTTCCATAATTAGTTCCTAACTTTGCTGGTAATGATGAACTACATCCTCCATCTTTACTAGCTGAACTACAATTATCCTTATTTGCACAACTTGCACAACTTCCCATAAGAAAACGCCTCCATTCTTTTAGCTATCCCATTCCTTTTGAACATCTTGCCAGTTATCATAAACATTGATGTCCCAAGAGTTTTTATACACTCCATCTACATAGAATTTTTTCTCTGAATGAGTCTCTTTATTCTCAACCGTTACTATAGTTCTAAACATAGTAGAAGTGTATCCATAATTTCTTACAGTAACTATTATATCAAAATCATCCCTATTATGGTTCATTATTGAAGCATTTGGTACTATTTGTTTTACTTTTTTTTCAAAATTTTCAATATCTGATGATAACATATACTTTGTACAGTCTCTATCTCCAAGTATATCAATTCCAACTTTATCATTGTTTTTATTTAATTCATCTTTATCTTTTTCTAAAACCTTAAGTATTGAGTCATAGTATATTTTATCAAACTCCCTAGGCTTTCTTATTACCTGCATATTTTGCATTAAATAGTTATCTAATCTCTTAGATATTCTGTAAAAATGATCATCATTATAGAAGTTACCTTCTCCATTATTTTTTACCCCTGTTACATAGTAAAAAGTTTTAACTTCATCCCCAACATGGATTTCAAAAATATAATCTGGAGGTAAGTCAGTCTTCTTATTAACTACATCTGCTTTAGATAACATACTATATATATTATCTATTACAGACTTTTCCTTAACTAAAAATCTAAATCCAGAGTCTCTTGTACTTTGAATAACTATTTTATCAACTTTATTTTCTTTTATATATTCAAAGTCATTATTTTTACTTCCCCAAAACTTGGTAGTTATCTCTTTAGCCGAACATCCAATAATGCCTAATCCTAGGATTAAACAAAGTATTACTAGAATCAATCTTTTATTTTTCACTTGTTTCTTTTCTCCCTTTTAATTTATTTATATTATATAGTAATATACCTCCTATTAATATAAATATTGATATAAATTGAGATGTTGATAATGCTCCAACATTTCCTCTAGGATCATTACGTAAAAATTCTACAAAAAATCTTCCTATACTGTATATTATCATATACATACCAAGAGTTTTTCCCTTTTCTTTGTTTTTATTTCCATACCATAGTAAAAATAATGCTAATGCAAAATCAAAAATTGATGAAAAAATTTGTGTTGGATATAATGGAACTCCAGCTGGTGCTAATGAACCTTCTGGAAAGACTATTCCTATAGCACTTAAAGTTTCAGCACCATAACAACATCCTGCAAGTAAACATCCTATCCTTCCAAAACCTTGAGCTAAGGCTAATCCAGGCACTATTAAATCTCCAATCTCCAATATACTCCATTTATTTTTTATGCAATATATTGAGATACCTAAAGCCCCTCCAAATATGGCTCCATAAATTACAAAACCATTTCCAAATTCTCTAAATATTATGCTTGGATCTTTAATAACCAGTTGCCATTCAGTTATTATGTACAGTATCTTACCTCCTAAAATCCCTAAGATTACTGTTAATATGGTCGCATTGAATAGTTTATCTTCATTATAACCTCTTTTAGTACCTTGCTTTAAGAATAGTAATACTGCACAGATTATGCCTATTCCTATCATAAATCCATAACTGTAAATCTTCAAGCCAAAAAATTCCCCTAAAACAATCCTCATAAACTCCTCCAATATTTATTTATAACTTTAAAAGAGAAGCATTTAATATGCTTCTCTTTTAAAATTAATTATAATACTTATGCAAAGTCAAATCAAATTTTCTATCAATCATCATTTAAACTATCCATTATAGCTTTATATATGATGGAATAATCTTCTCTCTGTTTACTTTCAGTAGCACTAAATAAGACCTTTACAATCTTATTTTCTTTTAATTCTTTATAATAAATTGTATTTACATAAGTTATTCCTTTATCATTTTTTTCTTTAAAAGCTACTTTTTTTACAAGCTCATTATCAAGTTTTTCATCAGTTACTACATAATCACTTATATTATCCTCATTTAATTTTTCCTTCTCTTTTTCAATCATCTTTTCTAGTCCTTCATTAGAATTCAAGATTTGTACATATCCCCATAGTCCCATACTATCACTTGTAAAATTATTATCATAAATAATATAATTGCCCGGATATTTCTTTTCTTCAACATCCCAACTATCAGGTAACTTATAAGTTAAAATACCATCAAGGGCAGTATATGTATTTAGCCCTTCAATATTATTATTTATTAATGCAACTTTTTCTAAGTTTCCATTAAACATATTTTCTCCTGTAACTAATATTAGCATAAGTAAAATTAGTATTAAGGTTATTCCCAATTGTTTTTTATTCAAAAAATCACCTCTTTTCCAATTTGACTAAAGTCTATATTTAAAATATATTCAATCCTTATATAAAAATTACTAAATAAAAGAATAATATTACATAAATAAAAAACTGTTTATATAGCTTTTTATTTCTACATAAACAGCTTTTAATCTGAATTATTTAATAGGAATAACTACACGTGAATTTTCAAAATCATAGAACATTATCCAATATCCATTTCCCTCATCTTCATATTTGTAATCATATCTGTCCAAATATTTATCCTCATGTTTGTCCTCATATTTATTCCATGTAACAAATCCAGTTCTACCTCCATAAGGTTGCTCTGTTCTATCTTTACTTCCTTGAATAGCATATAGGATATATTTTATTTCACCATCTTCATCACACTTTACTCCAACAAAGAAGTGTCCAGACCTACTTATATAAGGATAATAATTTATCATAGGATAATACATCATAGTGTATTTATTATAATTTCTCATGTTGCACATATCATCGAAATTATTTACATCTACTTTATACCATTCACATCTCTTAATATCCTCTGCGAATCCAGGAACCTTTTCACATCCTTCTAAAGCTCCCATTACCACATTTCCTATAGCACTATTAAAATTAACTTTACACATATTCTCTTCTTTTTTAACTTTACATATATTATCTTCCTCTTTATTACTTCTATTATCTTCTTTATTACTTCCTCTAAATTTAATATCTTCTATTTCATTCTCATAGCTTGAAAATCTTTGTTCCATCTCAGAGAATTTTTGTTCTCTTTCATAAGATTCACCTTCATAAGAATCGCATTCATGCTCCAAATCTATTTCACTTATAAATTCATCACAATCACATTCCTTACAATCACTCTCTTTCTTATCTACCCATTCTTTCTCTTTACCTCTCCATTCTTCTTCTTTATCTACCCACTCTTTTTCTTTATCTTGCCATTCTTTCTCTCTATCTTCCCACTCTTTTTCTTTATCTTGCCATTCTTTCTCTTTATACTCCCATTCTTTCTCTTTATCTTGCCATTCTTTTTCTTTATCTCTCCATTCTTTCTCTTTATCTTCCCACTCTTTTTCTTTATCTCTCCATCCTAACAATTTCTCTTTTTTCATTTCTTTCTCTTTTTCTATTTCTTTTTGTTTTTGCTTTTCTTTCTCCTTTTGCTTTTCCATCTCCTTTTGTTTTTCCATCTCTTTTTGTTCTTCCATCTCTTTTTGCTTTTGCATTTCTTTCTCTTTTTGCATTTCTTTCTCTTTTTGTTTTTCTATCTCTTTTTGTTTTTGTACTTCCTTCTCCTCTTTCATACTAGGACATTCTTTTTTAGTTTCCTCTTCCTTTTTATTTTTGTCATAATGCGCACACTCTTTACCTGCCACCATTTTAACTTCGTAATTTTTCCAATTATCTTTTGGCATTTGATTGTTTAGAAATCCACACATAAAGAATACTGTTCTACCATTAATATCTTTTCCAATGGCTGCACCAACTATTTTGTCATAAGATATATTTAATCCCCCTATGTTGATAGAATCATATTCTAAACTCATTTCAGCCTTTCCTTGTTGACTTATGTTCATTGGACCAAGATTTATATTCTTTTTAAAATCTTTTTTGCTACAAATAAGCATCATGTAACAATCCTTGTATTCTTTCTTTAAATTCTGAGCATAAAAAGAAACCTTACACCTATCGCTCTTAGTTTCTATCTTGGCATATCCGGTTAAAGGCTTATCTGAAGCCATAGAATGTCCTTTTTCATCTTCTTGTAATATTATAAAACTTCTATATGATTTATTATGTGCCAATTCTCTGGTCCCTCCAATATAATTTTATTCTCTACATTATATGAAGGAACAAAAAAAAAGAGAATAAAAATTTTAAAATTCTTATTCTCTCATACTTTCTAGTTATTCATATATTTATCTATTGCATCTGAAAGAGCTCCGAATTCAGCTAAACTTAAAGTTTCTCCTCTTCTCTTAGGATCTATTCCTGCCTCTTCATATGCCTTTTCCATTAACTCTTTTTGAAGTTTTACATTTTTAGTTGCATTCCATAAAGTCTTTCTTCTCATATTGAACGCATGTCTAACAATTTCAAAGAATAGCTTCTCATTCTTAACCTTAACACTAGGTTCTTCTAATCTCTCTAGTCTTATTACTATTGAATCAACCTTTGGTCTTGGTATAAAACATGAAGGTGGTACTTTTCTAACTATTTTAGTGTTGCAGTAATATTGAACTAAAATTGATAAAGCACCATAATCCTTACAATTTGGTTCTGCGTTCATTCTTTCTGCAACTTCCTTTTGTATCATTATAGTTAATGATTTAAAGTTATATCCACCTTTTAATAAATTTACTATTATAGGTGTTGTTACATAATAAGGTAAGTTAGCAACTAACTTAACACTCTTCTCATCACCTATAATTTCATTAAAATCAACCTTTAATGCATCATTATGTATTAATTGAAATTTTGGGTTATCTCCAAGCTCTGCTGTTAATATTGGAATTAGAGAACTATCTAATTCAATAGCAACAACTCTTTTTGCCTTTTTAAGTAACTGTGCAGTAAGCGTTCCAACTCCAGGTCCAATTTCTATTACTAAATCATCTTCACAAACATCCGCTCCTGCAACGATATCTCTTGGAACAGAGTCATCTATTAAAAAGTTTTGTCCTAAACTTTTTGAAAATCTAAAATTGTATTTTTGAACAAGCTCCTTTGTCTTTATATCTTTTATATCATTTATATCCATTCACTACTCTCCTATAACATCTTTTCTATCTTTTCTATAGCTTTAACAAATTCTTCTTTTGTTATGCCATAGTTATTCAGTCTTGAAAGAACTTGGTTTGCATTTCCATAACCGATTCTTAATTCTTTACCAAGTAATTCTCTTCTGATTTTAGCTTTTGGATCAGCTGATAATCCAAAGTATATTAAATCTTGTATTGTAAATTCTTCTCTTTTTTCTTCTAAAGTTATTTTTGCATTTTCTAAAGCTCTTATTATAGCTTCTGGTGAAGCGTTTTCCACACCTATGTTTCCATCTTTAGCTCTAGTTCCTTCTGCTCTACCTATGTAAGCATGTTTAACACCTTTAACTCTTTTTGAAATTATTGATCTTATCTTCTCTCCAGCGAAGTCAGGATCAGTAAGTACTATAACTCCTTTTCTTTTTTGAGCTTCTTTTATTCTCTCTATAACCTTTGCATTTATTCCAAATCCACCAACAGCTATCATTTCAGCATCCACTGCTTTTTTTACTGCTGTTATATCATCTCTACCTTCAACTACTATAACTTCTTTAATCAAGGTTAAAACTCCCTTTCTTATTATATGTACTATATTTAATTTACCCATATCTTATTTAACTGTCAATAAAATGCTCTCTAATATAAAATAAAAAGAGGGAGTCTAAAAGAATAATTCTTTTAGACTCCCTCTTTTAGTATTACCATTCACCAGGATAAGCTATTATATAAAGATTGACATTTCTTCTTCCCCACTGTTTACATTCAGCCGAAGAATTTAAAAATAAATCTATTATGTTATTTTTTATAGCTCCACCAGTATCTTCTGCTACTGCATAACCATACCCTTCTATATAAACTTTAGTTCCTAAAGGTATTATTCTTGGGTCAACAGCTATTGTACTTAATCCATTAGGATCTCTTTTTGGTACTGTGCCTGTTGCTGTTATTCCATCCCCAGCATAAGCAGTAGCTTCTACTACCATCATTTTTTTATAATCTATATTATCGTTTCCTCTTGAAAGAACTAATTTTTCCATAGTTCCTTTTACCACCACTTCATCCACTGGCTCCTTAACAACTTTAGATTCTACTACTTCTCTAGATACTTCTTTCCCATCTTCCATAACTAATTTCATAGTTATTTCTTTTTCTCCAGCAGAACCCTCTTGAGTGGTCTTATTAACTCCACTTTCTAAGCTGTCATCTTCTTTAACTACAGTTTCAAATTCTATTGGTTCCTTTTCAACTATGGTCTTCTCTTCAACTCTTGTAACCTGTATTTTCAAATCCTTTGATAGTTCTGTTTCTAATGAAGGCTCTACTTTATCTAACTCATTTAGATCAATGCCTTCTTCAACCAGCATTTTTTCTACTGAATCCTCTGCAGAATCTATCTTTAAACTTTTTCCATCAACCATCACTTCCACTGGAACTGCCTTTTTGATTTTTATTACATCATTATCAGAAATCTCACTTGTTAAACTCGGCTCTATTTTATCTTTATCAGATAAATAAATTTCCTTTTGATTTAAAACTGCTTGTACATTCCCTTTAAATGTGGCAACCTCTATTTTTTCACCATCTAAATCAATGGTTATGCTCTTGTGTGTTGTAACTACTACTGCTATAAAACTTACTAAAACTATGCTAAATACACCTAATACAATCTTCCCATTTTTCGAGGCAACCTTCTCCTTCAATGCCTTAATTATCTTTTTCATACAATCTTCCCCCTTTTAGGCAAGAGTCATTTCGACATTATATATTACCTTTTCAAGTATGTCAAATTTACTGACTCCTTAAGTTTATACTTTTTAATTGTAAATTATAATAAATAATCGACCTCTGCTTATACAGGGATTAGGTAAAGAATGGTTGATTTATGTTTAAAAAAGTACACTATATTATATTAGTGTACTTTCCATATTATTACATTTATTTTCTCTTTAGTATACGTCTCTATTATTTAATTTTAAATAAGTTTCTTTTATTGTTTAATAAGATTTCATTCATTTCTTCTCCTGAAATACCTCTTATTTCACTCATTTTATCTATTATATATTCTATATAATCTGATTTATTTCTCTTTCCTCTGAAAGGAACTGGGGTCATGAAAGGACAATCTGTTTCAACTAACATTCTATCTGCAGGTATTTCCCTACAAACATCCACTAATTTTTTAGCATTTTTAAATGTTAAGACACCTGTAAATCCAATGTAATATCCTAATTTAATACACTCTTTTGCAAATTCAACTGAACCCGAAAAACAATGTACAACACCAATTACATTAGGAAATTCTTTCATAATTTCTAAAGTGTCTCCATGAGCATCTCTATCGTGTATAATAACTGGTAAATTTAATTCATCAGCTAACTTCATTTGTGCTCTAAAAACTTCTTTTTGCACTTCCCTCGGTGGGTTTTCTTCCCAATAATAGTCTAATCCAATTTCTCCTATGGCTTTAACTTTTTCATATTTAACATATTCTCTTATTTCTTTTATAACTTCTTCGTTAAATTCATCAGCATTTTCTGGATGTATTCCAACAGCTGCATAAAACATATCAAAATTCTTTGCAAGTTCAACTGATTTTCTTAATCCATAAAGATCAGATCCACAATTTAAAATCCCAATAACTCCATTTTCCTTTAGTTCTTTTATAACTGCCTCTCTATCTTCATCAAAACTGTCTGAATCATAATGTGCATGTGTATCAAATATTTTGTATTTCATAATTTTCTCCTTTGAATTTTACATGTAAATTGTAGATAAAAGTGGTGAAAGTATGCCTAAAATACCTCCTAATAAAGCTCCAAGCCATGTTATCGCTTTAAGTTCTTTATTGGCAATCCCTATTATAATCTCTTCTGCATAATCCACTTCAAAAGCATTAATTTGATCTTCTACAATTGAAGAAATATCTACAATTTCCAGTACTTTAGCTGATTTATTGTCTACAAAGTCATTATATAAATTATCTAAAATACCCATAATGTTATCTTCTAGTTTTTGTCTATTATAACATATATCGTTTAAAGAATTTTGTAAAAATTTATCAAATACCTTTTCAATTATTTCATTTATTTCTTTAGATAATTTTGGATTATTAACAAAATTTAAAATCATTAAATCTATATTATCAATTAAGATATTTTCATAATTATTAAATAACACTTTTATAATTTCTTCATAGCTATTAAATGAAGAAATTTTACAATTTAATTCATCTATTAAAGTATTTATATTTTCTTCCTTAACTAACTTTCTTAAAACCTTATCTCCTATAGCCTCTGATATAATTTCAAGCTTTTCTTCTCCAATATCACTTACTACATCACTTACTTTTTTCTTCATACTTTCATGTACAAAAGCTAAAGCAGCATCACATATGTATTCTTTGTTTTCCTCTTCACCTAAGGCAACATCAACTAATGAAACTAATTTTCCGTATATTACATCTCCATTTAAAAACATTGACACTATAGAAGGTATATTTTCATTTATAGCACCCTTTATTTTATTTGAAACCTCCTCATCTCTAAGAAGATTTTGAATTATATTTACAAGAGTATCCTTCTGAGATTTTACGTATCCTTCTATATAAGGTTTAATTTTTTCCGGAATAATCTCTTCAATAGTTCTATCCTCATTTTCTAAAGATTTTATTTCCTTAAGAATAATATTTTCAATTGTCTTACTTGTTTTTTCCTGCTCTAAAGCATTTGATATAAGTTCTCTAAATTTTCCACTATTTATAAATTCAATTATTTTTTCTGGTTTCTTTTCTAATTGCTCTTTAATAGAATTAACTATATAAAATTTAATCTTATTTTTAAAAGATTCTTCTTGAATTGATTTTAAAATAGTTTTACTGATGTTGTTTGTAATATCTTCCCTTAGTGAGTAATAACTTTCTCCTAAAATACTTTTTAAAGAAGATTCTAAAGTAGCATCACTTTCAATAATTTGATTAATCTTTTCTTTAGCTATCCCATTAAATTTTGATTTTATTTTTTCATCCTTTAATGCCTTACCCAGGCTATCAGAATTTAACAAATGAGTCCCTACAGTTTCTCCTACTTTATTAGCTATTCTACTCTTCTCTTTAGGTATTAACCCTGGTGTAAAAGGAAGTTTCATACCAAAGATATATTTTGCTTCTCTAGGTCTAAATAACATTTTTATAGCTAGCCAATTTGTTATATAACCTATTATTGCTCCAATTAAGGCTCCTATAATATAAATTTTCACCTATTTTCACTCCTATCAATTTAAAATTTACTTAAATAGTGTAAAATATTATATATTTATATTAATATAATACTACTTATTTTATAAAGGTGGGCGATAAAATGAACTTAAAAAAACTACCCAACATAAAAGATTGTAGCTTATTTTCTCACTTTAGTGATAATGATATCCAAGAATTATTAAATTCAGGTTTTGTTTCAATAAAATCTTATTCAAAAGATGATTTATTATTTTCTGAAGGAGAATATTGCAACTTTTTAAGCGTTATAATAAATGGAAAAATAGAAATTCAAAAATTAGATTCTAATGGGAACTTACTAGTTGTTGCCACATTAAATAAAGGAAATGTTTTTGGAGAGAACCTTCTTTTTGGTGATAGAAACTTTTATCCAATGTCTGTTGTCTCTAAGGATAATACTGAAGTTTTTCACATAAAAAAAGAGTACATTTATAAACTATGCTCCTCAAATGAATCGTTTTTAAAAGAACTTCTTAGAATTCTTTCAAACAAAGCAATTAATCTTAGTTCTAAGCTTAAACAAGTAACAATGAAATCTATTAGAGAGATGATTTGTCATTATTTATTAGAAAAATACAAAGAGAAAAAATCTACTACTATAAAGTTAGACTTTTCAAGAAAAGATTGGGCAGATAAACTAGGAGTTCAGCGACCTTCATTATCTAGGGAGCTTATGAAAATGAGAGATTCAGGCCTAATTGAGTTCTCAAAAAATGTCATAATAATAAAAGATTTAGATGGGCTGAAAGCTAATTTATTTTAAATAAAATGTTAATATTTTTGTACACTTTTTGACACATAAATGCCACATAACAGGATTAATATAATAATTGTAACGTAGCTAAAACACTAATTTAATTTTACCCCTTAAATGGCCCTTGAATAGTTTGTCCCCCTTACGCAAATGTCAAGGGCTATTAAGTTTAATCAATAAAAAAATTTCTATATAATAATTCCTAACCTTAAACCTTAAGATGTAAGATAAGCCTTGTTTCTAATTAATAGAAGCAAGGCTTATTTTATTTAAATCTTTTTACTCTTTAGTCTATTTAATTCTTCTATAGCAATCTTCTTATCAAGCCTATCAAATAATAATTCAACTCTATTAACCTTTATATTATTTCTTTCTTCAAAGCTCCATTTTACATTATCTAACTTTAAAAAGTTTCTTATTTTTTCACATGTAAAAGGAATTATAGGATTCATTAAATCAGTTAATGCTATTACAATCTGAACACAAATATATATTATCTCTTCACATCTTTTCCTATCTTTATTAATCAAAATCCAAGGTTTGTTTTTATCAAAGAAATCATTTCCTTGTTTTATAAGATTAAATACTTCATTTATTCCAGATTTAAACTCTCCATTTTCAAATTTATTTCCTACAGAGGCATAAGTCCTTCTTATTAAATTCCTCCATTGAAGAGGAAGTTCATCACCATTAATCTCTCCATTGAAATTTTTTCTTATAAAAATTAAGACTCTATTTATAAAATTGCCTAATTCGCCTAATAGTTCATTATTATTTGCATTTATGAAATCTCTCCAAGTAAAATCAGAATTTTTTTCTTCTGCGCCTCTACTTATTAAGTAATATCTTATAGAATCTATGTTATATCTTTCTATAATATAAGGAATCCATATTGCCCAGTTTCTATTAGTTGAAAATGTCTTTCCTTCTAAGGTTAAATATTGTGAAGATACTATTCTAATATTTCCTTTATCTAGTCCAATTCCTGCTAACATGGCAGGAAACATTGTTGTATGAAAAGGTATATTTTCTTTACCATGAACTAAATAAACTATACTTTCTTCATCATTCCAGTAATCATCTAGTTCCTTACTTTTCTCTTCTATAAATTTCTTAGAAGCAGTAACATATGCTAGTAAAGCATCTATCCAAACATAAACTCTTTTATCTTCGAAGCCCTTTATAGGCACCTCTATTCCCCAATCAATTTCTCTTGTTAAGATTTTATCTCTAAGACCACCATCTAAATATCTTTTAGTTATTTTAATAGCATTCTCTCTCCAACCTTCTTCTTCACTTAATATTTTCTGAATGTGATCTTGAAAACATGATAACTTAAAGAAAAGATTATTAGACTTTCTAACCTCAACCTCTGTTTTACATTCCTTGCATAATCCATCTTTAACAGCAAATTCATCTAAAGTATCACAACATTTTGAACAATAAAACTCTTCTGTTTCCTTTTCATAAATAAATCCTTTTTTATAAAGATCTTTTATAATATTTTTTACTTGCTCTTCATGATACTTTGTATCTGTTCTTGTAAATATATCAAAAGAAAATCCTAGTTTATTAAAACATCTAATGAACTCCCTATGATACTTATTTATAAGATCTTTAGGAGACTCATTAAGCTCTTTTGCTTTATTTAAAATAGGAGATCCATGACAGTCTGATCCTGAAACAAAAACAACTTCATCGTCCTTCGCCCTATGATATCTTGCTAAAACATCTCCTGCTAGCCAAGAAGAAACCCTTCCTATATGAAGAGATCCATTAGCATAAGGCCAGGCATTACCTATAACCACTCTCAATTTACTATTCCCCCTTAAAATTATTCTATCCCTAGCATATGCTATAAAAAAACTCCTATATTCCACATTCATGAATATACGAGTCCTTTTATAACATAATTTTTAAAGTTATATAGCAGGAAAATCTATAACATATTTATAGATTTTCCTTATATAACATTTAAAATTTTACTATCTCACTTGACTTCCAGTTAACATTTCACCTGGGTTAACTAATACAAGTTCTGAATCATCAGCAGGTGCTGCTGCAAGAATCATACCTTGTGATAATTCACCTCTTAATTTAACAGGTTTTAAGTTAGCAACTAATACTACGTATTTTCCAACTAAGTCTTCTGGCTTGTAATGCATAGCTATTCCTGAAATAACCTGTCTTTCTTCTCCACCTAAATCAACTTTAAGTTTTAATAACTTCTTAGCTTTTTTAACTGGCTCACATTCTAATACTTTAACTACTCTTAAATCTATTTTGTCAAAGTCATCTATAGTTATTTCTTCTTTTATTGGATTTTTAACTAACTCTTCGTTAGCTGGTTTAACTGGAGCTGGTTTTAAAGCTTCAAGTTCTGCTAATTTTTCCTCAACATCTATTCTTGGGAATATAACATCACCCTTAACTACTTTATCTCCTGCAACTGTTCCATTAAACTCTTTTAAACTTTCCCAAGTTGTAACTTTAGTGTTTAATTGAGCATTGATTTTTACACTTGTTTCTGTTAAGAATGGTGAAATCATTACTGAAACAAATCTTAAAGTTTCTAATAAGTTATATAAAACTGTTCCTAGTCTTTCTTTCTTTTCTTCATCCTTAGCAAGTATCCAAGGAGTTGTTTCATCTATATATTTATTAGCTCTGCTTATTAAAGTCCATATGCTTTCTAAAGCTTCTGGTATTTTTAATGCATCTATGCTAGCTTCAACTTTTCCAGGAGTAGCTAAAGCTAAGTTTATTAACTCATCATCAATAGCCTCTTTACATGTTGGTGCTTGAATAACTCCATCAAAGTATTTTTCAACCATAGCTATTGTTCTTGATAAAAGGTTACCTAAATCATTAGCTAAGTCTGTATTTACTTTCTTTATGAATATTTCATTGTTGAATAATCCGTCTGAACCAAATGGTATTTCTCTTAATAAGTAGTATCTTACAGCGTCAGCTCCAAACATGTTAACTAAAACTACTGGATCAACAACGTTACCTTTTGATTTTGACATTTTTCCTCCATCAACAAGTAACCATCCATGACCAAATACTTGCTTAGGTAACTCTAATCCTAAAGCCATTAACATTATTGGCCAGTAAATTGTGTGGAATCTTAAAATGTCTTTTCCTATTAAATGAACATCTGCAGGCCAGAACTTTTTATATAACTCTTGATTTTCTTGACCATATCCTAAAGCAGTGATGTAGTTTGATAATGCATCTATCCAAACGTAGATAACATGTTTCTCATCAAAGCTTACAGGTATTCCCCAAGTAAAGCTTGTTCTTGAAACACAAAGATCTTGTAATCCTGGTCTTAAGAAGTTATTTAACATCTCATTTTTTCTTGATTCTGGTTGAATGAAATCTGGATGTTCTTCTATATATTGAATTAATCTATCAGCATATTTGCTCATTTTGAAGAAGTAAGCCTCTTCCTTAGCTTTTTCAACTGGTCTTCCACAATCAGGGCAGTTTCCATTTACTAATTGAGTTTCTGTCCAGAATGATTCACATGGAGTACAGTAAAGACCTTCATAAGAATCTTTATATATATCTCCTTGATCATATAATTTTTTGAAAATCTCTTGAACAGCTTTTACATGATAATCATCAGTTGTTCTTATGAATTTATCATAGCTTATGTTCATCATTTTCCAAAGATCTTTAATTCCAGCAACGATTTCGTCAACATGCTCTTTTGGAGTAATTCCTTTTTCGTTAGCTATTCTTTCTATTTTTTGACCATGCTCATCTGTTCCTGTTAAGAACATTACTTCATGACCTGTAAGTCTTTTAAATCTTGCTATAGCATCAGCTGCTACAGTTGTATAAGTATTACCTATGTGTAGATTTGTTGATGGGTAATAAATAGGTGTTGTGATGTAATATGGTTTTTTACACATTATTTCTTCCTCCTTGTACTCTTAATTATTATTGTTTCCAATATTTCAAAAATATAAAAAGCCCCTATGGGAAATCCCATAGAGGCGTTAATTACGCGATACCACTCTATTTTATATTTATGTCACCATAAATATCTCACTAAGTAACTCCTAAGTAAAAACTTATTTTATCACTTTGCAATATAACGGTTGCCACCGTACTCTTCTAAAATTAAAATTCTCAAAAAGTCTGCTCCAAGTCCATCTTCATAAAGTTTCCTGCATCTGGCTTTCACCTATCCCAGCTCTCTTTTATACATTTCTCTTTATTACTCTTCTCTTCATTGCATTTTTCTACTTAATTTAAATTATATGATTAGTTTTATACCAATGTCAATCGTTTTTATCTTTAATTTCTCTAATATTCTTCAATTATCATTATTTGTAATAATATAAAAATATTATATACTATCTATAATAGTATTTAAATTTGTCAGGAGGTCTTGTTTGAATGAAAGGTTTAGCCTTACCTAAAATAGGTGCAAGAAATTTAAAAACAGCTTTAGCTGTAACTTTATGTATAGGTTTTTTTGAACTAATACATAGACAATATCCTTTTTATGCTTGCATAGCCGCTGTAATATGTATGAAAGATACTGTTGAAAACTCATACAAGATGGGAAAAAGTAGAATGATTGGTACAATTACTGGTGGTTTAGTAGGTTTATCCTTTACTTTTTTAGCATTAACATTTAATCTAGCAAAATTTCCAGGATTAATAACTGGTGTTGGAATAGTGCTAACTATTTACTTACTTAATGTATTTAATAAAAAAGGATCTGTTTCCATAGCATGCATAGTATTGATAGCTATAATGACAAACCTGCATGGAAAAGCGCCATATGCTTATGCCGTCGATAGAATTATAGATACCTTTATAGGTATAATAATAGCTCTATTAATAAATAAGTATATATACAAGTATGAAGTTAGGGTAAAAAAAGATATAGAAAACATAGAAGAAAAAATTAATAGACTTGAGACAGAAATAAAAAATGATGTCAAAGAGTTAGAAAACAATAAGAAAAGTTAATATGATTTAGGGGTGAAATATTTGTTTAACTTTAACCTGCAAACTATAGGAGCTAGAAATCTTAAAACATCTTTCTCAGTATTTCTATGCATCATAGTATTCGAACTATTAGGCCGTTCTAGTGCCTTCTTTGCTTGTATAGCAGCTATGATGTGTATGCAAGATACTGTTGAGAACTCTTATAAAATGGGAAAAAACAGAATGCTTGGAACTTCTATAGGTGCTGTTGTGGGACTAACTCTCACAGCAATATTTAATCTATTAGACTTACAACATTTTATTATTTATGCACTTTTAACAGCAATAGGTACCACTATAGCTATCTATCTATGTATCTTATTTAATTGTAAAGGTGCAGTAAATAGTGCTTGTATCGTTGTATTTGCTATAATGACCAGCTTAAAGGGAGTTGGCTCATATAATTATGCTTTTAATAGAATTCTAGATACATTTATTGGAGTTATAATTGGTATATTAGTTAATAGACTTGTATATCCTTATTCAAAGACAACAGAAGAGGATACCAATTAAAAATATGCTGCAATATAAAAAAGAGAAGGTTATAGCCTTCTCTTTTTTATATTTAATTATTACTAGTAGTTTGTTCTACCTTCTTACCAAATATCATTGTTAATATGAATAAAGCTATTAAAGCTATAGGTAAGACTATCCAGAAGCTTAATCCTAGACCAGCCGGTATATATCCAAATACTACAGTTATTATTCCAACAAAGATTGAATACCATATTTGTGTTCTAACGTGTTCTATATGATCACAACCCGCTCCTGTTGAAGAAAGGATTGTTGTATCAGATATAGGTGAACAATGATCTCCAAAAATTGCTCCTGTTAATACAGCTGATGTACTAACTATTACAAACTGCCATTCTGGATTTATAGCAAAAGCTAGTGGAATTGCTAATGGCATTAGTATTCCCATGGTTCCATAGGCTGTACCTGTTGCAAAGGCTATTACTGAACCTAAAATAAATATTATAGCAGGTAATAAGAATGCTGGTATCGTATCTGATAAAACTCCAACTAAATAAGATGCTGTTCCTAACTCCTTAATTACAGAGCTTAATGACCAAGCTAATATAAGAATTACTCCTGTTATTAGAAGTCCCTTCATTCCTTCAACCCATATTCCTATACCTTCTGAAATAGTAAATATCTTTCTGCACACACCTAATGCAAGTGCAACTATAGTTGCTAACAATGCTGATTGAAATAAGACTACCGAAGCATCAGCATTTGAGAATGCTGCTTGTATTCCAGCAAAACTTAAAGGTGCGTTATTCATAAGTTCTATTATTGCTAAATCTTCTCCACCCATTATAGTGACCCATCCACTATAATAAAATCCTACTAAAGATGAACCTATTAAAACACCAATCGGTATTATAGCATTCCAAATGCTTAACTTGATTCCTTTTATAGGTTCTAAATCTTCACTATCTGATGAAGTTTCTGTTGTTGATAAAACTTCTCCTCTTCTAGCTCTTCTTTCAGCTTTAAGCATCGGTCCAAACTCTCTTAAAGTAATAGCTGATATAACAACAAAAGCTAAAATTAATATGTTATAAAATCTATATGGTATTGTTTCTAAAAATACTCCAAAACCATCGGCTTCTATTCCTACACTCTTTAAAGCATCACCGATTAATCCTACCTCTAATCCTATCCAAGTTGATATTATAGCTAAACCTGCAATTGGAGCTGCTGTGGCATCTATAATAAAAGCTAACTTTTCTCTTGAAACTCCTAATTTATCTGTAACTGGTCTCATTATTGGGCCTACTATTAATGAGTTAGCATAATCATCAAAGAAAACTGCTAGTCCTAAAAGCCAAGTTGTAAGTTGTGCACTCTTAACTGTTTTAGCTTTTCTTGCTAAAGCCTCAGCTATAGCCTTTGCACCACCCATTTTAGCTACTAAATGAATTACCCCTCCAATAACTAAAACCTGAAGAATGATTCCTGCATTCCAAGGATCTGCTAAAGAATTTAAAGCTCTATAAGTAAAATCTATAAATCCTTGTGTCAGAGCTGTAAGTATATTAAATCCATTCAATTGAAGCATTATACATCCCGTCATCGTTCCTATAAATAAAGAAACTATAACATTCTTAGTTATAAAAGCTAGAACAATTGAAACTAATGGTGGTAATACTGTCCATAATCCAAATTTTGCTGAATTTACAGCTGCAACGTCTTCTGTAGCGAAAACTAAAGTTGAACATAGCATTGTCATAACAAAAACTGCTAAAAACACTTGAAATCTTGTTCTATTTCTCATTTTTAAATCCCCCTTAAATACTTAGTGAATTAATTTAAAGAGGCATTCTTTTTAAGAATTACTTATCTCTAAATATAAAAAAAGACCTTAGGCTTAATCAACCTAAGGCCTTAATAATTACAAAATTTATTTTTCAAACAAATTAATCATTACTAAATACAATTCCCTAAGATGATAGCACTTCACAATTTTTCTGTGACAGTGTTGTATATATTTTATACAACCCCAGCATTTAGCATCAAAGCTTTAGCTAAAAACTTCGGCGATAATCCCTTTTCTAATACTTCTACGTTGCTTAACTCCATATTAGTACTCTTGATTTCTCGCGCCTCTACCTCTTTTAAAACTATTCACTTTTCTAATTATTATATTGTATACATTTATACAGTATAAATATATTTTTTTCAAGTATTTAAGAAGTTTATTAACTATTTATTAAAAAAATCCTGATTTTATTATAGAAATCAATAACCACAAACCTAATATTCCTGCTACTACAAAGCCTATTAATCCTAAAATAGGAACACCCTGAAAAGTTGGTCCTGTTTTAGCATTAACTATTAACGATGAGCCTATTACCATGCATCCTACAATTAAAGCAAATGCTATTCTATTCACCATTCTATTTAAATCTGCAAGAGGCCTATCTAAGCCTTTCATTTCAATTTGTAATTTAGCTCTTCCTTTAGTTAAACTATCTACAAGCTCTGAGAACTTAGTTGGAACTTCCAAACTTTTTGATGCAAATTTATAAGTTCCCATTATGATTTTATCTTTATTTAAACTTTTTAAAATTTCTTCTTTATTTCTTTCCTTTATATAAGGAAAAATACACTCCATAATTTCTAAATCAGGATCAATCTTACTAACAACACCTTCTAATATAACAATTGACCTCACAAGAGTAGTCATTTCTCTAGGAAACTGAATATTATTTCTTCCTGATATCTCGAATATTTCTTTAAACAAGTCGGATATTTTTATACTTTTTAAGGATGCATTTATATATTTTAAAACTATATTATTTAAATCTTCATATAAAACTGAATTTTTAACTGGCCCTTTTTTTATTCCTATAGCATTTACAAAATCAACCAAAGTATCAATATCCTCTAAAGCCATAGCCGTCATAGCCTTGTTAAGCCATCTTTTTATATTAGAATCTAATTCTCCAACCAATCCAAAATCTATAAAATATATTTTTCCATCTTTAATAAATAAATTTCCCGGATGAGGATCTCCATGGAAGAATCCGTCTTCAAGAACTTGTTTAAAAAAAGAATTTGCAAGCTTATTAGCAATATCTTCACATTGATATCCTTCACTTTCTAAAACATCAAAATCAGTTATTTTGCATCCATCTATGTATTCCATAGTCAAAATTTTCTTGGAAGTAAGTCTATCTATAACTCTTGGAACTCCAACACAAGCCACATCCTTATTTAAATCGTGAAATCTTTCTGTATTCTTAGCCTCTTTCACAAAATCAAGCTCATTTAATGTAGCATCTTCAATTTCCTTGAAAGCCTCAAAAGGATTAATTAATGTATTTGATACATGAGAGGATGTAAATCTGCTTAATCTTCTTAGTATGCTTAAATCTAGCTTCATCTTCTCATCAATTTTATAATGTTGAACCTTAACAACTACATCTTTCCCATCTCTTAACTTGGCTTTATGAACCTGAGCAATTGAAGCTGAAGCTAATGGAGTTTCACTAAATTCTAAAAAATATGTATTTATATCAGTCCCAAAGGACTCGTAAAATATTTCTTTAACCTTATTAAAATCCGTTATTTCATTACTGTCTTGAAGCTTTTCTAACTCCTTAATATAAGCTTTAGGAAGTAAATCTGGTCTTGTACTTAATATTTGTCCAATCTTAACAAAAGTTGCTCCCAACTCCTCAAGTGCCTCTCTAAATGCTTGTGGTCTAGGCTCAATCTTTTTACTTTTAGGCAATTTGCTAGAAACTAAAAAGTCAAAACCATAGTAAGTAAAAACTCTCACAATTTCTCGTAACCTTTGTACACCCTGTCTTTTACTCATAAACTCACCCCCTATGTCTAAAGAATTAAAATTACTCTATTTATTAACAAGATTAAAAACTCCATAAAGTATATTAAAAGAATTCAATATTTTCATTTAAGCCATTTTCTCTATGGCTATAACAATTTACTCATAATTTCCTAAATACTTTATAGAGTTTTATTTATTTTTTATACCCTAACTTTCTTTTTCTTTTACTTTAGCTTCTAATACGGCTACTCTTTCTCTTAATTTATTTATTTCTTCTAAAGTATCTTTATTAGCTTCATCAAACATAGTCTTAAAATCTTCCTTTGTGAAAGGCTTCATTTTTTCTAATTTGCTTGTTATTTCATTAGTTGCTTCTGTAGTTTTTTCTTGTATATTCCTTTTTAACTCTTCTGATAAAACTTTTCCATCTTCAACAGTAATTTTACCTTTTGAAACCATATCTGATATAAAAGAATCTGCCTTTTCATAAGCAGTAGCAGCAGTTCCAACTCCAGCTAACATAACTTTTTTTAATTCATTTATCATGAAATCATCTCCTAAACCATAGTTTTCTCTATAAAAATTTTATTTAATTCTACTCTTAATTTTTTCAAATTTAAAGCTTATTATTCTTAAAGTAATATTAATTCTAAATTATCTATTTCTCATAAAGTTTTCTATATCTTCTACAGATTTAATGCAATCCTTTGTTAGAACTTCACAACCATCTTTAGTTACTAAAACATCATCTTCTATTCTTATGCCTATACCCTCTTCTTCTATGTATAGACCTGGCTCTACAGTATAAACCATACCTTCTTCAAGTATTATGTTTCTCTTACCAACATCATGAGTGTCAAGTCCTAAACTATGCCCTATAGAATGAAAATAATACTTTCTAAAATCTTTTTTATCTTCTATAAGACCTAATCTAATACAAGCTTCTGCTAAAAGATTATTCGCTTTTTCATTTAATTCAAAAAATCCTATTCCAGATCTAACAGAATTTATTATCTCTTCATTTACTTTTAAAACTTCTTCATAAACTTCTCTTTGTCTATCTGTAAACTTACCATTAGCAGGGAATGTTCTAGAAATATCTCCATTATAATAATTTACTTGAGCTCCTAAATCAAAAAGAATTAAATCTCCATCTTTTATCTCACTATTATTATCTACATAGTGTAAAGTAGCCGCATTAACACCAGCCGCTGCTATTGTTTTAAAAGCATAATCCTTAACTCCATGTTGTTTTAAATAGAAATCGAAATATGCTTCTAGTTCATATTCTTTCATTCCAGGCTTACATTCTTTCATTAAAAGCTCTACACCTTTTGCTGTTATATCTGCAGCCTTTTTTATTTCTTCTACTTCCTCTTTACATTTAATTTGTCTTAAAGCAGCTATATATCCATAAGCATCCTTTATAGTTACTTGAGGATATTTTTCCTTAATATCTTTTGCAAATCTTTGACTTTTACTCATTTCTTCATCAAATGATACTCTTTCTAAATCTAAATAAAGAGCTTCTGCAATTCCATTAGTAAAAATCATATTTAAATCACTTTGAAAATCATCTAAGAATTTTATATTTTCTATACCTGAAACTTCTTTAGCTTCATAATCTCTTATAGTCTTTCCAGTCCATCTTTCTTGCTCTAAATTTGGCTTTAATATATAAAGAACTTCGTCAACTATTCCGTCTACTTTTTTAATCATTAATATATGCTTTTCTTCATCTACTCCTGTTAAGTAGTAAAAATTTCTGTTTGGAGTAAATGGAAAATATTCATCTGCTGTTTTTCTTTTTGCTTCGCCTGCAAATAAAACTAATAATGAATTATCATCTAGTTTTTTTAATAAATTCTCTCTGTTTTTAATAAAAACTAAGTTTTTCATTTTAATCCCTCCAATTCCTATTTATTAAATTTTATCATATATAAGGTTTAAAATCTTATAATAAATAATACATCTTATTATTTTTTACTTAAATCAAAAAAATACTCACTAGATTAACTAGTGAGTATTTATTATTATCTTACTTCAAAGCTATTAAACTCTATCTTTTTTACCTTCGAAAGCGTTGATGTACATTTGCTTGATTTCACTGATTAATGGGTATCTTGGGTTAGCACCTGTACATTGATCGTCGAATGCATCTTCACTCATTTTTTCTAATGTAGCGTAGAATGCTTCTTTTGAAACTCCGCAATCAGCTATTGTTGCAGGTATTCCAACTTTCTTCTTAAGTTCATCTATAGCTTTGATTAAGTTATTAACTTTTTCTTCTTCGTTCTTTCCACCTAATCCTAAGTAGTCAGCAACTACTGCATATCTCCATTTAGCATTTGGATATTTGTATTGTGGGAATGCAGCTTGTTTTCTTGGGTTGTCAACAGCATTGAATCTTATTACTTGGTCTATTAAGATTCCGTTAGCAACTCCATGAGCTATATGGTGCTCTGATCCTAATTTGTGTGCCATTGAGTGACATACTCCTAAGAATGCGTTAGCGAATGCCATACCAGCCATTGTTGAAGCATGAGCCATTTTTTCTCTTGCTTTTATGTTTGTAGTTCCCTCATTGTATGCTTGAGGTAAGTATTTGAATATTAATCTTATAGCTTCTAGAGCTAATCCGTTAGTGTATTCTGATGCTAAAACTGAAACGTAAGCTTCTAAAGCATGAGTTAATGCGTCAATACCTGATGCAGCTGTTAATCCTTTTGGCATGTTCATCATAAGTTCAGCGTCTATGATAGCCATATCTGGAGTTAATTCGTAGTCTGCTAATGGATATTTTACTCCTGATTCTTCGTCAGTTATAACTGCGAATGGTGTTACTTCTGAACCAGTACCAGCTGATGTTGGAACTGAGATCATCATAGCTTTTTGACCCATAGTTGGGAATGGGTATACTCTCTTTCTGATATCCATGAATCTCATTGCTAAATCTTCGAAAGCAACTTCTGGATGCTCATACATTACCCACATGATCTTAGCAGCGTCCATTGGTGAACCTCCACCAAGAGCTATGATTGTATCTGGTTGGTAGCTTCTCATTGCTTCAGCACCTTTTTTAGCACATGCTAAAGTTGGGTCTGGAGTAACTTCTGAGAATACTCTGAAATCTACACCTATTTCTTCTAAAACATTTGTTATTTTATCAACATATCCTAGGCTAGCTAGTACGTTGTCTGTTACTATAAATACTTTTTTCTTGTTTAAATCTTTTAATTCTCTAAGAGCAACTCCTAAAGCACCATATTTGAAGTAAACTTTTTCTGGAACTCTGAACCAAAGCATATTTTCTCTCCTTTCAGCTACACTCTTAATGTTTAATAAGTGCTTAGGACCAACGTTTTCTGAAACTGAGTTTCCACCCCATGATCCGCAACCTAATGTTAATGATGGTGCTAGCTTAAAGTTGTATATGTCTCCGATAGCTCCTTGAGTTGATGGCATGTTGATTATTGTTCTACCAGTTTTCATAGTTGCACCGAATTTTTCGATTCTATCTTGTGATTTCATTGTATCAGTATATAAAACTGAAGTATGACCAAATCCACCAAGTTCAACTAATCTTTCAGCTTTAACTAAAGCTTCTTCGAAGTTAGCAACTCTGTACATTCCTAATACTGGTGATAATTTCTCGTGTGAGAATGGCTCTTCTAATTCAACTGATTCAACTTCACCTATTAAAACTTTAGTATCTTTTGGAACTTTAACACCAGCCATGTCAGCTATTTTCCATGCTGATTGACCAACTATGTTAGCATTTAAGTTACCATTTATTAAAATTGTTTTTCTTACTTTATCTATTTCTTTATCTTTTAAGAAGTAAGCTCCTCTATCAGCAAACTCTTTTCTTACTTCATCATAAACTTTATCAACAACTAACACAGTTTGCTCTGATGCACAGATAACTCCGTTATCGAAAGTTTTTGATAATAATATTGAGTTTACAGCCATTTTTAAGTGAGCTGTTTCATCAATGATTGCTGGTGTGTTACCTGCTCCAACTCCGATAGCTGGTTTTCCTGATGAGTAAGCTGCCTTAACCATTCCTGGACCACCAGTAGCTAATATGATGTCAGCTTCTGACATTAATACTTGTGACATTTCAACTGATGGTTCATCTATCCATCCGATTATATCTTTAGGAGCTCCAGCTTTAACTGCTGCGTCTAAAACAACTTTAGCTGCTGCTATTGTTGAGTTTTTAGCTCTTGGATGTGGTGAGAAGAATACAGCGTTTCTAGTCTTTAATGATATTAAAGATTTGAATATTGCTGTTGATGTTGGGTTTGTAGTAGGAACGATTGCTGCTACAACTCCTATTGGCTCAGCTATTTTAGTGATACCAAATGATTCATCTTTTTCTATAACTCCACAAGTTTTATCATCTTTATATTTGTTATATATGTATTCTGCTGCGAAATGGTTTTTTATAACTTTATCTTCAACGATTCCCATTCCTGATTCTTCAACTGCCATTTTAGCTAATCTTATTCTTTCATTGTTAGCTGCTACAGCTGCTTGTCTAAAGATTTCATCTACTTGCTCTTGAGAAAATTTAGCGAACTCTTTTTGAGCTGCTCTTACTTTCTCTAATCTAAGCATTAATTCATCTACATTTGTTACTTTCATGATACCCACCTCATTATAGATTAGTTTCTGTTTTTTCATAATATATGTAAAAATTAATTAAAAGCGTTTTAGTTAAGTTTTTAACTTTAATAATATTCCATTTAGTGATATTTTTTCATTATATTTTGTAATTTTTTTCATTTATAAGCTTTTCATGCTTCTTCGCAAAGTTCTTTATCAACCTTACGAGATTATAATATCACCTTTCAAAATTAAAATCCAGACTTTTTTTTACATTTCTTACATTTTATCGACAAAAATTCGTTATTTTTTTAACTATTTTGTGATTTTTTTATCAACTTTAAATATTTACATTTTAGTTAAACGATTTCTGTATTTTTTTGGATTATTTCTGTGGTGCTTTCATATTTAAATTAAATTATCTTTTGTTCTTCTTATTTCATAATATTATATTGCTATATTTTAATTATTTTATTCAATCAAAATCCAAAAAACATACTTACAATTAATACCGCCATTATAATAGCTGTTATGTCAGCCATTAAAGCAGCCCAATAAGTATGTCTTATTTTCTTTATCCCAACAGCTCCAAAATAAACTGTTATAGTATAGAATATAGTTTCAGTTCCTCCCATTATTACAGAAGAAATTAATCCTGCTCTTGTATCTGGTCCCACTGTATTTATTAATTCTGTATATACTCCTAACGCTCCACTTCCTGATAAAGGTTTAATTAACACCAAAGGAACAACCTCTTTAGGTAGCCCAATTAACGAAACAACAGGCTCCATAAGATCATTTAATAAATTAAGTAAATTAGCATCCTTAAATATTCTTATAGCAATCATCATAGCTAATAAAGCCGGGAAAATTTTAAAACAAACCATTACTCCTTCTTTTGCACCTTCTAAAAACCACTCATAAACTTTTCTTCCTTTAAACATTCCATATACTATGATTAAAAGAAATACTATTGGAATTATGTTACTCGTAAACAAAACTATCCCTCCTAAAAATATCGTTGTAATATTTTACAGCATATAATGCCTACGCAGCATGCAGTGAAAGTACATATTATTGCTGGAATTAATATACTTGCAGGCTCACTTGATCCAGCTGCTGCTCTTATAGAAATGACTGTGGAAGGTATTAACTGAATACATGCTGCATTTATAACTAAAAATAATGCCATATCATTTGATGCCTTTCCATCAGCTTCTTTATTTATCTTGTTTAATTCTGTCATTGCTTTTATACCAAGTGGAGTTGCCGCATTTGATAATCCAAACATATTTGCTGTCAAATTCATAACTATAGCACCCATAGCTTCATCACTATGAGAACTTTCCTTAAATAGTTTTCTTAATATAGGATTTAATAACTTTGCTAATTTAGATGTTAATCCACTTTTCTCTGCTATCTTCATAACACCACACCAAAAACACATAATACCCACTAAAGAAATTATAAACTTCACTGCCCCATCTGAAGACTCCGTTAAGCCTTTTGTAATCAACTCTCCCTGGCCTGTCATTATGCTAAAAATCAAACCTGAGGCTATAATTGCAAACCATATATAATTAATCATTTCTCCTCCTGAATCATAAGTAATTTCTGTATAATATATGCCTTGCATAGTTAGAATAGTAGTGTTACCATAAAACTACAAAGAACGAATTTACTTCAAAGGAGAATTTTTATATGAACGAAAAAAATTTAGAATTAGCTCAACAAGATATAGATGAAGTTTTAAAGACTGTTGAAGAGTTAGAAATCCAATTAGATTCAACTAACTTATCAAAAGATGATATAAAGCAAAAATTCGTTACCCTAACAGAAAAAGTAAAAAAACTAGAAGATTTATTAAAAGATGAAGGTATTATATAAATAGAAAAGCTGAGTTTAGAAATTCTAAACTCAGCTTTTTTTAAATCGCTTTTTCTTCATCTTCTATAATATATTCTTTTTTAAATTCTTTAACTATGAATATTCCAGTTATTATTGTTGATAAGAAATCTGACACTGGACCAGCTAACCAAACTCCTATTAATCCTAATCCTGCAACCTTAGGTAATATTAAAGTTAAAGGAATTAAAAGTATAACTTGTCTTAATAAACTTAAGAATGTAGCTAACTTCGCTTTACCTATTGATTGGAAGTAGTTAGATCCAATTATAGATATTCCTATTATAGGCATCATGAATAAATATATTCTTAAACCTGGAACCCCTATTTCTAAAAGCTTAGGATCAGCGTTAAACATACTTATTGCAACAGATGGTAATGCTTGAATGAATATTCCTCCAATAACAAGTATTACTGTGGCTGCAATCATTGCTAACTTAACTGTTTTCTGAGCTCTCTCATACTTTTTAGCCCCATAGTTATATCCAATAATAGGCTGTGATCCCTGATTAATACCGAATATAGGCATTAAGAATATCATTGATATTGATGATATTGCTGCCATCGCTCCGATTGCTAAATCTCCACCATATGTTTTTAAAGCATTATTAGCTATTACTTGTACTGCACTTGCAGCAATTTGCATTGAAAATGGAGCTATTCCAATAGCTAAAATTATTTTTACTAATCTCCAATCTAATTTAAGCGTCTCAAATTTTAATTTTAAATTTGATCCTCCTAATGTGTAATAATAAAGCGCTATTAATGTGCTAACTATTTGAGATATTACAGTTGCCAATGCAGCTCCTTTTATTCCTAAATTAAATACAAATATAAATACTGCATCTAAAATTACATTTATAACACATCCAAGCACCATTATAGCTGCTGACATCTTTGGATTACCATCAGCTCTCATTGTACTACTTAAAGAGAATGACATTAAATTAAATATAGTTCCTAAAAGTATTATATTTATATATTCTTTTGCATATAACATCGTAGCATCACTAGCTCCAAATAAATGTAAAATATTATTTGCAAAACCAATTCCTATAACAGTTAAAACTAAAGATATTATAGTTATTAAGACTACAGAATTACCTAAAATCTTTTCTGCATCTTTTCTATTATTTTGTCCAAATTTTATAGATATGTTTGCAGTAGCACCTATCCCTACAAGCATTCCAAAACCAAGTAATATAGACATAATTGGCATTGTTACTCCAACACCAGTAATAGCCATAGAACCAACACCAGGTATATGTCCAATAAACATTCTATCAACAATATTATAAAGTGCATTTACAAGCATACCTATGATAGCTGGCACTGAATACTTAATTAAAAGCTTAATTTCTGATTCTTCCCCTAGTAATTTTTGATCTTTCATAAGCCTCTCCTCCTTTAATCCATATTTCTTAAATATATACTAACTAATCTATTATACATTAATTTAAAATTTTTCGTCAGTAAAATTTTTTAAATAAAAAAAGCTATATATGAAATCTAACTATTTTAATCTACAAATTCTAAATATTTATAGATTTATAAACTAGATTTTTATATAGCCTTTTAACTTTAAACCGCTACTTATCTATATATTTGATTTACATATTTATTATATGCCTAAATAGAACAAATAAAAACCTACCAATATTATTATTACACCTAAAATATTTTTTAATATCTTTCCTGTTTTTTGTCCCTTTTCTGAATAAGCTATTTTTTCAACAAAACCAAATGATGTTCCTGCAAGTATTATTAAAACACTATGTCCTAATGAATACATAAGAAGCATTAGTATTCCTAAACCTAAATTACCACTAGCTGCTATAAAAGCTATTATTGCAGCCATTATAGGTGTTGCACAAGGTGAGGCCAATACTCCACTTAATATTCCTAAGAAAAATACCTCTAAAATTCCCTCTCTTTTTTTAGGTATTTTACAAGAATCTTTTTTATCCCCAAATAAATTTATTACATCAAGAACTTGTAAGCCAGCTGCTATCATAATAAAGGCTAATACTATATACCATAACTTTCCTGCTCCTAAAAAGACTTTTCCTATTACAGCTGTAATTACTCCTATTACCGTGAAAGTTAATCCTAAGCCAATTGAAAATATTATAGAATACTTAAATGCTTTCTTATTATCTTTTACTCCACTACCTTGAACATACCCTATTAGAAGTGGAATAGAAGAAAGAGTACATGGACTAAAGGAAGCCACAATACCTGCAAAGAGTGATAGTATTAAGGCTAAAAAAATATTATCTGAAACCACACTATTAAAATATGATAAAAACTCCATAATTCTATTTAACCCCCAAAGAATTTAGAATGGTTTCTATACTATCAGCTCTCATAAGCCCTTGATGAGTATAGAATTCTTTTCCATCTTTATCCAAAAACACTGTAGTTGGAACTACATTAGCTCCATATTTATATGCTAAATCAATATTCTTATCTTCCTCTAATCTAGCATAATAAATATTAAATTTTCCTTCTCTTTCTTTTGAAACAGTACTTAATTCTTTTTGCATTTCAACACAATATGGACAAGTATCTGTTTTAAACATTATTATAGTTGGCACTCCACTTTTTGCATTTTCCAAGTTGCTAATTACATTGATTCCCAAATCATTTGTTTGTTTCTTTTTTTCAATATAGTTTTTTCCAAAATATATTCCTACTAACGAGAAAACTATTAAAAATAATATTATCAAGCTCCTTTTATTTCTCATATAAATTCCTCCCAATACCCAATTAAATTTTCACATAAAAAAAGGTAACATAACTTAATCTTATGTTACCTAATGATTATGCATTTTTTATGCATTTATTACTTACAACTATCTCTCTCTATTAAATGATGATCTAATACAAAATGATCTTGATCTAAAGGCTTGTTGTTTATTATTTTTATTAACATTCTCATAGCTATTGATCCCATGTCATACATAGGTTGTGATACAGTAGTTAATTTTGGATAAAATACATGTGCTAAATCTATGTCATTAAATCCTATAACACTAACTTCTTCAGGAACTTTTATTCCTTTATCTCTTAAAGCATTTATAGCACCCATAGCTATTTCATCAGAAGCACAAATTACTCCTTCTATTTTTTGACCATTTTCAAGCATTGCTACAATAGCATCATATCCAGTCTTAACTTTTAAGTTTTTAAAGTAAGTTAATTCCTCTTTGAATTCTATTCCAGCTTCCTCTATTGCAGCCTTATATCCTTTGAATCTTTTACCCCAAGCATTGTTTAAATCGCCTTCAACACCTATGAAAGCTATATTTTTCATGTCTTTATCAATTAAATGCTTAGTAGCTTCATATGTAGCCTTTTCATTGTCTATAGTTACACTTGGGAATTTACCATTTTGTTCATCGTTCTCAACTAAAACTGTTTTTAAATCTAATTCATTTATTAAATTTAAAGTTTCTTCTCCTAATGATGAACTCATGTAAAGAACACCATCAACCATTTTTTCCTTAAGAACTCTTAAGTATTCCTTTTCTTTTTCTAAATCTAAGTCTGAATTACATAACATAACATTATATTTATATATGTTAGCTACATCCTCAGCCCCTCTAACTATCTCAGGATATATTTGGTTTGATATATCAGGTACTAATATACCTACAGTTCTTGTTCTATGTGTTTTTAAACTTCTTGCAACTATATTAGGTCTATATCCTAATTTTTTTATAGCTTCTAAAACTTTTTTCTTAGTTTCTTCGTTTACAACGTCTATGTCATTTAATACTCTTGAAACTGTTGCTATTGATACTCCGGCTTCTCTAGCAACGTCTTTAATTGAAGCAGCCATCTAACTCAACTCCTATACTCTAACTTATTACCTATCTATTATCTTAGTACTTCAATATTATAATGATAACTTTACATTTATACAAGGAATTTGTGTATATTTGTGTAATTTACTTAAATTCCTCTTAACTTTTTAAACTCAAAAACGTTTTCTTATTAATAATTGTAATAAAATTCAATTATTAATTCAATGTAAAAATTATTGTATCATATAAATTTTCTACAATCATTAAATTATGTTGTATAATCAAATATATTACTATTGATATATTAACCATACTTTTAAAAATTTATAATTACTAAGGTATAATTATAGGAGGAAACTTTAATGTATAAAGATATAGATATAAAAGAGTCAATAAAGTTAATAAATGAAAATAAGGAATTATTAATTTTAGATGTAAGAACTGAGGAAGAATATAAAGAAGATGGGTACATAAAAAATGCAAAGCTTATTCCTTTAGGTAGATTATTATTTTCTTTAGACGAACTTGATGGATATGAAGATTCACCAATACTTGTTTACTGTAGAAGAGGTTCTAGAAGTATGCAAGCCTGTGAAATTTTAGAGGATAATGGATTTTCAGAACTTTATAATATGATGGGCGGATTTTCAAAACTAGTTAATGAAGGTCCTGAGGAACTTTGGACTAAATAGTTAAAATAAAAGTCTATGTTTTAGGTAAAGATTGGTTTCTATCTAATCCTTCAAAATGGCTAAATAAAAAAAGAGAGCATAATTGCTCTCTTTTTTTATTTTCTATGCTCTTTTAGCAACAGCCATTTTTAAGATTTCACCATTTATCTTAGCTTCTGAGTAATCAGCTTCTCCATTATAAACAACTTCTTCAGTTAAAGTTTCTTTCTTTATAACATCTTCAAACTTCTTGATTACATCTAAAAGCATATCATTATCAGCTACATAAAGAGTTATCTTATCAGCAACCTCAAATCCACTTTCTTTTCTCATGTTTTGGATTTTTGATATGATTTCTCTTACATGACCTTCTTCTCTTAACTCATCAGTTATAGTTGTATCTAATACAACTCCTACTGAGCCTTCTCCAGCAAATGCGAATCCTTCTAATCCTTGCATTGTTACAAGTAAGCTTTCTGCATTTAACTCTATTTCATTTCCATCTATATTGATAACTTCTGTTCCACCATTTTGGATTTTTTGAGCTAATTCCATTTGGTTTCTTGAAGCTATTTCTTTTCTTATAGCTGGTATTAACTTACCATAAGCTCTTCCTAAAACAGGTAGGTTAGGCTTGATTTCGAAGTTAACATACTTAGAAAGATCAGCACCTAATTCTACTTCCTTAATGTTTAACTCATCTTTGATTATGTCTCCATAATACTCAGGAAGCTCTGTAGTTGAAAGAAGCATTTTTGAAAGTGGCTGTCTGTTCTTGATGTTTGCAGCATTTCTTGCACTTCTTCCAAGCTTAACTATTTTATAAGCTAAATCCATTTTTTCTTCTAACTTCTCATCTATAGCATTTTCATCAACTTCTGGCCATGCTCCTAAATGAATACTTTCTAAAGCATTTTCATCTAAGTTAACTACTAAGTTTTGATAGATTTCTTCAGTTATGAATGGTACAAATGGAGCAGCAACTTTACATAAAGTTACTAAAACTCTGTATAAAGTAGTGTATGCACCGATCTTGTCATCAGTTAATTCTTCTGACCAGTATCTAGCTCTGTTTCTTCTTACATACCAGTTTGATAATTCATCTGTGAAATCTTCTATTTCTAAAGCAGCTTGAGTTATTCTATAGTTATCTAAGTGATTATCTACATTTTTAACTAAAGTATTAAGTTTTGACATTATCCACTTATCCATTACGTTATCTGATACAAAATCTTTGTACTCTAATGGATTGAATTTATCTAACTCTGCATATAGAACGTAGAATGAGTAAACATTCCATAATGTACTTAAGAACTTTCTTTGAGTTTCAGCAACATCTTCTATTGAGAATCTAGTTGGTAACCATGGAGCACTTGCAGTGTAGAAATGCCATCTTGTAGCATCAGCACCTTGTGAATCAAGTACTTCAAATGGATCAACTACGTTACCCTTAGATTTTGACATCTTTAAGCCCTTCTTATCAAGAACGTGACCTAAAACTATACAGTTCTCAAATGGATTTCTATCAAATATAGCAGTTGATATTGCTAATAATGTATAGAACCATCCTCTTGTTTGGTCAACAGCTTCTGATATAAATTGAGCTGGGTAGTTAGCTTCAAATAATTCTTTGTTCTCAAATGGATAGTGATGTTGAGCAAATGGCATTGATCCTGAATCAAACCAACAGTCTATAACTTCAGCTGTTCTCTTCATCTCTTTATTACAATGAGGACAGTTTAAATGAACTTTATCAATGTATGGTTTATGAAGTTCTATATCTTCTGGAACATTTATTCCTTTAGTTTTTAATTCTTCAATACTTCCTATACACTCTCTATGTCCGCATTCACATTCCCATATTGGAAGTGGAGTTCCCCAGTATCTATCTCTTGAGATACCCCAGTCTATAACATTCTCTAAGAACTTACCAAATCTACCGTTCTTAATATTATCTGGGTACCAATTTATTTTTTCGTTGTTAGCTAAAAGTTTGTCTCTTAAAGTTGTCATTGCAACAAACCAGCTTTCTTTTGGATAGTAAAGAAGTGGTGTGTCACATCTCCAACAATGTGGATATGAGTGAGTATGTCTTTCAGCTTTAAATAATTTATTTTGTTCTTTTAAGTAATCAACTATTTGTTGGTCACATTTCTTAACGAATTTTCCAGCCCATGGAGTTACTTCTTCTACAAAGTTACCACTTAAGTCAACTAAGTTTAAGAATGCTAATCCATTTTGCTTTCCTATTAGGTTATCGTCCTCACCATAAGCAGGAGCTATATGAACTATACCAGTACCATCTGATAAAGTTACGTAGTCACCATGAACAACTACGAAAGCTTTTCCTTCAGTTGGAGTTACGAATGGTAATAATTGCTCATATTCCATTCCTAGTAGTTCTTCACCTTTAAATTCTCTAACTATTTCAAAGCCTTCTCCTAAAACCTTAGGTGCTAAATCTTTAGCTAAGATGAAGATTTCATCTCCTTCAGCTTGTTTCGCTTCTACATAGTCATAAGCTTTATTTACACATAAAGCAACGTTTGAAGGTAAAGTCCAAGGAGTTGTTGTCCAAGCTAAGAAGTATTTATTGTCTTCTCCTTTAACTTTAAACTTAGCTACAGCAGTTAAGTCCTTAACATCCTTGTATCCTTGTGAAACTTCATGTGATGATAAACTTGTTCCACATCTTGGGCAGTAAGGCATTGTTTTATAACCTTTGTATAAAAGTTTTTTATCCCACATTTGCTTTAAAGCCCACCATACTGATTCTATGTATGGATTATGATAAGTAACATATGGATGCTCCATATCTACCCAATAACCTATTTGCTCAGTCATCTTTTCCCACATGCTAACATATGTGAAAACACTATCCTTACATTCAGTTACGAATTTTTCAACACCGTAATCCTCTATTTGAGGTTTACCTGATATTCCTAACTTCTTCTCTATTTCAAGCTCAACTGGAAGTCCATGAGTATCCCAACCAGCCTTTCTTATAACTTTATAACCCTTCATAACTTTGTATCTTGGGATTATATCTTTCATAACTCTTGTTAAAACGTGTCCTACGTGTGGCTTACCATTAGCTGTTGGAGGACCATCATAGAATGTGAAATATTCACCATCTTGGTTCATATCGAAGTTTTTTTGTATTACATCTTTTTCTTTCCAAAGGTTTGCAACTTCTTTTTCTACGCCTACAAAACCCTTAGGTAATTCAACTTTTTTGTACATATTGAAACTCCTTTCCTTCTCTTATTTAATATTTTAATTATTTACTTATAATTGCTTATCTAGACAAAACTTAGTGAAAAATAAAAAAACTCCATCCTAAAAGGACGAAGTTATATTCGCTATACCACCTAAAGTTCAAACCTATCTATATAATTCAATTATAAATATTAAAAATTTTAATGTTTATGATAGGTAATTAAAAGCACTTATCATGCTCGCATCCTGTAACGTAGATACACGGGATAACTTAATAAGAATTTCTTCCTTTCAGTCTCCAACTCCCAGGTGATTTTCCTTAAATATTCCTATAGTTTCGCACCAACCAACTACTCTCTGTATAAGGTTTTATATAAGTACTTGCCCTGTTCACAGTCTTTAAAAAAATTATATAATAGCACTTTTAAAAAGTCAACGAAACAAATCCATATATTTGAAAGCTTTAATTATTTATTTAATTCATTTTTTAATAAAAAATCTATTTTTGTACAACCTAATAGTCATAAGCATTAACTTATATGTTAAATAACAAAAATTAATTAATAATTTTTATTATTTAATGTTGACTTTTCTTATCAACTAACTTATAATTAAATCATCAAATACATTCCATTCCCTTTTGTTAATCGTGCTGTTTTACTTTGATGTATTAGGAGGAAAAATAGTATGACTGATAACAATAATTTAAATCAACAAGTAATTGATAAAATGACTAAAGTTTGTATCTGCAGAGCAATCTCAAGAGCAAAGATAAAAGAAGCTATCAAAAATGGTGCACACACAGTTGAAGCAGTAGCTGAAAAAACTGGTGCAACAAAAGGTTCTTGTAGAGGTTGTAGATGTAGAGACAAAATTGAAGAATTAATTGAAGACAACCAATAATTCTTTTAAGCAAAACTTATTTACTGTTTTAATTTTGTATCTCCCTAAAAGAGTACCATTTGGTACTCTTTTTTATTTTAAAATATATTTATTTTTAATAAAATAAAAATCCACCAGCTTAGCTGGTGGTATTTCCTTAGCCCTATAAGGGCATAGCGTTGCGTCTTAAGACGCTTAAATTAGTCCGCCAGCCGCATACTTCTTTACTTGCTACCCTTAAAAGGGTCCATATATTCTTTTAAACTTATTTGATCTGCTATCATATCTTCTTGTTCTTGATTTCTTATATAGTCTTCAATTGCCTTCTTATTTTTCCCGACAGTATCAACGTAAAATCCCCTACACCAGAAATGTCTATTTCCATATTTATATTTTAAATTTGCAAATTTCTCAAAAATCATAAGACTACTTTTACCTTTTAGAAACCCAACAAAACTTGAAACACTCATTTTAGGTGGTATTTCGACAAGCATGTGTATGTGGTCTACGCAAGCGTGCGCTTCGACTATCCTAACTCCTTTCCATTCGCAAAGCTGCCTTAATATCTTACCTATTTCTTGTTTTTTCTCTCCATATATTTCTTTCCTTCTGTATTTCGGTGCAAAAACTATATGATATTTACAATTCCATTTTGTATGTGCTAAACTGTTTGTATCCATTTAAAAACCTCCTTTTGTTACGAAAATTGGCTGCGAACCTATTTTCATTTTAACAAAAGGAGGTTTTTTCTTACATCGCTAAACCTCTTCTGAACACACTCGCATAGCGAGTGGTTTTCATTAAACAATAAAAGTACAAGCAATACTTTACTGCTCGTACTTTTTTAATTTAAATTTCAAATTCATTTAATGGTAAATTCTTTGACCAACTACTGTAATGTCTAGGATATCCTTGATTTGTAAGTGTTCCTACAAAATAAAATTTCTTTAAATCAAAGCAGTTATTTTTAACCACCTTAAATCCTTTTAAAAGATAATGTAATCTACTTTCATATACTTTTCTAATATCTTTAGACGTTGGCTCTCCCCAAGCAAATATTATATGCGTACTATTTATTAAACTTTCAAATATAATTAAGTCATTTTTTAAGTACTCTCCATTCTCAATAAATCCATCATTTCCGCATAGGAATAGCTCGCCTTTGGTATTATAAACTTCTTCTAGAACATCTTTGCTATACTCAATAACAGGAAATAGGAATACAAAGTTAACTTCTTTTATTATTCCAAGTTCATCCTCATTGTTAATTAAATATTTTATAGCTCTATTTAATTCTTTTTTTAAATCTTCAATGTTATGTGATTTAGGTGCTCTAGTAATAACTAATATATTACTTTCGCCCTCTTCATTAATAGGAAAAGTAACTTTAAATCCTCTTCCACTTTCATGATCTAATAAAACATTTATATTATTTGAATTTTTACAATACTTTTGCATAAGCGCTCCCCTTTTTACCAACTCTTGTTCCTCAAACTCAATATATTAGTATTAAGTATATTCTCACTTTAGTTTAGTATATAATCGAATCTTTAGAAATTCTACAAATTTATATAAATTTAATTTATTTACCTAAATAATGAACTATTTATTCTTTTTGTTTTCCTCTATTTGTGCAGCTAACTCATTAAGATATTCCCATCTCTCATACTTAAAAGCTAACGCCTCTTCAACCTTTGCCTTTTCTTCCATTAGTTCTTGAAGTCTACCATACTCTGATGCATGTTTTGTCATTAGAGTATCTAAGTCCTCTATTTTTTCTTCAAGAGTCATTATATCTTCATCTATAGTTTCAAATTCTCTTTGCTCCTTAAATGAGAATTTTAGCACCTTACCTTTGTTTTTATTTTTATCCACAGGTGACTCTTTTTTATTTTTATCCACAGCTACTTCTTTTTCTTTGCTTTCAACAGCTTCTGCCTCTTTGCTTAGAAGATAATCCCCATAGTTTCCAGTATAAATATCTATTTTTCCGTCTCCTTCATAAGAGAATATCTTGTTACAAATTCTATCTAAGAAATATCTATCATGAGATACAGTAATAACAACTCCACCAAAATCATCTAAATAATCCTCTAGTCTATTTAGAGTCTCAATATCTAAATCATTTGTAGGCTCATCTAGAAGAAGAACATTAGGAGCTTCCATTAAAACTCTTAAAAGATGAAGTCTTCTTCTTTCGCCACCAGATAACATACCTATCATTGTCCATTGAAGTGTCCCATCAAATAAGAATTTTTCACACATTTGTGATGCTGTTATTCTTTCACCTGTAGCAGTTTGTAAATACTCTCCTGCCTCTTTTATGTAATCTATAGCTCTCATTTCCGGATGCATATGTGTATCCTCTTGTGAGAAACAAGCTATTTTTACTGTTTCACCTTTTATTATTTCTCCACTATCTGGTGCTATCTTTCCTTCAATCATTCCCATAAGCGTTGATTTTCCAATTCCATTAGGTCCTACAATACCAATTCTATCACTTCTTAGCACTATGTAGTTAAAATCATCAACTATCTTTTTATTACCAAAACTTTTATTTAGGTGCTCTATCTCTATTATCTTCTTTCCTAATCTTGTTCCCATAACAGAGATTTCTATATTCTCATTTTCAATAAAGCCTTCTTGATTTACTAATTCATCAAATCTTTGAAGTCTAGCTTTTTGTTTAGTAGTTCTAGCCTTTGCACCTCTTCTTACCCAAGCTAGTTCCTTTCTCATAAGGTTTTGTCTTTTTTCCTCACTTGCTTTTTCTATAGCTATTCTCTCCATCTTCTTTTCTAGGAAAACAGAATAGTTTCCATCATAGCTAAATAATCTACCTCTATCTAATTCTAATATTCTATTAGTTACTCTATCTAGGAAGTATCTATCATGAGTAATCATTAAAAGAGCACCTTTCCTAGCATTTAAGTAATCTTCTAACCAACTTATAGTTTCATTATCTAAATGGTTAGTAGGCTCATCTAGTATTAATAATTCACAAGGAGTTATTAAGGCAGCTGCTAGCATTATTCTCTTCTTTTGTCCTCCAGAAAGATTTCCTACTTTTTCTTCAAAATTAGTTATTCCAAGCTTAGTTAAAACATTCTTTGCTTCACTTTCCATATCCCAAAGATTTAAAGCATCTATTTTTCCTTGAAGCTTTATTAATCTTTCAGAATCACTATCTTTAACTTCGCCCTTATTCATTTTCTCAAGTAACTCTTCATACTCTCTTAGAATTCTCATTTCATCAGAGTTTCCTTTGAAAACTTGCTCTAAAACAGTAGCATTATCATCATAGTCTGGTGTTTGAGCAAGATATTCTATTCTTACTCTATTACCTTTTGTTACTGTTCCTTCATCCGGTTCTTCAACTCCTGCAACTATTTTTAAGAAAGAAGATTTTCCTGTTCCGTTAACTCCTATAAGTCCAATCTTCTCACCTTCATTTATTCCTAAAGATATATTATTAGCTAAAATTTTCTCTGAATAGCTCTTACTTATATTTTCAAGAGTTATTAAATTCATCAGTTATCCATCCTTTTCAAAACAAATCTTATTTTCATTATAATATAAAGTTAAACTTCTTCCAAAAATAAAATAAGGATTGTATCAAAAATAACTTAAAATAAAAACTTATAAACCTATTCTGAGAATTACTGAATTCCACTAAGAATTTATAATTTTTATTATTTTAAATTTGATACAACCCTCTATTAATTTTAATTATTTTTTATTAATTTTCTAATATTATTATTCACCTTCTTCATATGCCATATTCCAAAAATCAAGTTCATATAAACTTGCTCTTTTAAATATATCTATCAGTCTCTTTTCCTTTTCTTCGGATAAATTTGAACAAATTTTATCTACATATTCTATCCATTTATCAGTAAACTCAGTGAATCCATCTGAAGCATATTCATCAATCCAAGGTTTAAAAAAGTTTCCTTCTAGTTTATTAACATATTTCTTAGCTATATGTTTCCCTATGTAGCTATAGCTCCAAGTACATGGTAATGTTACTATGGCTATTTCATCTAACTCACCTGTTAGAGCTATTCCTTTCATATAGCTTGTATAACTTATAGTGGTGCCTTTATATTCTCTTTTTTCAGCCTCTATTTCTGATATTCCAAAATCTTTTAAGTATTCTATATGTACTGCTGTTTCATCCTCCATTGTTCCTTTTGTAGAACTATAGAAAAATCTCATATCTTCCATAGTTCTAGCCTTAACTACACCAACACAAAAGACCTTAGCATACTCCTTTAAGTAAAGATAGTCTTGGACTAAATACTCTTTGAACTTGTTTTTATTAAGAGTACCTTCCCCAATTTCTTTTATAAATGGGTGCTCTAAATACTTGTCCCATATAGGCATTGCCTCTTTTAATAATTTTTCCGTAAATCTCATATTTGACATCTCCTTCAATCTTATGATTAAACTTAATAGCTCAAATAAGGATTACCTAAAAGTTCTATAAAAGCATATAATCTTTAATATTTTAAATAAAAAACAAAAAGCTGCATCCTTGTAGGATACAGCTTAATTTATAAAAAGTTATAATACTCTAAATATAAAAAATACTATTATAAAACTTTCTACAGGCTTTCCTACGCTGGTATTACCCAGATCAGGTTTAAGGGTTAATAACAAAATGTTATCTCTCAGCCAAATGGCACCCCTAGCTATAAAGTCTACAATAATTATATATATTTTTTTAAATAAATTCTACTTTTTCTTGTTGAAGTAAAGATAAAACCTAAAATCTCATATAAAAATTATTCCAATAATCTTTATTACTCATCATCATCTTTCTAACTTCTTCATCATTACCATATTCATCATACCATTTTTCTAAAATTTCATAGGCAATGCCATGATATATTAAACTTCCTATGACAAAAGGTTTAGCTGGCACATCACTTAAAGATATTATTGTTATACCAGTTCCTATAGTCCCATATATTATAGTCCTCTCTGGAGTTACAAAAGATTTTGCTTTCTTTTTAAAATCAGACGCTCTTATGTATTTCTTTAGTCTTTTAGGTGTTGGAATAATGATAGTTTTTATCAATTTTATTCAATCCTTAAAATTACTCTTATTAAAAATATATATTCACAACTCAATCTTTATTCTAAAAGTATTGATTTATTTTTCTCTAAATATATTTTAAACCTATTGAAAAACCTATTATGTGTTATAATCTTATAAGAATTATTTTGGAAGGAGCTATTTAAATGGCGAGTAAGTTTTATTTACACAAAGGGAAAAATAAAAAAGCTGAACAAGGTAGACCTTGGATTTACATTGATGAAATAAATGAATATGACGGAGACTACGAAAACGGAGATATAGTTGAAGTTTATAATCACAAAGGTTATTTTCTAGGAAAAGGTTACATAAACGATAGAAGTAAAATAACTATAAGAATAATGACTAAGGACATAGATGAAGAGATAGATGAAAATTTCTTCAAGAGAAGATTTAAAACTGCTTGGGAATATAGAAAGAGAGTTATAGATACATCTTCATGCAGATTTATCTTTGGAGAAGCTGACTTCCTTCCTGGTCTAACAGTAGATAAATTTGAAGATTATTATGTAATTCAAATATCAACTCTTGGAATGGATAAATATAGAGACCTAATTGTTAAAATCCTAGTTGAGGAATATGGCGCTAAAGGTGTTTATGAAAGAAGTGACATAAAAACTAGAGAAATAGAAGGTTTAGAGCAAAGAAAAGGCTTCTTAACTGAGCCATTTAATACTGATATAGAAATAGTTGAAAATGGTGTTAAATACATAGTTGATTTAGAAAATGGCCAAAAAACTGGTTTCTTCTTAGATCAAAAAGAAAATAGAGCTGCAATGCATAGAATATGTAAGGGTATGGATGTTTTAGATTGCTTCACTCATACAGGTTCATTTGCTTTAAATGCTGGTATAGCAGGTGCTAAATCAGTTCTAGGAATAGATGTATCTCAGCATGCTGTTGACTGTGCTACAAGAAATGCTGAACTTAATAATCTTCAAGATGTTGTTAAATTTGAAAAGCATAATGCTTTTGATGTTTTAGGAGATTGGTCAAGAGAAGGAAAACAATTTGATGTTGTTATTTTAGACCCACCAGCTTTCACAAAATCAAGAAACACTGTTAAGCAAGCTATTAGAGGATATAAAGAAATAAACCTTAGAGGAATAAAAATGGTTAAAGAAGGCGGTTACTTTGCAACATGCTCTTGTTCTCATTATATGGATGAGGAGCAATTAAAGAAAACTGTTGCCGAAGCTGCTCATGATGCTAGAAGAACTTTAAGACAAATAGAAGTTAGAACTCAAAGTGCAGATCACCCAATACTTTGGAATTCAGATGAATCATACTACTTAAAATTCTTTATATTCCAAGTATTCTAAAAAAATTTAAAATTTAATGCATATTAAAAATAATACTGGTTAATATAATAGTGTAGCAAGAAAAGATTAAAAACTTAAACTTTTACTTATAAAAAAGAGGTGCTTTACAACAATAGCATACACTCTGAAATTTATATTTAAAAGCTAAGTAATAAACTAAATATTAAATATATTATTACCACGAGGTGCTTTACAAAAATGGCATACACTCACTAAAATGGTCATAACCACTTTAATATTTAAACATCTATTTTAAGCTACTTACTAGTTAGGAGTGTTTATTCTATCCTAATTAATGTACATATAATATTAGATGTATTAAAAGAGAAAGGTATCTGAATTTCAGATACCTTTCTTCTTTTCTATATCAAATTTTAAAATAAAATCTAAATTAAATATCTATTTTCTATGAAACTGTTTTAGCTGAAACTATACTAACACCAGTTCCTAAAACATCCTCTATAATAACATCTCCAACTTTAATTGGAAGTTTAACAGAAGCCTTATTAATCTCTTTCATAACATCAAATATCATGCCCTTTGGAATAGGCTCCTTTGTTTTTACTGGTATAACAATATTATCGCAACCATCTATTTTAACAGTTGATGTTACTATTCTTGTTGGATTCTTAACCTCATTTAATCCGTAAATTTCACCTCTTTTACATGTGTTTCCTGTAACTTTTTCTAAATCTGTATCTACTGTTAAATGACATCCTCTAGGACATACTATACATATTAATTCTTTTACCATTATTATTCACCATCCTCTAATGAAATTGTTATTGTTCCTTTAGCATCCTTAAGTTTATCTTTAAGTATTGTAATTCTCTCCATTTCTGCTGGAACTACATGAGGTTTCTTAAATTTTTGAATTATATTATCGTCCTCATCTCTAACAACTATTTGCTTATTCTTAAATACATTTCTAACTCTCATAAATACATTTAAGTTTCCATCTAAAGATTCAATTTCAAATTTTTGAGGAACTGTATAACTTATATTTTCTCCATTTTTAATTTCAACAAAGTTATTTTTTCTCTTTTTACCCTTAATATATTTAGCAGCATTTTTTCCTGCATTCTTTGCTTCCTCAGTAACAAAGTCGACTAAGTCATGAACATGAACTACATTACCACAAGCAAATATTCCATCTTGATTAGTTTCCATACTTTCTGAAACTATAAGACCATTAGTTCTAAGATCTAAATCAACTCCTGCATTTTTTGAAAGTTCATTTTCAGGAATTAATCCAACAGATAATAATAATGTATCTACATCAAATTCGATTTCAGTTCCTTTTATAGGTTGTCTATTATCATCAACCTTAGCTATTATTACTTTTTCTAATCTTCCGTCACCTTTAACATCTATAACTGTGTGAGATAAATATAGTGGGATATCATAATCCTCTAAACACTGAACAATATTTCTAGTTAATCCATTTGAATAAGGCATAAGTTCAACAACAGCTTTAACTTCAGCTCCTTCAAGAGTCATTCTTCTAGCCATTATAAGTCCAATATCACCAGATCCTAAAATAACTACTTTTTTACCTACCATATATCCTTCCATGTTAATAAATCTTTGAGCAGCTCCTGCAGTAAATATTCCTGATGGTCTATCTCCAGGAATACTTATAGCTCCTCTTGTTCTTTCACGGCATCCCATAGCAAGTACTATAGCTTCGGCTTCTATTGTTAAATATCCTTTTTCAGTATTTATAGCATGTATTACTTTTCCTTCAATTTCTAAGACCATTGTATCTAACATAACTTCTATGTTAGTTCCTTTTACCATATCAATAAATCTTCCAGCATACTCAGGTCCTGTAAGTTCTTCTTTAAATGTATGAAGACCAAATCCGTTATGAATACATTGATTTAAGATTCCACCTAGTTCTTTATCTCTTTCTATAATTAATATTTTTTCTATTCCATTTTCATAAGCCTCAAATGCTGCTGCTAATCCTGCTGGACCGCCACCTACAACTACTAAATCATATTTCATAACTAAAATCCTCCTACTTTGTTTTTCCACTTATTATGTATGAACCATTTTTATCTAAAAGCACTTCTTCTATATTCATTCCAGTTTCACGAGATATTATTTCTTGAACTCTAGGTCCACAGAAGCCACCTTGACATCTTCCACAACCTGGACGACATCTTCTCTTAACTCCATCAATAGTTCTAGCTCCTAAAGTTCTATTTATACTATCAACAATCTCTCCCTCAGTTATATTTTCACATCTACAAATTATTCTTCCATATCTACTATCTTTTTTAATTAAATTTGCCTTTTCTTCTGGAGAAAGTTCTATAAAGTGTACTTGTTCTCTTCTTTCATTGAAATTATCTTTTTTCTCTAAAGCTAGTCCACTTTCACCAAGCATTTTAACTACATCCACTGCAATAGCCGGTGCTGAACTTAAACCTGGTGATTTTATTCCTGCTACATCAAAGAATCCTTTTACATCTTTAGCTTCACCAATTATGAAATCAGGCTTATCTGCTATAGCACGAAGTCCTGCAAAGTTTCTTATATTTTCTCTAAAGTTAATTGCTCTAGTTGTTTTTAAAGAAACGTCTCTAACCTTAGCTAATCCATCGTACTCTGTTGAAACTGAATCTTTATTCTCAGTATCAATAGCATCTGGTCCTACTAATAAGTTTCCATGAACTGTAGGAGTAACTAAAACTCCTTTTCCAAGCTTGGTTGGACATTGGAAAATTGTCTTTTCAAATAAACTTCCTTGACTCTTATCTAAAACATAATATTCACCTTTTCTAGGAGTTATCTTAAAGTCTTCTTTACAAACCATATTATGAATCTTATCAGCATAAACTCCTGCCGCATTTACTATAAATCTAGCTTCTACTACATCTCCATTTTCAAGTTTTATTTTAAAATTTTCATCTTTTTCAATACCAACAACTTTAGAGTTTAGTCTTAATTCTCCTCCATTATCGATAGCATTTTCTGAAAGAGCTATTGTAAATTCATATGCACCAACAATACCTCCTGTTGGACAGAACAAAGCTCCCTTTACATCTTTATTTAGGTTTGGTTCCATTTTTAAAACTTCTTCTGATGTTAAAAGTCTTACTCCTTCTACTCCATTCTTAATTCCTCTATTATATAAAACCTCTAATTCTTTTTGGTCATCTTCATCAAAACCTATAATTAATGATCCATTTCTCTTAAAAGGAACTGATAAGTCTTTACAAAGCTTATCAAACATCTTATTTCCCTCAACATTATATTTTGCCATCAATGTTCCTGGTTCTGGATCATATCCAGAGTGGACAATTGCTGAATTTGCCTTAGATGCTCCCATAGCGACGTCATTTTCTTTTTCTAATTCTACAACCTTTAAATTATATCTTGTTAATTCTCTAAATATTGCTCCACCTATTACTCCAGATCCTATAATTGCTACATCATAAATCATTAAATATCGCTCCCTCTTATAAAAATAAAAAGAGCTAAACTCAAAAAAGACATACGGATATCCTTTTTGTGTTTAGCTCTATTCTCTCTTCTACACAAAATAAAAATTTACTTATTAACTTATTTTTAATTATATCACAACTTTGTAAACATTTCCACTATTTTTTAGTCATCAAGAGCCCAATCTCTTGATCTTTCAATAGCCTTTCTCCATTTTTTATAATATTTGTTTCTTTTTTCGTCAGAAATAGTTGGTTCAAACTCCTCACTAGCAAACCAGAACTTAGCTATCTCCTCTTTATCCTTCCAATAACCAACAGCTAATCCTGCAAGGTATGCAGCTCCTAAAGCTGTTGTTTCTGTAATTATAGGTTTAATAACCTTCTTACCAACCAAATCAGCCTGGAATTGCATTAGGAATGAGTTCCTGCTAGCTCCACCATCTACTTTTATACAATTTATATCATACCCAACATCATTTATCATAGCTTCAAGCACATCTCTTGTTTGATATGCTATTGATTCAAGAGCTGCTCTTATTATATGATTTCTGTTAGTTCCGCGTGTTAATCCAACAATTGTTCCACGAGCATACATATCCCAATAAGGTGCTCCTAATCCTACGAAGGCAGGAACAACATATACTCCTCCATTATCCTCTACCTTTGTTGCAAAATATTCTGTATCACTAGAGTCACTAATAATTCTTAATTCATCTCTAAGCCATTGAATAACTGCTCCACCAACGAAGACTGAACCTTCTAAAGCATATTGAACTTTTCCATTTAATCCAATAGCAATTGTTGTTAAAAGTCCTGATTTGCTTTGAACAAGCTCATCTCCTGTATTCATTAACAAGAAACATCCTGTTCCATAAGTATTTTTTACATCACCTTTATTAAAAGCAGCTTGACCAAATAAAGCAGCCTGTTGATCCCCAGCTATTCCTGCAATAGGAACCCTTATTCCACCCTTTGCTCCAAGGTTAGCATATCCATAAATTTCAGATGAATTTCTCACTTCTGGCAACATACTTCTAGGTATATCTAATTCCTTAAGCATTCTCTCATCCCAATCAAGATTCTTTATGTTAAATATCATAGTTCTAGATGCATTGGTATAGTCAGTTACATGAACTTTACCATTTGTAAGTTTCCAAACAAGCCAAGTATCTACTGTACCGAAAAGTAAATCACCCTTCTCAGCTTTTTCCCTTGCTCCTTCAACGTTATCCAATATCCATTTTATTTTTGTTCCTGAAAAATATGCATCAAGTACAAGCCCTGTATTTTCTTTAATATAGTCTACAAGACCTTCTCTTTCTTTTAATTCATCACAAATATCTGCTGTTCTTCTACATTGCCACACAATTGCATTATATATTGGAACTCCTGTGTTTTTATCCCAAACTATTGTAGTTTCTCTCTGATTTGTAATTCCAAGAGCAGCTATATTCTCTTGAGTTATATTGCACTTAGCCATAACTTCTTGAAGTACGCTATATTGAGTTGCCCATATTTCCATTGGATCATGCTCAACCCACCCTTCTTTAGGATAAATCTGATTGAATTCCTTTTGACTTATTCCAATAATATCTTGATCTTTATCAAAAATTATTGCTCTAGAGCTTGTTGTTCCTTGATCTAATGCTACTATATATTTTTCCATAAACAATCACCTCTTAATTTTATATCTTCCATATAGCCTCTTTTGTTGTTGATATACAGGTTGCTCCTGATTTTAAAGCTTCCATAACATCCTCTTTATCTGAAATTAAACCACCAACTATTAATGGTTTATTTATTGTTTTTGATAATTCTTTAATAACTTTAAATAATAACCCTGGCAACATTTCCACAGCATCACATTCATCAACTAAATGATTTTTAGTGCTATGAAAAGAAAGACTATCTAAAATGAAAACCCTTTGAATAGCTATCAATCCTAATTTTTTTGCATTTTTTACTGTCTGAGCCTTTGTACTTATTATTCCATCAAACTTAGTTTTTTCTTTCAAATATTCCAAAACAATTTCTCTATTTGTAAGTCCATCAACTAAATCTATGTGTAATATCCCAATTTTATTTTTCTCTGATATTTTATTTGAAATTTCTATAATATCTAAAATATTACCAAATAAAACAAAAATTACATCAACATCAGCTTCTAGAGCCTTATCTAATTGCTCCATATCCTTTACAGCTGCAACAATAGGGTTGTCCTCAAGTATTCTTTTAAAATTAATCATTATAAATAGCCTCCTTAAAATTGTCTCAAATTAATATCTCCTTAAAATATACTTGTATATACAATTGATCCTGCTATTGCCCCAAGTATTGGCCCTACAATTGGAATCCAAGCATAAGCCCAATCTGAGCCTCCTTTATTCTTAATAGGAAGCAGAAAATGTGCAAGTCTAGGTGAAAAATCTCTAGCTGGATTAATCGCATATCCAGTTGGTCCTCCTAAAGATACTCCTATAACTAAAATTAATAGACCAACAGCTATAGGCATCATTCCATCTACCATCTTTGCATCACCAAGTCCTAGAATTCCAAACATTAAAACGAAGGTTCCTATAAACTCAGCAAAAAAGTTCCACTTATAATTTCTAATAGCTGGTATAGTACAGAATGTACCAAGTTTTGCGTCTTGATCATCAGTAGACTCAAAATGAGTATAATAGGTTAAATAAACAAGGACAGCACCTATAAAAGCACCTATAAATTGTGCTATACAAAATAATACCACCTGATACCATGTTAACCCTCCAGTTATACCTAATGCAATAGTGACTGCAGGATTAAATACAGCTCCACTCACTCTAGAAAAAATATATACAGGAATCGCCACTGCTATTGCCCATCCCACAGCAATAACAATAAGTCCAGCATTATTTCCTTTCGTTTTCTTAAGAACTACATTTGCAACTACTCCATCCCCTAATAATATCAAAAGCGCAGTTCCAACAAGCTCAGCCAAGAATTGATTTACCATGACTATTCACCACCTAGTAATTTAATCTATTCAGTTTTAAAAAAGCATAAAATAAAAAAGAGCTAAACAAAAAAAAACTAAATTTTTCTCGTGTTTAACTCTAACTACTCTTACACAAGTTGAATATATACGTATATATTTATGTTGTTTTTTACAATATTTATTTTAACACCATGTGAAATTGTTTTCAATAAATTAAAAATTTAACAATCTTTCCATAAAATAAAAAAGAGAGATTCTCTTAAATCTCCCTTTTTTTAAACTATTTATCAAATAATAATTGCTTTATTTGTGACTCTAAATTTTGAATACCTGTTGGATCTGCTCCACTTCCATCTAAAGCATTTTGATATTTATCTATTAACTGTTCTATATCAGTTATTGCTTGATTTATATTATTATTATCCTTTGGAGTCATAGCTTTAATATTATTTAAATCTTTTAAAGCTTCCGCCTTATCTTCTTTCCACTCACTCATCTCTTTGTTTTGAAGTACTTCTAGATATTCTTCCTTAACATCAAGATAAACCTCGGCAACATCATTAGTTAAACTATCATTATCAACAACTTTTTTATTACTATCTGTTGCTGCAGGCTTATTTTCTGAAGCATTTGACTTTGCTGAATCATTAGAACTTCCACATCCAACTAACTGTAGTCCCATTATGGCAGAAATAAGAACTACTAATAATTTTTTTTTCATTCAAAACATCCCCTTTATAAAATATCTAATTATATCAACATAATATATTCCTGCACACTTATTAACAAACAATCCTTTTTAACTATTTATTAACAATTTAAATAAAAAATATTAATATTTGAAAATTGGTCAATATTTTAGAATATTTTGTCAAGATATTTCTTTTTGTTTTAAAAACATTGCATTTAAAGTAGTTTTTATTTATAAAATTCTCTTTCTGCAATTTATTCGTTTTTTCTAAAAAAAATTCATAAAATAGTATTATACTGTTACCTTTATATCTGATTTTACAGGCTTTATTTCACCATTTTTAAATTCAAAAACTAAATCTATTAAATCCTTTGTAGAGCAATATTTTAAGTCATCTTCTAATCCTAAATTTTTAAGAATATTATAGTGTTTAGCATCCTTTATAAAGTTTTCTATTCCATTGCTACTTTCATAAACATACTTAGCAGTTTTAGCTATATCAGTAAGCTCATGAGCTTTATTTTTACATAATTCGCTTATGATATAACCTGCACATATAAAGTCATCACTTGAAAATTCACCGTTTGTTCCAGAATTAACAAATACTACTTCCTTTTCTTCATTTTCTAGATATTTAGCCACTGCTTGTCCATTTAAAACAGAAGCTATAATAACTTTATCTGCCTTACTGCATAGATTTAAAGCTCTTGTTCCATTTGTAGTAGACATTATTACATTTTTTCCTTCTACAATATCTTTTTTATACTCTAATGGTGAATTAGAGAAATCAAATCCATCTATTTTTAATGCCTTTCTTTCTCCCCCAAGTAATACTTCTTCTCCTAGCGCTTTTAATTCTTCTGCCCTATTAAAGGCCTCCTCTACGCTTACTACTGGAATAACTCTCTTAGCTCCATTAGAAAGAGCTGTAGTGATTACAGATGTTGCTCTTAACATGTCTATAACCACAGCAACTTTCCCTATAAGAGATTCACTATCTATATAATCGGCTGAAATTATAACATCAATTTTCATAAGTTTTCCCCCACTTTAATTAATTATTCTTCAAAGTTCTTTCCCTGATAAATATCATTATCTTCAAGAGCTTTATCAATCGCATTTAAAACTTCCCACTTTTTTAAACTCCACATAGGACCTATAAGTAACTTTCTTGGGGCATCTCCTGTTAATCTATGTATAACCATATTTTGAGGAATTCTACTTATAGCTTCGCATATTAAATCTATATATTCTTCTTGAGTTAAAAACTTTAATCTTCCCTCCTCATAATCCTTAACCATTCTTGTTCCTTCCATAAGATGAAGTAAATGAAGCTTTATCCCTTGCGCTCCGCATCTCGCAACATAATCCACGGTTTCTAGCATCTGTTCTTTAGTTTCTCCAGGAAGACCAAATATACAATGAACAACAGTGTCTATACCTCTACTTTTTAATCCTTCCATAGCCTTATTAAATACTTCTAAATCATAGCCTCTATTAAAACTTCTAGCTGTTTCATCATGAATAGTTTGAAGCCCTAACTCAACCCAAGTGTAAACTTTCTTATTCATTTCTTCTAATAAATCTAGAACTTCTTCGTTTATGCAATCAGGTCTTGTTCCTATAGCTAATGCTACAACGCCTTCCTTGTTTATGGCTTCTTCATACTTTCTTTTTAGTTCATCTACAGGAGCATATGTATTAGTATATGCTTGAAAATAAGCTATATATTTTCCTTCTTTCCACTTTTTATTCATCATCTCTTTAACATTATCAAACTGAGTACCAATGCTTAAAGTCCTTTGCCCTGCATAATCTCCAGATCCCTTTGAACTACAAAATGTACATCCACCCTTAGCAACTTTTCCATCTCTGTTAGGACATGTGAATCCACCATCTAAACTTATTTTAAATACTTTTTCTCCAAATTTTTCTCTCAAAAACCTATTTAAAGTATTATATCTTTTATCTCCCCAAGTTTTTATTTTTTCCATTTATATCACCTTTTCATTAAAATCAAATTTCTTTAAAATAAAAAAAGTTAATCATAAAATTTCTAATATTTATGATTAACTTATCTTCTATTATACTATAGTTTTTGAAGTTTAAAATCTTTTAAGGATATTTTATATCTTCCAGTTAATTCATTTCCAGCTTGTGCTGAATCTTCTGTAGATGTAACATTCATAATAATATTATTATCTTTTATTTTTTCATAAATTAGATTATAGTGCTCTTCAGCAAATATATCATCTAACTCTAATGCTATAATATTTCCGCTACTTTGATAAACCTTAAATCTTGTAGAATTACCTTTTACATAGTTTGCAACCACATATCCATCATCATCTGAAAAATTTAAACTAGAAACCTTACATCCATTTAATATATCTAGAGTAGTAAGATTTTTTCCTAGTGGTTTGCTCTTATCTTTATCTTCTTTGCCCCCTTCACTCTCACCTTCTTTTGTAGCTGTTTTTTTTGAATCATCAACATCAATCACTCCTATATATGAATCCTCTCCTTTATAGGTTGATATAGCAACCTTATCTCCAGAAAATGATATTTCTACAGCTGAAAAAGCCTCTTTTGGTACATCCACTTTAGTAATGTCTATAACATTGACCTTAGGATAAGCCTTATATGGTATGCTCTTAATATCTATAAGTGTACTAATTTCAACTTCATCATCTTTCCTTATCTTTAACTCATTCTTTTCCTCAGAAACATTATAAAGTTGAGTGGCATTTAACTTAGAGACTTTATATTCCTCCTCTTGAGTTTTTCCAACCTCTAAATAATATTCTTCTAATTCTGCCATAGGTTCCCCTCTTTTAGCCCTAGTAACTTTAAACTTAAACATAGCTTTGTTTCCAAGTTGTGCTGCTCCAACTTGTTTTATTCCTGTAATTTCAGGCTCCGCGCTTGGTTCTATTATTATATTTTTATCAATTTCTTTATTAGATAAATTTTTTATAGTGTTTAAATCCTTACTTTTAAGAGCTTCCATATATTTTTCAGCTATAGATTTTGCTATTTCATTATCAAAATATATACTCTCTACACTTTTTCTTAAATCTTCACTCTCCTTAATTGTACTATTTACCTTATTACATCCTACTGAAAAAAACATTAATCCCATAATTAAAGTTGCAATAACTTTTCTTACCATTCATAATCACTCCTACTCTAAGAATAAGTCCTATTTTAGGTTTTCCAAATAGCTTAAAAGTATTAATAGAATAATGATTATAAATCTAACTTTTCCTTTTTATTTAAGAATAAACCTTCTCTACATTTTATATATTTAGTTAGGGGAGGTGATTTAATGAAAAATATTATAAAAGTCTTTCAAGTAGCTTTTGTTTTCATTGGAACTATAGTAGGAGCTGGACTTGCTTCTGGTAAAGAAATAACAAACTTTTTTACCGTTTATGGTTATAAAAGTTTTTTTACTATTTTAATGACAGGTTTATTTTATATTGTACTTTGTAACATAATTTCTAGAATAAGCATGAAAAACAATCTAAATTCTTATAATGAAGTTATAAATACTGTTAGTCCTAATATTTTAGGTAAATTGACTGGAATAATAACTACTCTTTACTTAATATCTAGTGCATCCATAATCCTTGCAGGTAGTGGTGCCTTATTAAATCAATATTTCGGGATTCCTAAAATTATAGGCTCAATAATAATGGCAATCATTGCTTCAGTAATACTTCTTAGAGGAACTGATGGTCTTGTAGAAATAAATTCAATTATAGTACCCTCTTTGATTATTGTAACAACTACACTTATGATTCTTTATGTTTCCTTTGCTAATGATCCAATTACTATAAATTCACTAACTACTATTGAGCCCAAACTCTCTAATGGATTTTTTACTTCTGGAATTCTATATTGCGGATATAATATTCTTTGCTGTTGCGGTGTAATCGTTCCTTTAAGTAATGAAATAAAAAACAAAAAAATAATGACTTTGGGAATAACTTTAGGCTCTATTTTATTAACTATTATATGTATTTTTATAAACTCAATGCTCATGGTAAACCAACCTCAAATATTTCAGTATGAGATTCCATTACTTTATATTGCAGATAGATTTGGAAAGCCAATTCAAATAATGCTTTTAATGATAATATTAGCTGAAATGTTCTCAACAGAGGTTTCAGATGTTTATTCAATAAGCAAAACTATTAGTAAAAGCTTTAAATTAAAGTATAAACATTCTATTTTTTTAGTACTAATACTTGCTCTCCCAATTTCACTAATAGGTTTCTCTAATCTAATAACTACATTGTACCCAATGTTTGGTGTTTTAAGCTTAGTCTTTATTGTTCAATGTATTTACTTTTATTTCTTTAAATTTAAAAAGTAAGCTTAAATATTATAAAAATACATCTATTAAACTAAAAGCTGTACAAAGCATAGTTTTAAAAAAATAAAATATGCTTAGTACAGCTTTAATCTTTAATAAATTATTTTAGGAACATTGCTTATTCTATCCATTATTGTTGGAGGATAGAATATTTTTTTCTCTACACTTGATCTAAGCTCTGCTATTTTAGTTACTGCAACAAATACATCTGATAACTTGTACCATGTTGCATAATCAACCGTTCCTGTTTGTGGAAGGTTAAATATTTTTTGAAAAGTTTTAACTGAATCTCTAGTTTTTTCACCATAATTTCCATCTACAGCAACCTTAGGTATTAAAGGATAAGCCTTAGATACAGCATTTAACTGTTCTTGTATAACTCTAACAGGTTCTCCTGAAGAACCCACACTTAATGTGAAGCCTGGAAAAGATTTTGGACTTCCTGTTACCTTTTTAGCAGTTACTAACTCTATATCATCACCATAAAAAGAAGTTAAAATTTCATAAGGTACTTTTCCGTCATCTCCCAAATACTTACTTCCCCACTGAGTCATCCATCCTGGGCATTGAACCTTTATACCATCGCAATATTGAGTTAATAATGGTTGCTTAGCATTAAACCTTCTAATGTATGTTGCAAATATTTCATCTACAATTCTACTTATGTTGTCATAAAAGTTTCTTCCATAATTAAATGCATGATCAAAAGCTGTTGAACTAGTTATATCAAAATTCTTACCTTTTCCTCTATACCATTCAGTATATATTCTATTTAAAGTAAATGATATTATAGCATATACATTGGCTCTTATAGTATTTTCAGACCAAGTTGAAAATATTTCACAACAGGCAACATTTTTTACATACTCCCTATAATCAACTCTATAGTTAGCGGCTGAATTATCGTCTGGTCTTCCATTGTGAACTACTATATATTCAGGAACTACTGGTTCTGGCAAAACTACAGTTCCCTTTGGAAATGGTAACTCTTTTTCATCTGCTTCTGGAATTTTAGGAGGAAAATTCCCAACCAATCTATTAGCTTGTATGTTAATAGTTACCTCCTGTCTATAACTACCTCTACTTTCTCGCAATCGAGCTTGTTGTAAAGCAATCCTAGAAGGGAAGATTTGAACACCCTTTATCATAGTAGGTAAAAAACCTTCTCTTTCAATAGTAACTTCTGCGAAACTATATGGTATTCTCCCAGGTTCGCTTGAATATTCTAAAGGAGGTGCATCAAGCTCTATAGTATCAGTACTTCCTGTTGCATCAGTATACAATTCAGTAGGGTTTCCTAAAGCTAATCCTTCTTCTGAAGTTGGTGTTATTGTAACTTTACTTTTATCAATAGGTATATATCTCTCTGTTTCACTAAAACATTGAACCTTTAATCCACCTAAAGCCATAAAATTTCTCCTAATTATAAATTAATACATTATAGTTTATGAAATTTAACCTTGTTTTGTTAATAGATACCTACACATTAAAATTACTCTAATATTTATTTTCTATTAAAAAAGCGTATTTGCCCTTAAACTATCAAAAACCTTAATCATATTTATGGTTCCATATCCCCATTCTTCATTTGGATATATATCCCCTTTCCTCGTATTAACTCCTCTTATTAAATATGTTTGAAGCTTAGCCACATATAAGGTTGGGTCATTATTATAAACAATTCCCCATTGAAAAAGCATAGCACAGCATCCACTAACTACAGCAGCAGCTACACTTCCTCCACTAACGTAAACTTTCTCTCCTTTATTATTAACAGTTAAAGCATTTACTCCACCTGCTGCAATAAGGGGTTGAACTAAATGATTTCTTGGAAATCCTCTTCCAGATTCTGAAACTATAGCATTATTATTCTGATCATAAGAGGCCACAGTTATCATTTTTTCTGCGGCTCCTGGAATTGTTAAGGTAGTATATGGAGAAGAAGTTATAAACTTTGTTCCTTTAGCTAATAATTCTTTTTGCAATATATAAGCATCAAACTTACCAAAAGTTATATATTCACCAGTTAATTTAAATCTCCATATTCCTGGCTTTAAATTTTGTGCTCTTATAATAATTCTGTCTCCTCCAGTAAGTTCATCTGGAGAATCATAAAATATATCCATAATAGTACCTTCATATATAAAACTTATCTTATATCCATTTTGAATAGCTAATTTCGTTTTCCCCGCATAGCTAGGTAATGGATTTGCATTTTGAACAATCTCTCCAGAAGGTGATATTATTGAAAGTCTGAACTTGTCTGGTTTATAACCTAAAATAATCATTATAAGCCCCTGCTGATCTTCTCCAACTTCTAATTCCATGGTTTTACTAAGTCCTGTTTCTGCTATAATTCCATCAGCATGAGTATCAGTATTTCCCTGATTTCCAGAAGAAGCTACAACAGCAACTCCTCTTTTATTAGAAATTTCATCTATATACCTTTCTAAAATACTACTTCCATCGTGAGCTCCAAAATTACTTCCTACAGGTACATATATAACAATTGGCTTATTATATTGAAATGATAAGTTATATAAATATTTTATTGCTAAAAGTATATCTATATTTCTATACTTTACAGCATCTCCCTTTGCAAAGAAATAATCTGTATACTTTTTAAACGCTTTGTCTAATCTAACTACCGCAATATCACTTTCTGGAACTACACCAGTTAAACTTGCATCCTTTCCACTTCCAGCAATTATACAAGTCATTTCTGTGCCATGTCCAATATCATCTTTAGATGGAACTATAGTATAGGGATCTCCACCATTCCTTTTTAATTCTATAGCTGCATTAATTTCATCTTGACTATATTCAGTTCCATAAACCATCCCTTTAGGATGATTACCTGTTTCTATTGATTGATCCCATATATTTAATATTCTAGTTTTTCCATCATTCCTCATAAATTCTTGGTTTAAGTAGTCTATTCCAGTATCAATTATTCCAACAATTACATCTTTCCCTCTTAGTTGTAGATATGAACTTTTATGAAAAGTTTGAGCATTTGATGCCTCAATTGGTGTTTCGTTGCTTAAAGTATATATTCCTCCTAACTCTATAAAAACTATACCTTTTATTTGTTGTATAACTTGATCATAATCAACATTTTTCATTGCCAATATTGCATAAGTATCATCAATTATAAAAATCTCAACTCCATTAATATTTTTAACTTCATTTTTTATATCCCCAGTATATTCAATAAGAAAGTTAATACTTTCTGGATCATTTATTAAAAACCCTTTATTTGATGTACTCTCCATAACTACCTCCTATTAATCAATAGTTCCATAGTTTTATCTAAACAAACAAAGCCATATCCTATATCTGGATTTGGATAAGCATTTCCAACAATTGTTCTCCTAGCTCCCCTAACTAAATAATATTTAATCCTTTCTCCATATAAAAATGGATCATTATTTTTTATTATTCCCCATTCAAAAAGTAAAGCACATATTCCTGCAACCTGTGGTGCTGCCATTGATGTTCCACTTTTAGTATCAAATCCCTGTTCTGGAGCCGTAGATGAAATATTTTCTCCTGGAGCTGCTAAATCAGGTTTTATTATCCATTGAGGTCTAACAACCCCTCTACCAGAAAAAGGCGACAAATTATTATTTATATAATTATAACTTCCAACCGAAATTACTCCTTCCACCGTTGCTGGTATTCCTAATGTATTATAAACAACTGGTTGCAAAAATTTTGTTTTTTCATTTAATCCTTCTGATATAGGAAGCCAAATATCAAAATATCCTTCATAATCATTTAATTTTCTTAAAATAATCCTCCATTCACCAGGAGTTATTGTATCTCCTAAAGGTAAAATGCTTATAGTAGTTTGTCCTTGTATATCAAAAGGTTTAGGTCCAGTGCTATAAATAACTACTTTTTCTCTTCCAACAAATCGTTCTTTATACGATTCCGTCACAGGTACCTGACCTGTGCTTATACCAGTTGGCGATATTACCTCAATTGATATATCAACAAGAACAGGTATGAATGAATCAAGTATAATTCCTCTTTCCCCATTAGAAATATTTAAATCTATATTCTCTTCTTTTCTTATCATTCCACCAACATGATGAGCAGCATTTCCTTCATTTCCAGCAGCTACGACAATAGCAGCTCTTTGTAATTTAGTAAATGTTTGAATATATTGTTCTAACAAACTACTCCCATTATGAGAACCATCATTTGTACTTAAACTTATATTTACAACTAGTGGTTTATTAAGTTCATTACTTCTATCTATTAAAAATTTTAATCCTCTCATGAGTTGAGTACTTAAAGCTGCTGTTAAACGTTTTTCTCCTGTTATTTTTACCATAGCAATACTGCTATTGTATGCAACTCCATAACGATCATAACTTATATTTCCACCAGCACAAGCAATTCCAGCAACATGAGTTCCATGTCCCGATAAATCCTGTACTGGAATAATACTATATGGATCTTCTGCTTTTAAAGCCTCATTTATTTTTGTTTTATCATATACAGTTTTATTCTCAAGGTCATATATATATTCTATTCTAGTATTGCCATCCTTATCTTTAAATGCATTATGAGTGAAATCTATTCCCGTATCTAAAAATCCAACTAACACATCCCTACCAGTTAAACCATAATTACTCCAAACAGACGGTATGCAGGATGCTCTATTGCTATCGTAATCTGATGTATATAAAACTTTAGGTAATTCTATATATTGTAGCCCTTCAAGTTCTTTTATCCTATTTAAATCACTAATTTTTATAGTTAATATTCCATATCCATACCCTAAATCCTCTACCGTAGCTCCTATTTTTTCAACTGAATTTTTAAACCTCAAAAAATTACTTCCATATAAAACAACTAACTCTATTTCTCCTGTACTTAAAGTTCCAGGAGAGAAAACATTAACAAGGTTATATAATACTTGTTCTGGTATAACATTTATAAAATCTATACCAATACTAGTTTTAGTTTCCATAATAAATCTCCCTTTATTTGCTTATTAGACTATTAAAAATTCCCTGTATATCTAAAATTCCATATCCCCACTGCCTATTTGGATAAATATCTCCCTCTCTTTTTCTTGCTCCCCTAATAATATATGACTGCAATTTTACAGCATACATGTCTGGATCATTTCTATCAATAACAGCCCACTGAAGAATTAAAGCACAACCTCCAGCCAAAACGGCGCCAGCAACGCTTGCTCCTGAAACCCTCACAGTTCCACCTCCAGACCTAGTAGTTAAAGCATTTATTCCTCCAGCTGTAATTATAGGCTGTATGATATCATTCCTTGGATACCCTCTTCCGGATTCTGATACTGTTGCACCATTATTTTGATTATAATATGAAGTATTAATAACACTTGAAGCTGTTCCCGGTATAGTTAATGTAGTATATGGTGTTGGAGTTAAGAACCTTGTATCTTCTGAAAGCAATTCTCGTTGTAATATCCAAGCATTGTATATTCCCTCAACTATATAAGTACCGGTTAATTTAAATTTCCAAATTCCTTCTTTAACATCCGTCATCCTTATCATAAGTTTTTCATCACCTGTAAATTCATCTGGTGAATCATAAGCAACTTCCACACTAGTTCCTTCATAAATAAAAACCCAAGGTGGTGAATCGCTTAAAAGTATATGTTTTGTTCTATATGGATTAGTATCCTCAAAAGTTTCACCTGACGGTGAGGTTATTCCCAATTTTATTTGACTAGGCCTTTTAGCATATATTATTAAAAATAATCCTCTTTGCTCTTTTCCACAATAAAGTTCTATTGTTTTACTATCTCCACTTCTTTCTATTTCCCCTGATGTATGTGTATCAGAATTTCCTTCATTCCCTGTTGATGTAACTGCAATCAATGAATTTCTCTTTGATATCTTTGTATCAATATATCTTTCTAACACACTATCACCCGAGTGATCACCTATATTGCTACCTAAAGGTAAGTATATTACCATAGGTTTATTTAAACTAAAAGATAATTCGTATAAATATTTAAGGGACATGAGAATATCAGTGTTTCTATATTTGGGCTTATCCCCTTTTGCAAAATAAAAATCTACATATTCTTGGGCAGCTTCTTCTAATTTTATAATTATAAATTGACAATCAGGAGCCATTCCAATAATCTCCCTATTTCTTCCCCTTGCACCTACTATTCCAGCCATTTTAGTTCCGTGACCATTTTCATCTTTTGAAGGAACAATGTCATATGGATTTAATCCCTGATTTTGAGCCATTATTGCCTTATTTATTTCTTCCTCTGAGTACTCACTACCATGAATAAATCCTTTAGGTACCTTTCCACTAGTTATCGTCTGATCCCAAATCCTTAATATTCTAGTTGTGTCATCTTCCTTCATAAATTCTTTATTTAAATAATCTATTCCAGTATCAACTATGGCTACAATAACATCTTTCCCTCTAAGATTTAAATATGGATTGTTGTGGAATATTGGAGCCTTCGAATCCTCTACTGGACTCTCACTCAAAGTATATATTCCATTAATTTCTATATAAACTATACTTTTTATACTTCCAAGTTGTTTCCTAAAATCGTCAAGTCTTACAGAAATAATGGCATAATTATCATCAATTAAAAAAACGCTAACATCATTTAAATTTTCAACTTCTTTTTCAATATCCCCATCATAAGCAACAACAAAATTTATAAAATTTTTATCACTATAAAAATTTTTTTTTTCTACCAAACGATAATCCTCCATGCCCATTATATTGCTTATAGCTATTTTATTCAGATTTTCTCTTTTTTGATAACCTTCGTAAAAACTATTTAAAAAATAAAAAGAACAGTTCTAATATTAGAACTGTCCTTTTTTTATTTAAGTATTATAAATCAAATTCTATTCTATAAAGTTTAGCTATAGCTTTAACCTCTTTTATGTTAGCTGTTTCCGTTCTCATGCTACCATTATTACTTACTAATAAGGCTTTAACATTATCAAGCTTTTTAATCTGTCTAACAACTCTTTTACCATTGAACTCAACTAAACAAATAGCATTATTCTCTATTTCTTTTATGGAATAACATAAAGCTAAGTCATTTTCTTGAATTCTATATCCAGTCATATCATTATTCTCTATTTTAAGATAAAAAACTTTATTTGCTGTATGACCGTCTATTTTGTTAGAAGCAGTAGCAAGCTGTTTATATCCCTTAACTTGAGATAATGAGTAATCATAAATTGGAACATTTTTTAAAACTGATCCGAAAGCTTGATTCCAAACTTCATTAACTTCTGCTGGTTTACTTTGTCTTACTTGTTTTTCAGCTTTAAGTTCTTTTTGAAGCTCTTCATCAGTAACAACCATATTTATATCATTTAAATCAGTGTTTAAAACCTTTGATATTTTTGATATAAGTGACTCATTTATAATCTTTCTTCCTGTTTCAACTTCATTTATAAATTTTTCAGCTACACCTAGCTTTTTAGCTAAGGCTTTTTGTGTCATTCCACTTTTGCTTCTAGCCTCTTTTATTCTTTCCCCAACTCTACTCATTTTAATCTCTTCCTCCTTGCATCTTTCTGTGCCATTCTCTTTCTTCAATTAAATGCTCAACAAGGTAGTTAAATTGCCATTCCTTAGATGTTTCTGTAACTACGGCCATTATAGGATTTTCTGCAATAACTTTAGCTATTGAAACCATCATTTGTAACTCTTCATCAGGGAAATTACTGAATATAACAACTTTTTCATCAAAGTTCTTGTTTGAAACAACTTCAAACTTTAAGCCTTCTAAAATGTCTTTAACTTTCATAGAAGCCATTTCACTACTTATATTAATAACCTTGTGCCCTGTTGCTTGAAAGTCTTTTGTTTCTTTTTCATTTAAACCATAAGTTAGAATAGCCTTGCTATTATTAAGCATATTCATGCTAATCTACCTCCCATACATTTATAAATTAAAGTATTTCTGGCTCTTCTATACCCTCTGCATTTTCTACAGTTACCTTTGCCATAACTTGTGGTTCATCTGGCATATCATTGTAGTCAGTTTTTACATTTGCTATTTTATCAACAACATCCATACCTTCTATAACTTTACCAAATGAAGCATATTGTCCATCTAAGTGTGGTGAATTCTCATGCATTATGAAGAATTGGCTTCCTGCTGAATCAAAATTCATAGCTCTAGCCATTGATATAACTCCTCTTGAATGCTTTAAGTTATTTGGAAATTGATTTCTTGTAAATTCACCTTTTATTCTATATCCTGGGTTACCCATTCCTGTACCTTCTGGGCATCCTCCTTGTATCATAAATCCAGGTATTATTCTATGGAATGTTAAACCATCGTAAAAACCTTTTTTAACTAAACTAACGAAGTTTCTAACTGTATTTGGTGCAATCTCTGGATATAATTCTAATTTTATTTTTTCTCCATTTGCCATTTCTATTGTAACTATTGGATTCATATGAATAATTCTCCTTTCAAATTTAACTATTTAGTATTATTCACTTAAACTAAAATGTTAATTCTTCTTTGTATAAAATTATATATTATTTCTGTTAACAATGGAATATTGGGTAAATATTTAGGCAAAAAAATAAGACAACATAAAGAATCCTTATAAACAGATTCTATTATGTTGCCCCTTCAGAGTTCAACTTAATATAAAATTTTATATTTTCTACATAATTCATATTCTTATCTGTTATGCAAAAGTAGTTCCAACTACAACTCTTGAATAATCACTATAGTTTGATAAATTCTTAACATTTATTTTTGAAATAATATCTTCTCTTCCAACTTTATTTATCATATCAGTAAATAAGCAAGTTAAAAAAGTTGTTGAAACTCTATCTATACCATTAAAATCTAACTCTACATTTTCATCTAAATTATTTTCAATATAATCTCTTAAGATTATAGCATCTTCAACGTTTATTTTATCTCCTAATAATTCTCTTACATTTATCTTCATAGTAAAATCCTCCCTTTTTAATAACTCCCATTAATCTTTGTTTAAATTTTCTGAAAATTCTCTTTTCATTTATTATAATATCAACCCCTCTTTAATTTGTCAACATTTTAACAAAGTTTTTTATAAAAAAATTTTTTAGACCAATAAAAAATCTACAAACATACCAAAGATAATACTTACTAAATTATTATTCATAAAGGTAAAATAGTATGTATCTTAATATGTCTGTAGATTCTTAAATTATTATTTAGTTTCTATAAGCTTTTTACTTAACTCTAATATTTTCTTATCTTCTAATGAATTAAATATCTCTAATGTACCTTTTTCTTTTGATTCTGATTCAATATTATTTTCTTCTAATCTTCTCTTTAACTCTCTTACTGTACCTTCACTTCCATCTATTATGTCTACTTTTTCTCCAACGATTTCCTGTATGACATCTTTCACAAAAGGATAATGAGTACATCCTAAAACTATACTTGAAATCTCTCTGTCCATATAAGGATTTAATTTTTCTCTTAAGAAGCTTTTTACATCTTCTCCATTTAAATCTCCTGACTCTATAAACTCAACTAGTCCTGGACATGGAAGAGATATGACTTCTCTATGCTCTCCATAGTTATCCATAAGCTTCTTAAATTTCTCTTGAGTTAAAGTTGCCTTTGTTGCCATTACTATGACTGAGCCAGTTTCATGTAGCTTTATTGCTGGTTTTAAAGCAGGTTCTATTCCTATTATAGGCATATGTTTGTAATACTCTCTAAGATCATGCGCTGCTGCTGAAGTCGCAGTATTACATGCTATTACAATTGCCTTAACTCCCTTTTGTATTAAAAATTCCATAGCATTAAATGAAAGTTCTGTTATCTCTTGTGGAGTTTTTTCCCCATAAGGTGCATGCTTAGAATCTCCATAATATATATAATTTTCATTTGGCATTATTTCTAAGGCTTTCTTTAAAACACTTAAGCCTCCTAAGCCAGAATCAAAAAAACCTATAGGCGCATTATTTAAATCTTCTTGCATCGCTATCCCTCGCTTTTAATTACTTGTTATAATCTTAAGATAATTTTATAACTTTCTATTAAATAAATCTATCAAAATTCATTTTTACACTTATATTAAAATATAAAATATATTGACAGTACTATACTATTGTAATAAAATTTTTTTAAGAATATTTACATAACGAATATTTTATCCTAAAACCCATATTATTATACGTATAAAAGCAGACAAATAGTTATCAAATTACAAGAATGAAAGGATGTGAACAGGGGGCTATTACAATTATCCTAAAATTTCTTACTATAATTGTAGTACTTCTAAATAATTATGAGTAAAGATTTATTATTTACAATTTCTAAGAAACATCATAACAAAGAAAGTTTAATTTCAATTTTTGAAGATCACCCGGAAATAAAATTTGTATCTTTAGTTGGGGTAGACTTAGCCGGTAACGATACTGACGAAAAAATTCCTGCTAAGTTATTTTTAAAAGATATAGATTCTTTTCTTCACGGCACCGCTGTACAAACAGACGGTTCATCAGTTGTCCTTCCAGGAATAGCAACTTTAAATAACGCAAAGGTAGATATGATCGCCGATTTAGATTGTAAATGGTTTATAGATTACAATTACGACTTCATAGACCCTTTAACTAATAGACCAGTAGGAACTCTTAGAATACCATGCTTCTTAATTCACGAAGATAAACCAGTCGACTCTAGACATATCTTAAAGAACTCAATTGACACTTTCAAATCAAATTTATTTTCACTACTAAAAAAATACCCAGAAACACTAAATGATTTAAATGTAAATTTCGATGATATCGAAGATCTTCTATTAACATCTGCAACTGAATTAGAATTTTGGGTTAAAACACCAAATGACAAGGCTTTAATCGAAGAACTTTCAACTTCTCAAGTTCTACAAGAACAATATTGGACAAGAACTAAGGGAAATGTCAGAACTGCATTAGAACAAAGTCTATTATATATGGATGACTATGGATTTGAGCCTGAAATGGGGCATAAAGAAGTTGGTGGGGTAAAAGCTAAACTTACTTCTTCAGGTCAATTTGATCACATAATGGAGCAATTAGAGATAGACTGGAAATTCTCAGATGCTATGCAAGCTGCTGATAATGAATTATTTATAAGAACTTTAGTTAAAGAAACATTCAGAAGAAACGGATTAGAAGTAACATTCCTTGCTAAACCAATAGATGGTGTTGCTGGTAGCGGAGAACACACTCACTTAAGCATAAGTTTAAAATTAAAAGACGGAAGAATTATAAACTTATTTAATCCAACTAAGAATCATTTCTTAAGTAAAATTGGATATGGATCTATAATGGGTATATTAAAGAATTACGAAATAATGAATCCATTTATATCAGCTACATCAGATTCTTTAAAGAGATTAAAACCTGGATTTGAAGCTCCAGTTTGTATAGTTACATCATTAGGTCAAAGTCCTGAAATTCCATCTAGAAATAGAACTATATTAGCTGGATTAATAAGAGATCCACATAACCCACTAGCAACTAGATTTGAGCTTAGATCACCAAACCCATTCACAAATACTTACCTTTGCATAGCATCAAGCTACATGGCTATGTTAGATGGTATAAAATATGCTTTAGAAAATAACAAAACTGAAGATGATCTTTTAGCAGAATTATCTAAAAAACCAGGTGAAGATGCAGATTACTTAGAAAAATCTAGAGCTTACAGAAGTGAAGAAGATGTATTTGAGGACTTTACAGATACTCAAAGAAATGAATACTTTGGAATAGCACCTGCTACTGTTTATGAAAACTTAAGTGCATTTGACAAATATCCGGAAAAACTTGAAGTATTAAAAGTTAATTCAGTATTTACAGATAAACTTATAAATAGCTTTAAAATGGCTGCTATAAAAAGATGGACTACAGAAATTACAGCTAGAATAATTCCTTCATATATCAAAGAAATAAGAGAAGCTAAACAACTTCACTGCTGTGATAAGGCATTAGACCTTGATGTTTCAACTTGGATGACTATTAATGAATTAAGACATATTACAATGAAAGACTCTTACCATAGAAGAAGTTTATTTACTCAATTAAAAAATGCCATAAATGAATCAGATTTTGATAAAGCTTCAGATTTACAAATCAAAGTTGATAAAAATATGAGTGAATTAAGTGAACTTTATTCTACTTATAAAAGAAATTTATTAGATATATAACTATAAACTAAAAGGAAACCAATGATTTTTCATTGGTTTCTTTATTTTATATTAATGATATGTATTTCCTAAGCTTATTGAATTTTTACTTACTATTTCAAATGAATAATCTTCATAAAAAACAAATGGATTATTGTTTATAATATCCTCTGCTTCTTTGAAATTATTGGCATGAAATATTATAGTTCCTCTATTTCTAAAATATGACCCACCACATAATACATACTTGCTTACAGCTGTATCTTTATAGATTTTAGCTTTATGCTCACCTTGGAATCTATTTGCTCCATTCATTTTATAATTTATTTTTACAAACATACCGCTGCTCTTAGTCATATAAATTAACCCCCTAAAATTTGTTATATGCTATTATATTATGTTAATGTCATATATATTCCTAAGCTGTCTAAAAATTTAATAAGAACTTATGTTCCCTTATTCCTTTTTAATTCTATAAAACATATGTTCGCTTGTCAAGAAAAAAAAGGATGTAAACATTCTTTTTACATCCTTTTTTCTATAAATTTCTTTATTTTTATGTATATTTCTCTATTTTTTCTCTAGGATAAGTACTATTTTTTAATATTTAAGAAATATCTTTAACTTCATCATCTTCTTCTCTTTTATAAATACTCTCTTTAATAAAATGAGCAATTTTACAAATAAAATAAGCAATAAATATTCCTACTAAATTTATAAATATATCCCCTAAATCAAAGTACCCTCTTTTAAATACATATTGAGCCAGCTCTATATTAAATTCTATAGATGCAGATAATATAAAAGCTAGTACAAAGTTATATTTCCTTAATATATAGCCTATTGGCATAAAGAATAGAATATTACCTATTAAATATAATTGACCTGTCTTATCACCTCTTAGGCCATGTAAAACAGCAAATGGATCTAATTGGAACCCCCTAGACATTTTCGGTCTAGCAAATAAAAGTATAAACATAGTTCCTGCATATAATCCAAATAAAAACAATTTAAATAATTTTGAAGTTTTCATTCTAGTTGTAGTTAAAAAAACTTGATAAATAAGCATAACACTTGTCAGCTTAAAAAAGTTATATATTATGAAACCTTTTTTACCACTCAAATCTATTTTTATAAAAACACCTATACATTCTTTTACTATTAGCTTATAAAATATCGTCGCTAAGACTACTGAAATTATAAGCAAAATACTTTTTATGAAAAAATTCTTCACCATACTTTTAGCTGTTTCCATAAAAATCACCCCCAATAATTTATAATTTTATCTTGAATATTAATATTTTTATAGTATAATATCTAAGTGCTTTTTAAAACAAGCCTCTTATTCTTAAATTTTAAATTTAATCACATTTCTAAAATCAAAAAATTATCCACAGAATCAAATTTTTAATTTTATCCACAATGAACTAAAAAAATATTTATCCACAAAAGAAAAAATTTATATTTTCTCACAGCTTTTTGTTTCAAAATAAATTTTAATATATTTTATCCACAAAAATACTACAATTAAATTAACATTTGATTTTCTATTAAGATTCTTCCTAAATTTATTTTCATAAATTGCTTAAAATATAGAAAATTTAGCGCCTAAGGGCTCAGTTAGTATAAAATATTTACCTTAAATAAAAATTATCCACAAATCAATTATTTTTTCTTCACATATTTAAAAAAACTAACTGAGCCCTAACTAAAATGCAAATTTTAAACTACAAATAACTAAAAAGCATAGTTTCACTAAAAGCGAAATAAAAATATGCCTCTTATATATAAAATAATTTAACCTCTAAAAAATCTAACTCATATTAAAAAACAATAATTTTGATAATAAATAAAAAAAACTACTTAACTCCAAATATTCTGAAGTTAAGTAGAATTAAATTTTTATATGAATCGTATTTACTTATACTAAGTTAAATACTTCTAAATCTCTCTTATCTGCTCCTTCTTTTTGTAAATCTACTAGGGCTTTAAGAGTATCTAATGAAGTCATAACTCCAATGTTTCTTTCTATGGCTGCTCTTCTTATATGGAATCCATCTCTCTTAGAATCGTTGGCTTTAGTTGGCGTATTTACAACTAAGTCTATCTCTTTATTCTTTATTAGATCCATGATATTTGGAGATTCTTCTCCTATTCTTCTAATCTCTTTAGCATCTATACCAGCATCTCTTAATTCTTTAGCTGTTCCTTCTGTTGCTACAAAGTTATATCCTAACTTATCTAAATCTTTAGCAAGTTCCATGAACTCAGCCTTATCATGTTTTTTAATTGTAGCTAAGATTGTTTTACCTTTAGCGCCTGTGTACATTCCTGCCGCTACGAAACCTTTGTATAATGCTTCCCAAACATTTCTTCCTACTCCTAGAACCTCTCCTGTTGATCTCATTTCAGGTCCTAAGCTGACCTCAACATTAGGAAGTTTTTGAGTTGAGAATACTGGGACTTTTACCGATACTAATTCAGGCTCTTTGTAAACTCCTGTACCATATCCTAAGTCTTTTAATTTTTCTCCAAGCATTATTCTAGTAGCTATATCTACTATTGGAACTCCACTTACCTTTGATATATAAGGAACTGTTCTTGAAGCTCTTGGGTTAACTTCTATTACATAAAGCTTTCCTTCAAACTCTATAAACTGAATATTTATCATACCTTTTATTCCAATGCTTAAAGCTAACTTTTTAGTGTATTCTAAAACATCTGCTTTTATCTTTTCTGAAATATTTTGAGCTGGATACATTGTTATACTATCTCCTGAGTGAACTCCCGCTCTTTCTAAATGTTCCATTATTCCTGGTACAAGAACATCTTCTCCATCTGATATAGCGTCAACTTCTATTTCTCTTCCCATTAAATACTTATCTATAAGTATTGGGTTTTTAGAGTCTTTTTCAAAAGCATTTGTTAAGTAGTATGTTAACTCATCTTCATCATGAGTTATTTCCATACCTTGACCACCAAGAACGAATGAAGGTCTAACTAAGATTGGGAATCCTAATCTTCTAGCTTCCTCTAATCCTTCCTCAAGGTTCCAGACACCTTTTCCTTTTGGTCTAGCTATATCTAATCTTTCTAGTAAGTCATCAAACTGTTCTCTATCTTCAGCTAAGTCTATTTGATCTGAAGTAGTTCCTAATGTAGGAATATTCTTCTCCTTTAAGAACTTAGCAAGTTTTATAGCTGTTTGTCCACCAAATTGAAGTATAACTCCATCTGGATTTTCTTTATCTATTATATTTAAAACATCTTCCTCAGTTAATGGCTCAAAGTAAAGTTTGTCTGAAATACTGAAGTCTGTACTTACTGTTTCTGGGTTATTGTTTATAACTATTGTTTCAATTCCTTGCTTTCTTAAAGCCATTACACAGTGAACTGATGCATAGTCAAACTCTATACCTTGACCTATTCTTATAGGACCTGATCCTATAACCACAACCTTCTTATTATCTGAAACAACTACCTCATCATATTGCTCATATGTTGAATAATAGTATGGTGATAATGCTTCAAACTCTCCACCACAAGTATCAACCATTTTGTAAGTAGGTTTTATGTGCCATATATCTCTCAATCTATATATTTCATCTGGAGAAACTCTTAACATATCTGCTATTGCCTTGTCTGAGAATCCTCTTCTCTTTAATTTATATAACCAATCTCTATTTAAATCATCTATTGTACTTTGCTTAAGCTTTTGCTCTTCTTCAACTAACCATCTGAATTTTTCTAAGAAGAATATATCTACACCAGTTATCTTTGAAACCATATCGATTCTGTATCCTCTTCTTAGCATTTCAGCTAAAGCAAATATTCTCTCATCATCTGGAGAAACTACCCTTTCTCTTAACTCATACATTGAAAGATTTTGAAACTTTTTATGCTCTAATGAGTATTTTCCTATTTCTAATGATCTTATACCCTTTAAGAAAGCTGATTCAAAGTTACTTCCTATAGCCATTATTTCTCCAGTAGCCATCATCTTAGTTCCTAAAGCTCTATCTGCTCCTTGGAATTTATCGAAAGGCCATTTTGGAATTTTAACAACTACATAGTCTAGTGAAGGCTCGAAACAAGCATAAGTCATTCCTGTAACGGCATTTTTTATTTCATCCAATCCATATCCTAAAGCTATTTTAGCTGCGACCTTTGCTATTGGATAACCTGTTGCCTTTGAAGCTAATGCTGAAGATCTTGAAACTCTTGGGTTAATCTCTATTACTGCATATTCAAATGAATGTGGATTTAAAGCAAACTGAACGTTACATCCACCCTCAATTCCTACAGCATTTATTATATCTATTGATGCGCTTCTAAGCATTTGATACTCTTTATCAGATAAAGTTTGGCTTGGAGCAACAACTATTGAGTCCCCTGTGTGTATTCCAACTGGGTCAATGTTCTCCATATTGCAAACTGTTATACAGTTTCCAAAAGAGTCTCTCATTACTTCGTACTCAATCTCTTTCCATCCCTTAACACTCTTCTCTAAAAGAACCTGTCCTATAGTACTTAGTTGTAACCCTGATGATAATGTCTCTATTAACTCTTCCTCGTTATTAGCTATTCCACCACCAGTACCTCCTAGAGTGTAGGCTGGTCTAACTATTACTGGGTATCCTATTTTTCTTGCAAAAGCTATACCTGCATCTAAATCAGTTATAATTTCACTTTGAATAACAGGTTGATTAATTCTATTCATCATATCTCTGAATAGTTCTCTATCTTCCCCTTCTTTAATAGATTCTATTGAAGTACCTATTACTTTTACATTATATTTATCTAAAATTCCCTTTTCATAAAGATCAACAGCTAGATTTAATCCTGTCTGTCCACCCATTCCTGCTAAAAGAGAATCTGGTCTTTCTTTTGCTATTACTTTTTCTACAAATTCTACTGTTAAAGGCTCAAGATAAACCTTATCTGCTATTTCCTTATCAGTCATTATTGTAGCTGGATTTGAGTTTACAAGTACAACTTCAACCCCTTCTTCTTTAAGAGCTTGACAAGCTTGAGTACCTGAGTAATCAAACTCCGCTGCTTGTCCTATTATTATTGGACCTGAACCTATTACTAAAACTTTTTTTATATCTTTATTTAATGGCATATTACTTCCTCCTTATAGTGCATACTTCATAAACTCATCAAAAATGTATTCGCTATCCTTTGGTCCTGGACATGCTTCTGGGTGAAATTGAACTGAGAATATTGGTAATTCTTTATGTTTCATCCCCTCAACTGTTCCATCATTCATACTTACATGAGTTATTTCCATATTTTCTGGTAAAGTAGCAACATAGTATCCATGATTCTGTGATGTTATATGAACTCTGTTATTTATTAAATCTTTAACTGGATGGTTACATCCTCTATGACCAAACTTAAGCTTCTTAGTTTCTCCACCTAAGGTTAAAGCTAATAATTGATGTCCTAAACAAATTCCTACTATTGGTTTCTTTCCAACTATTTTCTTTATCTCATTTACTGCTTCTCCCATATCCTCTGGGTCTCCAGGTCCATTTGATAAAAATACTAAGTCTGGATTTATTTCTAAAACTTCTTCTGCCTTAAAGTCATAAGGGAATACTGTAACATTACATCCTCTTTTTACAAAGTTTCTAATAATGTTTTGCTTTATTCCAAAGTCGATTATAGCTACTTTCTTTCCTTCCCCTGATATTTCATATTTTTCATTAGTTGAAACTATTGAAACTGCATCTTTATTTGAGAAAGCTTCCAACTTCTCTTTAACATCCTCTAAGTTAGAATTATCTAAAACTATAATTCCCTTCATTGTTCCATTATTTCTTAAAATTTTTGTTAAAGCTCTTGTGTCTATACCATCAAGCCCTAAAATCTTATTTTGAGCTAAGTAAGTTTCAAGCTCTAATTCACATCTAAAATTGTTTGGATACTGACATTTTTCTCTTACTATGAATCCTCTTACTTTTGGTTCCTTAGATTCTAAATCCTCTAAGTTAATTCCGTAGTTGCCTATTAACGGATATGTCATAGTTACTATTTGTCCATAATAAGAAGGGTCAGTTAAAACCTCCTGATATCCTGTCATTCCTGTGTTGAAAACTACCTCTCCAACACACTCCTTTAAATATCCAAAGGCTTTACCTTCAAATATTACGCCATTTTCTAATATAAGCTTTGCTTTCATTTCTAGACCTCCTAGTTAAAATCATATTTTAAAAACACACTTTAAAAGGTCTTAATTCCATTGCCATCGTCTAAATGTTATTTAATTAAAAGAAAGAGGTATTAGAGCGATTGCATAAAAAATCAATCACTCTAATACCTCTTTATATCTCTTATATGGAATTGTATTAAAATACAAAGCTATTTCATTTTTAAATTCTATCTGTTTTTTTGTACAACAAAAAATTCTATTTAACATAATTATACCTCTTTCTGGCCTCACGGGACCAATTTAAAGTGTATTTTATCTTATTGATAAATTCTTATTATCAATTTTAGTTTATTAAATTTATATAGTCAAGCATATTTAAAAAGTTTTAAAGAAGAAAATTTATTTTAAAATAAAAAGTTAAGGTGCTAGATGTAAAACACCTAGCACCTTAACTTAATTTCAAACCTATACCTACTTCATTGTCCTATTGAAGCAATTATAATTATTATACATATAGAGAGTTTTGTCAATGGAATTCATTGAAATTCTACAATTATTTCGTCAATTCTCTACATTTTTTTATGGTTATTAAACTTTTCTAAAAGCCCTGTAAAATTCACCTTTATATAATAAAAAGCATACTTTAATACTAAATAAAAATTTTATAGGAGATACTTATGGAAATAATATATCCAAATGATTTTATTAGGTTTTTTAATGAAAATGAAGAAATAGACGAAGTTGGTGAATTTGAAATTATTCCAGAAGAAAGTCATGATTTTTTTGAAAGATATTATAATGATTTTGGAGACATAGGAGATATAAATAATAATTATATTGAAGATTATGGTCCTGATTATAGATTTGATTACAATTATAACCCTGATTGTGAATATAACTATAATTGTATCGAAGATTATAGTCCTGATTATAGATCTAATTATAATTATATCGAAGATTATAACCCTGACTGTGAATCTAGTTATAATTATATTCAGGATTATAGTCCTGATTATGGATCTAATTATAATTATGTAGAAGATTATAGAGCTAGGGAAAGTGAATCAAATTCAAAATTTTCACTAATTCCTCCAGCTATTAAGAATATGCCAGACACTATTGCCAATATTCCAGCAATAGCTCAGGATTTACCTTACGCAATAAAAGATATGGGACATGATTTTGTCCACAGTGCACCTGTAGGCTATGTAGCAAATATGTTACCTGCACCTACTAACTGGCAAGACCCTCGACCTCCTTCACCAATGGGACCACCACCTTCTCATATACCATCCAAAAAAGATACCGGAGTTCAACACGCAACATTTAGTGGTGGAGGCGGCGCTACAAAAGCTGTTAGTCCAGGATCTATAAGAGGCTGTCTATTTCGATTCACTTATATTTGGCAAAATAATGGCCGCAATTACTGGGCTTATTTAACTAGAGTTGATAGGAAATCAGTTTCTGGCTGGAGATGGTCTGGATTCAGATGGGTTTTCTTTGGTGTTGATTTAAGAAGAATTGATTCTTTTGTTTGCTTCTAAGTAAAAAAATTAATTTTAAAGCCAATTGAAATACTTTTAACTCATTACAACTAATTAAATTTTTATCTTGCAAATTTAAAAGCCCTTACTTATTAACTTAAAAACTAAAAGGATTTTAATCACTCTAATGCTTTAATCATGAGATTAAATTCCTTTTAAGTTATTCAAAAGCAACTAGGTAAGGGCTTTTTTATTTTTTAATATTTACATCGGTTATATTCTAATATTTTATTTATTTTTCTCTAGATTTAAATCTTCAAATTTAATATCAACTAATGTATCTTTTATTTTTTCAAAGGACGATAATTGACTATATTTATCTACTTCTTTGCTATTTTTCATATCATGGTTTAAAGATCCTGGTCCATTTATACATCCACCTTTACAAGCCATTCCTTCTAGGAAATTTCCTTGTGCTCTCTTTAATTTAGCAAGTCTAAGTTTCATATCACAATCCTTGATTCCATCCCCTATTATTGGTCTAAAATCAATATCTATACCTTCACTATCTATAAGATGTTTAACTGATTCAGTAACTCCTCCACTCCTAGCAAAAAGTCTTCCATAGAAAGAGCCATTTTTTGTTTCACCCTCCTCACACTCATCTATTTTTATATTTCTAGAATCAAGTAAAGCTAGTATCTCTTCAAAAGTCAAAACATAATCCACATCTCCATCCACGTCTTTTCTAGTAGCTTCCATCTTCTTTGCAATACATGGTCCTATAAATACAGTTTTCGCATCTTTATTTTGTGATTTTACTAATCTTGCCATAGCAACCATAGGAGATACAGTTGTAGATATACATTCTTTAAGTTCCGGATAATTTTTTTCTATATAAGAAACAAATGCTGGACAACAACTAGTTGTCATAAATTCACCTTGCCCCTTTTCTTTAAACTCATTACATTCATTTACTGCTACCAAATCCGCTCCTAAGGCAGCCTCAAAAACATCATCAAATCCTAATTTCTTTATAGCCGTAATCACCTTACCAATTTTGTTGTGATTAAACTGAGATGATATAGCCGGTGCAACAATGGCATAAGTTTTTTCTTTACTTTTCAATAATCGTATAACGTCAACTAAATAAGATTTATCCATTATGGCCCCAAAAGGACAATCTATAACACAAGCACCACATTGAATACACTTAGAATCATCTATAACGGCCTTTTTACTATCAACATCATAAGATAAAGCCTTAGGAATACATGCTCTCATACATGGTCTTTTGACCTCAGCTATAGCATTATAAGGACAAACTTCCTTACACTTACCACATTCCTTACATTTTTCATAATCTATTTTACATCTTCTATTATCAAAACTTATAGCTCCAAAATTACAATTATCTCTACATTTTTTAGCTAAACATCCTCTACATGCATCAGTAACTATGAATCTATTAACTGGACATTCATCACAAGCTATATCTATAACCTCAATCATATTTTCTCTATTTTTATGTCCACCAAGAGCAAGCTTCATTCTCTCCTCAACTATTGCTCTCTCTTTATATATACAGCATCTTACATTAGGTTTTAAATCATCTACTATTTCCTTAGCTATATTAAGTTTTTCTTTTTCTAAAACACCATCAAACTCTTTTTCTGCTATCCTTTTTAAAACCTCATATTTAAGAACCTGAACAGAAGTATCAAATTTTATATATTGCTTATTAGCATCTTTTATCCCCATAAAAACTCCCCCATAAATATTTAAATATTATAGCTTAGATGCCTTCCTGTTAAAATTTAAATAAAAGATAAAAACTAAAATTTAATTATTATTTCTTAGATATAAATTTATTATCTTTAATATAAAATCTCCATAAAAAATCTTTAGCTTCCTCGGCATAATCTATCCCTATTCTTTTAGACTCAACAATAGAAAATGCTTCTTTATTTAAGAAATCTTCTTCAACATAAAGTTCTTCGCTACTAATAGTATTTATGCAGTTATCCCTCTTATCTATTCCTAAAGCCATACATAATTTTGATGGTCCATTAGAAAAATTCTTTTTTTCATAACTTGATAGTTCTTCATAATTTTTTTTATATCTCAATTGGCTCATTTTTTCTATTCCTTCTAAAGGCTCAATTCCTCTAATAAGAACCCCTGCTGCCACGTCTTTTTCTTCACTTATTAGATTTAAACAATAATACATACCATAAATTGAAAATATATAAACTGTTCCTGGCTCTGCGTAGAGAGTTTCTGTTCTATTAGTCCTTTTCCCTCCATAGGCATGAGAAGCCTTATCTATAGCTCCTATATAAGCCTCAGTTTCAACAATTTTCCCTTTTAATATAACTCCATCAATCTTTCTAACTAAAATCTTTCCTAATAATTCTTTTGCTACTATTAGTGTATCTCTATTAAAAAAGTCCTTATTTAACCTCATAATTCGCCTCCAAAATTAATAATCAGAATTAATATTGAACTGATTTTTATTTTAAAATATCCTGAAAATCAAAACTTTTCTAAGAATCATTTTAAATTTAGTTTATCAAAAATATAATAGATTATTAAACATAAGTACTACTATTTATTCTAAAAAGTAAAAAAGCACTTTGAAATTAATCAAAGTGCTTTTTTTTATATTAAATTAGTTGTTTTGTGCTTGTTCTAATTTTAACTCTTCTCTTGTAGCAATCATTACAAATGGAATGTAGATTAATACTGCTACTGCTATACAAATAAGTGCTGTTAACGCACCCATTAATGAGTTAGTTGATAAGAATGCTCCAAATACTGGTGGCATTGTCCAGTTAGCCATAATTGTTACCTTAGGAACAAATCCTATAAATGTTAAGAAGTAAGCTATTGTACCTGTAACCATTGGTGCAAGTACGAATGGTATGAAGTATATTGGATTTAATACTAAAGGCATACCGAATATAACTGGTTCGTTGATGTTAAAGCATCCTGGTGCTGCACCAAGTTTTGCTATCATCATTTGAGTCTTACTCTTTCTACCAACTAAGAATATTGCTATTAATAGTGCTATAGTTGTTCCTGATCCACCCATATTTACATATGAATCTAAGAATTGGCTGTTTACTATGAATTGTGGAGTTAATCCTTGTTGAACAGCTTGCATGTTTGCTTCTGTTAAAGGTAATAATACCGCATTTATTACTGGTGCTAAGATGTTTGAACCATGTAGTCCAAAGAACCATAATAATTGTTGGAAGAATACTAATATCATTAATCCTGGATAACTTGAAAGTGCTCCTTGTAAAGGTGCTTGTATTAACATAAATAATGATTCATGAATGTTAGTTATTCCGAATCCAACGAAGATATACTTAACAGCTGCAGCTATTACTAATACTATGATTGATGGGAATAAAGCTGCGAATGATTTAGCTACTGCTGGTGGAACACCATTTGGCATCTTAATAACTAGCTTTGGATTTCCAAGTAATCTAGTAAATATCTCAGTTGCAACGATTGCAACGATAATTGCTACGAATAATCCTGATCCACCTAAGTAAGTCATTGGCATAGCGCCATCTGGATTAAATGTATAAAGTATAATTAATGATCCTAAAGATACCATAGCTGAAGCCATACCATCTTTATCATATGATCTAGCTAAATGATATGATATTGTACATACTACTAAAAGTGACATTATTCCGAATGATGCATTCCAAATTGATCCTCCGAAATCCTTCCAGTTAGCCGGTAAGAAAGAGTTCATCATGTTTTGGTACCATTCAAAACCTAAGTTGTTTATTAATACTGCGAATGATCCTGCTATAACTAGCGGAGTGATAGTTACGAAACCGTCACGAATTGCAACTAAGTGTCTTTGACCACCTATTTTAGCGGCAACAGGAACAAAGTATTTTTCCATAAATTCAAAAAACTTTTTCATGTATAATTCCTCCTTTTATTTATTACATCTAGGTTATCTATGCAATAAATAAATTAAGATGATTTCTTTTTAGATAACCTAGATAAATTCCTTATTTATTTTTCTTTTCAAAATGATGTTTGAATTGTGGTAAATAATCCTTATGAGCCTCTAATAACTCATCTACTAAAGTTCTTGCTAATTCATCAGATCTTACTAATGGATTAATTGTTAGAGCAAGTACAGCCTTTTCATAACTTCCTTCAACGGCAGCTTCTACTGCTAATCTTTCAAAGCTCTTAATCTCTTGTACTAATCCATTTACGGCTACAGGTAATTTCCCAACTGCTAATGGTTTTGGACCATCTTTAGTTATTAAACATGAAACCTCAACTGCTGAATCATCATCAATGCCTTCTATAGCCCCATTATTTCTGACATCTACAGGTTGTATATCACATTTATCATTGTAAATTGAATGTATTAATCTACAAGCTGCATCACTATAGTAAGCTCCTCCTCTTTTCTCTAATTGAGGTGGTTTTATGTTTAACTCTGGATCTTTATAAAGCTCAAAAAGATCCGCCTCAACTCTCTTAACAACTTCTGCTCTAGTTTCACCCTTAGAAAACTCTTTTAATTCATCTTCAAGCATTTGTGGACTTTGATAGTAGTATTTGTGATATGGACAAGGCATAACACCTAAACCTCTTATAAAATCTTGATTCCATGAGAAATCTGAAATATTTTTAACTATTTGTCCAATTTCACTATTTGCTAATGCATCAATAAGCTTGTCTGTCATATTTTCTCCATCAACAAATACCTCTGTTCCAAATACCATGTGATTAAGTCCTGCAAAATTCATTCTTAATCTATCATGCTCTACACCTAAAACCTTTGCAGCCGCCTTCTCCATTCCTATTGGAACATTACATAATCCAATAACTTTTTTGTTCTTTCCATATCTGATTAAAGCTTCTGTTACCATACCTGCTGGATTTGTAAAGTTTATAATCCAAGCATTAGGACAAAGTTCTGCCATATCCTTATCTATATCTAAGATAACTGGGATAGTTCTTAGTGCTTTAAATAATCCACCAGCACCATTAGTTTCTTGTCCAATAACTCCATGACTTAATGGAATTCTTTCATCTTTTATTCTTGCATCTAGTAATCCAACTCTCATTTGAGTAGTTACAAAGTCTGCATCCTTTAATGCTTCTCGTCTATCTAAAGTTAAATGTATCTCCATTGGTACTCCAGCTTTTTCAACCATTCTCTTAGCTAAGTTACCAACTATCTCTAACTTTTCCTTACCTTCTTCTATATCAACTAACCATAATTCTCTTATAGGTAGTTCATTGTATCTTTTTATAAAGCCTTCAACTAATTCAGGAGTGTAACTTGATCCACCGCCAATAGTTACAATTTTTAAACCATCTTTCATTTCTCCTAAACCTCCTTATCGTTCTCTTTTGACTACACTAATTATTAAAGCAATTACCGTGCCAAAACTAAAATAATTTAAAAATCACCCAAATCCCCATTTTCACTAGAATTTTTAATAGAAATTGATTACACACTAACTTTTTTCTGTGCAAAAAACCTTTACACACACAGCCATTTGTAATAATTTCTTATATTCTGTGCATTAATTCTAGTATTTTTACACTAGTATTTGGAATTTAATCAATTTTAAGTAATAACCACTATAAAATTAATTTAATTATTTAAAATTCATGTAGCTCAATTCAAGTTTAAATAAACTTACATGCTAATTATCAGCAAAACTTTTCATCTATGTAATTAAATTAAAAAGAAGTGTATTAAAAAAAACTTTAATACACTTCTCTATATTAGGAATAATACAATTATTGGGGAAACTATTTTTTTAATCTAAAACCAAATGTCATCCATGGCTTTATATAATCTAATAAGAATATTTCATCTTCTTTAATTCTACCTACTACATTAGTCTTTCCAGCATTCTTCATATCTTTAAGTGCTACTTGAAGTTCACCGGCATATCTAGTGTATAAATCAGAATCAATTAAAACATCTCCTCTTCTTATATCTGGAGTATTAAATGGTGGAAAACTATGTCCTTTATATTTAACTCTACTTTGAGTTGATCTTATCATGTAAGCAGAAACATCTCCTCTATTAAAATGAGGTTCTTCTAACACTATTTTTCTTTCTATTTCTGGTATATCTGAAACAAGTTCAACATCTAAAGTTATCATTTCTTTATTTATTTCACTTAAAGCTTTTAATTCTTCCTCTGATGCAAAAGCATTTGCTATTATTACATCATCAATTAATCCAGTTGCAAAAAGATGTTTAGCCTGTACTTCTATTGGAAGATTCCTATGCTCTTCTAAAGTACATAACCCTTCTGAAACTGGCCATGGACCATGATCTGCGCTTGGTGAATTAACAAAAGCGGCAGTCTTTAATCCAAACTCTTTAAATTGTTCTGAACATTTTATAAAATGATTATACTCAAGTCCTGTGTAAATATGAGGATAGAAATTATGGCAACCATATAAATTATCCTTATTTGGCATGTATGACATTATATTATCTACATATTTAGTTCCATTACTCATGTTAAGCTCTATTTTTAAACCATATTTATTGTATGTCATTAAAGCCTCTTCTTGTCCACTAAATCCCATGTCTAGTCTTATTCCACTTAATCCCATGTCCTTAAATACTTTTAAATCATTTATTGATGCATTTAAACTTTTAAACACTGTTGGATCTAAGTCAGCTATTACTTCCATTCCCTCTTCATTGGCTGCCTTTAACATTATTTTAAATTCTTCTATAACTTCTTCGGTACTTCTATCACTTGCTGATATAAGGCAAGTAAATATTCTCTTAAATCCATATTTTCCTGCTAAATGTATATAATCAACAATTTCATTTATTGGGCTATGGCTTGGGTAAACTGATATTCCTAATCTTCTCATTTTGACCTCTCCTCTATTGTTTATTTCTTTCTTTTAAATTTATATAATAAGCGCCTTTTGCCGCTGAAACACTCTCATCTATAAAATCAATAACATTTATATGCTCATTTAAGCATTTTTCAAATGTTTCTCTCATAATTTTGCTTTTTCGCACAACGCCGCCAACTAGCCCTATTGAACATTTTTCAAACTCTAGTTTTTCATAAACATTTTGTGTTGTTTTTGCTAAAGCAATAGCCTCTTTTTCTAATATTCCTATTGAAAAACTATCTCCAGTCTCAGCAAATTTTGATACTATAGGAGCTACCTTAGCTATTTCATCCTTTGATGATGAATAAACAAATTCAACTATATCATCAACAGAATTCCAATTAAATTCCTTCATTATTGCAAGGCTTAAATCCGACTTCTCAAGAGAATTATCTTCTTCAAAAAGAATATTCTTTAAAGCATCTATAGATATTTTATATCCACTACCTTCATCACCTAATAGATGTCCCCATCCACCGCATCTAGCCACTTTTCCATCATTTATTCCAAAAACGATTGAGCCAGTACCTGCAATTACAAGTATTCCATCTTCGCCTTTTAACATTGCCTTTAAAGCTAATTCTCCATCATTCATAAGTGATGCTTCTATATCAAAAGTTTCTTTAACTGCATCTAATATGTATTTAGTGTTATCTCCAACTTCCATTCCTGCTATTCCAAGATAAACTCCTTTTAGCTCTTCTTTTCCTAACTCATCAATAAGCTCTTTTATAGAATCTACTATATTATTTAAAGCTTCTTCCTTACCATTTAAAAGATTTGCAAAACCTTTCAACGATGTTTTTAAAACTTCTCCCTCTAAATTGTAAGCAACAGCTTCTGTTTTGGTTCCGCCACCATCAACACCTATAATATACTCCATTGAAACTTCCTCCTTATGAATATATTTAATAAGCTCTAATGCTAAAACATTAGAGCTTATTTATGTGAGTAATAAAGATAATAGAATTATTTTTCTTCTATTCTTTGATATAAATCAACTATCTCATTTGCTAAGTCCTTTAATGTCATAGTAGTCATTAAGTGGTCTTGTGCATGAATTAATAACATTGATATTTCTGCTTTATCTCCACCAGCTTCACCTTGGATTAGAGCTGTTTGTGATTTATGAGCTTCACCTAATTGAACAGCTGACTTCTCTATTAAGTTTTTAGCTCCATCTATATCTCCAGTCTTAGCAAGTTGCATAGCTTCCATAGCATAACTTCTAGCCTCTCCACTGTGGATTATTAAATTCATAATTATTTCTTCCATTTTCACACTTCCTTTTGTCCTAAATTTCTGTCTCTTTACTTTTAAATAATTTAAATATTATAATATCTAAATTATTTTGCTATTTCTAAAGCTCTATTTAATACTTTTTCACCATTCATAGTACCGTAAGCTATTGTATCTATAACTTCTACAGGAACACCCTTAGGAGCTAATAATCCTTGGAATTTTGATAATAAGAATCTAACTTGAGGTCCTAATAATAATACATCGATTTCATCTATTCTATTTTTAGCTTCTGCTTCTGCAACTGCTTCTATTTCACATTCTACGCCTTTAGCTTTTGCAGCCTCTTGCATTTTAGTAACTAATAAACTTGTTGACATACCTGCTGAACATACTAATAATATTTTTTTCATAATAAATTCCTCCTCTAATAAACAACTTAATCTATCATTAATTTAGTTTTTAATTTTATTTTTTTATCTTATGCTATATATTAAAGCAATTATCGTGCCAACTTTTCTGTGTTATTTTTAATTTTAAAATTATTTATAAAACCCAGTATTCATGCCATTTCTGAATAGTTTAACACATAAAAAAAAGTGTGTACACACTATACACACTTTTTATAATTTAGCACACTAACTAAAGTCTACACTCTATTATTTAATATCATCTTAATTATATAAGCAATTTCATTGTCACCTATATTTATACTGTAATCAACTTCTATTATTTTTAATGCTCTTTTTACCATAATGAACTCTTTATTATGTTTAGCTCTATATTCATTTAATCCATTAAACATTGTTTCTTTACCATTCTTTCTTAACTTATCAACTAAGAAAGAAATATGCATTAATATTCCTATTTCTGCAGCAGGTTCAACTTTCATATCTAAGCTATTTTCTACATTATTTATAAAAGTTCTTATATCATTTACTAGGTTATAGCAATTAATATCTTTAATTTGTGTTTTTAAAGATTCGCATACTTTATTAAAATCGCTCTCTCTATCAACTATATCATCTAATCTTTCTATACCCTTATCAGTAAATATTTCAGCTGCAGATATAAATGGTATATCCTCAACAAACATATTAACAGTTCCAACTATAGCCGATACAATATAGTCTCTTCTTACAGACTCTAATTTTTTAAAGAATTTTTCCTTATCTAAAATATCTAAAGGAATTATATTTACGTTATCTATATTATGAAGTTTTTCACCTATTATTTTCTTTAATCTTTCAGCTGACCCTTCACCTGTAAAACAAGTTGTAACTATAGCTATTTCTTTCTTATCTTCTTCCGTTTTATCACTTCTTACACCATATTTATTTATATCTATGCATGATTGATATATTGATTCTAGATCTCTTCCACTTAAGGCTTTTCTTCCTGCTTCTATTACAGAAAGCGTACTTACCATATCTACAGTTTTAATCTTAATATTTAATTCTTCTTTTAAAATCTCACCAAAGTTAACTAAAGACCCCATATCAGCTAAAATTAAAACACCTTTACCTCTATCAATCTCTTTAGTCTTCTTTTTTACATTTTCAAACATATCCTCTGCTTTCATAGATAAAGGCATATCTAAAGCTTCAACATGATTTTCACCAATTAAAGTATTAGCAACCTCAGCCATAGAACTAGCAGTACTTGTTCCATGCATTATTACTAAAACTCCAACTTTACGATTATCTTTTTTGTTAACAGTATCTGAATCAGCCGCTAAGAACATTGTTATATATCCTATTTCATCTAAAGATACTTGAACACCAAACTCATCTTCAATCATCTTAACAACATCCATAGCAACAATAAATTCCTTATTATAATCTGCTCTTATGCTATTAAGCTTTGGATGATAAATTTTATTTCCATTGATAATACGTTCTATACTTCCTTGAAGGTGAAGAGCCAACCCATAATAAACTTTATCATCATATTCTCTATCTAATTTTTCTGAAGCATATGCCAATATTTTCTCAACAATTTCAACAATTCTACTATCAACAATTTTTAATATCTCATCTTTTCGAAAATTGCCTTTTAGATTTTTCATATACTTTCTGAAATACTCTTCTATATCAACATTTAAGATATCTGTTATTTCTTCTTCTTTAACACCTTTATCTTTTAAATTATCTATTTTATTTTCTATAGTCTCATAAAATGACTCCCCCTCTTCCTTCTTTTCACTACTTAAATTTTTGTTATTTAAGTTTTCCTTATAGGAAAAGCGTAATACATCTTCAACTCCATCAAATAGTCTGTTTATTTCCTCTCTATTTTCCTTAAGCTTCATTATTCCCTTTTTAACTGTAGCTTGAAGGTCTGATTGCTCTATTATTATATATTTCTTCTTATTAAATTTATAATTTAGAAATGCTTTTGCACATGATAATTGAATATCACTCTTTAATTGCCCTATATTATTTGAACAATCATATAATAAAAAGGATATTAATGCATTCTTATTTATATATATACTTGATTTTAGTCTTAGTGATTCAGCTTTTATAAATTCTTCTAAAAGCTCATATCTTTCCTTAATAGTTCTTTCTCTTAAAGGAGGTAAAACTATTGTCATAGGAATTCTTCTAGTAAAAGTCTGTAATAGATATGATTTCGGATCCTCTGTAGTGGCCGCTATTATCTGAACCCTAACTTCTTCCTGTTTATCTGTTTCACCTAACGGTCTAAAAACACCTTTATCTATGAATGTAAATAACATCTCTTGCCCCTGTGGAGAAAGTCTATGTATTTCATCCAAAAATAAAATACCGCCGTTAGCCTTTTTTAACAATCCATCCTTATCTCTATCAGCACCTGTAAATGCACCTTTTTTAACTCCAAAGATTTGTGCTATAACCAGCTGAGGGTTGTCTGCATAATCTGCACAGTTAAATCTTATAAAAGGAGAATTTTCATTTAAAACATGAGATTCCTTTGCAAAAGAGTACATTGCTTCTGCAAACATAGATTTACCAACACCAGTTTCCCCTAAAATTAAAGTGTGTAATCCTGAAGGTGGATAAAGTATAGCCGCCTTGGCTTGTTGAATAGGAATTTGTAGGGATTGATTTGCTCCAACTAAATTATCTAAACTATTCTCAACTTCGATACCTAATTTTTCTTCTTGAGGCTCTTTGTCATTCTCGATAATCTTAATATCTTTCTCAATTTCTTCTTCATCTTTTCCTAATTTATAAAGGACAGGTCTTCCCTCTATTTTTTTAATTTTATTTTCTTTATATAATTTGTTTAAATATCTACTTACATTTGCTCTATCTAAATTTAGATATTCACCAACTTCACTTGCTGTTACTCCCCTATCTTCTTTTTCTTCGAGTAAAATAACCGCTTTTAAAACATCATCGATTTTTCTCATCTAAAGCCTCCAATTAGAAAATTATAACTTTAAAATTTAAAAGCTTTTACACCATTAAATAATTATTATCATATATTAATATTTATAAAAAAATATTTATAAATATTATACAATATTTAAAAGTTAATTATTTAGTAAAAAGTTATTGATTTTATAAAACAAAAGGGCTTTAATTTAAAAAGCCCTTTTATAATTTATCTTATTTGTCCATTTCCATAAATTATATACTTATTTGTTGTTAATTCCTTAAGTCCCATTGGACCTCTAGCATGTAGCTTTTGTGTACTTATTCCAATCTCAGCTCCAAAACCAAATTCTCCACCATCAGTAAATCTTGTTGAAGCATTTACATATACTGCAGCAGCATCAATTCTTTGAAGGAACTTCTCTGAATTAAAGTAGTTTTTAGTTACTATTGACTCTGAATGCTTTGTTCCATATTTATTTATATGTTCTATAGCTTCATCTAAATCTTTAACAACCTTAACTCCAAGAATATAATCTAAATATTCTTTTCCCCAATCTTCTTCTGTTGCCTCATTTATATCACTAACTATTGTTTTAGTTTTCTCACAACCTCTTATTTCAACACCCTTTTCTCTTAGAGCTTTTATTGCTACTGGTAAGAACTCTTCCGCAATTTTCTCATTAACTAATAATTTTTCAGCAGCATTACATACAGCAGGTCTTGATGTCTTAGCATTTACTATTATATTCACTCCCATATCTATATCAGCTTCATCATCTATATATATATGACAGTTTCCAACACCAGTTTCTATTACTGGAACAGTGGCATTATTTACTACGGCTTTTATAAGCCCTGCTCCTCCTCTTGGAATTAAAACATCTAAATAATCATTTAATCTCATAAAGTCTGTAGCAGTTTCTCTTGAAGTATCTTCTAATATTTGAACTGAGCCTTCTGGAAGTCCAACTTCCTTTAAAGCATCACTTATAATTTCAACTATTTTCAAATTAGAATTTATAGCCTCACTACCTCCTCTTAAAATAACAGCATTTCCTGTTTTTAAGCATAAAGCAGCAGCATCAGCAGTTACATTAGGTCTTGCTTCATATATTATTCCAACTACCCCTAATGGAACTCTTTGAACTCCTATTCTAAGACCATTAGGTCTCTTAAACATTGATGTAACTTCTCCTATTGGATCATCTAACTTAACAACATCTGCAACAGCATTGGCTATAGATTTAACTCTTTCCTCATCTAGTTTTAATCTATCTAACATTGCATTAGATGTTCCTTTTTCAATAGCCTTTTGAAGATCTTTTTGGTTTTCTTCTAATATTTCATTACATCTTTTTACTAATGCTTGACTTATTTTTAATAGTCCATTATTCTTCTCATTAGTAGATGCTACAGAAAGTTCATAAGAAGCTTCTTTTGCTTTTTTACCTTTTATAATAAGTTCATTATTCATATTTTATTCCCCCTTTTTAGCAACAAACATAGTTCCTATATCTTCACCATTTAATATGTTTACTAATATTTCTGGATTTTCTCCATTTGCTAAAATCATATCTATTCCTTCGTTTGTTGCTACTTTAGCAGCTGAAAGCTTAGTTATCATTCCACCTGTACCCCTATTACTTCCAGCTCCACCTGCACACTCTTCTATCTCTGGAGTTATTTCATAAATTTCTTTAAGCATTTTGCTATCTTTATTAGTTCTTGGATCTGAATCATAGAATCCATCTATATCAGATAATATTATTAATGTATCTGCTTTTACTAAAGTAGCAACTATAGCAGAAAGATTATCATTATCTCCAAAATTTAATATATTCTCTATTTCGTCAATTGAAATAGCATCATTTTCATTAACTATTGGTATTATTCCTTTTTCTAATAGAGTATCAAAGGTATTACATACATTATTTTTCATTCTTTCATTTTCTAATACATCTCTAGTTAAAAGAACTTGTGCTACAACGTGACTATACTCCCCAAAGAACTTATTATATATATGCATTAAAGCACATTGTCCAACAGCCGCAACGGCCTGTTTTTCTCTTATACTTTCCGGTTTTTTCTCAAGTCTAAGTTTTCCAACACCAACCCCAATAGCTCCTGATGAAACAAGAACAACTTCTTTTCCCATGTTGCATATATCAGAAATCACTCTAGATAGCTTCTCTATTCTCATTAAGTTCGTACTTCCATTCTCATAAGTTAGTGTAGAAGTTCCAACCTTAACAACTATCCTCTTACTATCTTTTAATGTTTTTCTCATTTGTAGGTTTCCCCCTTTTTTATTTACAAATATATTTTCTTCCTTAAATTATAAGTATATTATATTCTAATATTTTAAATCGTGAAACTACCCATTTATAATTTCTCCACCATTTATATGTATTGTTATACCTGATATGTATGATGATTCATTACAAGCTAAGAAAACATAAGCTCCCGCTAATTCTACTGGCTGACCAGCTCTTCCCATAGGAGAGTCACTTCCAAAGTTAGCAACCTTTCCACCACCCATAGTTGAAGGTATAAGAGGTGTCCATATAGGACCTGGAGCAACTGAATTTACTCTTATTCCTTGTGGAACAAGCATAGATGATAGAGTTCTTGTTAATGTTGTTAGTGCTCCCTTTGTACATGAATAATCAAGAAGAGTCTCATTTCCTCTATAAGCAACAATAGAAGTTGTATTTATTATGCTAGCTCCACACTCCATATGTTTTAAAGCAGCTTTAGTCATATAAAAGGTTCCAAAAACATTTACTTTAAATGTATTTTCAAACTGCTCTGGTCCTATATCATCTAAAGTCTTAGAATCATGTTGAACAGCAGCGTTATTAACTAATATATCTAGTTTTCCCCACTTATCAATAACCTTTTTGACACTTTCATTGCAGAATTCAATTTTGGATATATCACCCTTTAAAACTAATACCTCAGCTCCTATCCTTTCAATAAGTTCCTTAGTTTTATTTGCATCTACATCTTCTTTATCTGTTAAATAAATGATACAAACCTTCGCACCTTCTCTAGCATAAGCTAAAGCTACTGCCCTTCCTATACCACTATCTCCTCCAGTAATTATAGCTACCTTATCCTTAAGTCTTTTTCCATCGTTTATATACTCAGGTAGCTCATATATAGGTAGAGGATTCATCTCACTCTCTACTCCTGGATGAACACTTTGATTTTGAATTGGGAATTGTCTTGGGAATAAATTTTCATTACTCATAAATAATTTCCTCCTTAATATAACATTTAATTTTAATTCAATTATTTATAAGCTTATTATTCTCAATTATTTTTTACTTATAGCCTTACTTTGTATTTTCTTAACTATTTTTGCATTTAAAGTTGTTGGAGCAATCTTAGATAAGAAAACTAATATCTTATTCATGAAACCTGGAATACATATAGCCTTATTTTTCATTAAAGCTTTATATCCTATTTCAGCAACTTCCTCGGCACTCATTGCCACATCTAAATCTCCTTTTCCTGCTCTCTTTGAAAAGTCAGTTTTTGTTGCTCCTGGACACAATGTAATCACATCAACCCCTTTATCTTTAACTTCTTCTCTAAGGGCTTCTGAAAAGGATAAAACATATGCCTTGCTTGCATAATAAACAGCTATTAAAGGACCTGGTTGATATGCTCCCGTAGATGCAACATTTAAGATTTTTCCACTTCCTTGATCTATCATATCTTTTAAAAACAATTTCGTTAATTTTGTTAAACTTATAATATTTACGTTTATTACATCTAACTGCTTTTGCCAATCTATTTCATTAAATTTTCCATTGAATCCTATACCAGCATTATTAATTAGTATATCCACTCTTCCTACATCATCTTTTATTTTTTTATATAAACTATCTATACTTTCATTAATACTAAGGTCAACCTTATATATGTAACCCCTTACAGATTTTTTCATCGAGAACGCTTCTAATTCTCTTAATTTTTCTAAATTTCTTCCTACTAAAACTACATTATATTGATTTTCTATAAATATCTTAGAAAATTCATATCCAATCCCGCTAGTGGCTCCTGTTATTAAAACTGTTTTTTTCATAAAAAGTTCCTCTCTAAAAAATCCTTAATAAAACAATTATTATGTTTTTTACTTAATTGTCAAGCTTTTTTCTGTAAACCTTTATCCAAAAAATCTTTATTAAACGTTTAACATGTGATATAATAACACTTGCATCTATGATGTGGGTGGGTGAGGGCGCTATTTTTTGAAAAGGAGAAAGGATGAAAAACTTTTTTAAACTTAAAGAACATGAAACAAATATAAGAACAGAATTACTTGCTGGTCTTACCTCATTTTTTGCTGCAGTTTATATAATTGTAGTAAATGCTAGCATACTTAGTGATGGAGGTGTCCCTGTTGAACCTCTTATAATAGCTACAGTTTTAGCATCATTAATTGGATGTGTACTAGTTGCACTACTAAGTAATGCTCCACTTATTATAATGCCTGGTATGGGTATTAATGCACTATTTACATATACTATAGTAACTACTATGGGTCTTACTTTCCAACAAGCTCTAGCATCTGTTATAGTAGCTGGATTATTGTTCATTGTGGTAGCGGTTACACCTTTAGCAGAAATTCTGACTAGCTCAATACCGAACTCATTGAAAGAAGCAATAACTGTTGGAATTGGTATCTTTATTACTTTCTTAGGATTACAAAAAGCCGGTCTAGTAGTAGGAAGCAGTTCAACACTTGTTGCATTAGGTGATATTTCATCTAAAGAAGTTATTGTTTTCTTCATAACTATGATAATAATGCTAATTTTATTTATAAAAAATGTACCAGGTTCATTCTTAATAGGAATTTTATCTGGAACTGTAATATCAATATTATTTGGAATCGTTGATTTATCAAGCTTCCAATTTTCACTACCTAATTTCAAAGAATACAAAGAAGTCTTTATGTCAGCTGATTTTAGTGAAATATCTTCAGTTACATTCTGGATTGCAACATTCTCACTAACTTTGGTTTTAGTATTTGAGAATATAGGATTACTTCATGGACAAATTGATGGTATGTTAAAACAACCTAGTAAAAGACAAAAGGCTCTTAATGCTGTTGCTTTTACCACTATAATTTGTGGTATTTGCGGTACTAGCCCTTCAGTTTCAACTGTAGAAGGTAGTGCTGGAATAGCTGCTGGTGGTAAAACAGGTTTAACTGCTATATTTGCAGGATTATTATTCTTAATATCAATCTTCTTTATACCAGTTATATCACTTATTCCAAATGCAGCAATAGCACCAGTATTAATAATAATCGGAGGATTAATGATTCAAAATATAGTTTCAATAAACTTTGAAGACTTTACAGAATCATTTCCTTCATTCATTACCTTAACTATAATACCTTTAACATTTAGTATAGTTGATGGTATTGCTTTTGGATTTATAGCTTATCCTATTTGTAAGTTAGCAACAAAGAAGTATAAAGACATTTCAATCCCTATGTACGTTATATCGGCAATCTTTTTAATATATTTTATACTTCATGCAACTCAAATATAGCTTTAAATTATAAATTAAAATCTCTTATTGATAATCAATAAGAGATTTTTTATATATAATAGTTATATATACATTTAGGAGCGTATTACATGGAACTTTTCAACTTATCTCCAGATCAACTTAATCTTCTCTGCATTCTAATAGCTAAAGATTATTCTACTAGATATAACGTTGACCAGCTTAATGTTTTAGGTGATTTTCTCATTGCTTTAGGCTCTAACATAGTAGTATATGCTTCTAGTTTTGCCTATTTTGATAGCTTAAAAGCTAAAGCAAACAATAATTCAAACAATAATTCAAACAATAATTCAAACAATAATTCAAGCCAAAACTCAAACAATAAGAAAAAAGACTAACATACATATGTTAGTCTTTTTTCTTTATTAATGTAAATAATATTAAATATCAAATCTATATTTTTTCTATTGACTATTATTCTCCTAGGAACATTTTCATATCATCTTCTACGTTTGTGATTCCACCAATACCAAAGTTTTCAACTAAAACTTTAGCTACATTTGGTGATAAGAATGCTGGTAGAGTTGGTCCTAAATGAATGTTTTTAACTCCTAAGTGTAATAATGATAATAATACTATTACAGCTTTTTGTTCATACCATGCTATGTTATAGCTTATTGGTAATTCATTTACACTGTCTGTTCCAAATACTTCAGCAAGTTTTAAAGCTATTACAACTAATGAGTATGAGTCATTACATTGTCCTGCATCTAAAACTCTTGGAATTCCGTTGATATCTCCAAGTGGTAATTTGTTATATTTATATTTAGCACATCCAGCTGTTAATATAACAGTATCTTTTGGTAATTTTTCAGCGAATTCTCTATAGTAATCTCTTGATTTAGCTCTTCCGTCACATCCTGCCATTACGAAGAATCTTCTTATAGCTCCTGATTTAACAGCATCTACTACTTGGTCTGCTAAAGCAAGAACTTGGTTATGAGCAAATCCACCTACGATTTCTCCTGTTTCTATCTCTGTTGGAGCTTTGCAAGTCTTAGCTAACTCTATTATTTGTGAGAAATCTTTATGTCCATTTTCATCAGCTGTTATATGAGTACATCCTTCATAACCTACAGCACCTGTTGTAAAGATTCTTCCTCTGTATGAATCTTGAACTGGTGTTATACAGTTTGTAGTCATTAATATTGGTCCATTGAATGATGCAAACTCTTTATTTTGTAACCACCATGCATTACCATAGTTTCCTGCAAAGTGAGCATATTTTTTGAATTTTGGATAGTAGTGTCCTGGTAACATTTCACCATGAGTATAAACATCTACTCCAGTTCCTTCAGTTTGCTCTAATAACATTTCTAAATCCTTTAAGTCATGTCCTGATATTAATATTCCTGGATTATTTCTAACTCCTATATTAACCTTTGTTATTTCTGGGTGACCATAAGTTGAAGTATTAGCTTCATCTAATAATGCCATTCCATCAACACCAAATTTTCCTGTTTCTAAAGCTAAAGCAGTTAATTCATCTGCACTTAATGAATCGTCTAATATTTTAACTAAAGTTTCTGCCATAAATGCATGAACCTCTTCTTTATCATGTCCTAAGTTCATAGCATGTTCCATGTATGCTGCTAATCCTTTTAATCCATACATTATAAGTTCTCTTAAGCTTCTTATATCTTCGTTTTCTGTAGCTAAAACTCCTACTTCTGAAGCTTTTGCCATCATTTCTTCGCTAGTTGTAGCTGTCCAAGTTGCACATCCTTTGAAGTCTGCTCCAACTGGATTTCCACCTTTAGCTTGTACTCTTTCTTTTAATTCTTCTCTTGCTGCTAAAGTATCTTTAACTCTTTTTTCTATTGCTTTAAAATCAAAGTTAGCATTAGTAATAGTTATAAATAAGTTATCTATTATCATTCTATTTATTTTCTTATCTACTATTCCTACTTTTCTTCCTTCATTAGCTACTGTAGCTAAACCTTTAGTAACAAAAATTAAAAGGTCTTGAATTTTTGCTACATCTTCAGTTTTTCCACAAACTCCTCTTACAGTACAGCCTTTGCATCCTGCTGTTTCTTGGCATTGAAAACAAAACATACTCATTTTAAATTCCTCCATTTTCTTTATCTTTATATGTAAATTCTTTTTTAAGATTCTTTATATGTAAATTCTTTTTTACTTGGCAACTCTTTCGTTACCTTACATTTACAATTATATCCTCGTCACACTTTAAACTCGGTAACCTATGTTACACATTTAATAAAACTATTTAACAAGGTAAATTTTGTATATATCGGCCAGTTTTTTGAATATTTATACAATATTCATTATTTTTATGCATATTTTCATTGAATTTATGCATAATATTATGTATAATAAAGCTTGTACTAATTGATTTATTCATAAAAGGGGGACTAAATTTGAAAACTAAATATAAATCGTCTGATTTACTAAAGTTCATAATTCCGTCGTTATTAGGTGTAATTCTTTTTATGGTTCCTATAAACGATGGTGGAAATATAACAATACCCGTAGCATTTCTTACAACTAAACTTAAAGGAATAATTGGAGATTATTTACCTATATTATCAACAATAGTTGTTGCAATAGCTGCTTCATTAACAATATTAACTAAAGCATTCAAACCAAAATTTATAATAGAGAATGAATTTTTAAACTCATTATTAAATGTTAATTGGATTTGGGCAATAGGAAGATTATTAGGTGGATTGTTTATAATATCAGCTTTTACTGGAATAGGACCAGAAATAGTAACATCTGAGTCAACAGGTGCATTTATATTAAATGACCTATTACCAACACTTATAGTTGTATTCTTCTTTGCAGGATTATTCCTACCACTTCTTTTAAATTTCGGTTTATTAGAATTCTGTGGTGCCCTACTTACTAAAGTAATGAGACCATTATTCAAATTACCAGGTCGTTCATCAATTGACTGTATGACTTCTTGGTTAGGTGATGGAACTATTGGAGTATTGCTTACTTCAAGACAATATGAAGAAGGTTTTTATACAGAAAGAGAAGCTTGTATAGTTAGTACAATGTTCTCAGTTGTTTCAATAACATTTAGCTTTGTTGTTTTATCACAAGTTGGATTAGAGAATATGTTTATTCCATTCTATTTAACGGTTACTCTTGCCGGTGTAGTTGCTGCCATAATTCTTCCAAGAATTTGGCCTCTTAGCAAGAAACCAGATGCTTATTACAATAATATAGAACCTAAGAATGTTGAAAATGTACCAGAAGGATTTACTCCATTTACCTTTGGATTAGCTAAAGCTGTTGAAAAAGCTCAAAATGAAAGTAGTATAAAGAAATTCTTCTCTGATGGGATTAAAAACGTAATTGAAATGTGGATAGGAGTTTTACCTGTAGTTATGGCAATGGGTACATTAGCTCTTATGGTGGCTGAATATACTCCTGTATTTCAATGGCTTGGAGTTCCTTTCATTCCTTTATTTAAAGTATTAGGAATTCCTGAAGCTGCTGCTGCTTCTCAAACTGTTATAGTAGGATTTGCAGATATGTTTTTACCATCAGTTATAGCATCAAAAACTATTCTTAGTGATATGACTAAATTTGTAGTAGCTGCTGTTTCTGTAACTCAACTTATATACTTATCAGAGGTTGGAAGTGTTATTTTAGGATCAAAAATTCCACTAAACCTAAAAGAGTTATTTATGATTTTCTTAATGAGAACAATAGTTACACTGCCAGTTATAGCTCTTGTAGCACACTTATTATTTTAGAAATTAAAAGAGATTGTCATTATGGCAATCTCTTTTTTATATTTAAAAATCTTCTATTCTTATAACATTATGAACTGTACAAATTTCCTCTAATCGTTCCAATCTTCTAATTGCTTGGTTTATATTTTCTTCTTTAGTTTCATGAGTAGTCAATACTAACTTTATAAAATTATTTTCGACCTCTATTTGAGCAATAGACTTAACATTCACATTACTCTTTCCAAATACATTAGTTACAGTTCCTAAAACTCCTATTTTATCTTCAACTGATATCATCATATAATACTTACTTTTTATTTCATCAAAACTTCTTGTTTCTCTAACCCAAAGGTTATTCTTTGTTACTAACCCCTCTGCTTCTAAGCTTATATTGTTTCTAAGTATTGAAATTATATCACTTACAACTGCACTTCCTGTAGGCAAGTCTCCTGCTCCCTTTCCATAAAACATTAAATCTCCCACAGCGTTTCCCTTAACAAACACAGCGTTAAATGAATCATGAACGTTAGCTAAAGGATGTCTTTTAGGAATCATTGTTGGATGAACTCTAAGTTCTAATTCACCTTCTACCTCCTTAATAATTCCTAATAATTTTATTACATACCCAAATTGGTTTGCACACTCAATATCACTCTTTGTTATTCCTGTTATTCCCTCTCTATATACATTCTCTGTATTTATCTTTGTTCCAAAAGCTAGTGATGCTAATATTGATAGTTTGTATTGCGCATCATACCCTTCTATATCTGATGTTGGATCTGCTTCCGCATATCCTTTTTCTTGCGCCTCTTTTAATGCCTCCTCAAAGCTACTTCCCTCAAACTGCATCTTAGTTAAAATATAATTTGTGGTTCCATTTATTATTCCATAAAGACTTTCTATCTTATTGGCAGTCAAGCTCTCATTTATCCCAGCTATTATAGGAATTCCTCCCGCAACGCTTGCTTCATAATTTAACCCTACACCCTCTTTATCCGCAATCTCATACAGCTCATCTCCTTGGATTGCTAATAACATTTTGTTAGCAGTCACTATATGTTTTTTTCTTCTCATGGCGTTAATTATATATTCTTTAGTTGGTTCTATTCCCCCAATAAGTTCAACAACAATCTTAATATCATCATCACTCAAAATATCATTATAGTCTGTAGTTAAAAGTTCCTTTGGAACATCAACACATCTCTTCTTATTGATATCTCTAACTAATATTTTGCTAATTTCAATATTGTAACCTGACCGTTTCACAATCTCCTCTTTATTAGCATTAAATATCTTCCAAACTCCACTGCCCACATTACCTAGCCCAAGTAATGCAATTTTTATACTCTTCATAAAATATTCCCCCTTAAAATATGCTTATTGCTTAATTAAATGCTATACTCTGAATCCAATTCTTATATATTCTTTCAGCAGTTTTTTCCCAAGAAAATATTATATCCTTACTTTCATCATTTCCTTGGAAATAATTTGTAGGAACCTCTATAAATTCTCCTTTAGCTTTATCTCTTAAATACTCCTTTTTTAGCACATCTTTACCATACTCTAAATGTCCTAATATATAGTAATCATTATTTTTTCCTTTTAAAAAGCTAAATTCCCCTAGCTCATTTTCAGCCAAAACCTCAATATTTTTATTTTTTAAAACATCTTCCTTATTTAAAGTTGAATATCTTGAATGTGGTGCCTTAAATCCATTTTCTATTCCATTTAAAATATCTTCTTCTTGAAGTATTTCATGTGAAAAAACTCCAAAAACTTTGTTATCTAAAACAACTTTTCTAATTCCATAAAAATGACTTAAGGCTACCTGTGCTCCCCAACAAATATATAGAGTTTTCTTCCCATATTTTCTTAAGTAATCCAAAATCTCAATTAACTCTTTAATATATAACACTTCACTAAAGTCTAACTTCTCTAAAGGAGCCCCAGTCATAATCATTCCATCTAACTCTTTCTTAACCTCATTAAAGGTTGTATAGTTTTTCTCTAAATACTCTTCAGAGGTATGTTTTGATTTATGTGATTCTAGCCTTATAAAATCAATATCTAAATCTTCTCCACACTTATATAGCATATTTAATATGTGAGCCTCTGTTTCTCCTTTTACTGGCATTAAATTTAAAACCCCTATTCTTTTTCTCTTCTTTTTGCACTCCTTCTGAGAGAATACCTCATTAAAACCTAATATTTTTATCCCCTCAAGTTCTAATGATTTAAAAAATAAACTCATTTATTCATCACCTAATTTACTAAAAGCTTGCTCAAAATCTTTTATTATATCTTCTATTCCTTCTATTCCCACAGAAACCCTAATTAAATCTTCAGTTACCCCTGCTTTTATTAAATCCTCTGAAGAAAGCTGTCTATGTGTTGTACTAGCTGGATGTAAAAGAGTAGTTCTAACATCTCCTAAGTGAACTACTAACTGAGCTAACTGTAAGTTATCTATAAACTTCTTAGCAGCCTCTCTTCCTCCTTTTATTCCAAAAGATAAAAGACCAGAAGCACCCTTCGTAAAGTATTCTCTAGCTAGATCATAATCTTTATGAGATTCTAAAAGAGGATAGTCAACCCAAGTTACATTTTCATTTTTTTCCAAGAATCTAGCTAATGTTAAAGCATTTGAACTATGTCTTTCCATTCTAAGATGTAATGTTTCTAAACCTATATTGGTTAAGTAAGCATTAAATGGACTTGTTGTGCATCCTAAATCTCTAAGTAAGGTGACTCTAAGCTTAGTTATATAAGCCGCTTCCCCAAAAGTTTCAACATACTTAAGACCATGATAACTTTCATCTGGTTCAACCAAACATGAAAACTTTCCATTATCCCAATTAAAGTTTCCTCCATCAACAATTATTCCGCCAAGAGCTAATGAATGACCATCTGAATACTTACTAGTTGAATGAATAACTATATTAGCTCCATGCTCTAGAGGGTTAAATAAATATGATGTTGCAACTGTATTATCAATTATTAATGGAATTCTATTTGACTTAGCAACCTTAGAGAATTTTTTCATATCTAAAACTCTCAAAGACGGATTTCCTAAGCTTTCCCCAATTATAAGCTTAGTATTATCCTTTATACTTTTTTCCAACTCCTCTTCACTACAATCTGGTGATATAAAAGTAGCCTCTATACCTAAATTTTTTAAAGTAGTTCCTAAAAGATTAAATGTTCCTCCATAAACAGTTGATAAAACTACTATATGTTCTCCAGCCTTACAAATATTCAAAACGGCTAATAATACTGCAGATTGTCCAGACGATACTGATACTGCACCTACACCACCTTCTAGTGCCAAAAATTTTTCTTCTAAATTGCTAACTGTTGGATTACTTATTCTGGTGTATATATGTCCAGCCTCTTTTAAATCAAAAAGATTAGCTACTTGATCACAACTTTCAAACTTATATGATGTACTTTGTACTAATGGCTGTGTTACTGGATCTCCCGCTTTAGGATTAAATCCTCCTCTTATACATAATGTATCCTTACTAAAATTTTTACTCATTTTAAAGCCCCCTTCTTCTTAGCTCATTCTCTTTTATTAAATAATTATCCCCAAAAATAAAAGCTATTTCTTAGTCCTTAAGACAAAGAAATAGCTCTAAATGCATAATAAAAAATCACACAAATCTCTCTATAATCTCTTATCTCTCAGGATTTCTCCTTGCAGGATTTAGCACAATTCTGATTTATGATAATCAGCTGTTGCTAGGCTTCATAGGGCCAGTCCCTCCACCATTCTTAATAAAAGATATATACTCATTTTTTAATTTAAAACCAATTATAGTGTATTAAATTGATATTTGCAATATTATTATAAAATTTAAACATTAAATTTTATTTATCTAGGGTTTTTAACGCTTATAGTTGTAACTTTATTAGGTGTTACTAAAAATTCAATTATAAGATTATTATATACTGGTTGCACTTCCCCAACTTTAACTCCAATATAAATTTTATAATTAAATTCACATTTATTATCTGTTCTAGCCTTAATTAGCTCTAAAACTTGTACATCTTTCAAACAATAATACATATCGTTTTTATATAACTTTATAATCTCTTCCTTGATGTATGGATTTAAAAGAGTAACTATAAATTCATTTACTAAAGGATCCTTATCATTAAAAATACTTTCTTCCATATAAGTCTTTTCCATATTGTTATTAGACTCCATTCTAACACTATAATCATTAATGGTTCCATAGTTTTCAACTTTATTAAACTCTTCATAAGCAGATATGAATCTTACTATTACGCTGCTATTTAATAATTCATTATGATCTTCTAAGAACTTTCTATCACCATATCTTATTGCTGATAAAGCTAAAGGCAACTCCTTTCTAAAAATCATATTTCTCTTTGCAGCTTCTTCTCTACCACCCATTCCATCAACATAAACATATACCTTTAAAATAAATCTATCATCTATTCTCTTCCAGTCACCAAAAACTTCATCTCTTCTCATTAAGTTCACTTTATCATATGCATATGTTAATGCTGTTGTCAGAAACAATTCCCCTGTTTCATCACTATGAACTAATGTATACTTTCTCCCATCTATTGGATTTTCATCTTTAATTCCATTTCTAAATTCTAAATTTAACATTTTAGGATCAAACATTTCCTAACACCTCAAAAAATAATATTAGCTATTCATTATATGAATTTTTAACTATATTTATGCCTAAATGGTGAAAAATACATAAGTTATTGCTAAAATGAACTTGAGAATATACTATGGAGGAATTATATATGACTATGACAGAAAAGGAAAAAATGATAGCGGGATTACCTTATGATCCTCAAGATAACGAGTTAACTAAAGGTAGATTTAGAGCAAGAATTTTATTTCAAAAATTCAATAATTTAGATCTTCCTGATAATGAAGAAGATGCTGATAAAGTATTTAAAGAAAGAAGTAATATTTTAAAAGAGCTATTTGGTTCAACTGGTGAAAAAATATATATAGAACCTAACTTTAAATGTGATTATGGATATAACATATCAGTAGGCGACAATTTCTATGCAAATTTTGATTGTGTTATGCTTGATGTTTGTAAAATTACAATAGGAGAAAACTGTTTCCTTGCCCCTGGTGTTCATCTTTATACAGCAACTCATCCAATAGATCCTATCGAAAGGCAAAAATCTGAATTTGGTAAGCCTATAACAATAGGTGATAATGTTTGGATAGGAGGACATGCTACTATAAACCCAGGCGTTACTATAGGAAATAATGTTGTTATAGCATCTGGAGCAGTTGTGACTAAAGATGTCCCTAATAACGTAGTAGTAGGTGGAAATCCAGCTAAAATAATAAAAACAATTGAATAATATTACTAGGTTTTTACACACTATATAACCAATATTACTCCTACTTTAAATCAATAATTTATAGAGGTGATTTATTATGAAAAAAATTATATTAGCTGGTGGTTGTTTTTGGGGTGTAGAAGAATTTCTATCAAGAATTAATGGTGTAATAAACACAGAAGTTGGTTATGCCAATGGTCGTACTAAAAACCCAACTTATGAAGAAATATGTACTAAAAATACCTATTTTGCTGAGGTTTGCCTTGTAACTTATGATGAGAATATAATATCTCTTAAAGAATTATTAGGTAAGTTTTGGACAATAATAGATCCAACATCATTGAATAAACAAGGAAATGACGTTGGGAGCCAATATAGAACCGGTATTTACTATGTTACTCCATCAGACTTAAAAGCTATTTTAGATAGCAAAGAGGAAATCCAAAAGTCTTATTCTAAAAAAGTAGTAACAGAAGTTAAACCATTAGAAAACTACTATAAAGCTGAAGAATATCATCAAAAATACCTAAAAAAGAATCCTAATGGTTACTGTCATATAAAACTAGACTAAACTAAGTGACTTTAACTAAATATTTTTTAAATTCTAAAATAAGTGCCTTAGACTTTTCTGATATTTGGGCAACATGATTAACTATTTCATCTATGGCATCTAACTCTTCTTCTATATTAGAGTTTTTTTGTCTAAGCTTGTACGCTTTTTTTGCTAAATATATAAGCTTGTTTTTTTTATCTTTAGTAAAATTTAAAAGCGGTATCCTAGATACATAGCCTGAAGTTATCATGTTGCCTCTTATTAATACCCCTCTGACAAGATAAGTTACTAGAGATGAATTTAAGTAGGCTAATAACCACCAAACATCCTCCGATTCACATATTATATTAGGATTAACTCCAAAAGTAGCTTCTTTTGGCAATATACAAGCATTAAAAGAAACACCCATAGATGAACATGTTATTCCACCCTTATATAACATTTCTTTATTTCTAACATTAAAATTCGAAACTCTTTTTTCTATTTCTAAAAAATCTTCATGAAGATATATCTCTCTATCTGTATAAAACTTATCCTTTCCTGGATTTTTGTAAAAAGGAATATTAAATTCATTTTCCTTGTATTTAGATAAATATTCTCTATCATTTCCTGTAGAAATTCCGGTTACACACCTAAATTTTTCTCCTAATCTAGTATTATTAAATAATTTTCTTATATCATTAGGACACTCTATTATAAACTCTAAATTATCCTTTTGGTTATGCAGTATAATTTCATCTAAGCTATAGTGTCTTTCTTTTTCTTCTTTTTCAGTATCTTTCATTAATAATTCCTTAAACTCTTCCAAGGATTTTGACCTATTGTTTACAATAATATCTTTTTGATACTTAGTTCCCTTTCTTAAAATCAGTATGCTTGTCCTGACATCAGCCCCCTGTGTATAAAAAAGCTCTCTAGGACACATAGTTATTTCTTGTATAGAACATTCCTTAATTATCTTCTTTCTAAGTCCTTTATGATTTTTTGCTGTAAAAAAAGAATCATTAGTAATAATACCAATAACGGCGCCTTCTTTTGCTTTGTCTATTATTGCCGCAATAAACATGCTATACATGTTATGTACTCCGACCTCATCAAAGTACTCTCTTAACTTATCTTTATTATCCCTTATGAAGTTTACTTCATGACAATTATATGGTGGATTAGCAATATAATAATCATAATCCCATTCATCTTTATATTTATTAAGACAATAGTACTTAATAAAGTTCTCCTTTTTAAATTCACATCTATAATATTTCTTATATTTTATTAAATCCATGCCAATTGTTTTTATTCCTAAATCACTAAAATAATCTGTTAGTTCTTCCTTTCCACAACATGGATCAAATAATGTTTTTCCTTGATTGTTTACTTCCATAATCCTTTTTCCTATATATCTTGCAACAAATGCTGGTGTAGTATAATATCCTATTTCTCTAACATCAATAATATCTTTATACTCTATACCAACTTGCTTATATAAGCATTTTTCTTTTCTCCCCATAAAAAAACCTCTTGTTAACAATAAATGTTTTCCTTGTTTTATTTTACCATATATTCCTTGTTAATTATAATTTACTGAGATTTTTTTAAAACAAAAAAAGAGTAAAGATTAACTCTTTACTCTTTTCACTCTATAATCCTGATTCTCTAAATTTGTGATCTACAAATTCAGTTATTTTGTGGAATGGCTTTTTAAGAACACATAAAACAAGGAATATTAATAAGAATATACCCAATGCTTTCATATCTTTTGCCACTGTATCCCATATTGGACCTGCTATAGCTTCCCTAAATCCATCTATAGCATAAGTAAATGGCCATAATGGCTGTAGCACTCCAAATATTTTAGGATTTGTTTGTATTGGATAAATACCACCAGCCCCTGCTACTTGGAATACCATTATAACTACGGCTATTGCCTTACCTATATTTCCAAACAGTGATACCAGTGTAAATATTATAACTGTAAACACTATGGAACTAATTATAGCGAAACCAAACATTAATGGCACATTTACTGGATGTATTCCTAATATGAACATATCTCCTAAAACAATTATTACTGATTGAATTAATGATATTACTAGGAATAATAACATCTTACCAAAGTGTTTTTGAAGAATATTAAGCTTTGTTCCGTCCTCAAAATCTTCACATTCAGCTGTTAATAACGATGTAAGTAATAATGAACCAACCCAAATCGCTAAAGTAGTATAGAAAGGTGTAAGACCTACTCCAAATATTCCTGCATCATATACATCTTCCTGTTTAACAGATATAGGAGCTGATATAAATGAAGCTATTTCCTCAGGATTCTTACTCATAATATCAATTATATTATTTAAATTTTCCTCTGTTAAATCCGAAGTTTTTTCTATTAATTGACTTATTGCATCTTGGAATTCGCTAAGTTTACTCGTTATTTGATCAGCTTGTTGGCTAGCAACATCACTACTAGCAATTCCAAATGTAGCTAAGGCATTTAATTGAGGAACAACAATTTTTGTTGTCTCTAATACTGAATTTGCAGTATTTAATCCACCCTTTAATGAATCTCCTATAATATTTAAAGCCGGCATACCATTGCTATAAAAACTATTTGAAACATTCACTAAAGATGAGCTTATTTCATTGCTTACAGTTGAAATTGAATCTATTGCTTTAGCTATGTTTTCTTTACTCTCATTATTTGATAAAGCTGTTTTTAAAGCAACTAATTGTTCTCTTTCACTTGCTACTAAATCTTTTGTTTTATTTAATTTATTTATTAAATTGCTTATTGCATCATTTGGTTTCACTGCATTAATTTTTTCTAATGATTCTATATTACTAGTTATAACTTTATTTAATGAATCTGTTAATTTAACTAATTTATCTACAGTCTCAATCATTTTTGAATTATCCATAGATGTGCTTAATTCCTTAAGCTTTGTAAGTAAGCTTTGTAACTCTTGATTCATTGATTGCATTGTTATAACGTCGCTACTAAAACTATTTGAAACCGAACTAACTGTTTGTTGAGTTGATGTTATTAAACTCTTACTTGCCTCAACAGTATTTTGTAAGTTATTTATTTGCTCAGTTACCTTTGGTAAATCACTTTTAACATTAGATAAGTAAGTACTTAAATTCTTTGAATCACCATTAGCTTTTTGAACAAAGTCTTGAATCTCTTTTAAGCTACTATTGGCACTTTCTAAAGTATCTCTTATCTGTAATATTTCTGGTTTATTACTCTCTAGTTTTCCACCTAATTGATTTAAAAGGTTGAAAGCTTCTTTGTTTACTGTATCGACGAAGTTAGATTTTATTTCTTTCGTAACTTCATCCTTAGCAACATCTGTTATTTTGTTTGCTATGGCATTTGTCTTCTCATTTACCTTATATATTATATCTGGTTTCTGAGGATTTCCTGTAGTTAAACTTGTTAATCCCTCTGAAAAGTTTGAAGGTATCTCAATCATTGCATAGTACTTACCTTCATTTAATCCATAATTTCCTTGCCAACTATCTACAAACTGCCATCCTATAGCATTATTTTTTTTAAGTTCATCTATTATATCATTACCTACATTTACCTCTTTACCATTTACCACAGCGCCCTTGTCATTATTGACAACGGCAACTGGTAAATTTCCTGTATTAACATAAGGATCCCAACATGCTTTAATGTTAATCCATGCGTAAAGAGATGGTATTATACATAACCCAATGACTACTGCTAAAGCCGCTGGATTTTTTCTTGTATTTCTTAAATCTCTTCTAAAGATTTTAAAAATTTTCTTCATATTTCACCTCTTAAAATACAGCTTATTCTGCTATTCCAGATTTCTCAAAACTCTCTTCAAACTTTCTAACTTTAGCATTTAAAGGTCCTTTTAACAGATATCCTAAAAGTATAAATGCTAAGCCCATTAAAGCTAAGACAATAAAATCTAAGATTACAGTACTTACTAAAGGTCCAGCTATAGCTTCTCTATATCCTGATATAGCATAGGTAAATGGGAATGCTGGTTGAATTATTCTAAAGAATAATGGGTCAACTTGTATAGGATATGATCCACCACTTCCTGCTAATTGTAAAACCATAAGTATAATAGCTAAGGCTTTACCTAAGTTTCCGAATACTGACATAAGAGTAAATACGATTATAGTAAATATAGCTGATGCAAACATTGATATAAATATTAATAATGCTGTATTAACTGTTTGAACTCCTAAAAGGAATTTATCTCCAAAAGCTACTATAAATCCTTGTATTATTCCTAAACTTACGAAGGTTAACATCTTTCCAAAATGTTTTTCTCTTAAATTAATATTCTCACTACCTTCAAATTTGGCTGATTCTGTTTTTAATAGAGATATTAATATTAATGAACCAACCCATAGTGCTAGAACTGAATATATAGGTGCCATCCCTGATCCATAGTTTGCAACTTTATATATTGCATCAACTTTTATATTGAATGGGTTCGCAATAAACTCTCCCATAAACGCTGGATTGCTTTGAAGAATGCTTACTATTTTTCCTAGTTCATCATCGCTAACATTTTGAAGCTTAGAACTTAACTCACTTATAACCCCTGAAAATTCATCTAAACTATCTTTAAGCTTCTCTGATGTTGAATTTGCAAGTTGAGCTCCTTGGTTTGCTGTGCTTAATAAATTATTTATTTGATCAACTAATCCATTAGCTTTATTTAATAAATCTGATGCTCCTTGAGTAGCCTTAACGAGTCCATCTGCCATTGTGTTTAAAGCTGGTCTTGTATCATTATCAAATCTATTTATTGCATTGCTTACTTGGCCCTCTATTTGCTTAGTTAAATCATTTATTGAACTAACTAATCCTTTATCTACCTCTTGACCGTTATTAACTTTATTTTGTAAGTCATTAAGCTTATTTTTTTCTTCACTTAATGAAGTTTGCACTCCTTTTAATGAAGTTATCATATTAGATATCTTATCATTAGTATTTGTTTTATTAACAGCCTCTAAGAAGTTAATTACAGCTGTAACACTATTATCAACTTTGTTAATTTCACTAATAGCTCTATTTATTGCAGCACTGGCCTTAGCAGAACCAGCATCACTTGCCATTGATGATAGCTCATCTAAACTATTTTGAACCTTATCTAAGGAAGTTTTTGATTCTGTTAAATTTAATCTAATGTTATCAAAGGTATTATTTAAGGACTCTTTAGAACTATTTATTAAATTACCTGTATTCTCTGCCCCTTGTGATATATTGTTTAAACCACTTGTTATTGAAGGCATTGTTTGCTGCACTTGTTGTAAATATGTGCTTAAGTTTGATGAGTTACTATTTATATTGTTAAGCATATTTTTAATAGAACTCATATTTTTATCTATAGCTATTATAGAATTTTTCAATTTAATTATATTTTCTTTATTTTGATCAATGTTATATCCTACTCCATTTAATGAAGAAAATACAGTCTCGTTAACCGTTGTTATAAAATTAGATGTTATCTCATTTACAAGAGTGCTCTCTGCAACTTCAGTTATTTTTCCAGCAACAGGATTTGCTTTTGTGTTAACTTTATATATTATTTCTGGTTTTTTTGGACTTTCAGACATAATACTAGTTAAATCCTCTGAGAAATCATCTGGAATTTCTATCATTGCATAATAAGTACCATCTATTAGTCCCATATCTGCCTGGTTAGTATTAACAAATTTCCACCCAATATTATGATTATTTTTTAATTCATCAATGACCTCATCTCCTATATTCATTTCTTTGCCATTGAATGAAGCTCCCTTATCATTATTTACTACAGCTATTGGAACTGTACTTGTATTTTCATAAGGATCCCAACATGCTGCTATATTTATCCATGCATAAAGTGATGGTATAAAGCATACCCCACCTATTATTAAAAGTGCTATTGGATTTTTTATTATTGCTTTAAGATCTCTCTTAAACACTTTTAAAATATTACTCCACTTCATTTACACACCTCCATTTAATAAAGTTAAACTAAACACAATCCCTATGTTCTATCTTAAATTACAAATTTAAAGAGAGTCTTTTAAACTCTTAATTACTATAGTATCAAAAATTAGTTTACAAATAAACCTTTTTAAAGTGATTTTATTGATTTTTATTAATATATCGTTTTCAAATTATAGTATTTTAATTAATTTAACCAATCACTATGTTATATATAAATACAATTTAATTGATTCTTTTTCTTAAATATTATTTATTATAAAAAAAATACTTAAATACTAACTATAACCTAAATAAAAAAAAGGAACATAATCTTATTATGTTCCTTTTTTTATTAATTATATTTTTTTAACAAACTCTGATTTTAAGCTCATAGCTCCAAATCCATCTATTTTACAGTCTATGTTATGATCACCTTCAACTAGACGTATGTTTTTAACTTTTGTACCCTTCTTTAAAGCTGATGAAGCACCTTTTACTTTAAGGTCCTTTATTATAGTTACAGTATCTCCATCTTGAAGTATGTTTCCGTTTGAGTCTTTAACTACTAATACATCCTCATCTGCGTTTTCAGTTCCTGGAGTCCACTCATAAGCACACTCTGGGCAAATTAAAAGAGTTCCATCTTCATAAGTGTATTCAGAATTACATTTAGGGCAATTTGGTAATTTATCCATTCTACATCTCCTCCGTTCATTAGTTAAATTCTCCTTAGTATAAACAAGCATAAACCTTTTATACATATAGGGATTTACTTATAGGCTTATATAATATCATAGTCTAGCAATAATGACAAATCTTAAGCTTTAATAAGATAAATTACCCCAATCTCTCTATACCTTTATAATTGATGAAATACACCTTAATTTTTAAATTTAAGAGTCTAATATTACACTTCCATCTGAATAAAATACTAACTATTTCTTCTTTCTTAACTTGAATATCTTAATTTTAATAAAAAAGAATTGTCTTAGACAATTCTCTTTTTACTAAGCCTTAACAGCCACTATTAAATTTCTATTTATTGATTGATCTACTCTATGTAAATAGTTATTATATGGTGCTTCATCAAGAACCTTAAATCCATTCTCCTCTAAAACTACTGCTACATCATCATATTTCATAGTAAATTCATTATATGATAAAACAAGACTTCCTTTAGTCTTTAAAGCATTGTGCCATGCTGGAATTGCTTCCTTTAAAAGACCTAAAGGACTTCTCTCCATAAGAGAATCTTTATCATTTTTGCTTCCATGCTGCACTCCATAAGGTAAGTCAGATATTATAATATCACATGATTTTTTCTTAATAAGAAGATCTGCTTTTCTAGTATCTGAGTTAAACAATTGAAATGACTGAACATCTCCTGAGTTAAAAGCATCCTTCTCTGAGGCTGCAGTTAAAGTAAATACATTAGCAATCTTTTTACCTCTAGCATCAGATTGTTTTGATTTCTGTGTTTTATGCTTATATTTTCCTTCTTTTAAGAATCTAACAATATATGTTTGAATCTCTTGAGCCCATTGCTCATTTATCTCAATTCCTTTAACATCAAACCCTCTTATAAAACCTTCATACAAGGTTGTCCCTTTGCCGCACATAGGGTCAAATAAAGTTATCTTTTTACTTCCAGTTTTACATGCACTTAAAGCAAGGTTTACCATAAGTCTAGTAAATTGCTCATTAGTCTTCCCATTATATTTTAATATTTGAACCATACTCTCTGGGAATGTATGAAAATCAGGTACAATAATAGGTCTTAATAGATTTCCTTCTACTATTTCAAATAAAGCATAATAAATTGATGAAAAACCTAATGCTTTAAAATCTTCTTCCTTAAGCTCTCTATTTGTACTAAAACATATTGAAGCTGGGAGCCCTAAGTCACCTTCTTCAATCTCATTAATCTCCATATCATAAGCTTCTGAAATTGCTTCTAATTCTGAGACTGCAATCTTAAGTGCTGTATCAAAATAGATACGATTATGTCCCGGATTTGCAAGTATCGCATATCTGCTCATATAAAAACATCCTCATTTCTTCTTATCTTGTACTTCTATTTTTTTATCCCTAATATTATAACATCACATAGGTTAAATATTAATATAAAAAAGGATGATTAATCATCCCTTTCTATATAGTAATAAATTTTATCTTATTTTATTTCATCTAAAAATTTGTTCATAATCTCACTATTTTCACTTGTTAAAACCAATGTGTCACTAGGTTCAATAATGGTAAATCCTTTTGGAATAACAACCTTATTTCCTCTTTTTATCATAACAATCAAAATTTCATCTGGAATTTCTGAATCCATTATAGCTTTATTTACAATCTTATTGTTCTCTCCAACTTTGACCTCAAATATATAATCTTTTATCTTATTTCTAAGCTTCTCTTTATTTTCATCTTCATCCTCTTCATGGCATATTAAATCTAACTTCTTTGCAAACCAAGGTATTAATGTTCCCTGAATTGCTACTGAGAATAATGCAATAAAGAATATAATATGAAAAATATCATTTTCAATTGCCGAAGTCCTAGTTATTGCATATATAGCAAAAACTAATGAAGCTGCTCCTCTAAGCCCAACCCAAGATATGAATACTTGCTCTTTTATTGGAACCTTAAACCAACTTAATATTGCAAATACAGCTATCGGCCTTCCTACTAATATTAAAAATATTGAAATAGCTATTCCTTCAAATGCAACACTTGGAAGTTGTGATGGAAATGCTAAAAGTCCTAACATGAAAAATAACATTATTTGCATTATCCATGATAGTCCATCAAAGAACTGATTTAAACTATTCTTGTGAGGTATTTTAGAGTTTCCCATTACTATACCAGCAATAAATACACTTAAGTATCCATTTCCACCTAAAAATTCGCTAATTGAATAAGCCAAAATAGCTACTGTTACAGTGAATATAGGATATAGTCCCTCAATTTCAAATTCCACTTTTCTTAATATAAAAACTGCAAGCTTTGATAAAAGTAAACCAACTACTACCCCAAAAACTATTTGTTTAAATATCATACCAACAAGTCCAACGCCTATTGATTCATTGCTGGTAATAAAAATTAACATAACACTTGTTAGCATATATGCAGTTGGATCGTTACTTCCACTTTCAAACTCTACTAGTGTATCAATATTATTTTTTAACTTTAAGTTTCTTGAACGCAAAATGGACATAACTGAAGCTGCATCTGTAGAAGCAACAATACAGCCTAATAATAATCCTTCAAATATGCTTGTTTTCAATACAAAGTGACAAAATAAACCTGTAAGTCCTGCTGTTATTACAACTCCTATAGTAGACAGCATAATTGCAGGTACAGATACAGCCTTTGCCTTTTTCCACTTAGTACAAAATCCACCATAAAACATTATAAATACCAAGGCTATTGATGATAAAGAATAGGTAATATTATAGTTATCAAAATATATTCCACCAATACCATCAGATCCAAATAGCATTCCTATTATAATAAATACTAAAAGTACAGGCACGCCCCATTTATAAAAAATCTTACTAGATATTATACATATAAGTAGTACTAGCCCACTTAGTATCATTAAATCTACCATAATAAAGTACCCCCTTAAATTTATTTGCAAATACTTTTTTTATTTTTTCTCGCCTTTTAAATTTGATTCCCCCAATTATATTTTTTATATTAAAGTATAATTTTTAAGATTTTATGTGCTTAATTATAAAATCTTAAAAACAAAAAAACTGCTGTTAACTTGGTTAACAGCAATTAATAAATTATAATTTTTAATAATCTCAATTTTGTTATATAAATATTCAAAATTACATAACTTTAGTAGGAATTATTGCATCTATAATACCGATAACTACGGCAGCTAATAATGCACCTATGATAGATACACTCATGCTTGGAACTAAGAATTGTGTTACGTATATTATTATTGCAGCAATTATAAATCCTTTTATTCCTTTACCAAAAGGTGATGCATCAACACCCATAAATAGTTCTACTAAATAATCTAGCACTGATATTATAACAGCAGCTATTAAAAATGGCCAAAATCCTTTTATTGAAAAACCTGGAGTTACAAATGATGTTACTAATAAAACTATTGCAACTAAAATGAATCTTCCTATCCATTTTAATATGCTACCTTCACCTTTTTTATTATTTTCGTTTCCCATAAGATTTCCTCCTTTGATAAAATTATGTTTTTTACAAAACACTTTTTAAATTATTATTTTAACTTAATCCATAAAGTTATATCTAATTTCCAAGTATTGATTGAATAATTAGATATTAATTGTAAAATAAGTAATACATGTTTATGTGATTACTTATTTTATTTACACTTATATGTTGACCACTATATGAAATAATATTCTCTATAATATTTTTTTGTTTTTCAGCTAATGGTCACGAAATACAAAATCAATGGTCAAAAAATATCTTTAATAATATGATTAAAGAACATAAAATTAATGAAAGTAATATAGATGCAAAGAAGATTGGATTATAAAATAAAAAAGATATAAAAGTAGCTTTAAACCTCTACTTTTATATCTAGTTATTATATACTTATTATATACTTATTTCCTAGGTATTTAAATTTTTTGTATTAACCTTTTCTTTTACTTCAATTTCTCCAGACATTTTAAATGCTTGTTTAGCTAAAAACACTGCTATAATCTCATTTATAACCGCTGCCGCTGCAATAGTTCCTTGTATCATCATAGCGTATTCTGGCTCAAATGGTAATAATGCCTCGACTGCAATTCCTGTAAATATAAGAGATACTCCTGAGTGAGGTAAAAGAGATAAACCCAAATATTTACATACTTTATCATCAGCTTTTACTAACTTACCACCTGTATAAGAACCTACTATCTTACCGATTCCACGAGATACTATATATATCACAGTAAGCAATCCAGCACCAAATATTAAATTATAATCTAATGGTGCTCCTAAATTTATTACCATTACAACTAAACCTATGCCTATTATAGGATTAAAAAGCTCCATTATCTCATTTAATCTTTCTTTTTCAACTTTATTTACAATAATAGCGAAGAAAGATATACCAGACAGTAATAAGTTTATTGATAGTATATTATCATTTACATATCTTCCAATAATAACTGTAATGCCTATAAGAAATGCGAGCTTCAATAAAACTTCTAACTTAGAACTTTTATCAGGTAAAATTTTATTTTTTGCTTCATCTGAGTCATCTACTTCTTTAGATTTTTTACTTTGTAATATTTTAGCTCCTATAATACCTGTAAATGCTCCAATACCTAATGGCAATATTATCATCATTAATATAGAAATAATATTTACCGATTCTCCGGTCATACTTCCTGAAACTACACCTATAACTAAGAAGAATACAATTAGTGCTAACACATCATCTAATGCCGCAAGAGGTATTAAGGTCTTTGAAACTGGCCCCTTAGCATTATACTCCTTAACTATTGACAAAGATGGTGCTGGTGCTGTTGCTAACGCAATTGCTCCAAATATTAAAGCTATAGATATTGGAATATCCGCAAATATTAAAAACGCCACTGTAACAACTACAAACGCTGTCATACCTTCAAAAAAGCATATAGTCAATATTTGTTTTCCTGACTTCTTAAGCTCTTCTAATATTAACTCAGCACCAATTAACATACCTACTAAAACTTCTCCAACATTACTTATAATATGAAACCAACCTGCATCCATTATGCTACTATTCATCCAATTTAGTGCATGTGGACCTATTACCATACCAGTTAATAACCAACCAAGTATAGATGGTAAATTAAGCTTTGAAACTAATTTTCCAACAATTAATGCTATAACTGTAAATATTGATAGCAATATGATTCCTTTAATCATTTAAATAACCTCCCCTATATTTTTCAATACCCTTAAATAATATTTATATTATTATTCTTATGTGGTAATACCTCTATTCTTATATTTTTATTTACTTATAACATCAACTAAACATTAATAATGTATTAATAATATGTTACTTTTGAATCTTATTATTTTTTATGGAATTTTATATACCATTTTTTTACATTTTATTTTATATAATATTGAAAAAAATATCTTTTTAAGGATTTTTATTTAATATAAAAAAGCTTATATCTTTAATTAATAAAGATATAAGCTTCTAATTAATATAACTTAATTTATTTGATTGATGTTTATAAAATTATATGTAATTCATTTTTTTAAAAGCATATATTAAAAATTCTTCTGCTAAACTTTCACTTTTAATATTCTCTAATGCATCTTTAAAAGTAAACCATTGTGCCTTATCAATTTCCTCATTAACTCTACTTAAATCTTCACTATCTACTGTACAAATGAAATTACACATTAGTGTGTTAGTTTTTTCAAAATACCTACTCTTCATGTATTGATAATCTTTAACATTAAGACCTGTTTCTTCTTTTATTTCTCTCACTAAAGTCTGTTCTGCATCTTCACCTTTATTTATATATCCTGCTACAAGTATATTATCCACTCGTCCATACTGTTGTATAAGTAATACTTTATTTTTATCAGGATTTAAAATAATTGCACTTATGGCTGAGCTAAAGGTAGGAAAATGAAACATTTCACATTTACTGCAATATGGAATTTCTCCTTCATTGTTACATTGCTTATTTATTAACTTAGTTCCACATTGAAAACAATAACTCATATTATTACTCCTTTTACATCTATATGGTCTATAAATTATAATACTATATTGCCATTTAGTTATAAAGTGAATAGAAAAAAGAACCTTATCCTTATAGACTAGGTTCTCCTTTATTATTTTCACTCTAGTATTAACTCATTTAAATATCTAATTACATTTAATCATCTATAATGTCTTTAGTTGCTGGACTTCCTATTAATCGTCCTTTATAATCAAATCTTGATCCATGACATGGACAATCCCAGGTTAATTCATCTTTATTCCAACTTAGTTGACACCCTAAATGAGCACATTTTGTTGATACAATAAATTCTTTTCCCTCATTATCTTTATAAACACCGACCTTCTCTCCATTATATTCAACAATTCCAGCCTCACCATTCTTAATATGTTCTATATCACTACTTGGAATATATATTTTTTGTGCAATAAAGTTCTTAGCTGTTGTGATTAAATCATTAGCGATATTATTTATTGATGACGATAACTCAAATCTTTTTGGAGAAAATATTTCTGAAAAATCATTTTCTTTTTCTAATATCATATCTGATATTATCATAGCTGACACCATAGAACTTGTCATTCCCCATTTATTGAATCCTGTGGCAACATATATATTAGGTGTTTCATCAGAATATTTACCTATGTAAGGTATTCCATCCACAGTCATACAGTCCTGAGCTGACCAATGATACTTTTCTTTTGACTTTGGATATAATTCTTTTGCAACCCTTCTTAGTTCATCATAGCTTCCACCTTCTTCATTTTCTCCTGTTCTTTGCTTTATACCCCCTAATAATAATAAATTTTTGTAAGTTCTAAAGGAGTATCCACTTTTATCAACATCTATATACATACCATCAATATCTTTTACATTTTCCAAAGCTATAACATAGGATCTTTCTTGATGCATTTTCATAAAATAATATCCAGGTGCATTCATTATTGGATAATGTGTTGCTACTACTATATTGTTTGCGGTTATATCTCCCCTATTTGTAACTACTAAATTTTCTTTAATTTCTAAGGCTCTAGTATTTTCATAGATAACTAAATCCTTTGAAATATCTTTTAAAAATTTAAGTGGATTAAACTGTGCCTGATTATTAAATTTAACAGCTCCATTAATTTCAAAAGGAAGATTAGCCTTTTCTACAAACTCTACATTAATACCAAGCTTACTAGCCGCCTCTACCTCATCTCTAAGACTATCTATTTCATCTCGAGAATAGACATATGCTGACTTCTCTTCAAAGTCACAGTCTATCTCTCCTTCTTCAATAATTTCTTTATATTTTTTTATAGCAAGTTCATTTGCTCTTGCATATTGACTAGCCATTTCCTCTCCAAATTCTGATATTAACTTATTGTAGATTAAATCATGTTGAGATGTTATCTTTGCAGTAGTGTTTTTCGTATTTCCACTTGCTATTTCAGCTGCATCAATTAAAATTACATCTCTACCATTTTGTTTTAACATATATGCCGTTAATATTCCTGCTATTCCAGCGCCAATAATTAAAGTATCAGTTTTTAAATCTTTATTTAAACCATTTCTTTTTCTAAATTTACAACTTTCACTCCATACCGATTTCACAAAATCACCTCAATTTTAGTATTCTATTTTTAAAATTATATACATAAGATATATTTTGCAAACTTTCACAAATATATGTAAAAATTTATAAATAAATGTGTGTTAATTACTAGAGGAAATAGTAGCATTGGTAGATCAGACTCATTGGATTTTTCAAAAGAAACCTATAATTTATTTATTAAATAATTGATTTACTTTTATTTCATTACGCCTATAAATAGTTATATTCTTATAATCCATTACTATCTTCATAATTCTTGTCCAATTTACTTATAAACTATCTTATAATTTCTATAACAAAACCGTATCACTTACTTGTGATACGGTTCATTCTTCATTATTCTAAAAGCTCTATAGATTTGCTCTAAAAGCATGACTCTAAATAATTGATGTGGAAATGTCATTTTAGAAAAGCATAGTTTATAATCTGCTCTTTTTATTACTTCCTGTGATAATCCAAGACTTCCACCTATTACAAAAGTAATGTTTGAATTACCCATTACTCCACAATTCTCTATATATTTTGAGAACCTCTCAGAAGTTATTTCATTTCCTTTTAAGTCCATTGCAATAACATGCATATTATCTTTTATCTTTGAAAGTATTAACTTACCTTCTTTTTCTTTTATTTGAAGTTCTTCTTTTTCAGATGCATTATCTGGTGTTTTCTCATCTGGAAGTTCTATTATTTCTAATTTACAATATCTACTTAATCTCTTTGAATACTCATCAATAGCTTGTTTTAAGTATTTTTCTTTTAACTTCCCTACTGAAATAACTGTTATATTCATATTTTCTCCTCCTAGGCATTACTACAAATAATATTACCATAAAACTTTGAACTATTCTAAAAATAAAAGGCCATGCAAACTTAATATTTTGCATAACCTTAGTCTTATTTCTATATAATAAATAAATTCAAATTAAATAAAAAAGAGAGTAAAAACTCCCTTTTGAAAAATTCAATTCTATAGCATATGCATTGCAGCTCCAGTAAAGAAAGGTATTAACCAAATTACCCAAACCACTATACTAAATTTGTGGAACTTAGTCATCATATTTCTATCTTTCTTAATAAGGACTATAGTAGCCCAAACAGCATGTACTAACATTAATATTAAAGCTGCTGCTCCAGTAATTGTGTGGAAACTTAAATTTATTCCACCAGCTATTTTTTCCATCGCTCCAGTTCCTGTAGTATCACATATTAAACCTAAATAGAAAAATGCTAAATGCCATGGTTTTAAAGTTTTTTGTATTTTCTCAGACCAAACACCTATACTATAAAATAATAGTGCTAAATTCATAAATACGATTGCTATAATTAATTCTTTTGACATTACTTTTATCCCCTTTTCTGAACTATGTTCATATTATAATACTATTATATTATACTTACAATTCATAAATATTAATTTCTTAATAAAAAGGCCTTATTTATTTTTTAAATTTAATAATTGCAAAGCAATACATTTAATAATAATTATCTATAAATTATCATTATTTATTAAATTTAGATTTATAATAAAAAAAGTAAGAACACTTTAAAATGTTCTTACTTTTTCTGAAATTAAACTATATATTAAACTAGTGTTGATTTTTAGCTAGATATGGCTAAAAATCAACATTTATCTAAAATAACGCCTAAAATTAATATCCTAATTCCTCGTTTAAGAATATTACATGTATTCTATCTTGATTACTTTGGCTTCTTATTAAAGTGTATTCTCTACATATTTTTTCTGGACTCTTACAATCCATACAAAATCCTACCTTAGCACAAGGTGTTTTCTTATCTAATCTCTTAGCATTAGCAGGTGCCGAAATCATTCTATTTCTTTTTATTGCTTCATCTAAATCTCCCACAATTTTATTATATCCAACCACAATTATAACTTTATCTGGACCATAAAGCATTGCTGCTACTCTATTTCCATTACCGTCAACGTTGTATATCTCTCCATTCTCAGTGATTGCATTTGCACTTGTAAAAAAAACATCAGCTGAGAAAGTTTCTCTAAATATTTTTTTAGTATCTTCCGGTTTTAATCCCTCTTTGTATCTATCTAAAAATTTATATCTTCCACTTCTAAGGTATTCTATAACTCCAGCTTCAAATAGTGACATAGAACCTCCACAAGCTACTACATCGCCTGCCTTAGTTAACTCCTCAATCTTGTTTATAAGTTCTTCTTTTGAATTAACTAGATATCCGTTCATTCTATTGACTTCTAAAGCTTTTATAACTTTATTAATTCTACATTCTCTTAGCCATAACATATTCTTATCCATAATATAACCACCTTTAAATAAGTTAATATCTAGATTATATCACAATAAAACCTGTTAAAATATATAAAAAAATAGGCAGACTTTAGTCTACCTATCTAAAAAAGTGGGATTATTTTCCACAACATTTCTTATATTTCTTTCCGCTTCCACATGGGCAAGGATCATTTCTTCCAATTTTAACTTCTTCATTTCTTACAGTTTTTGAATCTCTGTATCTGAATTGAATTTCTCTTCTCTTTTCTCCTGAGAATATAGAATCCCATTGAGGTAAGTTGAATAAGTAATCTGCTTTTGCATCTAACATATTGTAGTATAAGCTTTCGAAGTCTATATCAAATGCTAACTCTGTATCGCTCTCAACTTTCTCTAAATCATATGGATTTTTTAAACTATCGTTTATTCCATCTATAAATCCCATTACGAATTCTTCTGTTGTACCATATTCTTTTGCTAAATCAGCAATTGTAGCTTTCTTAACTTCTGTATGATTAGCTAATAAATCTTTATATATTCTAGTTTCTACATCACTATATTCTTTCCAAAATGCAGCTTCTCCCTTAACCTTAACATATTCTACAACCATGTCTGTCCATTGCTTATATAAACTCATACTTCCTTCTCCTTTTTTAATCAACTCTATATCAAAATTATAATAATTTAGACAATATTTTTCAATATTTTACTAATTAATAAATATATAAATATATATTTTTAATACATCCGAAATCATTTGTTTACACTTTTTTACAAAATAACCTACTTACTTATCTTTAAATTAGGTATATCTTCTTTTGAGAAAGGTTTACTAATATCAAAATTACCACCTAACGAATTAATCATTTGATTATCAACAAGTATATTAATCTTATTAATACTTGGTATTTGAGTTATTGTCGCTGTTATTCCCTCTAAAGCCGCTTGTTCTTTGGCTAAGCTCATACTAACAACAGCTTCTTTGCTTAAATTTATAATTGATATATCATCTTTTATATCAAAAGATAATAACTTTGTATCTTTAGGTAATATAGGCGCTAAGCTTCCCTTCTGAGATGGACCTTGAATAAGTGCTTGAATTAAATATTGCCCTAGAATTTCATCACCATCTACAAGAATTTCTTGTTGTTCTATTTTAGGATGTGCTTCATCCTTAGTACCATCAAAATATAAAGATAAATCAATATCACCTATTAAATCATTAGCTATTGTTTTTACCCTCTCATTATTGTTAGCTGCTAATTTGTCTACTTTTATATTGTTACATCCAACTAACAAAAAAGATGATAGAATTAATAAAATCATCCCTTTTTTCATATAAATTCCCCTTACTTAAAAACTTATATAACTACTTGGCTTATGTCTATCTGCTAACTTAAGCTCTAAATCTTTCCCTATATTAATTTTATGTGCATTTAACACATTAATAACAGCTTGTTCAGCTAATTCTGGCACATTATTAGTATTGCTTAGATGACCTAATATTATTTTTCTATATTTATCAGTTTTCATAATGTCAACGATAGCTTTTCCACAATCTTCGTTAGATAAATGTCCAATTTCACTAAGTACCCTTCTTTTTAAATCATAAGGATATGGCCCAAACTTAACCATTTGAACATCATGATTTGATTCTAATAAAATCACTTCAGATTCTCTAATATTTCTTAATATTTCCTCTGTAAATGTTCCTATATCAGTTGCAATACTTGCACTTTTGCCTTTGTGCTTTATAGTATAACCTGTAGAAGCCACAGAATCATGTGGAGTATTAAATGATGTTATGTCTAAATCATTTAAACTCATTGTACTTCTTTTAGGCATAATTTTTATATTCTCTTCTTTTATTTTTCCTAGGGATTTCTCCATGGCTTTCCATGTAAGCTCATTTGCATATATAGGTATATCAAATTTTCTTGATAATATACCTGCACCCTTTATATGGTCACTATGCTCATGGGTTATGAAAATACCATCAATCTCATTAGGATTTTGCCCTACTGCTTGTAAGCCTTCTATTATTTTCTTGCCTGATAATCCTGCATCTACTAGTATCTTTGTCTTTTCTGATCCTACTAATATGCTATTACCACTACTTCCACTGTATAGTGAGCAAAAAATCATATATTTCCCCCATTTTTTTGTTCTTATTTTCTGATTATATCAGCACCAAGCATTCTAAACTTCTCTTCTATATGAGGATATCCTCTATCTATATGCTCAATGCTTGTTATTTCTGTAACTCCATCAGAAATTAAACCTGCAATAACCATTGCCGCTCCTGCTCTTAGGTCAGTAGCCTTAACAACAGCTCCTGTAAGTTTATCTACACCATCTATAATCGCTGATCTTCCTTCAACCTTTATAGTAGCTCCCATTTTTTTAAGTTCATCTACATGCTTATGTCTATTTTCCCATATAGTCTCAACTATTATACTTCTACCCTTAGCTGAGGCTAATAGTGTACACATTGGTTGTTGTACATCTGTTGGGAATCCTGGATATGGAGCAGTTTTAATATTTACGCCTTTTAATTCTCCATCAACATAAACTCTAACACTATCGTCTCCCTCTTCTACTTTAGCTCCCATTTCTAAAAGCTTAGCTGAAATTGATTCTAAGTGCTTTGGTATAACATTTTGGATTGTTACATCTCCTCTAGTAGCTGCCGCTGCTATCATAAATGTACCAGCCTCTATTTGGTCTGGAACAACGCTATAGTTGCATCCTTTTAATTCTTTAACACCTTTAATTCTTATAACATCTGTTCCAGCACCTTTAACATTAGCACCCATAGCATTTAAGAAGTTTGCTACGTCAACTACATGTGGTTCTCTTGCTGAGTTTTCTAATACAGTAGTACCTTCTGCTAATGTTGCTGCTATCATAAGATTGATTGTAGCCCCAACACTTACAACATCAAAGAATATATTTGTTCCTACTAATTTTTCAGCCATTATATTTACAGCACCATGCTCTATTGAAACCTTAGCTCCTAATGCTTCAAATCCTTTTATATGTTGGTCAATAGGTCTAACTCCTATTGGACATCCACCTGGAAGTTCAACTTTAGCCTCTTTGAAACGTGCTAAAAGTGCACCTATAAAATAATAAGAAGCTCTCATTTTTCTTACATCATTTCCACAAGCATTAACTGTTTTTATATCTTCTGCATTTATTTTTAATGTATTGTTATCTAATTTTTCAACACTACATCCTAATCCTTTAATTATTCTTTCTAAGCAATGTACGTCAGCTATGTCTGGTACATTATCAATAATACATTCACCTTTACTAGCTAGTATAGCCGCCGGTAATATAGCTACAGCCGCATTTTTAGCGCCGTTTATATCTATGGCTCCCTTTAAAGCTTTACCACCATTTATAATTAATCTATTCATACAATTCACCCTTGCTAATTTTTTATATGTATACAATTACCATTTTCTTCTTTTTTTATTCTTGTTTAGTTAATTTTTTAATTTCATCTAACCACATTTAAACTGGCTAAACAGTGAAATTTAAAGTATTACTCATAATTTTCATTATATCATAATAAGCCAATATTTAAAGATTTTTTTTGTTCATTACTTTTAAAATTTAACCAATCTATATTGTCTAAAAATACTTTTTATTCTGAAATTTCTCTCTTATTATTTTTTTTAAAAATTCTATATGTTATAATTTATAACAAAGTTTGTATTTATTTGGAACAAACTAATATTCAAGAGAGGTTTTGTTATGAAATATTATTTAGTAGCATTGTTTGACGAGGAATCTTGTAAATCCCTTGAATCACTTCAAAGAGGCTTATTAAGAAAATACAAATTACCAAGAAATCATATAAGTTTACACATTCCTCTTGAAACAATTGATAACCCTAATCTAGATAAGCTAGACGAAGTGGTTCTTAAACTAATTAAACCTTATAAAAAATTTAGGATAGAGTTAACTGGTAGTGTTGAATTTAATGAAAGTACTAACAAAGCTCTAAACTTACAAATTGAAAACAAAGGTTATATAAAAAAAATGCATAGATTATTTAATGACATGTTAAAGTTGCATGGTTTTAATATTAGAGAACGTGTAGATTCACCTCTATATATTCCTATAAATAACACTAACTTCAAAGAACATCATAAAAAGAATAATGCACAACCTACTGTTTTTAATTTAAGAGAATCTTCTAAGAAAAACATATTAAAAATTTCTAAAATAGAGCTTTGGAGATTTCAAAATAACAAAAGAGAAATCCCTGTAAAATCATACGATCTAAGAAATTACTAAATAATTTATATTATGTTTATTTATATTAACATTTTTATAGCATATATATAATTACCTTAGGTTAAAATAATTGTAAATTAAACATTTCGTAACTTTTTAGACTTGTATTCGTTTTCTAATCTTTTCAATTGTGAAAAGATTCTGTAAAATTAACTAGTAAGCATTTTTTGCTTAAGAAGATAGGGGGATATACTCATGGAGTTAGATAATTTTTTTATTCAACAAGATAAGTTTAACAAGGAACTTGTTATCGATAATAATTTAAGTACATATAAAGTTACTACTAGAATGTACTTAGCACTTCAAGTTAAGATAAGCGAATTAGCAGATGAAACAAAATGTTTTATTTATTGGAATGATAATAATAAATCTAGAGTTTCAAGACAATTAGTTTTAGAAAAATACATCGATTGTTTAAAACAAATCCTTACTATAGGCTTAAATAAAAATTATACTTGCTTAAAAACACTAATAGTTAAACCAAATGATTATTGTTTAAGCGATCAATTTTTAACTTTACTTATAGATGTAAATGACTTAATAATATCTCCATCTATTGATCACTATAAAACATTATTTGAAGATTTTATAAGCTTAGGAATAAGTTTAGGTTTTTCAATAAATCAAATAGAAGAAATTTTTTTCAAAAATGATTGTTGTAAGATAGCTCTCTAAAATTTAGAGAGTTATTTTTTTTTATTTTGGAATACTAAGCTTGAGGTGATTTATTATGCTTGGTATTATTTTAGCAATTATTTCAGGTGCAGCTATGAGTATCCAAGGAGTTTTTAATACAAGAGTTTCAGAAAAAATAGGAGTATGGGAAACCAACACCATAGTACAAGGATCTGCTTTTGTCTTAGCTCTATTAATTATGCTTATGTTAAGAAGTGGAAACTACTCTGAGATTCGCTCCGTAAATAAAATATATCTCTTAGGCGGAGCTATTGGAGTTGTTATAACCTATACTGTTATGGCTGCTGTAGGAAGTTTAGGACCAACCTTTGGTATATCTATAATTTTAATTTCTCAACTCCTAACAGCAGGGATAATTGATGCCTTTGCTCTTTTCGATACTGAAAAAATCAAATTTGCTGCACACAACTATCTTGGAATTATAATAATGATAATAGGAATTATCATATTTAAATGGAAAAGTTAATACATTGTCAAAATCATACTCCCATTCATATATTATAAAATAATAAATAATATGGGAGTATTTATTATGTTTTCATTAAAACAAAAATTGGATAGCAATCTAAAAATTTATATAAATCGCTCTTATTATACTAAGTATCGAGTTCTAATCAAATGTAAGAAGTTTATGAAAGATATGGTAAAGAAAATGCCTCAATTAAAAGGTACTATTGTAAGAGAAATTGAATCATTAAATTTGATTTGCGCTATTCTTACGCCAAAAGCTATTAATAGATTAATTGAATATCCTGAAATAGAATTTATTTCTTTTGATGATCATGCTACCCTCTGTGGTCTTAGCATCGGAACAGCAAATAGACTTCCATCTAATAAGTCTTTTAATTTTACTGGCAAAAATATATCTATAGGATTAGTTGATAGTGGTGTTTATCCTCATCAAGATTTATTGAATCCTAAAAATAAAATAGACATGTTTTTAGATTTATTAAATAACTATTCTTATCCTTATGATGACAACGGTCATGGAACAGCTCTAAGTGGAATTATATGTGGTAGTGGTTATTCCTCTAAATTTGTCTTTAAAGGTATTGCAGAAAACACTAAAATTTCTTGCATTAAAGCTTTTGATGCTACTGGTAAAGGATATGTCTCAGATATATTATTCGCTATTCAGACTCTTATATATCAAGAAGAAAATCCTATAAGAGTTTTATGCTTGCCATTTGAACTTACTAGCCATAATATTAGAATTTCAGACTATTTTAATGATATTTTTAAACTAGCTGTTAGCAAAAATATTATTCCTATTGTTCCCTCTGGAAGCATAGAAGGAGATAACACTATTCAGGGCTTAGCATTATCTCCTTGGTGTATAACAGTTGGTGGTATAGATTCTACAAAGGCACCAACAACAACTTTTAAATTTTCTTCCTCTGGAAATTCTAATTTGAAAAAACCAGATTTTTGTGCCGCTTGCGTCAATATAATGTGCTTAAACTCAGATAAGCAATATATCTCTGAGAAAAATGGCATAAAGCTATATCCTCATAAATTGGATAGTAGCTACACCGTTTTTCAAGGAACTTCTTTAGCTTGCGCCTACATATCTGGAGTATGTGCACTACTTTTAGAGTCTAAGCCAGAACTAAGCTATAAAGATTTATGTTCATTATTAAAAATAGCTTCTAACAATAAATATGAACTTCCTTCGAATTCTGTTGGAGAAGGAGTCATTGATTTATCATTCCTATTAGAAAATATATAATATTAATTTATATAATCTATAGGATTAATAGGATTCCCTTTATACCTCAATTCTAAATGTAGGTGAGGCCCAGTACTTCTTCCAGTACTACCGACTTTTGCAATAGTCTCACCTTTTTTCACTTCTTTTCCCGATTCAGTTAATATCTCACTAGCATGCGCATATAATGTTTCTGTGTTATCATCATGTTTTATTATAACCATGTTTCCATATATATCATCATATCCTACAAAGCTTACTACACCATTACAAGCCGCTTCTATAGGCGTTCCACTTGGTACAGCAATATCTACTCCTCTATGCCCACCTCTGCTTTTTTCTCCAAAAACAGATGTTATAACGCCACCTCTCGTTGGATGTGATAAAAAAGTCATGTTAGAGTTAATAGGATCCTTTATTCCTTTGTAAACCTTAGTACTCTCTGCACCTTTTAAAATTGATTCAGATATTACTTCACTACTTTCTTCTTTTCCATTTATAAAGGTCATTTTCTTTTTAATCTTTTTCTCTCCTGCTTTCCCATTTTCAACAGTATTATCACCTAAGTACCTATTATCTACTTTTATAACCTCTACAGCTGGCTCTATCGGAACAATCTCTTCCACTTCAGCTTCAACAGTTATTTCTACTAAAGGTTCATCTAGGATTTTATTACTTAACAGAATTTTAGATGAAATTTCATCAACTGAATTTATATCTTGAGATAAAACACTATTCTTTTTTAAATCTACTTTTGTATCAAAATTTACCTCTTTAACTAAAACTCCACTTTCAGAAGCTTTTTTCACATATTTTTCTTTGATTTCATTTAAAACATCTTCTACAGTATCTGGATTATCTATATAACCTACTACATTATTATTTAAGGATAACTCATAGGCCTCAACATAAATATTTGCCATACAACTTACCCCTTCAAAAACATATTCAAACTCTCCCTTTTCTGCATATAAAGAGTTTGCAAATACCTCAATTTTAACTGTAGAAAATAAAATAATTAAGGTAGAAAGAAAAACTCTAATAAAGTTTCTCCCCTCGCCTTCCGAAATACTCATATTCAAAATTCTCCTTTTAATAAAAATTTTAGTTTAAAATTAAACACGTAAATTAATGTGCCCATTAAAATAAAATTTATTCATTCAAATAAAATATTTTTATATTTTATAAGAGATTACTTTATTGTTATAGAAAAGACACTTTGATATAATTAAACATAGTCTAAAATTTTAATTTATCTTAAATCATTAATTATTAGACTATTTATACAAAACTAGAAAGGTGGTTATTTCTTGAGTACTTTTATGTTAAAAAACTCAGCCACTAAATTTACTCCTGTTAGTAATGTATTCATAGAAGAATATATGCCTAAAGCTCGAGGGGAATTTATTAAGGTTTATTTGTTAATGATAAAGTATAGCTTTACGGGGGAACCTGGGGTTAATTCTTCAATTTTAGCAACAAATTTAAACCTATTAGAATCAGATATAATGAATGCTCTTAATTATTGGCATGAAGAAGGTGTTATTAAATTAGTTCCTATAGATAAAATGAATAACTTTAAAATAGAGTTTTTAGACTTATCGGAAGGCAATCATTCATCAAGTCAGAATTCTGTTGATTTATTATCTGCCCTTGATGAAAATAACACTAAGGATATGCTGAAAGATATAGAAAAACTTATATGTAGACCTTTATCAACAAAGGAAATGACTACTTATCTTTCTTGGCAAACAGAGCTTAATTTTTCCTCTGAGCTTATATTAATATTAATAGAGTATTGTGTATCTAAAGGCAAAAAAGATGTTAGATACATAGAGACAGTGGCTCTTGGTTGGCATAATGCTGGAATAAAATCAATAGAGGAAGCTCAAGCTTACATAACTAAAACAGAAGATAAATGGGTTAAAATAAGAAAAATTCTTAAGTATTTAGGAATACAAAATACTGAGATAATGAAGCCACAAGAAACTATGATGGAAAAATGGCTTCTAACTTACAACTTCTCTGTTGAGTTAATACTTAAGGCTTGTGATATATGCTTTGAAAGACTAAATAGGGCTGATTTTAAATATATAGATGGTATTTTAGCTAAATGGTTTAAAGATGGTATAAAAACACTTGATGATGTTGCTAAAAAGGATGTTAAAAAGCCATCAAATATCAAAAAACCATTTAATAAAAACAACTCTCAAATTCAAAAGAAACCAGCTAGAGAAGCAAACTTTACCCAAAGAGATTATGACTATGATTCCTTAGAAAAACAATTGTTAGGATGGGATACTGAATGATTAAAGGTTATAAAAGTCAATTGATGGATATGTACGAAAAAATTCGTCAAGAAGAAAAATCAAATCTAGCTAATAGACAAAAAGAAATAAAAGAAAAAATACCTCAAGTATTTGAATATGAAAGAGAAATAAGTAAGCTTTCTCTAAAACTTTCAATGCTTGCTTTAAGAAAGCATGAAAAGGGAAATTTTGAAAAACTAAAAAAAGAAATTGAAAATCTTAGAGATGAAAAAGATCAATTACTTGCTATGAATGGATATCCAAAAGATTATTTAGATATGCATTATAAATGTGAAAAATGTAAGGATACAGGATATATAGGTGTTGAAAAATGTGTTTGCTACAAAAGAAAACTTGTAGAAATATACTATGAGAACTCTCATATGGCAGACGCTTTAAAATTAAATAATTTTTCAAAATTTGATATAAATGTTTTTTCTTCTATAAACAAAGGAAATGAAAAATACTCTCCAAGAGAAAATATGCAAATCATTATAGATAAAATGATTAATGGATACATTCCAAAATTCAATAGACATAATGAAAATATACTTTTCTATGGAAGTCCTGGTACTGGAAAAACATTTCTGACTTATTGCATAGCTAAAGAATTATTAGATAATGGATTTCTTGTAGTTTATAGAACTTCTGATGAGCTTATTAGAAATCTTAGAGAAATAAGATTTAATAATGATCACGAGTTAGAGGAATTGCTTATAAATTGTGATTTACTTGTTATTGATGATTTAGGTGCAGAGCAAATAACTGATTTCTCAACTACTGAGTTATTTACTCTTCTAAATAAAAAAATATTGTTAAATAAAAAAATGATTATATCAACAAATTTAAATTTACCTGAACTTAAACAGGCTTATGCAGAGAGAATAACTTCAAGACTACTTGGAAACTTTGTTCTATTTAAAACTTATGGAGATGATATAAGAATAAAGAAAAATCTTCAGAAAAGAAAAAATATCTCTTATCTTACTTAAAAGATAAGAGATACTTTTTTTGCATAAATAAATTAAATGTCGAAATATTCTTTAAAAGAATAAAAAAGAACTTCAGTTAAACTGAAGTTCTTTGGAGCTGATGATCGGACTTGAACCGATAACCTGCTGATTACAAGTCAGCTGCTCTGCCAATTGAGCCACACCAGCATGTGGCGACTCAGAAGGGGCTCGAACCCTCGACCTCCGGCGTGACAGGCCGGCACTCTAACCAACTGAGCTACTGAGCCATTAAAAAGTTTTGGTGGTCGCAACAGGGATCGAACCTGTGACCCCCTGCTTGTAAGGCAGGTGCTCTCCCAGCTGAGCTATGCGACCGTAATATGGTGACCCCTAGGGGAATCGAACCCCTGTTACCACCGTGAAAGGGTGGTGTCTTAACCGCTTGACCAAGGGGCCAAAACTGGCGACTCAGAAGGGGCTCGAACCCTCGACCTCCGGCGTGACAGGCCGGCACTCTAACCAACTGAGCTACTGAGCCATTAAAAACTTTTATGGTGGTCGCAACAGGGATCGAACCTGTGACCCCCTGCTTGTAAGGCAGGTGCTCTCCCAGCTGAGCTATGCGACCGTAATATGGTGACCCCTAGGGGAATCGAACCCCTGTTACCACCGTGAAAGGGTGGTGTCTTAACCGCTTGACCAAGGGGCCAAAAATGTGGCGACTCAGAAGGGGCTCGAACCCTCGACCTCCGGCGTGACAGGCCGGCACTCTAACCAACTGAGCTACTGAGCCATTAAAAGTTTTATGGTGGTCGCAACAGGGATCGAACCTGTGACCCCCTGCTTGTAAGGCAGGTGCTCTCCCAGCTGAGCTATGCGACCGTGATGGTGACCCCTAGGGGAATCGAACCCCTGTTACCACCGTGAAAGGGTGGTGTCTTAACCGCTTGACCAAGGGGCCACATTAACTCTTAAAACCACATCATTTTTGACCAGTTTTAGCTTTAAACTAAATTTGTTTATTTTGTTTTTGTCTTTCGCACTTGGCGACCTGACAAGGAATATAATACCCAAAAAATAATCTTATGTCAACACTTTTTTCAGTCATTTTAAGTCGTTTTTAACCATTTAAATAAATTATATTTGCTATTCGCATTTTTCCTCAAAATTACTCTCGTTTTCTATTTTTTCAACTATTTTTTTATAAATTTCTAATTGTCTTTTTCTCCAAGCTCTCTGTTCTTTTAATTTTTCCATATTAAAATGACACATTTCAAGGAATTCTGGCTGTTCTAAGACCTTAATATTGAACTTATAACTATCTTCTCTAAAGTTTCTTCCACTAGCTTCAATTTTTATTGGATATCGCCCATTTAAGTATATCAATATATCTTTATCCCAAAATCCTCTTTTATTTACTCCTTTAGAAAAATCACTTAAAACTTCTAAAGATTTTACCTCTTTAAATGATTCCTCAATTGAATCAATTATTCCTTTATAAAATAATGCTGAAGTACCCCTATTTATTTTTATTTTTAATAAATCAAGATTTTTTTTAATAATATCATCGACTTCTCCTTCTGAAATAAGTTCTCCATCTTTCATTTTGAAAGTTTTTATTCCTGACTTATTTGGATAATTCACAACCACTTGATCATAATTCATCCTTCTAATTTTTAATTCTATATTATATTCTTCCATGTTGCTATCTGTAATTTTAAATTTCATAATACTCACCTCATTATTTAGTATTACTCCTAAAAAAAATAATATAACTTACGATTTTTCCTATTCTTCAAGTATTTAATAATAAGCAAATATGATACAATACAACCTTAGAAATGTTATGATTAAATAAATGATACTTTTAGAAGACTATTTTTAGGTTAGTATGAAAATTAAGATATAAAGATACAAGAAGGGAGAAATTAAACTTATGATATACCATGACGTAGTTATTCTAGGCGGTGGAGCTTCTGGTTTAACAGCTGCAATTACAGCAAAGGATTTTGGTTTAGATGTTGCTATAGTTGAAGGAACAGATAGAATAGGGAAAAAAATTCTTACTACAGGTAACGGTAGATGTAATATAACCAATTCACTGATAAATTTTCCATTTTCAAACTTTCATAGTAGTAATGATGGATTTTTTATTAAAACATTAAACAAATTTTCTGTTGAGGATACAAAGGCTTTCTTTCTTAATCTAGGTTTACCAATAATAGAACTTGAAAAAGGTAAAAATTATCCTCAATCTTTGCAGGCATCTTCTGTTGTAGATATATTAAAAATGTCTTTAGAAGAACGTGAGATACCTCTTTATAATTCATATAAGGTAAAATCTATCCATAAGTCAAAAGGAAAATTTGTTTTATCCACAGGAAATGAGGATTCTCCTGTGATTAAATGCAAAAAGTTAATAATGGCTTGTGGAGGAAAATCTGCTCCTAAAACTGGTTCTGATGGTTCTGGATATACTCTAGCTAAGAACTTAGGTCACTCAATTGTTGAACCTAATCCTGCTATTGTCCAGTTAAAACTTTCTCATAATAAATTAAAAGCTTTATCAGGAATAAAATTTAATGGTTATGCTGAAGTTTTATGTAATGGAGAAAGTATTAGAAAAGATTTTGGAGAGATTCTTTTTACAGACTACGGAATCTCAGGCCCTCCAATATTACAAATTTCTAGAGAAGCATCTTTAGGCTGCTTTAAAGGTAATGAGGTTAAGATTATAGTTGATATGATGCCTGAAAAATCATTAAAAGAATTAGAAGATTTCTTAGAAGGACATTTTGCTGTTTTTGCTTGTAGAGAAGTTATAAACTCACTTATAGGTGTTGTTAATAAAAAAATGATACCTATACTTTTAAAAGAAGCTGGTATAGATAATTTACATAAACCATGTTATGAACTTACTTGGCAGGAAAAAAAATCATTAACACATCTTATGAAGGCTTGGGAATTTAAGTGTATTGGAACTAACGGATTTCAAGCAGCTCAAGTAACCACTGGTGGAGTAAACACAAAAGAAGTCGATTCCGAAACCCTTCAATCAAAAATTGTAGATAATCTTTATTTCTGCGGGGAATTATTAGACGTTGATGGTGATTGTGGTGGATTCAATTTACAATGGGCTTGGAGCTCAGGATTCACTGCTGCTCTTTCTTGTACACTTTAATATTTTTTTGTAGAAAACTATTAAAATTTAACACTATTAAAAAAGGTGTTTAATTAGAAACCTTAACTTTTCTAATTAAACACCTCTTCTTTATATAAAAATTTATAACATGGCTTTTTACTAAACTTAATCAAAATTGCTCTTGTTATCCATTAAAACTCTTTTTTCCAAACAGTTTCTATTAGAGCCGCTACTTCTCCTAATCTATGATTAATTATCTTATAAAGACACTTATATCCCTCTTCAATCTCGTCCCATTGACAAATAATACTTACATCATCACCAAGTCTAACTTCTTTTTCATACTTGATTTTAGCTGATATAAGGCTATATTCATCTAAAATACACTCTGGAGTAGCTTCCATAGTCCATTCTAAATATTTAGTATTATTAACGTGCTTATTAAAATCTATGTCACTTCTTCTAACTGAAAGGTTTGCTTCTAAATCTTCCCTTTCCAACTTTTCAACCTTAGTTGATTTTAATTCCACCTCTCCAGTGTTAACCATGTTTATTAACTCACAGTATTCCTTAGGAATTCTCACTGCTCTACGCTTTTCTAAATCTATTAATAAGAATATAATTTTTCCTTCTGCAATAATTTCATTTTTTTCATCATAAACCTTATAAACCCTACTAGCATAGAATTTCTTTATTCCTTCTAAATAAGTTTCTACATTAATAGAACTTTTATATGGTATTGGTTTTTTTATGTCAATTGAATAACTATAAATAATCCAACTTAATCCATGCTCTTTTAAGTATTTGATACCCTCATAGGCTAACTCTTCCTCATGAATTGCTGATACATCACCAAAAATTTTCATAAGTGGTACCATCTTTATATTTTTATTAACATCTGAGTCGTAATATAATACGTCATATTTTTTTGCAAGTTTATTTTCACTCATAATTTCATTCTCCTAAATATTTTTTAATACCAATAAGTTTCTGCTAAAGTAATGTTCTCTCCTTCTTCATTTTGTACTTTATGAAGAACTTTTATTTCATCTTTTCCTCTAATTATTTTTGATTTTATATTTACATTATGACCATATGTAATTTCTTTTTCAAATTTTATTTTTATTCTTTTCATTTTATACTTTAAAGCAATATCTGCTGGGACTGTCTCTAAAACCCATTCTATGTACTTAATATTACTAACATGCTTATTTAAATCTATATCTAAATATCTTATATGAAAATCTAAAGAAAAATCTTCTTCTTCAAATTTCTCGAAATCTAGTTTTTTTCTTAATAATTTTGAAGACTCTTTACTTACTCCATGAACTTCATATTCTGCATCACTTATTCTTGCAGGCCTTCTAGTTTTCTTATTTATTAGAAAGGCTAGTACACTAGCTCTAGACACTAAATTACCTTCCATATCATAAGCCTCAAATATTCTATTAGAATAAAATTTTCTTATAGCTTCAACATAAGTTATAACTTTAACTTTTTCCCTATATTTCGGGTATCTATTCATGATTATGTCATAATCAAAAAATACCCATGTAGTATCACTATCACTGCTCGTATAATTCATTGAGTTTTCTTCTTCTTGGCTCAAACAACAATCAGAAAAAAAACTCATCATTGAAGTTATTCTACAATCTCCTCTTCCATCAGTTTCCCCATAAGTAATTTCATATATTTTTTCATATGTCTTCCCCATTTATATCACTCCTTATTTGGAAGTATATCAAATCAAAAAATAGCTTTCAAACAACAAAACACCACTAAATCAACTAATTTAGTGGTGTTTCTTTTATAAATATATCATACAAACAAATTATTATGGATTTTTATTTTTGGAAGTATCTATTTAATAATCCAGCGAAAGCTTTTCCATGTCTAGCTTCATCTTTACACATTTCGTGAACTGTGTCATGGATTGCATCTAAGTTTAATTGTTTAGCTAAAGTAGCTAAGTCTTTTTTACCTTGGCAAGCTCCGTGCTCTGCATTTACTCTTGCTTGTAAGTTAGCTTTTGTATCAGCTTCTACAACTTCTCCTAACATTTCTGCGAATTTAGCAGCGTGCTCTGCTTCTTCGAAAGCTATTCTCTTGTAAGCTTCTGCAACCTCTGGGAATCCTTCTCTGTCAGCTTGTCTTGACATTGCTAGGTACATTCCTACTTCTGTACACTCTCCCATAAAGTTAGCTTGTAATCCTTCGATTATTCTTTCATCTACCCCTTTAGCAACTCCGATTCTGTGTTCATCAGCGAAAGCTAAATCTTCTCCTTGTTCTATGAACTTGTCAGCTCCTACTCCACATACTGGGCATTTTTCTGGAGCTTTTTCTCCCTCATAAACATATCCACATACTGTACAAACAAATTTTTTCATAATATTATTCCTCCTACAAAACAAACATTTATTTAACTTCAATTTATAATCATAATTTAAAAGTCTTTATTATCAAGTCATTTCTTGTTGATGTTTTATCTTCACCAACCTTATGTTATTATTATATAATAATTATTATTAATTAGCAATAGTTATTTTTTAATTTTTTAAAATTTTTATCAAAATTATGTTTTAAATTAATTTTAATTTTTAAATAAAACTATAAGATTCTCTTAATGAAGATACTTTGCAAAATTATGATAGCTCTTAAGAGCGAATTAAAATCAACAATATACTAAAATAAAGCCTTATAAAAAAATAAGAAGCACTTTCTAAAAGTGCTTCTTATTTTAAACATAATTTAAAATTAATATTCTATGTTATTTATAGCTTCCATTAAATCATCTAAATTTAATCCGTGAACCATAGCAGCCTCTTCTAATGTTTCAGCTTGAGCTGATGGACATCCAACACATCCCATACCGAAGCTCATTAATACCTCTGCAGCTGTTGGCATTTTTCTTATTATTTCTCCGATAGTCATATCTTTAGTTATCATAATTAACTACACCTCTCTTAACTAAACTTAAATTAAAAATTATATTTTTCATTATACTCTCTCCAAATTTCAAAGACAAGTGTTTTACTCTGAATTATCCTTTTAAAATTAAAATTCTTATTATATATAATCTCCAATATTTAATTTTTCTATTATGTCTTTTATTACTACTCTATCTGGTGAATTTATATTTTCTAAGCTAGGAATTTCGTCTTTATAGAAGAATACAGCCTCTGCACTTTCCTCTTCATCTAAAACAATCTCTCCTTCATAATCATTTGTAATAAATATAGAAGAAGCATTATAAATTTCATCTCCATTAGGATATTTATTGTAACAATTTTCACCAGAATAAACATTAAATAAATTTAGACTTTTAATTCTAAGTCCTACTTCTTCATATGCTTCTCTAATAGCAGCCTCTTGAAAGCTTTCTCCTAACTCTAAACTTCCGCCAGGAAGGCCCCATTTCTTATTATCAGTTCTTTTTTGTAATAATATTCTTCCTAACTTATCTATTATTACAACACCTGCTGAACACATTATAAGCGGCCTATGTGGATTAGGAAGCTCTTTTCTTAAATCTATTATATATCCCATACAACTCTCCTCTTAACCTTAAAATATATTTTTCTACTTTAAATCAGCTTAGAAATATTATACCTTAAAATTAAATCTATATTTTAAGGTAATACTAACTTTTTATATTAACCTTTAAAAATATTTTTAAAGCAAAATAAAAAATAGCTTAAGATTAAATAATCTTAAGCTATTTCTAATTAGTTATTTGTTAGTATTATTAAAGTTCTTCTCTTACTCTTATAGTTTGATTTCTCTTTGGTCCAACACCAACTATAGAAACCTTAGTTCCTGTGAACTCTTCTATTCTTCTTAAGTAAGTTTTAGCGTTCTCTGGTAACTCTTCGTAGCTTCTTGCATCAGCAACTTCTTCGCCCCATCCTTCGAACTCTTCGTATATTGGTTTACATCTAGCTAAATCTTCTAAACTAGCTGGGAAGTAATCTATAACTTTTCCATCTAATTCATATCCAACACACATTTGTATTTTATCTAATCCAGCTAATGTATCTATTTTAGTTACTACTAATGAAGTTAATCCACAAACTCTTGTAGTAGTTTTTAAGATAACAAGGTCTAACCAACCACATCTTCTTGATCTTCCTGTAGTTACTCCGTACTCATGACCTTTTTCTCTTATCCATTCACCAGTTTCATTTTCAAGCTCTGTTGGGAATGGTCCTTTACCAACTCTTGTAGTATAAGCTTTAGCTATACCAACGGCATTAGTTACCATGTTTGGTCCTATACCTGCTCCACTAGCAACTCCACATGAAGTTGTGTTTGATGATGTAACATATGGATAAGTTCCATAGTCTATATCAAGAAGCATTCCTTGAGCTCCTTCAAATAATACATTTTTATCAGCTTGGATAGCATTGTATATTTCAACTGAAGTATCTTTAACATATGGTCTTAATCTTTCAGCAAATGCCATATATTCATTGTATATTTCATCGAAGTTTAACTCTTCTCCACCTAATAATTTGATGTATCCATTTTTCATTTCTATGTTTATTCTTAATTTTTCAGCAAAAGAATCTTTGTGCATAAGGTCACAAACTCTTATTCCTGATCTTTCATATTTATCTGTATAACAAGGACCTATTCCTTTGCAAGTAGTTCCTATATCATTTTTTCCTCTAGCTTTTTCTTTTAACTTATCTAAAGTTATGTGGTATGGCATTATAAGATGTGCTCTATCACTAACTATTAATTTCTCTGGAGTTACTTTTACTCCTAAGCCTTCTAAATAATCTATTTCTGTAAATAGTGCTTTAGGATCTACTACAACACCATTTCCTATTACGTTTAATTTCTCGTCATGTAATATTCCTGAAGGTATTAAGTGTAACTTATATTGTTTATCTTCAACTTCAACTGTATGTCCAGCGTTATTTCCTCCTTGGAATCTAACAACTACTTCAGCCTCTTCTGCTAAGTAATCTGTCATTTTTCCTTTTCCTTCGTCTCCCCATTGAGCTCCTAATACAACAAATGCTGACATTTTTATTTCCTCCTTATAAAAAGAACATTAACATTCTTTTTTTATAAACCATAACGGTTAATCAACCTTTTCCAAGTAGACAACGTTCGTATTTATAGGTGTTTTTGCTATAAATTTCATTGTCCTATACCATATTAACAGAGTAAAACCCTTAGGTCAAGGTAATAAAAACGAATGTTTTAACATATTTTTAGCACTAAAGTTCATTTTATTTAATTTGATTAAACATTATTTAATTAAATAATATTTCTTCGTCAAATTTCTTATTAATATGATTCATTTTTCATATTATTTATTCTTAGCAATAAACTGATTTTTTAGTAATTATTTTTTTATATTTCTAAAAAATGATTAAACTATTAATAAAATTATTGTTATTAAATTTAGGTTAAAATTTTCAATTAAAGATAAAAAAAATGTTATACTATAGTTAATAAAATACATACATATTAGAGACTAAAATATCTTATTTTATTACATATAACAAAGGAGAATAAAAATGAATACATATGGTGTTTTCGATATTCTTGGTCCAATTATGATTGGTCCATCTAGTTCTCATACAGCAGGTGCTGCGAGACTTGGAAAAGTAGCTAGAGCAATTTGTGGTAAACCAATGAAAAAGGTTACTTTTCTTCTACATGGTTCTTTTGGAAAAACTTATAAGGGTCATGGTACAGATAAAGCTTTAGTAGCCGGTATTCTTGGAATGGAACCTTCTGATACAAGGCTTAGAAACTCTTTAGAAATTGCAAAAGAAAATAATATTCAAATAGAATTTAAAGAAACTGACTTAGGTGATGTACATCCTAATACAGTTAAATTTATAATTGAAGATATTGATGGTATTTTCCACGAAATAGTTGGTTCATCAATTGGTGGTGGAAGCATTAAAATTACTGAAGTAAATGGTAGCGTTGTTGAGTTCACTGGTGAATATCCAACATTAATAATTTCACATAAGGATATTCCTGGAGCTGTATCTAAGGTAACAGCAATAGTTTATAATCACAATGTTAATATCGCCTTCATGAAAGTATTTAGAACGGAAAGAGGAAAGGCTGCAAGAATGGTCTTTGAAATGGATAACCCTATTACTAAGGAAATAATTGATGAGATTAAAAAAGTTGAAGCAGTTGAAAATATAGTTGTTATAAATCCAGTAAAGGAGGAAATATAAATGCTTGCAAGAAATGGTGCTGAATTATTAGAAATATGTAAAGAGAATAATTTCTCCTTAGCTGAATATGCAATTCAATATGAAATGGAAAGTAAAAGCTGTACTAGAGAAGATGTAATTAAAGGTATGGAAAAAGTTCTTCATGTTATGAAAGAGGCGGCTAATGAAGGTCAAGAACAAAAAGTTTATTCTGTAAGTGGATTAATTGGTGGCGATGCTTACAAATTAAGAAAATACTTAGAAAAAGGTAACACTTTAACTGGTAATGTTATGGTTGGAGCTATGGCTAGAGCTTTATCTTGCTCGGAAGTAAATGCTTCTATGGGAAGAATAGTAGCTTGTCCAACAGCTGGTTCTTGTGGAATATTGCCTGCTGTAATACTAACTGTTGGTGAAAGATTAGAATTAAATGAAGATGAGCTTATTCAAGGATTATTAGCTTCTTCTGCCGTAGGAATGATTATTGCTCAAAATGCTACTTTAGCCGGTGCTGAAGGTGGATGCCAAGCTGAATGTGGATCTGCAGCCGCTATGGGTGCTGCTGCCACTGTAGAAATGATGGGTGGTACTCCAGAAATGGCTCTAGATGCTGGTGCCATCGTCCTTAAAAATATTCTTGGACTTGTTTGTGATCCAGTAGCAGGCTTAGTAGAAGTACCATGTGCCAAAAGAAATTTTGCTGGGGCTGTTAGTGCTTTAACTACCGCAGACCTAGTTATGGCAGGAGTTCATAGTAAAATACCTTTTGATGATACAGTTGAAGCCATGTATAGAGTAGGAAAATCACTTCCTGCCGCCTTAAGAGAAACAGCTTTAGGTGGCTTAGCCATCACTAAAACTGGTCTTGAATTAAAAGAAAAAGTTTTTGGTAAAGATAAATAAATTATTATTTATGAGCATATATTTTTATATGCTCATTTTATTTTAAATTAATGTTCTAAAAGATACTTTAAATACAGTTCTATTTAAAATAAAACATATTTTTAAATTTTATTTCAAAAGCTATAAGTAAATTATTGACATTTCTTACAAAAATATTGTAAGATTAACTTGTAATAACATCATTACTTATAATGATTTTTATTTAAATCAACTGGTAATGACAACATGATAAATGGGGTGAGAATTATGAATAAAGTTTTTGGTTTTACACAAGAAGAATTAAAAGACTTAAAAGCTACCTATACAGCTAATGAAATATATCAACAACCTGAATTATGGAAAGAAACCTTAAGTATAGTTGAAAATAATAAAGAAGCTATTATTAACTTCTTAGATAAAAATTTAAACAAAGAAAATATAAGAATAATCTTAACTGGTGCTGGGACTTCAGCTTATGTTGGAGATACTATTTACCTTTACTTAGCTAAGAAATTAGGTAAAAGAGTTGAAGCTATAGCTACTACTGACTTTGTAGCAAATCCTGATGAATATATAGATGAAAATGTAGCTACTATCTTAGTTTCTTATGCACGTTCTGGAAATAGTCCAGAGAGTGTTGGAACTTATGATTTATTTGAAAAGAAAGTTCCAAATCTAGCACATATAGTTGTTACTTGTAATAAAGATGGACAACTAGCTAAGAAATCTCAAGAAAAAGAAGGAAACTTAGTTTTATTAATGCCAGAAAAATCAAATGACAAGAGTTTTGCTATGACAAGTTCATTCACTTGTATGACATTAGCTACTCTACTTTTATTTGATATAGCTAACCTAGAAGAAAACAAAAAAATTGTTGAAGAGTTAGTTATTAAAGGACAATCTTCTCTTGATAATCAATGGGAAGATGCAAAAGCAATTTCAGACTTAGGTGCTGAAAGAATTGTTTATGTTGGTTCCGGTGCTTTAAAAGGTCTTTGTCATGAAATGGCTCTTAAAAACTTAGAATTAACTTCTGGTAGACAAGTTACTGTTTGCGAATCAATCTTAGGATTCAGACATGGCCCTAAATCAATAATAAACGATAATACTTTAGTTATATTCTTATGCTCTACAAATGATCATTCATCTCTTTATGATTATGACCTAATAAAGGAGGTTTATAGTGATGAAGGAACTCAAAAGGTTGCTGTTTTAAGCTATTTAAATAGAGAAAATTTTAAGGAAATTTCTCATAACTATATATCAGCTAATGGCTCAAAATTAAATGATACATTTGTAGCATTTAACTATATAATCTTTGGACAAATGATTTCTTTATTCAACTCTTTAAGACTTGGAATCTCTCCTGATAATCCAAGACCAGATGGAACTGTTAACAGAGTTGTTCAAGGTGTTATAATTCACGAATATGAAAATGGACTTAATTCAAAAGAGGTTCTTACTAACTCTTAATTCTATTAAAACTTATCTATTAATCTTTTAACCTAACTACTTAAAGACTAATTAATTGAGATAAGTACTAAAAAAGCAATTGGTGTAAAGTGGTTAACTATTAAAATAAATTAATTTATGAGAGGTGTTTTTTATGAATAAAATTAAATCTACTAAGGATATGCTTATAAGAGCGCAAAAAGGAGGATATTCTATTCCTGCTTTTAACATACACAATCTAGAGACTTTTCAAGTAGTTGTTGAGACTGCTGCTGAGCTTAACTCTCCTGTTATAATTGCAGGTACTCCTGGAACTATCGATTACGCTGGTCCAGATTATATAGTAGCTATGGCTGAAGTAGCCTCACAAAAATATAACATTCCAATAGCAATCCATCTTGATCACTTTGAAGATACTGAGCTTATAAATAGACATATATTAACTGGATTTAAATCTTGCATGATAGATGCTTCTCATCACTCATTTGAAGACAATGTAAATATAGTAAAGAAAGTTGTGGACTTTGCTCATAGATACGATGCTACCGTTGAAGCTGAACTTGGTAAACTTGTTGGAGTTGAGGATGACTTAATAGTAGATGAAAGTGATGGAGCTTATACAGATCCTGATGCAGCTTTAGAATTTGTTGAAAGAACAGGTATAGATTCACTTGCTATAGCAATAGGAACTGCTCATGGATTATATAAAGGAACTCCAAAACTTGATTTCGATAGATTAGTTAAAATTAGAGAAAAAGTATCTGTACCTCTAGTTCTACATGGTGCATCTGATGTTCCAGATGAATTAGTAAAAAAAGCTATAGAGCTTGGAATATGTAAAGTTAATGTTGCTACAGACTTAAAAATTCCATTCTCAGATGCAGTAAAAAAATATTTTAACGACAATCCAAAAGCTAATGATCCAAGAAAATATATGACTCCTGGTAAGGATGCTATGAAAAAAATAGTTAAACACAAGATTCTTCTTTGCGGTAGCAATGGTAAAGCCTAAGTCTTTAATTTAAGGAGGTTTTAAAGTGTTACACCCAATGAAAGATATAATAAGAAAGCAAAAGAATGGAATACCAGCTGGTATCTACTCTATTTGTTCTTCTAATAATTATGTTATTGAATCAGCTATGGAAAGTGCTTTAGAAAATAATAAATGCTTACTTATAGAAGCTACTGCTAACCAAGTTAACCAATTTGGTGGTTATACTGGCATGAAGCCAATAGATTTCAAAGAGTTTGTTTTTGAAATAGCTGATAAAGTTGGTTTTCCTAAAGATAAAATAATATTAGGCGGAGATCATCTAGGCCCGCTAGTTTGGAAATCACTTGATGAAGATACTGCTATGAACTATTCAAAATTCTTAATAAGAGAATATGTTTTAGCAGGATTTACAAAAATACACATAGATACAAGCATGCACATTGGGAATGACTTAAAATCCGGAAAATTTGGTGATGAAGTTATAGCTGAAAGAGCTGCTATACTTTGTGAAGTTGCAGAGGATGCCTTCAATCTTTTAACTAAATCTGATAAAGATGCCATGCATCCTGTTTATGTAATAGGTAGTGAAGTTCCTATACCAGGTGGTGGACAAGATGAAGAGGAAGAAGAACTTCAAGCAACTAAACCAAGCAACCTTGAAACTACAATAAAAACATTTAAAGATGCATTTACTAATCATGGGCTTGAGAAAGTATTTAATGAAGATGTAATTGCAGTTGTTGTTCAACCTGGAGTTGAATTTAATGGAGATACAATTTGGGAATATAACAGGGAAAAGGCATCTGCATTATCTGAAACTTTAAAGAAATATCCAACGCTTATTTTTGAAGCTCACTCAACAGACTATCAAACTCCATATGCTCTAAAAGAATTAGTTGAAGATGGCTTTGCAATATTAAAAGTTGGACCTGCTCTAACATTTGCTTTAAGAGAAGGATTATTCGCTCTTAGCTGTATAGAGGATGATTTATTCTCAAGAGATCAGAATATAGAACTTTCTAACTTCAAAACAATCTTAGATTATGCAATGGTTAAAGAGCCAGATAACTGGAAAAATCATTATAAAGGTAGTGGAAATAAAATTAAATTTGAAAGAAAATATAGCTTCTCTGATAGATGCAGATATTATCTTCCAAATTCAGAAGTTGATTACTCATTACACAAAATGTTATCAAACCTTAATTCAACTGAAATTCCACTAGCTCTTATAAGTCAATATATGCCTACTCAATATAAGAAAATAAGATTAAACCAATTAAAAAATGATGCTGAATCTTTATTAAAGGATAAAGTTAAAGAGTGTATTGATGATTATACTTTCGCAACTCAATACTCACTTGAAGAAGATTTAGTTCACGTATAATCTTAAAATAAAAACCACAGAAATATTTCTGTGGTTTTTTAATAGTTTATCTCTTTTCTTTTATTAATCTTCCTCTAACACTACAGTATATTCAAATTTATCTCCTCTTGAGATACTTACTGTATATTCTATAACTCTATTATTTTCAAATGTTACTCTTTCAATCCTCATTGCAGCTGTACCGTCTTCTACATTTAATATCTTAGAGTCACTCTTTGATATTAATATTGGTTTAAAACTCTCCTTAGCCTTAGTTATACTAACATTATAAACCTCTCTGAATATATCATACATAGGCTTTTCCTGAAGCATTTTTTCTTTTAAATCTAAAAATCTATACTCAGGTAAATAAGTAAACTCTAGCATCATTGGAATATTATCAGCTATTCTCAACCTTAATATTTTATATACCTGTGAATTTTCATCTACCCTTAACTTCTCCGCAATCTTCTCATCAGCTTTTATTAAATCAAAAGATAATATTTCAGAAGACGGATTTTTACCGAGTTTTCTCATTTCTTCTGTGAAACTATAAAATTTTAATAATTGCTGCTTATAAACCTTAGGAGATACAAAGGTTCCTTTTCCATGAATCTTGAATACATACTCTTTTCTTTCTAACTCTCCAATAGCTTGTCTAGCTGTTGTTCTACTAACATTATATTGATCACATAATTCTCTTTCAGATGGCAGTTTATCATTTTCCTTAAGTTCTCCTCTATTTATAAGATCAATTAGCTCAGTCTCTAATTGATGGTATAGAGCTATGCCTCTGCTTCTCTTAAACATTCTTCCACCCCTAATTTCTAATAATACTACTATAGTGTTATCATATTTATTCTTTTTTTTCAATATTTTTCTTTATAAAACATAAACTCACAGCACATAAGATACTGTGAGTTATTTTAAAACTATTATTTTCAATTTTATAGAACCTTAGAGATACAATATCTTTCAACTGTTATAGTAACATTCTTTGCCTTATCTATTACGACCTCTATAGTTTCTTTGTTAACCTTTGAAACCTTTCCATGTATTCCACTATTTAAAACAACATTTGATCCTACTTTTAAATTGCTTTGTTGCTCTATTATCTTGACTTTATCTTTATTAACTCCTCTAAAGCTCACAATATACCAAACTAAAAATATTGCTACTAATATTAATAAAATAATCATAAAAGTTTTCATTGGTCTCCCCACTTTCTTATACGTTTAATAATTCTCTTACGCTACAAACACTGTCTTTTCCATCATTTTTTATCTTTTCAACTAACTCTTTTATATTGCTAACACATTCTCTTTCCATTGTTGCTGTAACAACCATAGGTAAATTAACACCTGTAATTACTTCTACTGTCTCTGACTTATATAAGTTTAAAGCTGATTGATTCATTGGAGTTGCTCCTAATAAATCTACAAGAATTACTACTCCATCACCATCATTTAGCTCAGTGATTCTTTCTCCTATTTCCTCTCCAAAACTTTCAGCATCTTGTCCTCTTTTCAAAGATACTATTTGAAACTTTTCTTGTGTTCCACATATCATATCTATTGCATCCAAAATTCCTTTTGCCATTTCTCCATGAGTTGCTACTAATACCCCTATCATTCTTTTTTCCTCCTAAAACCTCTATTTATTAATAGAGTTTCCACCTAAACTAGATGGAAACTCTTAAATTTAAGCTAAATATACTTATTTAATTATTATGCAACTATTCCTAAAGCACCTAAAGCAGTAAATACTACGAACATGCATATAACTATTTTAACTGGACTCCATTTCTTATTTCTTAATAAATGGAATACTCCTACAACAGCTAAAACAGAAAGTAATTTAGGGAATAAGCTATCCAAAGTTGTTTGAAGAATAAACTCATATCCTCCAAAATTAGCTTGAATTGGAGTTGTTATGTTGATTATTGAACCAACCATACCACCAACAACTACTAATCCTAATATTCCAGCTCCAAAAGTAACTTTTTCCATAATACCTGCTGAGCTTGTAGCTAAATCAGCACCTTTTTGATAACCTAATCTTATAAGATTCCATTTAACAAATAAGTTCCAACCTATGAATATAACTTGTGTTATGATAAGAGCTATTAAAGCACCAGTAAAATCTTCAGTTAAAGCCATAGATGCTGGTATAGATATTAGTAATGGTCCTAAGATTGCGAACATCATACTATCTCCGATACCTGCTAAAGGCCCCATCATACCAGTCTTAATACCTCTGATAAGTTCTGGATCAGCTTTTTGCTCCTCTAAAGCAGCAACTATACCCAAGATAACTGTCGCACCATAGTTAGGACAAGTATTGAAGAACTCCATGTGTCTAGTTAAAGCGTTTTTCATGCCCTCTGGGTCATCTTTATAAACTTTCTTTAATATTGGTGATATAGAAATAGCAAATCCTAAGGCTTGCATTCTTTCATATGACCAAGAAACTTGTAATAATAAATGGTTTAAAAAGACCTGCCATAAATCTCTTTTCGTTATTTTAGATTCCATTAGAATTCGCCTCCTATCTGATCAAAATCTGCTTCATTATCTACTTTAGTGCCTTCATTTTTGTAATATAATTCAACGTAAATAACAGCAGTTATAAGACCTACTAAACCAACTGCGATCATTGGTAAGTTTAAGAAACATACTAAAATAAATCCCATGATAGCAAAGTACCATTGCTTAGTTATTGGTAAGTAGTTTAATAATATTGCAACCCCTAATGCTGGCATTGCATGACCTGCAGCAGCGAATCCATTAGTTAACCATACAGGAACTTTCTCTATAAATGCAGTTGCAACCTCTGAACCAAAATATGCTCCTACGAAAACAGGTATTGCTCTTGATAATCCCCATGGAACTGATCCAAATAAATGCCATTTCCACATGCCTTTTAAATTTCCTTTTGCAGCATGTGCATCTGCTTTATGAGCACAAATTCCAGTAGATAATCTTGCTAATACATCTAAGTATGATCCTAATAAAGCTATCGGAACTCCTAATGCGATACCACTTTCATAACTTCCTGTTAAATGTCCAAAAGTAACACCTAGAATAGCTCCAGTAGTATAGTCTGGAACAACAGCTCCACCGTATGAGTGAACACCTAGAGACATCATCTCTAAAGTAGCACCAACGAATAGACCAGTGTTTATATCTCCTAAGATAAGACCTGCTCCAACACCAGCGATTAATGGTCTATGCCATAAACCTAAGTAAGGACCTAACATCTCATTGATACTTAGGAAAGCCCACACAGAGAGTAGTAATATCTGTATAATTCCTATTTCTTGCATAAACATATCCCCCTAATTATTAAATTGTATAATTCCCTTAAAATTAATTATTGAAAACTTCTACTAATGGTTTAATGTCCTGTTTTGAATCTGTCGGAATCATTTGGAAGTAGCAATTAACATTCTTAGCTAATAAGCTTTTTAATGCTTCAAATTCAGGCTCTGTAACAAATAACTTTTCACTTAATTTCTTTGAATTTGGTTTATGAGTCATGTTACCCACATTTAAATCCATGTGCTTTAATCCACCCTCATAAAGTCTGTTAGCATCTATTACATCCTTAACTAATAAAAAAACTCTCTCATTAGGAGCTAGTCCTCTATTTAAGTATGCAATAACCTTATCAACTGGTTGCATTGATAATCTTACCTGCTTTGGAGCAGCTAATTTTAGTATTGCTTGTTGATTAGGATCGCTTGCTACCATATCATTAGCAACTATGATATGATTTGGATTTGTCATTTTAGACCAAGCTAAAGCAACTTGTCCATGAATTAATCTTCCATCAACTCTAAAATGTACTATTGGCATTTTCAATCCCCCTTTACTCTTGCTTTAATATATATATATGCTAATAGACAACTAGTAATACATCTTTGTAAGTATTTCATGTTGTTATTACCATCTTCCTTATATTTCCATTTTAAAACTTTTAATATCCTTATGCAATAGTTTTCAATATAATTTTATTTTAATTTTTTGTTATTTTATTGATAATTTTTACAATAAAAGTAATAAAATCAAAATCATTGTAACATCATATAAATTAATATAAAATAAAAAAACTCCTAGAATCTCTAGGAGTTTTTGTAGGAGTTTTATTATGTTTGTTTGTTATGTTTGTTATGTTTGTTTGTGTTTATCCAGTTCATGAATAATAATCAATTTCTAATTGATAATGATTATCATAACTAAATTATATATATGTTTTTATTTTTTGTCAATAAAAACATTACATTTTTTTAGATTTTTCTGCACATTTTTTCATTGCACTCATTACAGAACTTCTAAATCCGGTTTCTTCTAACTCTAAAACCGCTTCAATCGTTGTTCCTCCTGGTGAACAAACATTGTCTTTTAATTTAGCTGGATGCTCTCCTGTTTCTAAAATCATTTTAGCTGAACCTAATACTGATTGAGCTGCTAACTTATAAGCTTTCTCTCTAGTTATTCCTTCTCTAACAGCAGCATCTGCCATAGCCTCTATAAACATATAAACATATGCTGGTGATGATCCACAAAGAGCTATAAATCCATGAAAATCTTTTTCGCTTAATACCTCAGATTTTCCAAAGGCATTAAATATATTCGTAACTTCTGTTAGCTCTTCTTCACTTACTAATTCATTAGGGCAAATAGCACTCATTGCCTCACCTACTAAAGCTGGTGTATTAGGCATAGTTTTAACTATTTTAGTTTCTTTATTGAACCATTTCTCAACATCACCTAAATTAATACCAGCGGCAATAGTAACAATAACTTTATTTAAACCTATATAGTCTCTTATTTCTTTTATTATTTTTTCGTACATATATGGTTTAACAGCAAGAAATATTATGTCGCTATTATAACAAACTTCTTTATTATCAAGAGTTGTATTTATTCCTAAGCTCTCACTTATTCTTTTAGCACTTTCTTCTCTTGAACATGAGGCTATGATATCTTCTTTAGCAACAATACCTGATTTTAATATTCCACCAACCATGGCACTTCCCATATTTCCACAGCCTATGAATCCAATTTTCTTACTCATATCATCTTCTCCTCTAAAAATATAATATTGTAATTATTATATACCTTTTATATAAGGCTACCAACTATAAAATTAAAAGGACATATCAAATCAATATTGATATGTCCTAATTTCATTAAACATCTTTATGAATACCTTCATAATCTGCAAATTTACTGTATTGACCAAGCCATGCAAGTTTAACAGTCCCAACTGGGCCGTTTCTCTGTTTGGCTATTATACATTCACCCACGTTTTTATCTTCTGTCTCCTTGTTATAATATTCATCTCTATATAAGAACATAACAAGGTCAGCATCCTGCTCTATTGACCCTGACTCTCTAAGGTCAGATAACATAGGTCTGTGATCCGCTCTTTGTTCTGGCGCACGAGAAAGCTGTGATAAAGCTATAACTGGACATTCCATTTCCTTTGCTATAGCCTTTATATTTCTTGAGATTTCTGATACCTCTTGTTGTCTACTTTCCCCACTACCACTCATAAGTTGAAGATAGTCTATAAGTATAAGATCTATTCCATATTCCATTTTAAGTCTTCTGCATTTAGATCTCATTTCCATTACTGAAACCCCAGCAGTATCGTCTATGTAAATTTTTGCTGATGCTAGTGGTCCTGATGCTCTAGCTATGTTGTCCCAATCTTCAGGGCCTAATTTACCAGTTCTAAGACTTAGCATATCAACATTTGCTTCTGAACATAATAATTTATATGCAAGCTGTTCCTTTGACATCTCTAGAGAAAATATAACCACACTTTTTCCCTCTCTTAATGCAGCATGTTCTGCTATATTAAGAGCAAATGTAGTCTTACCCATAGATGGTCTAGCAGCAATAAGCACCATATCTCCTTTTTGGAATCCAGATGTCATCTCGTCCAAATCCTTAAATCCAGAACCAACACCTGTAAGCTCTCCTTCATTATTAAATATGGCTTCTATTTGTTCAAAACCTCTTTCAAGGACAGCGCTTAATGGTTCAAAATCATTTGATGATCTCTTTTCTGATAAATCAAATATCTTCTTTTCAGCTGAATCTATAACCTTCTCAACATCGTCTTGATTGTTATAGCAGTTCTCTATAATCTCAGTAGAAGATTTTATAAGCCTTCTTAACATTGCTTTTTCATCAACTATTTTTATATATGATTTTATATTAACTGTACTAAGTACAGATGCACTTATTTCCGTTACATAACTTATACCACCAGCTTTTTCAAGTCTATCTGTAGATTTTAAATATTCTAATAAAGTTAACTGATCTACAGCCTGATCTCTTTGATACATTTCAATTATGCTTTGAAATATCACCTTATGAGCATCTCTATAAAATGAATCCTTATTTAAAACCTCTGCTGCTTGAGCGATGGTAGTTCTATCTATTATCATTGCACCTAAAACAGATTGCTCTGCTTCTATACTTTGCGGCAAACTCTTCATTACTGGTGTCTCCATTATTCCTAAATTTCCTCCTTTCCTTGAAAATAAAATTTCTAATATTATTAAAAATTTTTAGATAATTTAATTGACCTAAAAACATTCTTAGTTTAATTTCTTTTATAAATTTATATAATCACTAAATTTATACTATATCATAAAGTATGTTATAAATCCAATTTAATATAATGCTTTTTTTCTTAATTCTAACCTATTTAAAACAATATAAATCATGTATTATCTTAATTTAAATAAATTAAAATAATCTATATATATAATAAATTAAATTTATTGAAAAAACTATAAAATTATTTTGTTTATTATATGCTTTTAATAATTACATTTAAAAAGCCTAGAGAATTACTCTAGGCTTCTTTATTAATTAAATGCTATATCCATAAGCTCTTCAATAGAACTTATAGCTCTAACTTCTATATCTTCTAATCCTTTAGGGATTTCATTTTCATTGTCTTTAGGAACAGTTACTAACTTAATTCCTTTTCTTCTAGCACCGTATATCTTTTCAAATATACCTCCAACTGGCTTAATCTTTCCTCTTAAAGAAATTTCTCCAGTTATAGCTAAATCTTGTCTTATTGGTTTTTCTAATAAAGCACTCATTATACATATTGTTATTGCTGCTCCTGCAGAAGGTCCATCAATTTTTCCTCCTCCAATTACGTTAACATGTATATCATAATCATGTATATCCTTATCAGTAATCTTTCTTATTACAGATGCAGCGTTAAATACAGAATCCTTAGCCATAGAACCAGCCGTATCATTGAATCTTATTCTTCCAGCGCCCTTTTTCTTAGCTTTAAAAGCAGTAGCTTCAATCTCTATTGTTGAACCTAAGAATCCTGAAACTCCAAGACCATAAACATGACCTACTTCTTTATTCTCTAAGTTTTCTAATATTTCATATGGAGTAAATCTTCCAATGCTTAAAACCTCATTTAAATCTTTTGAAGTTATTTCTAAGTCTTCTGGAACTTCTCCTTCTAATCCATAAATAGCATGACCATAAGCATCTGCTAATATATTAACAGCTCTTCTACCTTCTATAGTGTAAGATGCTATTTTCTTTTCTAAACCTTCTTCAAGTTTAACGTTAAGTTTCTTAGCTGCATTTAAAACTATCTTTTCAATGTCTTTTGATGATAGTGGTTCAAAATAAACCTCTGTACATCTTGAACGTAGAGCAGGATTAATTTCACCTGGTTCTCTCGTTGTTGCTCCTATTAGAACGAAATCTGCTGGAGCTCCCTTATCAAAAAGATATTTTATATATTTAGGTGTATTTTCATCATCTGGATCATAATAAGATGATGAGAATTCAACTCTCTTATCTTCTAAAACTTTTAAAAGTTTGTTTTGAAGTATTTCATCTAATTCTCCAATCTCGTCGATGAATAATATACCACCATGTGCTTCAGTAACTAAGCCTGGTTTTGGTTCTGGTACCCCTATTTCTGCTAAATCTCTTTACTACCTTGGTATATAGGATCATGAACTGAACCTAAAAGCGGGTTTGTAATTTCCCTTGGATCCCATCTTAAAGTTGTTCCATTAACTTCTATGAAATTTGATCTATCGTCAAATGGAGTTGACTTTAATTTTTTCGCTGTTTCTAAAGCGATTCTAGCAGCTGTTGTTTTACCAACCCCTGGAGGGCCATAAAGAATTATATGTTGAGGATACGGTGAAGCAAGTTTTGAAAGAAGTGATTTAACAGCTCTTTCTTGACCTACAACTTCCTCAAATGAATCAGGTCTTAATAAAGACATTATATTCTTGTTTGGAACTCTTTCATCTAATTCTTCAAGTTCCTCAAGTTTTTTCTCTGTCTTAGCATTCTCAGGACCTTTTTTCTTTTTCATTATGTTTACTCTAAGTTCATCAACATACTTTTCTTGCTTTTCCATTAAGAATTGTTCAACTTCTTTTTCTATTTTGTTTTGAACATATCTTCTAGCAATAGCATCTGATATCATAGCACAAACATCTTCTAAAGCCTCATTTATATTTTCTTCAGTTGGAATTTCGCTTAATCCCTTTCCTTCAGAAACAATTTTGCTTAATCCATAAAGTCTTTCATAAGGATCACTTGAATTTATATAATTTTGTACTTTAAATCTTATAACTCTTGCTCTAAATGCACCTTCATCTAATATGTTATTTATTATATCTTTTAGTGCTTCAACTTGAGATTCTACTCCCAGTTCGCTATTCATAACATCTTGTAGAACCTCTAATTCTTTAATTGATTTCAAAATAGAATCCTCCTCTTATTGAACAGGAACAACCATAACCTTCATTTTTGTTGAAACTTCTGGATATAGTTTAACTTCTATGTTATAAGTTCCTGCAACTTTTATTGTATCCATAACTATTTTCTTTTTATCAACTTCTACATTAAATTGTTTTTTGATAAGTCCAGCTACGTCTTTGCTTGTTATAGCTCCAAATAATTTTCCATTGTCTCCAGCCTTACCTTCGATTTTTATTACTTTATCTTTTAAATCAGCAGCTAAAGCCTGAGCAGCTTCTAATTCAGCTAATTTTTGTCTTCTTTCATTTTCTTTTTTATTATTTAATATATGAAGATTGTTATCTGTAGCTTCTTGAGCTAATTTTTTTGGAAATAAAAAGTTTCTTGCATATCCATCTGATGCATTTATAACATCGCCCTTTTTGCCTAGTTTTTTAACGTCTTGAAGTAATATTACTTTCATTTTATTCACCTTCCCTTGAGTTTTTTACAATAGCTTCTTTAATTTTTTCTATAGCCTCTTCAACTGTAGCATTCTTAAGTTTAGCACCAGCCATGGTCATATGACCGCCTCCACCTAACTCTTCAAGCACTACCTGAACATTAATATCACCTAAAGACCTTGCACTTATAGCAACATCTTCTCCTAATTTTATTAAAACAAATGAAGCTTGTATTCCAGTAATATTTAAAAGTTCATCAGCAGCCTGAGCTGCCACAACTGTATCTGTAATATTATCTGGACAAATAGCTATTGCAATTTTATTTTCTACCTTTGCAGACTTTATTATTTCTGCTTTTGCTATATAATTTTCTAAGTTGTTACTAAATATCTTTTTAATTTCTACTGTGTCGGCACCTAATCTTCTTAAGAACGAAGCTGCCTCAAAGGTTCTTACTCCTGTTTTAAAAGAGAAATTCTTAGTGTCTATATAAATTCCAGCTAAAAGCCCTTCCGCTTCAATTCTATTTAACTTAGGTTTGTCTAGCATATACTGAACCATCTCAGTAACAAGCTCTGATGTAGATGAAGCATATACCTCAATATAATTTAATAACGCACCTTTAATATCTTCTGGACTTCTCCTATGATGGTCTATTACAACTACCCTCTCAATAAGTTCTGTGAGCTCTCTGTCCAATACATAGTTTGCACTATTAACATCTAATATTATTAATAAAGTATTGTCATCTATATTCTTTTTAGCTTCCTCAGTAGATATAAATAATTTACTATATTCTTCTTTTTCTTTAACTCTATCTAAGAAAAATTCTATAGCATTAGTATCTTTTTCTAATACTATATTAACATTTTTTCCTAACTTCTTCACTACTGATGCTAAACCAAATGAAGCGCCAAAACAATCCATATCAGGACTTTTATGTCCCATTATATAAACAGTACTACTTTCATAAACAAGTTCTTTCAATACATGAGCTACAACTCTAGCCTTAACTCTTGTTCTCTTCTCAAGTTCTTTGGCATTACCTCCAAAAAACTCAATTTTTTTACCTGATTTAATAACTGCTTGGTCTCCGCCTCTTCCTAAAGCTAATTCTTTAGCTTTTGTAGCATCATCTTGGTTTTTTGCTGGAGTTTCTCCACCTCTACCAACACCAATACTCAATGTGACCTCTATTTCATTTCCTAGGTTAATTTCTCTTATAGTATCTAGTATATCAAATTTTTTAGAAATTTCCTTACCAATAATAGAATCATCCACAGATAAAATATATTTACTACTATCATATTTTTTTATCATAGCATTTAGTGAATTTCCATAATTATTTATAGTTCTTTCTATCTCTGCTATAAGCAATGGTTTTTTGTCATCATCTATTGTCTTTAAAACCTCACTAAAGTTATCAACCTCTAAAAGCATTATACTTTCTTTAGTAGCCTTCTTTAGATAAGTAACATCATTAAAGAAAACTAAGAAAAATTTATCTCCTGATTCATCTAATTTTAAACTCTCACTATATACTTCATAAATATTACTCTTTATTTTTATATTTTGAGAATTTTCCTTTCCTGTTCTAATCACCTTATCTAAAGCTATTCCTTTTATAACAGATACTAAATTTGTCTCTAATAAATCATCATTATTTATAAGTTTACTGAACTTGTGATTATACCATATTATTTCTCCAGTAGAGTTTAATATGGTTAAAGGAAAAATCAAATTAAAAATATTATCCTTAACCTTCCCATCTATATCTCTATATAATTTATCTATCTTTTCTTCTTCATCTTTTTCTTCTCTTAAAAAGTTAGAGATTTTATAAATTAAATAAATTATGTATATAAAAGATATTACCAAAGCTACAATTTTCAAATTTAATTTCCAAAGCACTAAGCATGATAAAACTATAAATGCAAAGTAAGCCAAAAATTTATTATAATCTTCTAATATTGATTTCATTTTAACAGCTCCTTACTAAATATAATCATTAGTTATTGCAATCTCTTTTTTAGTTTCTCCTTCATATAACTTCCTAAACTATTTGGATCTACACCTCTTATGTCAATTAAAACATCAACTATTCCTAATAAAGCGAATAATGTTGGCATTGAAGTAACTAATAATATACTAATAAAAACTATTAAAACATTACTAAATTTTAATTTATATTTTAATAAATTTGAAATTACAGCTAATCCTTGAACAAGAAGCATCATAAATAATAAATTAAGAGTAACTAGGTAAATTCCCTTATTACTTATTATACCTTTACTTACTAAGTATATAATTATCATATTTATTAAAACAACAACTGCAATAAGCAGTGGATTAAAGAACCACTTTGAAAATGGTGGTAGGCTATTTAACTTAAATCCTAAACTATTAATAATCGCCTTACCAACAACGTAACTTAAAAATGCTCTTAATATTATAAGTGTTATTACAGCTATAGGAAGCATAGTAATTATAAAATTAGCATCTACAGATTTCATAAGTTCTATCATTTGTGCATTAGCTGCTGTAGTCCCTACCATCTGTTCACTCATCTTAGCAGCTTCATTAAATACTTTCACCATTTCATCAATATATTGATGAAAAGTAATTCCTGTAAAAATCGAAAACATTAATCCTATTTCTACTATTACACCAACTGTATTAGCTAAAATTAAATAAACAAAGGACTTTACTCCAGAAAATTTCTTCTTAACACAGGTTCCTAAAACTAATCCTATAATTCCATTTGTTATTACTGCTTGAACTCCATATACTGGTCCCATAAATATTCCAATTAAAATTCCAACAATAATAACAGAACAAAGAAAAGTTTTAAGATTATATTTTAAATATAGTAAAGCTATAGGAATTGGAACTGCAAAGGCTATTATTTGACCTATGCCTGGTAAACTAGTAAGCATCATTAATATAAATGTTATTGCTGACATAATCCCAGCTTCCACTATAGATTTACTCTTAAACTTTTGTTCCATATGTTCCTCCAAATAGACTATCTTCTTTCTTTTAAGTGATTAAATAATTTAGTTAAATTACCTCCTTGCTTCTCTAAATTATCTTCTTCAACTATACCAATTTTTAAACTTTTTTTCATAGTCTCATCTACTTCTATTGCAGAATGACCTAATTTATCTGCCAAAATGTATAGTAAAATCATTAAAGATGCTATGCAATTCACTATAGCATCTTTTGCTACATTGCTTCCCTTTGTTAAAAGAGTAAATAACTCTCCTAATATACAGATAATTTGAGCCTTTATCTCTTCAATAACCTTTATATCTCCCATGATATTAAAATTATCTTTCTTCATAATCCCCTCCCAATTATACCCTTTATTATATACCTTTATTTTATTTATTTTTATAGTCTTATGCAATAAAATGAGACTTGATTCAAGGAAAGCTTTTACTTGCTTTGAATCTTAGCCGAATTTACCTAGGCGCATAACAATTCTTAGTGACATCTTTAGGTTGAAACTTTAGAATTAATAGCTATAAGTCAAAATAAGACTTAATTCAGAGGTTACTTTAGCTAACTCTTATCTTTAGCAGAATTTATATTAAAGTGTACACTTACATAAGGAAACTTGTACACTTTAATATACTCACCGCATTAAATTGAAAAAAATTTAATTTATATAATAAAAAAAGTTTAATAATCTACTTCAATCAACCTCAATAACATAATTTTAATATATAATAAAAAAACCCCTGAAAATATCAGGGGTTTTGTAACCATTACTCAGTTGTGAATGGTAATAATGCGATATTTCTTGATCTCTTGATAGCATCTGTTAATTGTCTTTGATGCTTAGCACAAGTTCCAGAAATTCTTCTTGGTAATATTTTACCTCTTTCTGTGATGTATTTCTTTAATTTAGATACATCTTTGTAATCTATTGATTCAGCTTTATCAACGCAGAATATGCAAACTTTTTTTCTTGCTCTTCTGAATTTTCCGCCTCTTTTTACGTTGTTACTCATCACGATTTCCCTCCTTACCTAAAATCTGAATTAGAATGGAATATCTCCATCATCAATTGGTGTCATGTCATCATTACTATTGAATGATGAATCACTAAATGAATTGTCTGGCATACCGAAAGAACCACCGAAATCATTTCCTTGATTAAAGCCTGAGTTTCCTCTTGCTCCACCATTTCCTGAATCGATGAAATCAAAACCTTCAACAACTACATCAGTAGTATATCTTCTAGTTCCGTCTTGAGCTTCATAACTGCCAGTTCTGATATTTCCTGAGATAGCTAATTGTCTACCTTTAGTTATATACTGAGCTATGGTTTCACCAGTTTTTCCAAAAGCGATGCAACTAATAAAATCAGCTTCATCTTTTTTGAATTGTCTATTTACAGCTAGTGTAAATCTCGCAACTGCTGTACCGCTTCCTGCAGCAAATCTAAGCTCTGGATCTTTAGTAAGTCTACCAATTAAAACTACTTTATTCATTTACGATCACCTCTTATTGCTCTTCTTTAACGATGATGTGTCTGATTATTCCGTCAGTGATTCCAAATACTCTGTCTAACTCTTTTGGTAATTCTGGGTTAGCAGTGAAGTTGATTAAAGTATAGTAACCTTCGTTAACTTTAGCGATTTCGTAAGCTAATTTTCTCTTACCCCAGAAATCAACGTTGTCAACTGTACCATTTCCGTTTTCTATAACACCCTTGAATTTTTCGATTAAAGCTTTAACTGCTTCCTCGTCTAATGATGGGTGAGCTACGAATATAGTTTCATATTTTCTCATCATTTACACCTCCTCCCTCTGGACTATGGCTATGCTCTAGCATAGCAGGGATTACAATTAAATATTCTAACATTAAAAGAGGGTTATTGCAACCCTCTTTATTAATGTAAACATAACTTTTTAAAAATTATTTTTTAAAATTTTTATTCAGTAATTTCTTCCTCTGGAGCATTAGATTTTACAATCTTTTTAACCCCTTTTTGGAATTTTGATCTAGGTAGCATTACGATTCTTGCACACCCTAAACACTTTATCTTAACATCCGCACCAATTCTTATAACTTCCCATTCATCACTGCCACATGGATGAACTTTTCTCATCTTAACTATATCACCTAGATAAAATTTATTAATCATAATAAATTACCCCCTATAAATTAATCCTTTATTATCTCAGTCTTTGGATATGGTATTTCTATACCTTGTCTATCCAATTCCATTTTAATACGCTTTCTTAATTCTATTTCAGCTCCCCATTGTTCCATTGCTTTAGTTTTACCATATACTCTAATATTTACACTAGAATCATTTAAAGCTGTAACCCCATAAACTTTTAGAGGCTCTGTTATGTTCGTATTTTCTTTATTGTATTTATCACAAACCTCATTTATTACTTGTATAGCATTATCTATGTCTTCCTCATAAGCTATCCCAACATCTACTTGTACTCTCATACTCCCCTTACAATCATTCGTTACTATTCTAATCATACCATTAGGAATAATATGAAGAGAACCATCAAAATCTCTAAGTTCTGTTGTTCTAAGTCCTATAGTCTCAACAACCCCACTTACACCTTCAATAGTTACATAGTCTCCAACATTATATTGATCATCAAAAAGTATAAAAATTCCATTTATTACATCTTTAACAAAACTTTGTGCTCCTAAACCTACTGCAACACCCCCAACAGATGCAAAAGCCCAAGATATATTTCCAAATATACTTGATAACATTGTTGTTATGCCTATAAAATATACAGAATATCTTACTATACTCTTTAATAAAGTTCCTATAGTATTGGCTTTTCTAGCATCTATAGAAAATTTAAAATTTGTATCGATTTGCTTTTTAACAGCTTTATTTATTATCCTATCTCCTACCTTAATAGTAACTGCCATTAATATAAATATAACCACTATGGTTATAAATTTCTTCAATAAAAAATCAATTGTTGATAAAGGTATTTTGATTGCTCCAAGATTAATATAATCAAAATCAAAATTAATTCCTAATATGCTATTTAATAACATTAAAATCCTCCTTTATAACCTAATTATATATACTTTTTATTTGGATCTATTTTAAGCTATTAATAATTTTCAGCTATATCTAAAGCACTAACTAAAAATCAATATTCACTAAAAACAGAACCCTTATTTATATATTTCAAAACCTTTGCTTGTTATGGAATATATATTTTTAAATTTAATCTCTAAACTCTCTATCTTTTCTAATTGATCTTTATTAAAAGCTGAACTTATTCCACAGCTTTTTGTTATGTATGTTGGTGTAGGCATTATTATAAATGATATCCCATTTTCTTTAAGTATTCTTTCACCTTCCATAGCCTCATGTGTATTATTAAAAACCATTATAAAATCTTTCATACAAAAAAACTTCCTTCCTTAAAATATTTAACGCTATTAGTATATATTATAAGTATATATTATAAAAGTTAACACTTTCAAAATAATGATGAAAGGTTTCTTATTTTGAACTATAATATAATTATGTGAATTTATAAAAACAACTATAAAAGGAGTTTGAGTATGTCTTTTTTCTATTTAAAGGCTATTTTGTCTGGAGTTATAACTGGCCTTTTAGTATCAATACCACTTGGCCCAGCTGCTATAGAAGCTGCAACCCAATCTTTAGATAAAGGATTTAAAAAGGGCTTTGAAGTTTCTTTAGGTGCAATAGCGGCTGATTATTTGTATATACTATTAATAAACTTCGGAGTAGCTCAATTATTAAATTTAAATAGGTATGTAGAATGTGCTTTTTGGATTATTTCAGGATTAGTTCTTATAATAGTAAATTTAGTCTTTAAAGCTTCTCAAAAAAGTTTAGATGAGAAATGTGTTAAAACTATAGAAAGTCATAAAACTGGTAGTGGTTTTATAAATGGTTTCTTAATAACTTTTGTAAATCCTATGACTTTATCAGTTTGGATGGCTGTAAGTGCAGGAATAATGAGTATATGGAAAATTTCAGGTAGACACTTCTTCTCAGTAGCTATAAGTGCAATGTTCGTTACCACTTTAGGATGGTTTATATTATTAAATTTTATGGCTGCCAAAGGTGGAGGTTTAGTAAAGAAAGAGCTTACAGGTAAAGCTCATACTGGAGTAAAATATTTTATGGTTTTACTTGGATTAGGTTTTACCATATACGGAATATTTAAAATTTTCATGTGAGGTTTTTATTATGAATAGAATATATTTTGACAATGCAGCCACTACTTTTCCTAAACCAGACTCTGTAATAAAGGCAATGACTGATTATATGAGTTTTGAAGGAGGAAGCGCAAATAGAGGTTCATCGTCTACAGCATTACAAAGTAGTAGAGCTGTTTATGAATGCAGATATGAATTAGCCAAATTTTTCAATTTTCCCAAAAGCGAAAATGTTATTTTTACAAATAATATTACAACATCATTAAATATGTTACTTTTAGGAATAATTAAACCTAACTGGCATATAATTACTACATCTATAGAACATAATTCTGTACTAAGACCACTAGTAAAAATTAGTGAAGAAGTTCCTAATGTGGAATTAGACATTGTTCAATGTAATGAAGAAGGGCTTGTATCAGTTGAAAAAATTAAAGAAAAAATAAAGGATAATACAAAACTTATAATTTTATCTCATGCTTCTAATTTAGTAGGAACAATACAACCAATTGAAGAAATAGGTGAAATTTGCAAGGAAAATAATATATTCTTTATTCTAGATTCGGCTCAAACTGCAGGAGCAGTTCCAATTGATATGATCAAACTAAACTTAAATGCTTTAACTTTTACAGGACATAAATCTCTTTTAGGTCCTCAAGGAATTGGCGGTTTTATTATAGATGATAAGTTAAATTCTATTTGTAAAAATATTTTTTCTGGAGGAACAGGAAGTAATTCCTCTTTAGTGGAACATCCTCAAGAATTACCTGACAAATTTGAATACGGAACTTTAAATACTCCTGGAATAATAGGTCTTTTATCAGGTATTAGATTCATAGAAAAAGAAGGCATTGAAAACATAAAGTTAAAAGAAGAAATGTTATGTCAAAAAGCTATGGATTTATTATCTGAAATTCCTGAAGTTAAACTTTATGGTCCTATAGATGCAAAAAAGAAAACTTCAACAATATCTTTTAATATAGAAGGTATGGATCCTGAATTCATAGGATTCTTATTAGATAGTGAGTTTAATATAACATGTAGGACAGGAATTCATTGTACTCCTCTTGCTCATAAAACAGTTGGCTCATATCCAACTGGAAGTATAAGGATAAGCTTAGGGTACTTTAATACATTAGAAGAAGTCTATAGATTTGTTGAGGTTATAAAAGAATTAATTTCAAGGAGGTAGACTTCTGACATATGAAAAATTTAATAATCAAAGGTGAAAAAATAAGTGTGTTTTTTATTTTATACACACTTATATTTTTTACATTTTTTAATACATTAAAATATATATTACCCTTTCTACTAGCATTTATTTTTTCATTACTATTAAAAACTCCAACTCAATTTTTAATAAAAAAGTTTAAACTTAATGTTGGAATATCTTCTTTTATAAGTACATTTATTTTTTTCTTTATAATAATAGTACTATTAACCTTATTTATTACATCTTTAGCATATGAATCATCATCACTAACGAGCTACATTCAAGAAATAATATCTACTAACTCAAAAGAGTTTCATAGTTACTTTATTTCTATTCAAAATTGGCTTGAAAATAATTTTATTGATAATACTATTCTAAATTTAATAAAAAATACTTTAATATCTTCTATTAAAGAATTAACAGTATTTATTTTATCTTTTGGCACAGAATTGATTCAAAAAATTTTTCTATTGATAAGCTATTTACCATATACTTTTATGCTCCTTATTTTTACTGTATTATCAACATATTTTTTATCTAAGGAATTGAATACCTCTAACTTCAGCGAAATATTATCTAATTACTTAAACTCTAATTATAGCAAGAGAATATTAACTATTTTACATGAAATAAAAAAAATGTTTTTAACCTATTGTTTTTCATACTTATTTTTGATTTTTATTTCCTTTATATTAACCTTTTTAGGATTTTCCTTTTTAAATATTAAGTATGCACTATTACTTAGTGTGCTTGCAGCTTTATTGGATTTAATTCCTATACTAGGCATGCCCTTAATTTATTTTCCACTTATTTTTATTTCATATAGTTCAGGCAATATTTTTTCAGCTATTTTTTTACTAATACTATATTTATCTATTTTCTTATTACGTCAATTTTTAGAACCTAAACTTATGTCATCTACATTAGGAATACATCCTTTATTAACTCTAATATGTATTTTTGTAGGACTAGAACTTAACGGATTTTTAGGAATTATATTTTTTATATTCTTTATAATATTTTTTAATATATTTAAAAAAGTTAATGTATTGTAAGTATAGACTATTTTATTTTGGTGATAATTTCAAATAAGGAGGTTGTTATCATGTGTACAAGTTTTTATATAAATTCTTTAGATCCTAAAGCTCCATTTAAAATAAGAGATTATCTTTGTAATGAACTTAGTCCAATAATAAAAGAAAATAGACCTATTATTTTTATTTGTATTGGATCTGATCGTTCAACAGGAGATGCTCTTGGTCCTTTAATTGGCGAAAAAATTAAATTCTTATCAAAAAATAATATTTTTATTTATGGAACATTAGAAGAAACTGTTCATGCTAAAAATTTAAAAGAAACCTTAAAATTAATAAAATCAAAACATAAAAATCCGTTTATTATAGCTATTGATGCATGCCTAGGGTCAGTTGATAATGTTGGGCATGTGCTTATTGAAAAAAGATCCCTTAAGCCAGGAATGGCATTAAACAAAAATCTACCATTAGTAGGAGATTTAAGTATTCTTGGCATAGTTAATATATCTGGTTCCTTAGAGTTTATGGTATTACAAAATACTCGATTATACACTGTTATGCTTTTAGCTAATGCTATATCTAGTGGAATTCATCATTGCATATTAAAATCAGTAGGATTCAAAAAGAATACAATAGATTCTACTCTAGAAAATATATTTTAAATAGAATTATTCTAAGTTTTTATTCTACTGAAATTAATATATATTTAGGATATTTTACACACTCACTTAGTAAAATATAATTTTTCTAAAGACAAAATGTTTCACGTGAAACATTTTGTTTAACCCATAAAAAATAGGCTATATTAAAACCAACTAATAAATTTAAAAGCTGTTTTAATATAACCTATTCTTATTTAATGAGTATATCTTTATGATTTATTTATTCATTGCAGCATTTAGAACATGTAATTCTTCTTCTGATAAATCATATCTAGATATTCCTTTATCTATCGGTTTAGCATATGTTGTGCTATAATCTCTTCCATATATTCCTGTTAAAATAACTCCATTATTTTCTCCATCTAGTAAAGCGACTGAGAAACTTAAATCACTTCCAACATCTTCGAAAGCTTTATATCTTATAACAGATACTTTTTGAGTACATTTTTCAAGTTGAGTTTTTAGAATTTTATTTGTTTCTACTGTTTCTGCTGAGTTTTTTTCAACTTCTTCAACCTTGTCTAAATAAGAGTTAATAAGCTCTTCTAAGTTCTTATTATTAACTCCTCTCATGATTTTTCTAAATTTCTTTTCTACTTTACTTAAGCTTCTGAAAGCTACTATCAATAGTATAAATTGGATTAAAACTAATACTATTAATCCTATTGTTATATAAGTTGAATACTGTGTTAGTATATTTAATACATTCTCCATGTAATTTATCATCCCTTCATGTTCCTAAAATGTTTCACGTGAAACATTTTTAAATATTTATAATGTCTAGTATTCTCTGTAAGTCTTCTTCTGAATAGTATTCTATTTCTATCTTACCTTTATTCTTATTAGCGTTTAAATTAACTTTAGTTCCAAAATGATCCTGAAGTCTATCTCTAACATCTTTATAATATGGATTAAGTGGTTTTCTTCTTTCTGATGTTTTTTCTTCAACTACATCATTTAAAATTCTTTTAACTAACTTTTCTGTTTCTCTAACCGAAAGAGAATTATCAATTATTTTTTGAGCTATTTCATATTGTGCATCATTTTCTAAAGGTAGGATAGCTCTTCCGTGTCCTTCTGAAATAACACCTTCTATCACATATTCTTTAACTCTATCATCTAACTTTAATAGTCTCATTGTATTAGTTATTGTAGTTCTTGATTTTCCTATAGTTTTAGAAAGTTCTTCTTGGGTTAAGGCAAACTCTTTTAATAATCTTTCATATGCTAATCCTTCTTCTATAGGATTTAAATCTTCTCTTTGAATATTTTCTATTAAAGATATTTGTAGAAGTTTTTCATCTGAAATATCCATTATTAGAGCAGGTACTTCTGTTAACTCTGCTATTTTAGCAGCTCTATATCTTCTTTCACCTGCAATTATTGAATATCCTTTAGATTCTTTCTTTAAGATTAAAGGCTGGATTATACCGTGTTCTTTTATAGATTCAGCTAATTCTTTTAATTTATTATTATCAAAGAATTTTCTAGGCTGTTTCTTATTAGCCTTTATTTCTTTAAGTTCAATATTTATTATTCCATTTTTCTTTTCTTTTTCTTCCTTAATATTATCATCTTCTGGTATTAAGGCTCCTAATCCTTTTCCTAACCCAAATTTTTTAGCCATCTATATTCACTCCCTGTCTTTTTAGGAATTCCTCAGTTAATTTTTCATAAGACTTAGCTCCCCTACATTTTTCATCATATAAACATATTGGTAACCCAAAACTTGGAGCTTCAGCTAACCTAACATTTCTAGGAATAGTTGTTTCATATAATCTATCTTTGAAGTATTCTTTTACTTCTTTATAAACCTCTGTACTTAAGTTAGTTCTTGAATCATACATAGTCATCACTACACCCTCAATATCAAGATCTTTGTTTAGAGATTTCTTAACTAAATTTATTGTATTTATTAATTGCCCTACCCCTTCTAAAGCATAGTATTCCGCTTGTATTGGTATTAAAACACTTTGAGACGCAACTAGAGCATTAATAGTTAGAACACCTAAAGATGGAGGACAATCAATAAATATGTAATCAAATTTATCTTTAATTTTATTTATTTGATTTATAACTATATGTTCTCTATCTTTTCTATCTATTATTTCTACTTCAGCACCTGCTAATTCCATTGTTGCTGGAACAACATAAAGATTTTCAACTAATTCACTTTTCATCATTATTGATTCTATATCTTCACCTGCAGTTAGTAAATCATATATAGACTTGTCCAATTTTCTTTTATCTATACCTAATCCACTTGTTGTATTCCCTTGAGGGTCTATATCTATAGCTAAAACTTTAAATCCTTGCATTGCTAGGTAAGAACATATATTTATATTTGTTGTTGTTTTTCCAACTCCACCTTTTTGATTAAAAACACAAATAGTTTTCATTAAACTTATCCAAGAATATCTTATTCTTGAACATCCACCTCCCTTCTAACACATCTATTTTATTATATATTTTTACATTACATAATAAAAGATACTATTGGTTATTTCTAATTAAAAAATAAAAAAATAGGAATGTTTCACGTGAAACATTCCTATTTTTTATCCTTTGGTATATTAATTGTTATTTGAACATATTCTCCACAGTCTTTTGATTTATATTCTGCTGGAATTTTAAACTTATCAAAAACTTGTTTTATAGAATTAACATATATTTTTGTTGGAAAAACACCTAGTATTTTTTTCTTTCCTTTTGAATTTAATTCTTCTCCTGCCAATTTTAAAAGTTCCTTATTAATAAGTTCTTCTGTACCTTTAACATTTAATCCTTTTTTTACAACAGCTTTTATAACTTTTAATTGAATTTTTTCTTCCGGTAAAGTTAACAAAGCTCTTGCATGTCTTTCAGTTAAATTATTTTGCAAGCAAATTTCTCTTACTTTATTACTTAATTTTAATAATCTTAATTTATTGGCTATAGTAGATTGTTTTTTACCCATTCTATTAGCTAATTGCTCTTGAGTAAAATTATGATCTTGTATTAAGTTATAGTAAGCTTCCGCTTCCTCTATAAAATTTAAATCCTCTCTTTGAAGATTTTCAAGTAAAGCAATTTCAGCAGATTCTTTTTCTGTTATATCTACAACAGTACATGGAACTGTACTTAAACTTGCTAATTTAGCAGCTCTTAATCTTCTTTCTCCAGCAACTAATTCATATATATCACCAATTTTTCTAACTGTTAAAGGTTGAATAATACCATGATTAACTATTGAATTAGATAATTCTACTAATGCCTCTTCATCAAAATATTTTCTTGGTTGATAGATATTAGGCACTATATCCTCAACTCTTATATGTATTATCTCTCTCCCCATCTCTAACTCCTATCCCCATTTATGTATATTTAAATAATAAAAGTTTAAATTAAACTATTTTCATAAAAATCTAAGTTTAATTTATTAAGAAGCTCCTCAACTAATTAATTAAATTTTAAAGTTGATAGAGCTCTTCACTTTTTCCTTTGGCTATTATTTTATTTTAATGGTTTTTTAGTTACGTTACCTGCTTTTCTAGGGAAAGTTTTTGGTGTACTTTTTATTTTCTTTACTATTACTAAGTTGTGATTTAAATCTGTTCCTTCAATTTCAACCTCAGTTATTCCTTCAAGCTTACCACCTAAAGTTCCAATAGCATTTTTTGAATCATTTAACTCTTCTGTTATATTTGGTCCTTTTAAAGCTATAAAGTTTCCATTTACCTTTACATATGGAATACAAAACTCACTTAGTACGCACATATTAGCAACAGCTCTTGATGTAGCAATATCAAAATTTTCTCTTAATTCTTTTTTTCTTGCACCATCTTCAGCTCTAGAATGTATAGTCTCAACATTTTTTAAGCCTAATTTATTTATAACTTCATTTAAGAAGTTTATTCTCTTATTTAATGAGTCTAATAGGGTAACATTTACATCATCCCTCATAATAGCTATAGGTAACCCTGGAAATCCGGCACCTGTTCCAACATCTATTACTGTTTTAGCTTTTTTAAATTCATCTGCCTTAAAAGCTTTTATACAATCTATAAAATGTTTCTTTACTATTTCTTCATCCTCTGTTATAGCTGTAAGATTTATTTTTTCATTCCATTCTTTTAATAAATCTTTGTAAAGCATAAATTTTTGATACTTGTCTTCATTAAATTCCATCCCAACACTATCACAAGCTTTTTTCATTAAATCAAAATATTGCATTCCTAATCCTCCAAAACCTTAAGAGTATAAATAATTTATCTTATAATTTTATTTTCTACTAAAAAACTAAAGTTATCCACATGTGGATAACTTTTTAAAAGTGGTATTACAGCACCTTTCAAAGTTTTTTCAAGACTTATCCACAGGTGCTGTTGAAAACTTCTGAATAACTTTTAATTTTCAGTATTTCTTCCAGTTTTTCTATAATGCTCTAAGAATATTAACAGAACTGATATATCAGCTGGGGATACCCCTGATATTCTTGAAGCTTGACCTATATTTAAAGGTCTTATTTTATTTAGCTTCTGAATAGCTTCTATTCTTAAACTATTAACATCATTATAATCTAAGTCCTCTGGAAGAACCTTCTTCTCAAATTTCTTAAATTGAGCTACTTGTTCTAATTGAGTTTGTATATATCCTTCATATCTAGCCATTACGTTTATCTGATTTCCAATATCCTTTGGTAAATCAGGTCTTTCAGGATCTAAACAAGCTAATGAAAAATAATCTAACTCTGGTCTTTTTATAAGCTCATACATTCTTATTGGTTTTTTAAGTTCTGTTGAACCTAATTCAACTATTTTCTCATTATTTTCTGCTTTATTAGTTATTTGAAGCTCTTTAAGTCTTTCAAGCTCCGCTTCTAATCTTTGCTTTCTTTCTTGGAACTTATTCCATCTTTCTTCACTAACTAATCCTACTTTATATCCTATTTCAGTTAATCTGAAATCAGCATTGTCTTGTCTTAATATTAATCTATATTCAGCTCTTGATGTCATCATTCTATAAGGCTCATTAGTTCCCTTAGTGATTAAATCGTCAATTAAAACTCCAACATATCCGTCTGATCTTGTAAGTATCATAGGGTCTTTTCCTTGAACTTTTAATGCTGCATTTATACCTGCAACGATACCTTGTGAACCAGCCTCCTCATATCCTGAACTACCATTAATTTGTCCAGCACTAAAGAATCCATCTATGTTTTTAAATTCTAATGAAGCCTTTAATTGTGTTGGATCAATGCAATCATACTCAATTGCATACGCAGTTCTCATAATTTCGGCATTTTCAAGACCTGGAACTGTCTTTATCATTTGAACTTGAACATCCTCTGGAAGAGATGATGACATCCCTCCAACATACATTTCTTGAGTATCGTCACCTTCTGGTTCTATGAAGATTTGATGTCTTTCTTTATCTTGGAATCTCATTACCTTATCTTCTATAGATGGACAATATCTTGGTCCAACACCCTTTATACTTCCATTATACATAGGAGATCTATGTATATTATCTTGAATTACCTTATGTGTTTCAGCATTAGTATATGTTAACCAACATGAAACCTGATCTCTATCTATATTCTCACTTATAAATGAGAAAGGAACTATTTCCTCATCTCCTGGTTGTTCTATCATCTTAGAGAAATCAACACTTCTCTTGTTTATTCTAGCTGGAGTACCAGTTTTAAATCTTCTAAGTTCTATTCCTAAATCTATTAGGGATTGTGAAAGTTCATTAGCATTGCTAAGCCCATTTGGTCCTTGGCTATAGCTTACATCCCCAATTATTATTCTACTTTTTAAATATGTTCCACTTGTCATTATAACAGCTTTACACTCAAAAAATGCACCATTTTTAGTTAAAACACCTTTAACTTTTCCATCTTCAACTTCTACGCTAACTACTTCTAATTGTCTTAAGTGAAGATTTTCTTGATTTTCTAAAACCTTTTTCATTCTTTCTTGGTATTTCTTTTTATCAGCTTGTGCTCTTAGAGAGTGTACTGCAGGTCCCTTTGATGTATTTAGCATTTTAGATTGGATAAATGTATGGTCTATATTTACCCCCATTTCTCCACCTAAAGCATCAATTTCTCTAACTAGATGCCCCTTAGCAGTACCACCTATGTTAGGGTTACATGGCATCATAGCAACAGAATCTAATGTTAATGTACAAACTAAAGTTTTACATCCCATTCTAGCTGCTGCTAATCCAGCTTCGCAACCTGCATGACCAGCGCCTATAACAACTATATCATAACTTCCTGCATTATATCTCATATTTCATCATTCTCCTATTTTCCACAACAAAATTCTGCAAATATTTTGTTTACTAAGTCTTCTTCTAGTTCTGCTCCAGTTATTTCGCCTAAAGCTCTTAAAGCAGATGTTACATAAATTGATACTAAATCTAAAAACTCATTGTTATTAAGACCATTTAATGCTCCCTCTAAGTTCTCAGAAGTTCTATATAATGCTTCCTTATGTCTTGTATTAGTTACCATTAAACTTTCAGCATCAATTGATCCATTAAAGAATAAATCTTTTATCTTACTCTTTAAATCATCTATTCCGAAACCAGTTTTTGCAGATAATTCTATCTTATTTTCTAAGTTATCCACAATCTCTGAGGATAACTTTCTATCTAAGTCAACTTTATTTAAAAGTACTATGTATTTTCTGTCTTTAATGTAGTCGATGATTTCTTTATCTTCATCATCTAATTCTCTACTTGTATCTAGCATTAAGATAACTAAATCAGCCTCATTGATTTTTTCCTTAGACTTTTCCACACCTATTTTTTCTACAACATCCTCAGTCTCTCTGATTCCAGCTGTATCAACTAATCTAACTGGTATTCCATCTAAGTTTATGTATTCTTCTATTACGTCTCTTGTTGTTCCTGCTATGTCAGTTACAATTGCTCTTTTTTCGTTTAATAGAGCATTTAGAAGTGATGATTTACCTACGTTAGGTTTTCCTACTATAACCATACTTAAACCATCCCTAATAAGCTTACCTTCATCGGCAGTGTTTATTAAGTTATTTACTTTGCTTTTAAGAGTTATAACATCTTCTTTTACCTTAACAGGTATAGTTTCATCTGGTTCTTCATCATCTTCTGTAAAGTCAACAGCATATTCAATTAGAGCTAATATGTCTAAAGCTTCTTTTCTAAGATTGTTTATTTCCGTAGAAAGCCTTCCTTGGCTCTGAGTCATAGCTGATTTCATTGAAAGCTCTGTCTTAGCAGTTATTATATCCATAACGGCTTCTGCTTGGCTTAAGTCTATTCTTCCATTTAAGAAAGCTCTCTTTGTAAACTCACCTGGTTCAGCAAGTCTAGCCCCAGCTTTTATTACGTTTTGTAAAACTTTATTGGTAGCCACAACACCGCCATGACAGTTTATTTCCACTGTATCTTCAGCTGTGAAGCTTCTAGGCCCTTTCATAAAGCTAACTATAACTTCATCTATAATTTCGTTATTTTCATCTATCATGTGACCATATCTCATAGTATATGGTTTTATATCTAATAAGTCTTTTCCGTTTTTTCCTCTGAATATTTTATTTACAATCTCAAGAGCTTTATTTCCTGATACTCTAATTATAGCTATTCCACCTTCTCCTAATGCTGTAGCTATAGCAGCAATAGTATCGAATTCTTTCATAAGCTCCTCCTTTATAATTACATTCTGAAATTTGAACTAATATTGATTTTACCCAACAAAATAGAATAAGTCAAAATTTTAAATCATATTATTAATGGCAAAAAATTATGTTTTTACTAAATCACTTAATAGATTACTTACTTAAAAATACTATCCAATAAATTAAATGATATACTTAATAAAAAAATAAGATGAAAATAGTATATTTTCACCTTATTTTTTAAATTTGTCAACATTCTAAACCATTGATATGACTATGTTTTTAATATTACCCACAAGTTATCCACAAGTTATCCATAGGTCATTGTGGATAAAAAAAAGAAAGCCTTAAGCTTTCTTTTTTATTTCTTTAACTCTACTACAACTCTTCTGTAAGGTTCTTCACCTTCGCTAAAAGTTTTAACAAAATCATTGTTCTGTAACTCTGAATGAATAACTCTTCTTTCATAAGGATTCATAGGTTCAAGCTTTAAAACTCTTCCTGATTTTCTAACCTTATAAGCAATTTTATTTGCTAATCTTTTAAGAGTTTCTTCTCTTTTTTGTCTATAATTTTCAGTGTCTAAAATCACTCTTTTGTATTTATCTTCTTTAGCTTTATTAACAACTAAACTAGTTAAATATTGAAGTGAATCTAAGGTCTCTCCCCTATATCCTATAATGGTTCCCATCTTAGGACCTGTAAGATTTATATTAACTACGTCATTACTTTCTTCAATACTAATTTCAGCCTTTACATTCATTTTTTCAAGAACTTCACTTAAAAACTTCTTAGTTTCTAAGATTCTATCTCTTTTCATTGTAACTGAAATCTTAGCAGGCTTAGTACCGATTAGATTAAAGAATCCTTTGCTTCCTTCATCTATAACAGTAACCTCTACTTTATCTTCTGTAGTGTCTAACTGTCTTAATGCACTCTTTAAAGCCTCTTCAACAGTCTTACCAGTAATCTCAATTGTCTTCATACCCTGTTTCACCACCTTAGAAAAATAAAATAAAATCTAATTACTTGCCATCTTTAGCTTCAGCTTTTAATTTTTCTCTTTTTTTCTTAGGTATAACAACTATAAAATATGTTTGAGCTATTTGAATTAAGTTACCTATTACCCAATATAATACAAGCATTGAAGGGAAATTGATTGACATTACACCCATCATACCAGCCATTACTATGTTCATAGTAGTCATATTCATTCCACCTGCTGGAGCTGCTCCACCTGGAGTTTGAGTTGACTTTGTCATTAATAATGATGATAAGTAAGTTGTAACTGCTGATAATATTGGTAATATGAATGTTCTATCTGGTGCCCATAAATCCTTAAGCCATAAGAATGATATACCTTTTAATTCTCCTAATCCATAGAATACATAGTATAATGCAAATAATATTGGCATTTGTATTAATAAAGGTAAGCAACCACTCATTGGATTTACGTTATTATCTTTATAAAGCTTCATCATTTCTTGTTGAGCTTTTTCTGGATTATTCTTATATTTCTTTTGTAATTTAGCTATTTCTGGTTGTATTTCTTGCATCTTTTGTTGTGATTTAGTTTGCTTTATATTTAATGGTAATACTATTAATCTTACTAATAAAGTTAATAAGAAAATTGTCATTACATATCCCGCACCTTCACTGAAGATTCCTAATGAAGCAACAAAACCGTGAATAGCTTGAAATATAATTGTGAATAAATCAGTTATCGGTTTTAAAATTTTCTGCAATATGTTACCCTCCTATATTTAAACCGTCTATATTTATTTGACAGGATCATACCCACCTTTGCAAAGTGGATTACACCTTAATATTCTTCCTATACTCATAAATCCCCCTCTAATAGCACCATACTTTTGTATTGCTTCTAGTGCATATTGAGAACATGTTGGATAAAATCTACAACAAGGTCTCTTTAAAGGTGAAATATATTTTCTATAGAATTTAATCATTACTATGAACAATTTTTTCATTATCACGTAGACCCGCCTTCTTTATTAAATTATTCATGGCTTTTCCTACTTGCTTAAAATCTTTACCGTTTATAGCAACTCTAGCAATAAATACAAAGTCATAGCCTTCTTTAAGCTCACTAGAATTAAGTCTGTAATTTTCAAGTATAAGTCTTTTAACTCTACTTCTAACCACACTTTTTCCAACCTTCTTGCTAACTGAAACTCCTACCTTATTGAAACGTTCTCCATCTTTCGTAACATTTTTTCTGTTAGGAAAAACATAAAGAACTAGTAGATCGTTAGCATAAGATTTTCCTCTCCTATAAACTGTTCTAAACTCATTGTTCTTTCTTAAACTTAGTAACATTTAAATTTGCTCTCCTTTTTTCTGCTTTTTGGTGCAGAAAAAGGCCACAAAATGCGGCCCTTATGCTGTTAATCTTTTTCTACCTTTTTGTCTTCTTCTCTTTAAAACATTTCTTCCAGATTTAGTTTTCATTCTCTTTCTGAAACCATGCTCTTTGCTTCTTTGTCTCTTTTTAGGTTGATATGTCATGAACATTTAAATACACCCCCTTCAACCAATATTTTATTCTAGTAAAAAGCTAAAAGCTTTTTTACTTATTCGCTAATTTAGGTTTTACTGTTTAATTATATCTTTCAAGTTGCGCTCTGTCAAGAAAATAACTCACTTAAAGATTTGTTATGTCTACCTTATTTTCCTTGTAAAATATATAAATAAAAATTAATTAATCTCTTAATTTTAACTTACTATAAAAAAGCTTCTTTAATATACTAGAAAATAGTTTACTAAAATATTCTATTATTTTATCCTTAATACAGTAATTTAATTACTTATCTCTCCTTTTTTTATATAAAGAAATTTATCTCCTATGATTTACTTCTATATATTATAGATAAATAAACTTATTTCTTTAATTTAATCCCAACTTTATAACTATAGTTATAAAGTTATCCACAAAATAAATAACAATTGTTATTAACTTTTAGAATTCTATAATTCTCTTCCTCTTTTTATTATATAAATTCATAATATCTTACTTTTCAATTCTGTTAAAATTTTAAATTTCAACAGAGCTTGTATATATATTTACCTATTTCTAAATTCTTATAAGTTTTTCACAAAATAAGTTATCAACAGCTGTTATTTTTGTGGATAACTTATTGAATACCCCTGTTGCTTTATGTTATCATATTAATGCATTGTGAATAACTTTATTTCCTTTCACAACTTATCCACACTTGTGAATAACCCTGTTGATAACTTGTATATTCTTTATATTCTATTATATACATATTCTTTGTAATCCCGTTATTTCAACGGTTTATTATGTTCTAAATTTTCAACAATACTTGTTTATACTTCTTGTTGATATATTTTTTTGAATAAAAATTATCCACAATATCAACAGGCTGTTAATAAATTTATTCACACCATGTAGAGCAATAATCTAATATGTTAATTATATGTGCATAACTAAAATTTAAAATCATTTATGATTGGAGGATAGAAGATGGATACCCAACTAAATAATCTATGGGAACAAGCGTTGAACATAATAAAAGGAGAAATCTCTGAAATCAGCTTTAATACTTGGATTAAGAGCTGTACTCCTATATCAATGTCAGACAACACATTAAAACTTTCTGTTCCTAATGAATTCACTAAAGGGATTCTAGATACAAGATATAAGGACTTATTAATTCAAGCTTTAAAGATAGTTACATCTAGAAGATTTAAAATAGAGTTCTACCTTGAATCTGATTTAGAAGAAGAGAAAGAGAATGAAGAAAGACAAAAAGAAGAAAAGAAAGAGAATACAAATGAGGTCGATGGCTCTATAGTTGTAAGCGATGAAATGTCTGCTACACTAAATCCTAAATATACATTTCAATCTTTTGTCATCGGTAATAGTAACCGTTTCGCTCATGCAGCGTCTTTAGCCGTTGCTGAGTCACCAGCTAAAGCCTATAATCCTTTATTTATATATGGAGGAGTTGGACTTGGAAAGACTCACTTAATGCACGCTATAGGACACTATATTCTTCAAGAAAATCCTAAGGCAAAAGTAGTTTACGTGTCATCTGAAAAATTCACTAATGAACTTATTAATGCTATTAAAGATGATAAAAACGAAGAATTTAGAAATAAATATAGAAAAGTCGACGTTTTATTAATAGATGATATTCAATTCATAGCTGGAAAGGAACGTACTCAAGAAGAGTTCTTCCATACTTTTAATGCATTACATGAAGAGAATAAACAAATAATCCTATCATCAGATAGGCCCCCAAAAGAAATTCCTACATTAGAAGATAGATTAAGATCTAGATTTGAATGGGGTTTAATCGCAGATATTCAAGCACCTGATTTCGAAACTAGAATGGCAATACTAAAGAAAAAAGCTGATGTTGAAGGGCTAAATGTACCAAATGAAGTTATGGTATATATAGCTACTAAAATAAAGTCAAATATAAGAGAATTAGAAGGCGCACTTATAAGAATAATAGCTTATTCATCTTTAACTAATAGAGATGTAAGCGTTGATTTAGCTTCTGAAGCACTTAAAGATATAATATCTAATAAAGAAAGTGCTCCAGTTACAGTAAAAACTATTCAAGAATCTGTAGCAAATTATTATAATTTAAGAATAGATGATTTAAAATCACAAAGAAGAACTAGAAATATAGCTTATCCTCGTCAGATTGCTATGTATTTAAGCAGAAAACTTACAGATATGTCTTTACCTAAAATAGGTGAAGAATTCGGTGGAAGAGATCATACTACAGTAATTCATGCTTATGAAAAAATTTCTGAGAATTTAAAGACTGATGAAGGTCTACAAAGTATGATAAACGACATTACCAAAAAGCTTACTCAAAAGTAATTAACAAAGTACATAATAACTGTATAATATCTGTGGATAACCTGTGAATTATTATGTTTATTGTTTTTTTACCTGTTATTTTATTGTGGATAATTGTTCACAGTAATCTACAGGTTATCCACAAGCAAAAAATCTCTGTAAGTCTTGATATATAAAAGGTTCCGAGGTTTATCCACAAATCCACAGGTACTATTACTATTATTATTATATATATTATCTATTAATATATCTATTATACAAAAATTCACACTGTGTATAACTTATGTGAATAAGTCCTAGAAGGAGGGTTTTAATTTTGATATTTACATGCGATAAAAATAAACTACAAGAATCTATAGCTATAGCTCAAAAAGCTATAACAGGAAAATCAACAATGCCTATATTAGAAGGTCTATACATAGAAGCTTCAGAAAATATAGTAACTATAATAGGATCAGATAAAGATGTTAGTATAGAGACTAAATTTGAAGCAGAAGTTACTGAGCCAGGTAAATTAGTTGTTGATGCTAAAATCTTTGGAGAAATAATAAGAAAGTTACCTAATGATAAAATTAAAATAGAAACAGTTTCAGAAGAAGCTATAAGAATAACATGTCAAAAGTCTGTTTTTGATTTATTACACATGAATGCAGAAGACTTCCCAAGTTTACCTAAAATAAATGAGAATATGATTTTCTCAATAAATCAAGGAATTCTTAAGAATATGATAAAAGGAACATCTTTTGCTATAGCTCAAGATGAAACAAGACCTATTCTTCAAGGAATATTATTCGAAATTAAAGATTCTAAATTAAACTTAGTAGCTTTAGATGGATATAGACTAGCAATAAGAACAGAAGATATAGATACTAACAATACAATCAATGCTGTTATACCAGGAAAAACTTTAAATGAAGTTGCTAAGATATTAGAAGACTCTGATGAAATAGTTAATATTACATTTACTCCAAATCATATATTATTTAATATGGGAGATACAAAAGTAATTTCTAGATTATTAGAAGGTGAATTTATAAAATACGATGCTTTATTACCAAAAGAACATAAATTACAGATTGAAGTAGATAAACAATCACTTCAAAATGGTATCGAAAGAGCATCACTTATGGCTAAAGAAGGAAATAGTAATTTAGTTAAGTTTGATATAACTGATGAAAACATAGTAATCACATCTAATTCTCAATTAGGAAAAGTTAGAGAAGAAGTTACTATAAAATTGCAAGGAGAAGAAATACAAATTGCATTCAACTCAAAATACCTTTTAGATGTTTTAAAAAATATGGAAGAGGATAAAATAGAATTAAGAATGACAAGTAGTATATCTCCTTGTATTATTAGAAATAAAAACAATGATTTGTGTGAATATCTAGTTTTACCAGTAAGAATAGCAAGATAATTTAAATTTATTTTATAACTATGGTGAGTTTAGTATTACTAAACTCACCATAGACTATTTTTTATTTTATTTTTGAAAGGAGAAACAATGTATTTATTTTTAATATACATTGAGTGAATAATTATGCAAGAAGTAAAAATTAATACAGAATTTATAAAGTTAGATTCATTTTTAAAATGGTGTGGAGCAGTTAGCTTAGGATCAGAAGCTAAAATGTTCATAATGGATGGAGAAGTTTTAGTTAACGGAGAGATTTGTACTCAAAGAGGAAAAAAATTAAGAATTGATGATACTGTAGAGTTCAATGGTGAAATTTATAAGTTAATTTAAAGATACATAGCCTAAAGAACATAAGAATATGGTATAATTAAATATAGGTGTTTTTATGTATATAAAAAGTTTGCAATTAATTAATTATAGAAATTATGAAAATTTATCAATCAAGCTTTGTCCGAATGTAAATGTCTTTATAGGTGATAATGCACAGGGAAAAACTAACGTGATAGAAGCAATATATTATTGTGGATTTGCTAAGTCCCATAGAACCAATAAAGACAGGGAGCTAATAGAGTGGAATAAGGACAGAGCTTTTATAAGGTTAGATGTTCATAAAGATAGATTAGATAAAATCATAGATGTGAATATTTTAAAAGACGGAAAAAAAGCTATTAGCATAAATTCAATAAGGATAAGTAAAATTGGAGAATTAATTGGAACGTTTAACGTTGTTATGTTCTCTCCAGAAGATTTGAAAATAGTAAAAGAATCTCCTGGAATAAGAAGAAAGTTTCTTGATATGGAGCTTAGTCAGTTAAATAGAAGATATTATCATAATTTAGTTCAATACAATAAAGTTTTACATGAAAGAAATTTAGTTCTTAAAAATAAAAATGTAAATGAAGAAATGTTAGATATATATGATATACAATTGGCTCAATATGGAGAGAATATTATTAAGACAAGATTAAATTACATTAAACAGTTAAACAAATATTCTAAAGAAATTCACAAAGAAATAACTTCAGGAAAAGAAGAGATTGAATTTAAATATATTTCAACTGTAAAAGATTTAGATAATATTAAAGATTCTATGATAAAGCTATTAGAACAAAATAGAAAAAAGGATATAGATAAAAGAGCAACATCTATAGGTCCGCATAGAGATGATTTTAATATATATTTAAATAATATAGATGCAAAGATTTATGGTTCACAAGGTCAACAAAGAACTAGTGTATTAACAATAAAATTTGCATCTTTAAAAATAATAAAAGAAATAACAGGGGAATATCCTGTGTTATTATTAGATGATGTATTGTCAGAGTTAGATTTTAATAGAAAAAGATATGTTTTAACATCTATAAAAAACATACAAACAGTAATAACATGTACAGGAATAGAGGATTTAACCAGTTATTTAGATGAAAACTCAAAAGTATTTAGAGTTATAAATGGACGTATTCAATGTTAAAGGAGGAGTATTTGTGTTTTTACATTTAGGAGAGAATGTAGTAGTTCCAGTTAAAGATGTTATAGGAATATTTGATATTCAAACTGCTATGTATAGTTCAGATACTATACAATTCTTAAGAATGGCTGAAGAGGATGGATTCGTTGAAAGAATTACAGATGAAAAGCCAAAATCTTTTGTTATAGCTGAGATAGATAAAATGAGTAAAGTATATCTTTCACCTATTTCATCATCTACATTAACAAAGCGTACAGATATTAATTATAATCCTTAAACTTTTGAATTAAGATAAACTTGAGGTTATTAACTTAAGATTTATTTTTTAAAGTTTTTATAAATATAGGATTGCCACATTTATTTGGGAAGGGTTAACCCATAGCCTTTAAATTAATAGCTCTTAAATAATGTTTACGTTAAGTGTGAGGATTGAAGGAATTTCAACTAAGTTGTTTGAGATTATTCACGGAAGACCCTATAAAAGTTAAATTGCTGCTATATAGGAGGAGTTATATGTTGGAGCAAAACAATCAAAATTATGATGCTAGTCAGATTCAAGTCTTAGAAGGATTAGAAGCTGTAAGAAAAAGACCAGGGATGTACATTGGTAGTACTAGTTCTAGAGGTCTTCATCATCTAGTTTACGAAATTGTTGATAACAGTATTGATGAAGCGTTAGCAGGATACTGTAAGAATATAAAAGTTTACATACACAAGGATAATTCAATTACTGTAGTTGATGACGGAAGAGGTATGCCAGTAGGAATCCATCCAAAGATGGGAAAACCAACTGTAGAAGTTATCATGACAGTTCTACACGCAGGAGGTAAATTCGGAGGGGGCGGATACAAGGTATCTGGTGGATTACATGGTGTTGGTGCATCTGTAGTTAATGCTCTTTCAGAATTATGCGAAGTAATTGTAACTAGAGATGGATATGTTTGGAAACAAATATATAAGAGAGGTGCAGTACTTACAGGTTTAGAGAAAATAGGAGAAGCTGAAGGAAGTGGAACTAAAGTTCACTTTAAACCAGATCCAGAAATATTTGAAGAAACTGAATATGATTTCGAAATTTTATCACAAAGACTTAGAGAGTTAGCATTCTTAAATAAAGGAATAAACATAACTCTTATTGATGAAAGAGAAGATGAAATAAAAGAAGAAGTATATCATTATGAAGGTGGTATAAAATCTTTTGTAAGCTATTTAAATAGAAATAAAGAAGTTCTACATGAAGAACCTATTTATGTAGAAGGACTTAAGGATGGAATCTCAGTAGAGGTTTCTTTACAATACCATGATGGATTTAATGAAAACATATTTACTTTTGCTAATAATATAGACACTGTTGAGGGAGGAACTCACTTAGCAGGATTTAAAACAGCTTTAACAAGAGTAATGAATGATTATGGTAGAAGATTTGGTCATTTAAAAGAATCAGATAAGAATTTATCAGGGGATGACATAAGAGAAGGTTTAACTGCTGTTATCTCTGTTAAAATATCTGAACCTCAATTTGAAGGACAGACTAAAACAAAACTAGGAAATAGTGAAGCTAGAAGTGCTGTGGATTCAATTTCAGGAGAAGGAATATCTACTTTCTTAGAAGAAAATCCTGAAGTTGGTAAAATAATAATAGAAAAAGCTTTATTAGCATCAAGAGCTAGAGAAGCTGCAAGAAGAGCTAGAGAGCTTACAAGAAAATCAGTTCTTGAAAGAAGTTCATTACCAGGTAAGCTTGCTGACTGTTCATCAAAAGATCCAAAGGAATGCGAAATTTATATAGTTGAGGGGGACTCAGCTGGTGGATCTGCGAAGCAAGGAAGAGATAGAAAGTTCCAAGCTATATTACCTTTAAGAGGTAAGATAATGAACGTAGAAAAGCAAAGATTAGATAAGATTTTAGGTTCAGATACTATAAGATCAATGGTAACCGCAATTGGTGCAGGTATAGGACCTGAATTTGATATAGAAAAAATAAGATACAATAGAATAATAATCATGACAGATGCTGACGTCGATGGTGCTCACATAAGAACTTTATTATTAACATTCTTCTATAGATATATGAGAGACTTAGTTGAGCAAGGTCACGTTTATATAGCACAACCACCACTATATAAAATTTCTAAAGGTAAACAAGAAAAATATGCATACTCAGATGCTGATGCAGACGAAATAATAGCTGATTTTGGTGGAAAAGACAGTAGTGTTAATGTACAAAGATACAAAGGTCTTGGAGAAATGAACGCAAACCAACTTTGGGAAACTACTATGGATCCAGAATCAAGAATATTATTAAGAGCAGATATTGAAGATGCTATGGTAGCTGATGAGATATTTACAATTCTTATGGGCGATAAAGTAGAGCCAAGAAGAGAATTTATTCAGAAGAATGCTAAGAATGTTAGCAATTTAGATATATAGTACTAATATGAGGTGAAGTACATGAGCTTTAATGAGGGAAAAGTAATACCCATAGATATAAATAAAGAAATGAAAAAATGCTACATAGACTATGCTATGAGCGTTATTGTTGGTAGAGCATTACCAGATGTTAGAGATGGTTTAAAACCAGTTCACAGAAGAATTTTATATTCAATGCAAGAATTAGGATTATATCCTGAGAAAGGATATAGAAAATGTGCCAGAATAGTTGGGGAAGTTTTAGGTAAATACCACCCACATGGTGATTCATCAGTTTATGATGCTTTAGTTAGAATGGCACAAGATTTCTCTTTAAGATATATGCTTGTTGACGGACATGGTAACTTCGGTTCTGTTGATGGAGACTCAGCAGCGGCAATGAGATATACAGAAGCTAAAATGAATAAAATAGCTTCTGAAATGTTAAGAGATATAAATAAAAATACTGTTGATTTTACACCAAACTTTGATGGTGAGGAAAAAGAGCCAGTTGTATTACCTTCAAGATATCCAAACCTTTTAGTTAATGGTTCATCAGGTATAGCTGTTGGTATGGCTACTAATATTCCACCACATAACTTAGGTGAGGTAATTGATGGAACTATAGCTCTTATAGACAATCCAGAATTAACGAGCTTAGAATTAATGACATACATTAAAGGTCCAGATTTCCCTACAGCTGGAATAATAATGGGGAAATCAGGGATAAGGGCTGCTTATGAAACTGGAAAAGGAAGAATAATAGTAAGAGCTAAAGCTGAGATTGAAGAAGAAAATGGAAGACACAGAATAATAGTAACTGAACTTCCATACCAAGTTAATAAAGCTAAGCTTATAGAATATATTGCAGATCTTGTTAAGGATAAAAAGATTACTGGAATATCAGATTTAAGAGATGAATCTGACAGAGAAGGTATGAGAATAGTTATAGAACTTAAGAGGGATGCAAATCCAAATGTTACATTAAACCTATTATATAAGCATACAAAAATGCAAGATACATTTGGAGTTATAATGCTTGCTTTAGTTGACAATCAACCACAAATATTAAACTTAAAACAAGTTTTAGTTCATTATATAAACTTCCAAAAAGATGTTATAACTAGAAGAACTCAATTTGAACTTAAAAAAGCTAAAGAAAGAGCTCACATATTGGAAGGATTAATAATAGCTCTTGATAATATTGATGAGGTTATAAACATTATAAGAAGTTCTAAGACTTCAGAGATAGCTAAGAATACACTTATTGAAAGATTTGATTTAAGTGAAAAACAAGCTGCTGCAATTTTAGAAATGAGACTTAGAAGACTTACTGGTCTTGAAAGAGATAAGATTGAAAATGAGTATAATGAACTTATGAAGTTAATAGATTACTTAAATGCAATCTTAGCTAGTGAGGAAAGATTATTAGAAGTTATAAAAGAAGAACTTCTAGAAATCAAAGCTAAGTACTCAGATGAAAGAAGAACTCAAATAGAAAAACAAGAAAATGAAATAGATATAGAAGATTTAATACAAGAAGAGGATGTTGTAATAACTCTTACTCATACTGGATATATTAAGAGAATATCTTCAGATGTTTACTCAGCTCAAAAGAGAGGTGGTAAGGGTATACAAGCAATGACAACAAAAGAAGATGACTTTGTTGAAAATGTACTTGTAACATCAACACACTCAAACTTATTATTCTTCACAACTAAAGGTAAAGTTTATAAGATTAAAGCTTATGAGGTACCAGATGCAGGAAGAACTGCTAAGGGAACAAACCTTGTAAATATATTACCTTTAGAAGCAGATGAAAAAATACAAACTGTTCTTTCATTTAAGGATGTTCAAGAAGATGGATATTTATTTATGGGAACTAAACTAGGAATAGTTAAGAAAACACCATTAAAAGACTTTAAGAACATAAGAAAGAATGGATTGATAGCATTAAACCTTAGAGAAGGTGATGAACTTCTAAGAGCTAAAATCACATATGGAGATGCAGATATTATATTTGTAACTCAAGACGGTAATGCTATAAGATTTAATGAAACAGATGTTAGACCTATGGGTAGAACTGCATCTGGAGTTAAAGCTATAAGCTTAAGAGATGGTGATATTGCTGTTTGTATGGATATAGCTGTAGAAGGAGAAAGATTACTAGTTGTTAGTGAAAATGGTTATGGTAAGAGAACTAACTTAGATGAGTATAAGGTTCAAAATAGAGGTGGAATAGGTCTTATAACATACAAAGTATCAGAAAAGACTGGTAAAGTTGTTGGTGCTACTGTATGTAAGGAAGATGATGAACTTATGCTTATAAATAACCAAGGGGTAGCTATAAGAATAAATGTAAGTGATATTTCAGTTACAAGTAGATCTGCAATGGGTGTTAAACTTATGAGGACTCTAGAGGATGAAGCAGTAGTAACTATTGCAAAAATATCTGGAGATAATGAAGAAGTAGAAGAAGAATCAACTTTATTGGATCAATTAGAAAGTACAAATGAAATTGCAGAAGAAGTAGCTACAGAAGTTAAAGAAGAGGAAAACTAATATAGTTTTAAATTAGCTCTGATGTTTTATAGCATCAGAGCTTTTTTTATAGAAATTTACATGTTTATTAAATTAAATAATAAAAAGTAAGTTAAATTAAGAGAAATATATAATAAAATATAATATTGATAAAATAAAATTTCTGAAGATATTTTAGATTTAGGTAAAGAAAAATAGGCAATAAGCGTAGAGAAAAGATAAAATGAGATATAAACTTTACCTAGTGTATCAATAATTAAATATATTAGAAAAGATAAGAAAATAAGAGGAAATAGAGTTTAATTTACTAAAATGAAGTGGAGTTTAAAAGCGTATTAGAAGGTATGTGATAAGATATTACTTGTCGCTGACGAACAGCAACAAACAAAAAACAAAACTTGGGAAACAAGTTAAAAAAGTTTTTTGAAGAAAAATGTTGACAAAGTTCGAAAGCGGTGATAAAATAAAGAAGTCGCTTGAGGGCGACTAAGAAATGGTCTTTGAAAATTAAACAGAAGATATTAACATAAACCAGCAATTCTTTTATAAGTAATATGAGTATAGATTAAACTTTTAAATTGAGAGTTTGATCCTGGCTCAGGATGAACGCTGGCGGCGTGCTTAACACATGCAAGTCGAGCGATGAAGTTTCCTTCGGGGAACGGATTAGCGGCGGACGGGTGAGTAACACGTGGGTAACCTGCCTCATAGAGTGGAATAGCCTCCCGAAAGGGAGATTAATACCGCATAATGTTGAGAGATGGCATCATCTTTTAACCAAAGGAGCAATCCGCTATGAGATGGACCCGCGGCGCATTAGCTAGTTGGTGGGGTAACGGCCTACCAAGGCGACGATGCGTAGCCGACCTGAGAGGGTGATCGGCCACATTGGGACTGAGACACGGCCCAGACTCCTACGGGAGGCAGCAGTGGGGAATATTGCACAATGGGGGAAACCCTGATGCAGCAACGCCGCGTGAGTGATGAAGGTTTTCGGATCGTAAAGCTCTGTCTTTGGGGAAGATAATGACGGTACCCAAGGAGGAAGCCACGGCTAACTACGTGCCAGCAGCCGCGGTAATACGTAGGTGGCGAGCGTTATCCGGATTTACTGGGCGTAAAGGGAGCGTAGGCGGATGATTAAGTGGGATGTGAAATACCCGGGCTCAACTTGGGTGCTGCATTCCAAACTGGTTATCTAGAGTGCAGGAGAGGAGAGTGGAATTCCTAGTGTAGCGGTGAAATGCGTAGAGATTAGGAAGAACACCAGTGGCGAAGGCGACTCTCTGGACTGTAACTGACGCTGAGGCTCGAAAGCGTGGGGAGCAAACAGGATTAGATACCCTGGTAGTCCACGCCGTAAACGATGAATACTAGGTGTGGGGGTTTCAACACCTCCGTGCCGCCGCTAACGCATTAAGTATTCCGCCTGGGGAGTACGGTCGCAAGATTAAAACTCAAAGGAATTGACGGGGACCCGCACAAGTAGCGGAGCATGTGGTTTAATTCGAAGCAACGCGAAGAACCTTACCTACACTTGACATCCCTTGCATTACTCTTAATCGAGGAAATCCCTTCGGGGACAAGGTGACAGGTGGTGCATGGTTGTCGTCAGCTCGTGTCGTGAGATGTTGGGTTAAGTCCCGCAACGAGCGCAACCCTTGTCGTTAGTTACTACCATTAAGTTGAGGACTCTAGCGAGACTGCCTGGGTTAACCAGGAGGAAGGTGGGGATGACGTCAAATCATCATGCCCCTTATGTGTAGGGCTACACACGTGCTACAATGGCTGGTACAGAGAGATGCAATACCGTGAGGTGGAGCCAAACTTTAAAACCAGTCTCAGTTCGGATTGTAGGCTGAAACTCGCCTACATGAAGCTGGAGTTACTAGTAATCGCGAATCAGAATGTCGCGGTGAATACGTTCCCGGGTCTTGTACACACCGCCCGTCACACCATGAGAGTTGGCAATACCCGAAGTCCGTGAGCTAACCGCAAGGAGGCAGCGGCCGAAGGTAGGGTCAGCGATTGGGGTGAAGTCGTAACAAGGTAGCCGTAGGAGAACCTGCGGCTGGATCACCTCCTTTCTAAGGAATACATCTTAGGATAACTAAGATGATAATGAATTCTGGATAATATCTCTGTTTAATTTTGAGAGACTATCTCTCAAAATTGTTCTTTGAAAATTGCACATAATTTAATTTATAGAAACAACAAGCCAAATTGGCAAAACCAATTTCTATTCTTTGTAAAATGAGAACTATAACTAATATAGGTCAAGCTACAAAGGGCGCATGGTGAATGCCTTGGCATCAGGAGCCGATGAAGGACGTGATAAGCTGCGATAAGCTTCGGGTAGGCGCACATAGCCTGAGATCCGAAGATCTCCGAATGAGGAAACTCACATGGGAAACCCCATGTATCATTAAGTGAATACATAGCTTAATGAAGGTAACCCAGGGAACTGAAACATCTAAGTACCTGGAGGAAGAGAAAGAAAAATCGATTTTCTTAGTAGCGGCGAGCGAAAGGGAAAGAGCCCAAACCGGAAACTTGTTTCCGGGGTTGTGGACATAACATAAAAGTGGAGGCTATTGTAACTGAAGAGAGCTGGAAAGCTCCACCGTAGAAGGTAATAGTCCTGTAAGTGAAACGAGAAGACCACGAGTTATGATCCAGAGTACCACGAGACACGTGAAACCTTGTGGGAAGCAGGGAGGACCACCTCCCAAGGCTAAATACTACCTGATGACCGATAGTGAAGCAGTACCGTGAGGGAAAGGTGAAAAGAACCCCGGGAGGGGAGTGAAATAGAACCTGAAACCGTGTGCCTACAACCGCTCAGAGCCCCTTATGAGGGTGATGAGGTGCTTTTTGTAGAACGAGCCAACGAGTTACGGTATGTAGCAAGGTTAAGTACTTAAGGTACGGAGCCGAAGGGAAACCGAGTCTGAATAGGGCGACTAGTTGCATGCCGTAGACCCGAAACCGGGTGACCTATCCATGGCCAGGTTGAAGCGAGGGTAAAACCTCGTGGAGGACCGAACCACGTTGCTGTTGAAAAAGCATGGGATGAGCTGTGGATAGCGGAGAAATTCCAATCGAACCCGGAGATAGCTGGTTCTCTCCGAAATAGCTTTAGGGCTAGCGTCGAGTATGAGTAGTGGAGGTAGAGCACTGAATGGGCTAGGGGGCATAGCGCTTACCGAACCTTATCAAACTCCGAATGCCACATACTTTGAGCTCGGCAGTCAGACTACGAATGATAAGATCCGTGGTCAAAAGGGAAACAGCCCAGATCGTCAGCTAAGGTCCCAAAGTGTAAGTTAAGTGGGAAAGGATGTGAGATTTCTAAGACAACTAGGATGTTGGCTTAGAAGCAGCCATTCATTAAAAGAGTGCGTAATAGCTCACTAGTCGAGAGATCTTGCGCCGAAAATGTAACGGGGCTAAACTTACCACCGAAGCTACGGGCTTGAACTTAGTTCAAGCGGTAGGAGAGCGTCGTAACCGGGCTGAAGTCGTACCGTAAGGAGCGGTGGACTGGTTACGAGTGAGAATGTTGGCATCAGTAGCGAGATGTGGGTGAGAATACCACAGGCCGAAAACCTAAGGTTTCCTCAGGAAGGTTCGTCCGCTGAGGGTTAGTCGGGACCTAAGCCGAGGCCGAAAGGCGTAGGTGATGGACAACTGGTTGATATTCCAGTACCACTACCATCGTTATTATCGATGGCGTGACGCAGGAGGATAGTGTGTGCTAGCTATTGGATGCTAGTCTAAGCGTTTAGGCAGTGAAAGTAGGCAAATCCGCTTTCATAATGCTGAGGCGTGATGGGGAAGGTTCCACGGAACCGAAGTACATGATTCCACGCTGCCAAGAAAAGCGTCTAGAGAGAGAAGTAGTGCCCGTACCGCAAACCGACACAGGTAGGTGAGGAGAGAATCCTAAGGCCGGCGGAAGAATTACAGTTAAGGAACTCGGCAAATTGACCCCGTAAGTTCGCGAGAAGGGGTGCCTACGAGAGTAGGCCGCAGAGAATAGGCCCAAGCAACTGTTTAGCAAAAACACAGGTCTCTGCTAAAGCGTAAGCTGATGTATAGGGGCTGACGCCTGCCCGGTGCTGGAAGGTTAAGGGGAACACTTAGCGCAAGCGAAGGTGTGAACTTAAGCCCCAGTAAACGGCGGCCGTAACTATAACGGTCCTAAGGTAGCGAAATTCCTTGTCAGGTAAGTTCTGACCCGCACGAATGGCGTAATGACTTGGGCACTGTCTCAACTGTAAATCCGGCGAAGTTGTAGTGCGAGTGAAGATGCTCGCTACCCGCGATTGGACGGAAAGACCCCGTAGAGCTTTACTGTAGCTTAGCATTGAGTTTTGGTATTGTCTGTACAGGATAGGTGGGAGGCTAGGAAACTAGGGCGTCAGCCTTAGTGGAGCCATCCTTGGGATACCACCCTGACAGTACTGAAATTCTAACTGGCGGCCATGAATCTGGTCACAGGACATTGTTAGGTGGGCAGTTTGACTGGGGCGGTCGCCTCCTAAAAAGTAACGGAGGCGCCCAAAGGTTCCCTCAGAACGGTCGGAAATCGTTCGTAGAGTGCAAAGGCAGAAGGGAGCCTGACTGCGACACCCACAAGTGGAGCAGGGACGAAAGTCGGGCTTAGTGATCCGGTGGTACCTCGTGGGAGGGCCATCGCTCAACGGATAAAAGCTACCTCGGGGATAACAGGCTGATCTCCCCCAAGAGTCCACATCGACGGGGAGGTTTGGCACCTCGATGTCGGCTCGTCGCATCCTGGGGCTGAAGTAGGTCCCAAGGGTTGGGCTGTTCGCCCATTAAAGCGGCACGCGAGCTGGGTTCAGAACGTCGTGAGACAGTTCGGTCCCTATCCGTCGCGGGCGTAGGAAATTTGAGAGGAGCTGTCCTTAGTACGAGAGGACCGGGATGGACTGACCTCTGGTGTACCAGTTGTTCCGCCAGGAGCACAGCTGGGTAGCTAAGTCGGGAATGGATAAACGCTGAAAGCATCTAAGCGTGAAGCCAACCTCAAGATGAGATTTCCCATAGCGTAAGCTAGTAAGATCCCTTGAAGAACACAAGGTTGATAGGTCGGGGGTGTAAGCATGGTAACATGTTCAGCTGACCGATACTAATAGATCGAGGGCTTGACCAAATATAGTAAATTAAATATGTGCAATTTTGAAAGAACAAAAACTTTCAAAAAATATGTTGACAAATTATTTTAGATTTGATAACATATACATGTCATCTGGTGATGATGCTCTTTAGGGTAACACCCGTTTTCCATTCCGAACACGAAGGTTAAGCCTATTGAGGCCGATGGTACTGCACGGGAGACTGTGTGGGAGAGTAGGTGGTTGCCAGGTAATATGGATCTTTAGCTCAGTTGGTTAGAGCAACCGGCTCATAACCGGTAGGTCCGGGGTTCGAGTCCCTGAAGGTCCACCATTTTTGGGGGTATAGCTCAGTTGGGAGAGCACCTGCCTTGCACGCAGGGGGTCAGGAGTTCGAATCTCCTTACCTCCACCAAAAACTCTAAACAAATGTTTAGAGTTTTTTTATTGTCTTAAATACATAAACAATTCTAAAAAATCTATAAGTTTCAAATTAATCTTAAAATTTTTCCACAAGAATTCAAAAAAACTAACAAGTTATCCACAGAAAATAGAGAAGTTATATACATATAAACATTTAATTGGTGGATAAATATATTAACGGAAAGATAATATATAATAATTATCTTTATATGTTATAATTTACAATATTAATATTTTTAATAAGAATAGAGGGTGAATACCTAATATGACTTACAGGATAAAGCAATTCTTTTGGGCTATTTCTGCTAATTTTAAAGAGTTAGATTATACTTATGTAGAAATTTTTTTAAATGATTATGAATTAAGTTTATTTAGAAGGCTAAAAAAGTCAGAACAACTACATTGTATAAAAGTTTCTAAGGATTGTATTAACTTAGCTAAAGCCAAAGGAATAGATTCAGAAATACAATTAAAAAAACTTTCTAAATTAGGTTTGTTACATGATATAGGAAAATTATATTATCCAATAAATACAATAACAAAATCTTTTTTAGTTTTAGGGAAAAGTTTATCTAATAATAAAATGAGCAAGTTTCAAAATATAAAAGCTATACACATTTATTATAATCACGGAGATAAAGCATTTAATTACCTAAGAGAAAATGATTATGATTTAGACTTTATAGAAGCAATTAAGGGACATCATTCTATGAAGTCTGGGAATAACATATTACTAGATATATTAAAAGAAGCAGATGATATGAATTAATTTAAAGTGATATTTCTTTATAGAATTTGTAAATATAAGTTTATATATAGATTTTATTAAAATTCAGAGCTTATTAACATATATCTGAATTTTAATAAAGTTTTATTTTAAGTATATATATGAAATATTAAAAATTTAAGGAGGGGAAATTTTGAAAAATAAGATACTAAATATAGTTCTTATAAGTGTCTTACTTCTAGTTGTAATTTTATTAGTTTCAACTAATTTTATTATTAATGTTCAATGGTTTAAAGAAGTAGGATATTTAAATGTATTTTTTACTAAACTAGTAGCTATATGCAAATTATTTATACCTATATTTATAATATATTTTGCTGTTATAGCTATATATCTTTTTACTTTAAGAAAAAGTATAAAGAATTTAGTAGGGGAATTTAAGTTTAAATCAATCAAAAAATATTTAGTGTTATTAAATTTAGGAATATCAGTATTAGGGGCTGGAGCTACTGCGGTAACCCAATGGTATAAAATTCTTCAATTTACTAATGCAGTTTCTTTTGGAGAGGTAGATCCTATATTTAATAAAGATATATCTTTTTATGTTTTTAAACTTCCATTAGTGCAATCTATTTTTAATGCTACTATATCATTAATAGTTATATTAGCTCTTATAACAGTTATAATATATTTAGCCTTAAGTATTAAAGATAAATTTTATCAAAACCAAGATAATGTTATAACTATAAATAGTAAGGTTGATGGCATAAGAAAATTTGCAGGAAAACAACTAGCAGTTTTAGCAGCAATATTATCATTGCTTATAGCTGGTGGTTATTTATTAAAAGCATATAATTTAGTTTATAGCACTAGGGGAGTAACCTATGGAGCAAGCTATACAGATGTTAAGATAACACTATTATTTTATAAGGTTATAGCTGTAGCTTGTGTAATAGCTTCGATAATAGTTTTTGTTTCAATATTAAAAACAAAATTTAGACCTATATTAATATCAATTGCAGCAATTGCGGTACTTATTGTCTTAGAACCTGTAGTAGCAATTCTTACTCAACAATTTGTTGTTAAGCCAAATGAAATGGAATTAGAAAAACCTTATATTTCTTATAATATTGATGCCACTAAAAAGGCTTTTAATGTTGATAATATTGAAGTAAAAGAAATGGAACCTAATGAGAATATAACTAGTGAAAAGCTAGAGGCTAATAAGGATATAATTGAAAACTTAAAGGTTAATTCAACAGGTCCTTTATTAAGTTTCTATCAACAAGTTCAACTTATAAAAAATTACTATCAATTTAATGATGCTGATACAGATAGATATGATATAAATGGAAAATATACTCAAGTATTTGTTGCACCAAGGGAAATAAATAGAGATGCTATGACTACATGGCAAAACAAACATCTTAGATATACTCATGGATATGGAGTAGCAATGAGTAGAGTTAATAGTGTAACAGAAGCTGGACAACCTGATTTTGTTATGAAGGATATACCGACAATCAATAATACAGATATTAATCTTGAGAATCCAAGAATATATTTTGGTGAAGGGGATAATGAATATGTTATTGTAAATACTGAAGGTGGTGAATTTGATTATCCAACAGGTGATACTGAAAATACATTTAATTATAATGGAACTGGTGGAATAAAAATGACACCGTTTAATAGATTATTATTTAGTATTTACGAAAAGAGCCCTAAAATGTTAATGTCTAGTTCTATAACATCAGAAAGTAGAATAATTCTTAATCGTAATATAGTTGAGAGAGTTCAGGCTATAGCGCCTTTCTTAACTTATGATAATGATCCATATGTGGTAGTTCATGAGGGAAGATTAGTTTGGATGATGGATGCATATACAACAACAGATAAATATCCTTTTTCAGAGCCTTATGAAGGAATAAACTATATAAGAAACTCTGTTAAAGTTGTTGTAGATGCTTTTAATGGAGATGTTAATTTCTATATAGCAGATGAAAATGATCCTATAATTGAGTGTTACTCAAAAATATATAAAGGTTTATTTAAACCTATTTCTGAAATGCCTCAAGACTTAAAAGAACATTTCAGATATCCTCAAAACTTATTTGAACTACAAAGTAAGGTTTTAACAAAGTATCATGTAGATGATCCTATTAAATTATTTACTGAAGAAGATTTATGGGATAGATCTTTAGAGATTGTTAAACATGGGGGAGAAAATTTAAATCAGGAAAGTGAAGGAAATGAAAAGTCAATTTTCGATAGTGTAAAAGAACCTAAAAATAATGAATTTGAAAATGAAGGTCTTTACCTTATGACAAAGTTACCTGGAGAAGAGAATGTTGAAATGATGCTTTTAGATTATTTTAATATGAGAGGTAAACAAAGTATGGTAGCTCTTCTTGGGGCAAGAATGGATGGAGATAACTATGGTGAATTAGTGATGTACAAGTTCCCTCCTCAAAGAACTATATATAGTCCGATTTTATTTAAGAATAGAATACAACAAGATCCTAATATATCTAAAGAAATAAGTCTTTGGACTGGAAAGGGATCAGAGGTTATATATGGTGATATAATTATTGTTCCTATAGATGACTCTTTATTATATTTGAATACAATTTATTTAAAAGCTGATTCAGGAAATGGTATGCCTGAAATGAAGAGGGTTATACTTTCTAATGGAGATAAAATAGTTATAGAGGAAAGTATTGAAAAGGCATTACTAAAATTATTTAACTATAGTTCATCAGAAGAGGAAAAAAATTCTGATGATAATGGAAATATCACTAGTGAAATACCAGTAAATAATGGTGGAATAAAAGAGGCTGCTGATTTATTTAATAAGGCTATAGAGGCACAAAAGAATGGTGATTGGGCTTCATATGGTGAATTTATAAATCAATTAGGAGATATTTTAAATAAAATATCTCAAGAGCAATAAAATAATTGGAGTGTATTAAATATCTTTTAGAATTTTATATTAAATTTCTAAGGAGCGTTTAAACGCTCCTTTTTATATGTTTATAATTTTACTAATCTTCATAATAGTTTTGGGAATTTATGATATAATTTTTATTAGAATATATCTAAGAGCTAGGAGTGAAACATATGGATTATGATGTGTTGATATTAGGTGGAGGAATCATAGGATGCTCTGTTGCATATGAGTTATCAAAATATAACTTAAACATAGCTCTTATAGAGAAAGATTTTGATATTGCAGATGATGTTTCCTTTGTTAATACAGCAATTGTATATGATGGTTCTGAATGTAAGGATAATTTAATGGGTTATTTAGAGAATATGGGAAACATGATGTTACCTGAAATAACTAAAAAATTAAATGTTCCATTTAAAAGAGTAGGCCATTTAACTATAGCTGAAAATGATGAAACAGTTAGAATAATTGAAGAAAACTATAGAAGAGCTAAAGCTAGAGGTATAAATAATATTTACTTAGTTGATGAGAAAAGAGCAAGAGAAATAGAGCCTAATTATAAGGGTGAAATAAAAAAAGCTATGTACTCAGAAAATATAGCTGTTACAAGTCCATATGATTTGGCAATAGGATTTGCGGAAATAGCTTATGATAATGGAGTAAGCTTCAGACTAGAGGAAATAGTTTTAGATATCCAGAGTATAGCAAAAGGATTTAAGGTAACTACAAATAAAAATAAGTTTACTTGTAGATTTGTTATTAACACAACACCAGGTGAGCACTATACTATAGATCAAGATAAGGATTATGAGCAAAAAAATGCTTTAAAAACTTATTATTTATTATTAAATGATGAAATAAAAGAAAAAACATCAAATATAGTTGTTAAACTGAAAAATGAGGAAGAATTTATAATTCAAAAAAATACTGTTAATGGTGATACTTTAATTGGAATAAACTCAAATCATTCATTAGGTTTTATGAAATCCTTAAAAATAGCCAAAGAAATGATAAATAGCATTAGTAGAAAAAATGTTAAAGATATTTTTTATGATGATCATAGCAAGGATAGAATGATTATAGATGACAGTATGAAGAATAAAGGATATATAAAGGTTATGGGAAAACATTATGGAGAAGTTACCATAGCTCCTGCTGTATCAAAAATAATATGTGATGAAATAATTGATAAATTAAATTGTAGCTTAAATAAAAATTTTGTAGATAAAAGAAGAGAATTTTATCGTTTTAGAGAATTATCTGCTGAAGAGAGAAATGAGCTTATATCTTTAGATAAGAGATATGGAAAGATAGTATGTCTTTGCAATGGCATTAGTGAAGGAGAGATAGTAGACTGTATTAGACGTCCTTTAGGTGCAAGAACTGTTGAAGGTGTAAAGAGAAGAACAGGTGCTACCTTTGGAACTTGTCATGGAGCTTATTGTATAAGTAAAATAATAAATATATTAGCTAGAGAGCTTGATAAAAAGCCAACAGAAATAGTTGAGGATTCTAAAAACTCTAAGGTTCTAGCATCTAGAATTAAGGAGTTTGACAGAGTCTAAAGGGGTGTTTTTAATGCATAAAGATATATTTACTAGTGTTGTTAGAGTTAGAGGATCTAAAAAATATAACGTAGTACCTGTAAAAAGTAACAAACCAGTTGAGATATCTAAATGGATAGATTTTTCAAGTGTTTTAAGTAGATTATATGTTGGGGTGCCTACTAAAAGTGGAAATGTGGTTTGTAAGAATATAATGAATACAGGAGTAGACATTATATGTACAAAAAATCTACCAAAAGATAGTTAAGAATTGACAAAAGATAAATATTAAAGTATATTCTTTATATATTATGTTTAATTTAATATTAAACCTGTGAGCAGGCTAGTAATGTTATATATTGCTTTCAGAGAGCTAGTGGTTGGTGTGAACTAGTACAGTATTTTCATGAATCCACCTGTGAGGGACTGTGATGAGCAGTACGGAATTAACCGTTAAAGTTTTTAAGAGGATAGAATCTTTTTTGATTTTATCAATTAGGGTGGCAACGCGGAGTCTTTTCGTCCCTTTTTATAGGGAACGGGGCTCCTTTTTTATATATTTTTTTAGTTAAGTAAATTTTTTATATAAATAAAGTTCTTGAAAGGAGAATAGAAATGTTAGATTTAAAAAAAATAAGAAGCAATACTGAAGAAGTTAAAAAAGCTTTATCTAATAGAGGAGAAGATTTCGATGTAAATGTTATAGACGAAGTCATAGCTTTAGATGAAGAGAGAAGAAAAATATTAGTTGATGTTGAGGCTTTAAAAAAGCAAAGAAATGAAGTATCAGCTGAAATTCCAAAGAGAAAGAAAGCTGGAGAAGACGTTACTGAAGTAATGGCTGAAATGAGAGAAATAGGAGATAAAATAAAAGCTGATGATGCTAGAGTTGCTGAGTTAAATGATAAAATCAACTACATTATGCTAAGAATTCCTAATATACCAAACCCAGCTGTTCCAGAAGGAGAGACTGATGAGGATAATGTTGAAATAAAAAGATGGGGAGAACCTACTAAATTCAACTTCGAACCAAAAGCTCACTGGGATTTAGGAACTGATTTAGATCTTTTAGACTTCGAAAGAGGTGGAAAGGTTGCTGGATCAAGATTCACAGTTTATAAAGGAATGGGTGCTAGATTAGAAAGATCTATAATAAACTACTTCTTAGATAAACACACATTTGAAAACGGATATACTGAAGTATTACCTCCATACATGGTAAATAGAGATAGTATGACAGGTACAGGTCAGCTTCCAAAATTTGAAGAAGATGCTTTCAAGGTAGAAAACAATGGATATTTCTTAATACCGACAGCTGAAGTTCCTGTAACAAACATGTACAGAAATGAAACTTTAGATGGAGATAAACTTCCAATAAAACATGCTGCATATAGTGCTTGTTTCAGAGCAGAAGCTGGTTCAGCAGGAAGAGACACAAGAGGCCTTATAAGACAACACCAATTCAATAAAGTTGAGTTAGTTAAGTTCTGTAAACCAGAAAATAGTTATGAAGAGTTAGATAAATTAGTTAAAGATGCTGAATCTGTATTACAAGGTTTAGGATTACCATATAGAATAGTTAGAATATGTAAGGGTGATTTAGGATTCACAGCTGCATTAAAATATGACATAGAAGTTTGGATGCCAAGCTACAATAGATATGTTGAAATTTCAAGTTGTTCAAACTTTGAAGATTTCCAAGCTAGAAGAGCTAACATAAAATTCAAAAACTCTCCAAAAGAAAAACCACAATTCGTTCATACATTAAACGGATCAGGAGTAGCTATTGGAAGAACTGTAGCTGCTATATTAGAAAACTATCAACAAGAAGATGGCTCAGTAGTTATACCAGAAGCTTTAAAAGAATACATGAGATGTGACTTATTAAAATAATGTTTATTATTTAGAAAATTTAAGTGATTTAAATAAATTTATATAAAAACATAATATATGTCACTTTATAAAATTTAAATCTATAACATGAAATTTATAAAAACGGTATTTTCAATACCGTTTTTATTTTTATAGTATCAAAAAATTATTGATTAACATATTATAAATTAGGTTTAAATTAAAGTGAGGTGTACTATTATGGATAACTATAGATATAATTATGAAAATGAATACGATAAATATGAACAAGGATATCGTAAATGTAAAGATTGGGAAAAAGAAGACGATAGATGCAAAGAAGACTGGCGTAAATGTAAGAAGTCAGAATGTGAAAAAGAAGATAGATGTAAAGAAGAATGTTGCAAATGCAAAAAATCAAAATGCGAAAAAGAATGCGATAAACGTAAAGAAGAATGTTGCAAATGCTGTGAAAAAAAATGGGATAAATGTAAAGAAGAATGTTGTAAATGCTGCGAAAAAGAATGCGATAAATGTAAAGAAGAATGTCGCAAATGCTGTGAGAAAAAATGGGATAAATGTAAAGACGAGTGTCGTAAATGTAAAGAATCAGAGTGCGAAAAGGAAGACGATAAATGTAAACAAGACTGTGATAAATGTAAATGGTTAGAGAAAAAATCTGAAGAATTAACTAAAGAAGCTGCTAAACTTAATAAAGCTATTAAAGAAAAGGTTAAAAAAGCAAAAGAAGTTAGAAAAGAAATTGATGAATTAGAGAAAGAATTAAAATGTTTAATGAAGAAAGAAAAAGCTTTATTATGTGAAGTAATGGAATTAGATGAATTATTAGAAAGAACAGTTTGTGAGGCATTTAAGTATTTATATGCTACAATTGATTGTTATAAAGATTGTAAGGATAAAGATAAAGAGTGTTGTTGTAAATGCTGCTGTAAATGTAAACATGAAAGATATTGTGAAGATTAGTTAAATCAAATAAGAGATACTGATATAGTATCTCTTATTTTTTTTATAAAAAGTATTGACATAAACTTAAACAGTTGATATAATAATTAACGTACCGCGGAGAGATGGTCGAGTTGGTTTAAGGCACCGGTCTTGAAAACCGGCGTGCGTGTGAGCGTACCATGGGTTCGAATCCCATTCTCTCCGCCATTTTTTTTACAAAAAATAAAAATGGGATATTATGGAGAATTACTCAAGTGGCTGAAGAGGCTCCCCTGCTAAGGGAGTAGGTCGGGCAACCGGCGCCCGGGTTCAAATCCCGGATTCTCCGCCAAAGCATCTAGTTTTACTAGGTGCTTTTATTTATGTTTTAAAGTAGTGTTGATTTTTACATATAGCTACTCATTAAACCTAGATTTGAAGGTCTAATTAAAAATTAGCATTTACATAAAACATAGCATTTTGTATATATATAAAATATGATATTATTTTAAAATATAATTTACTTTATGTAGAATTTTAGATAAACTTTTTTATGGTAACAAAAGTTTTATTTTGTACTTTTAAGATAAAAAATTATTTAGTAATAACTTATAACAATTAAAATTATTAATATAAAATTTATACATAATATAATTTTGTTATTGGTTTAAAATGTATAATTTAAGTATATGAATTTTTATTGGGAGGAGATATTTTGAAAGGATCATCAGGGCCAGTTAGAGCTAAAAAACCTAAAAAATCAACAGCATACACACTATCTATATATTTAGGATGGAGTAGTATTTTTGCAGCGTTATATTTTTTTATGCTTGGATTACCTTTTTCAATTCCAGGAATTATTGCTGGGTACATAGCTTTTAAAAAGCATAATGAAAGTAAATTTCCTTTAATATTAAATATAATAGGATTTATATTAACAGTATTCACTTGGGTATTATTTATGAAAATACCTTTACAATAATCAATTATGTAATAAAAAGATACTATAATAATAAAAATAGTATCTTTTTTTATAAAAAAATAGTTGACATATAAATCAAAGATGATATAATAATAAATGTGTCAAGTATGGAGAGATGGTCGAGTTGGTTTAAGGCACCGGTCTTGAAAACCGGCGTGCGTGTGAGCGTACCATGGGTTCGAATCCCATTCTCTCCGCCACAAGTGGAGAATTACTCAAGTGGCTGAAGAGGCTCCCCTGCTAAGGGAGTAGGTCGGGCAACCGGCGCCCGGGTTCAAATCCCGGATTCTCCGCCAAAGCATCTAGTTTTACTAGATGCTTTTTTTATTTTACTTAATCTTTATTTTTTTTAGAAAAATCATATTCTCTAAGACATTCCTTAATTAATAACTTAAGTCTTTCATTATCTTAATTCAATAAATGCTTCATTAAATAAGAAGTATCTATTGCTTAATTAAGAACATAAGATATATATGAAGTAATATTATATGGAGTTATTAATGAGAGTTGAAAAATTAAATGAATTAAAAAATAATTCTAAAAGGATTACTTTTAATAATGATTCTAAAATAGTTTTTTTTAGTGACTGTCATAGAGGAGATGGAACATATAAGGATAGCTTAGCTCCTAACATTAACATATATCTAACAGCACTTAGATATTATTATAAAAATAAATTTACTTATATAGAAGTTGGAGATGGAGATGAGCTTTGGAAGTTTAAAAATCTGCAAGAAATATATGATATGAATCATGATGTATATGAAGTTTTAGATGATTTTAAAGAAAAAAAGAAACTTTATATGATATATGGAAATCATGATAAAGATAAAAGCAAAATAAAATTTTTAAGAAAAAGTAAGAAAAGAAATAGGAGAAATCACTCTGCTTGTGATTTTTATAGTACATTACCAATATATGAATCATTAGTTCTAATACATGAAGAAAGCAAGAGAGATTTCTTTATATTACATGGTCATCAAGTGGACTTTTTAAATAATGAATTGGCTTTTTTATCAAAATTTTTAGTTAGATATGTTTGGGCTATATTAGAGGCTTTTATGGGATTTAAAGATCCTATAAGTCCTGCTAAGAGTGATAATAAAAGAGATAAATTTGATGAAAAAATAATTAATTGGGCTGAAGAAAATAATACAAGAGTTGTTCTTGGTCATACTCATAAGACTTTATTTCCAAGAAGTAAGAGAGATTCAACATATTTTAATATAGGATGTTGTGTATTACCGAGAACTGTCACAGCTATCGAAGTTGAAAGGGGAGAAATTGCTCTTGTAAAGTGGACAATAAAAGTTGATCAAAAGGGTTCATTGTTTATTGGAAGGGATATTATCGGAGGACCCACTAAAATAGAAAATTATTAAAAAAAAACTCTAATGTTCTTGTGCATAACATTAGAGTTTTTATATTTTTTGTTGATAATTTTAATTTTTATATTAATAAGTCCGAATTTTAATTATTTTTTTTACCCTTAGCTTTTATTCTATCATGGTGTGCTTTTCTTTCTTTTTCTTCTCTTTCTTGCTTTTCAAGAAAACATGCCATTGGATTACCAAGGTTAGTTTCAATCTCAGATGTTGTATCCATTAATTTTTTGAAAGTATTGCTTATGTTCATTTAAAACACCCCTCTTAAACTAATAAAAATATTAGTTTATTAATAAAATTTAAAGATTTCACCATTATTATATAATGTATTGTAAACTATTTCTATAATAAAATGCATTATATATTTTTTTTATTATATTGCTATTTAAAACGCATAAATAAGTATAAAATGTTATTATAAGAGGTAATAATTTGGAAATATATAAATAAATTTCGAGGTGTGAACATGGGATTAAGAATCATATATGGAAGAGCCGGTACTGGTAAAAGTACTTTTTGTATAAATCAAATAAAAAAGAAAATAAATAATTCACCTGATAATAAATTAATTTTAATTGTTCCAGAGCAATTTACGTTTCAGACTGAAAATAGAATGTTAAAGTCTATAGGAGAAAAGTATGTATTAAATGCAGAAGTTCTTAGCTTTAAAAGACTTGCATATAAGGTTTTTAATGAGTGTGGAGGAGCAACAAGAAGTATCATGGATGATGCTGGAAAGAGTATGCTTATTTTTAAGGTTTTAGAAGATTTATCTGATGATATGACAGTTTTTAAAAATGCTTCTAGACAAAAAGGCTTTATAGATATAGCTTCAAAAACAATAACAGAATTCAAAAAATATAATGTAAATAATGAAGTTTTGGATTTAACACTAAGTCAGTTAGAAGATGAAAATCTTAAAATGAAAATGGAAGAATTAAAAGATATATTTAATGAGTTTAATTCAAAATTACACGAAAGTCATATAGACGGAGAAGATCAATTATTACTTTTAAATGAAAAATTAGATGGATGTTCTTTATATGATGGTGCAGAGATTTGGATAGATGAATTTACCACTTTTACTCCTAACCAATTAAGTGTAATAGGAAAGCTTTTAAAGAGAGCAAAGAATGTTAACATAACTTTAGCTCTTGATGAAATAAGTTCTGCCAAGGTGGAAAGTGATCTTTTTGCTGTTACAAAAAATACAGAAAGAAAATTAATGAAATTAATTCAAGATGAAGGAATAGCTTTTAGTGGATATATTGATTTAAATGAAGAAGTTCCATATAGATTTAAGGAAAATAAGGATTTACAGCATATAGAAAGACAGCTTTATGCATATCCATTTAAACAATATAGAGGTAAGAATGAAAGTTTACGACTTTATAGAGCAAATAATAATTATGATGAAGTGGAATTTGTAGCAAAAGATATATTAAGACTTGTTAGAGAAAAGAAATATAGATTTAAAGATATTTCTATAATATGTAGAGATGTTGATAGCTATGAAAAAGTTGTATCAGCAATTTTTGCTGAATATAAAATTCCATATTATATAGATAAAAAGATAGACATAGCAAGCAATCCTTTAATTATTTTTATAAATTCAGCCGTGGATATAATAAATAAAAATTGGACTTATGAAAATGTATTTAAATATCTTAAAACTGGTTTAATAAAAGAGTTTAGAGGAATTGAGGGTGCTGAACTTATTGATGAACTAGAAAACTATGTTTTAGCCTATGGAATAAAGGGTAAAAAGTGGATGGAAGAATGGATTAATTATAGTTCAAGTATTTTAAAAGAGGAAGAGATTTCTGAGGAAAATAAGCAAGTATTAAGTAGATTAAATGATATTAGAGAAACTATTGTTCAGCCTTTAGAAGAGTTTAATAATCAATGTAAAGGAAAGAAAACTTTAAAGGAGTTTGCTGTAAATTTATATGAATTTTTAGATTCTAAACTAGATATTATGGAGACAATAGATAGTTATGTTGAGTACTTTAAAGAGAAAGATATGATAATTAAAGCAAAGGAATATTCAGAGGTAAGAGATATTTTCATAGATGTTTTAGAACAGGCAGTAGATGTTTTAGGACATGAGATTATGGATTTAAATGAATTTATGAAAGTATTAAATATTGGATTATCTCAATATGAAATGGGATTGATTCCTGTAGCTTTAGATCAAGTAAATATAGGTGATATAAGTAGAATAAAAAGTAGAGGTGCAAAAGCCTTATATATTATTGGAGTAAATGATGGGGTACTTCCTTCAGCTAATAAAGAGGAAGGGATATTATCAGATAATGATAGGGAAATTTTACTTGATAAAGGAGTGGCATTAGCTTCTGATACAAGAACTAAAATATTTGAAGAACAGTTTTTAGTTTATACAGCATTTACTATAGCAGAAGAATACTTAGTTATAACTTATCCTTTAGCAGACTTTGAAGGCAAATCTCAGAGACCATCAATAATAATTCATAGGTTAAAAAAGATTCTTCCAAATGTAAAAGAAGAAAGTGAAGGGTTTAAATTAATAAGTGATAAATATGAGAAGGTTTCTGCTAAGATTCCTACTTTAAATGAACTTATGATAGCTATTAGAAAGAATTATGAAAATATTGAGATAGAGGATTACTGGAAGTATGTTTATGATTGGTATTTAAGTGAACCTAGGTGGAAAGAAAAAATAGAGTATGTTAAGAAAGGTCTTGAATACACAAATTTACCTAATAATATTTCAAAGGAAAAAGCTAAAAAAATTTATGAAGATAATAATAATAAAATTTCTTTAAGTGTTTCAAGGTTAGAGAGATATGCTCAGTGTCCTTTCGCTTATTATATACAATATGGTTTGAAAGCAAAGGATAGAAAGATATATGAGTTTACAGCTCCTGATTTAGGTAGTTTTATGCATGAGATATTAGATGAGTTTACTAATGAAGTTAAGGAACAAGGATTAAGATGGAGTGATTTAAGCCATGAGAACTGTAGAAATATAATAAATTCTTTAGTTGATAATCAAGTTAAGAACAATAAATCCTCAATATTAAATAGTTCAAAAAGATATTCTTACTTTACAGATAGATTTAAGAGAATCCTTACTAAATCAGTTATGGTTATTAGTGAACAAATTAAGAGAAGTGATTTTGAAATTTATAAAAATGAGTTAGCTTTTGGATTTACTAAGGATGTGAATTCCATAAAGATTGATCTTCCATCAGGAGAGAGTTTTTATCTAAATGGAAGAATAGATAGAGTTGATAAGCTTGATTTAGAGGGAGAAACATATTTAAGAATTATAGATTATAAAACTGGTTCAAAGAAATTTGACTTAAATCAGTTTTATAATGGGCTTCAAATGCAGCTTTTAGTTTATTTAGATGCTCTTATAAATAATTCTGAAAGTATAGTTGAAACGCAAGCTATGCCAGGTGCTATACTTTATTTTAAAATAGATGACCCTATCTTAAAGTCTAAAGGAGATTTAACAGAAGAAGAAATAAAAGAAGAAATATTAAAAGAATTAAAGTTAGAAGGTCTTCTATTAGATGATATAAGAGTTATTAAAGCCATGGATAATACTTTAGAGCCAGGAATGCACTCACTTATAATACCTGCTAATATGAAAAAGGCAGGAGATTTAGGTAAGAATAAAGCTTTAATAACAATGGAACAATTTGAGCTTTTAAGAAAATATGTTAATGAAAAAATGGTTGAGATATGCCAAAACATGATAGACGGTAAAATTGATATAGAACCATGCAAAGAAAATAAAAATATTGTGTGCGATTATTGTAATTACTCTCACATATGTCAATTTGATTCTAGTTTAGAAGATAACAGATATAAGGTTATTGCAAAGAAAAAAGAAGAGGATATATGGAAGAGTATAAATGAAAAAGTAGGTGGTGAAGTAAATGGGGACTAAATGGACTAAGGAACAAGAATTAGCTATAAATACAAGAAGATGTAACCTTTTAGTCGCAGCTGCGGCTGGTTCTGGGAAAACGGCTGTACTAGTTGAAAGAATAATAAAAATGATAACAGAAGGCGAAAACCCTGTTGATATAGATAAGTTATTAGTTGTTACATTTACTAATGCTGCTGCTTCTGAAATGAGGGAGAGAATAGGAGATGCCATATCTAAAGCTTTAGAGAAGGATCCTAGTTCTGAAATACTTCAGAGACAATTAGCACTTTTAAATAGAGCAAGTATAACAACTATGCATTCTTTTTGTTTAGATGTTATAAAAAATAATTTTCATTTAATAGATTTAGATCCTGGTTTCAGGATTGGAGACCAAACTGAATGTGAACTTATAAAGCAAGATATTTTAGCTGATCTTTTTGAAGATATGTATGCTAAAGATGATAAATGTTTTAAAGATTTAGTTGAAGCTTATGGTGGAAGTAAAAGTGATGATAATTTAAACAGTATAATATTAAAATTTTATAATTTCATAATGAGTGGTCCTTGGCCAGAGAAGTGGTTAAATGAAAAAGTAGAGGAATTTAATATAAGCTCAGTAAATGAGCTTGAAAATAAAAAGTGGGTAGAAGTATTAAAAGAAAGTATAAATTTAGATCTAAACAATGCTTACTCAATGCTTATTCAGGCTAGAGACATAGCTGAAATGGGCGGAGGTCTTGATCCTTATTTAGTAAACATATATCCAGAAATAATTCAAGTTGAAGAGCTTAAATTAGCTTTAAAAGATGGTATAGTACCATTTTATAATAAACTTGTAGAAACAGCTTTTGGAAGATTAAAATCTGTAAGAAAAGCTAGTGTTGATGATGAAAAAGCATTAATAAAAACTAAAAATCTTAGGGATGATAGTAAAAAAATAATAGAAAATTTAAGGGATAAAGTTTTTGAAACTTCTTTAGAGGAAGCTGTTTTAGGAATGCAAAAAATGTATCCTTTAATGAGATGTTTAAGTGATTTAGTAATTGAATTTTCTAATAGATATAGAGATAAAAAAAGAGAAAAGGATATTTTAGACTTTAATGACCTTGAGCATCTTTGTTTAGAAATTTTAATAGATAAAGATGAAGAGGAAAATATAAAGCCTTCTCAAGTTTCATTAGAATTTAGAGAGAAATTTGAAGAAGTTTTAGTTGATGAATACCAAGATAGTAACACAATTCAAGAAACTATTGTAGGAATGGTATCAAGAAGAGATGTGGATAATCCTAATGTATTCATGGTTGGTGATGTTAAACAAAGTATATATAAGTTTAGACAGGCAAATCCAGAGCTTTTCTTAGATAAGTATATTAATTATAGTGAGGAAGAATCTCCAAATAAAAAAATTATGCTTTATAAAAACTTTAGAAGTAGAGTAGAGGTTATAAATGGAGTAAACTATATATTTAAAACTCTAATGAGCAATACTGTAGGTGAGCTTGAGTATGATGAAAAAGAAGCTTTAAACTTAGGAGCTAGTTATGGTGAAATAAATGAAGAAAATGTGGAAGTTGAGTACATTGAGGAAATAGATAACTTAAAGGTTGCAGGAGATATTGAATTAAATATATTAAATAAAGCAGGAAGTTTAGAAGATAATAAAGAATTTGGTGATGAAGAGAGTCAAAGCGAGGAAGAAGAGGATTTAGATAGCATACAACTAGAGGCTAGAATAGTTGGTAAAAAGATTAAAGAGTTAATGAGTCCTAATGATGGTAGAACTTATATGGTTTTCGATAAGGATTTAGGAAAGTATAGAAGAATTAAATATAAGGATATTGTAATTCTACTTAGAGCCACTAAAAACTGGGCTGAAACTTTCGTAGATGAGTTGGGAACTGAAGGGATTCCTATTTATGCTGATACAGGAACAGGATATTTTCAAACTATAGAGATAAGAACTATAATGGCATTGCTTCACATAATAGATAATCCGATGCAAGATATTTATATATTGTCAGCCTTACGTTCACCTATATTTTCATTTACATCTGATGAATTTGCTGATTTAAGATTATTAAATAAGGATAAATATTTCTTTGAGATTATAAAAGAGGTTGTTGAAGAAAATTATGATGGAGCCATTTCAGAGGAATTAAAGAATAAATGCAAATATTTCTTGGAATATTTAAATAAATGGAGAGAAAAGGCTGCTTATATGCCGATAGATGAATTTATTTGGTTCTTATATTCTGATACCTCTTATTATGGATATGTCGGAACAATGCCAAATGGGGTTCAACGTCAGGCAAATTTAAGGATATTATTCCAAAGAGCTAAGCAGTATGAATCTACAAGTTTTAAAGGATTATTTAACTTTATAAACTTTATAAATAAGCTTAAGAGATCCTCTGGAGATATGGGAAGTGCTAAAATTCTTGGTGAAAATGAAGATGTTGTAAGAATAATGAGCATTCACAAGAGTAAAGGGCTAGAATTCCCAGTTGTTATACTAGGGGGAACTGGAAAGCAATTTAATAAAATGGACTTAAGAGAAGATATACTTCTTCATGAAACTTTAGGAATAGGAACAAACTGCATAGATGTTAAAAAGAGAATAAAGTATGATACTCTTCAAAAACATGCTATAAAGAAAAAATGTGAATTAGAAGTTTTATCAGAGGAAATGAGAATTTTATATGTTGCCTTCACAAGAGCAAAGGAAAAGTTGATTATAACTGGTGCTGTATCGGATTTAGAGAAATCCTGTGAAAAATGGTGTAAGGCAGGAGCTTCATCTGAAACAACTAGAATAAATCCTGGTAATGTCTTAAAAGGAAAGAGTTATTTAGATTGGATTGGTATGGCATTATCTAAACATAAGGATGGTGACGCTATAAGGAATATAGGGGATGGAGATATTATAATAAATTCAGAGGATAATTCAAGCTGGAAGTTTAGAAGCTGGGAAAAAGGTGAACTTTTAGGTAGCAATGAAAGTAAGGTTGAGAAAAATAATATTGATGCCTTTGAAAGTGGTAGTTGGATAGAATCCAAGAAAGATATAAAAGAAGTTATAGAAATAAGAAATAGATTAGACTTTAAATATAAATATATAGAATCATGTAGTATGCCTTCAAATATTTCTGTAACTGAATTAAAGAGAGCTCATCAAGAAGAAGATTTTATGGAAGAGAGTTATAACATTATTGATAATGACAGTAATGAAGAAAATAAAAAGGAAAAAATAAAAAGAAAGCCAAAGTTCATGGAAGAAAAACAAGAAGAGTTTTCAGCTGCTAAAAAAGGAACTATAACTCATTTTGTAATGCAACACATTGATTTAGATAAGGTAACTTATATAGATGAAATAAAAAAAGAGGTTGAGGAAATGGTTCAAAAAGAACTTTTAACTGAAGAAGAAGGAAAGGTAGTGAATGTATTTAAAATACAAAAATTCTTTAAGAGTGATTTAGGAAAAAGAATGCTACATGCTTATAAATCAGGGAAAAAAGTTTATAGAGAATTACCTTTTATAACTGAAATACCAAGTACAATTATAGAAAAAAATCTTGATCCTAAAGTTTATAGTAATGAAAAAGTTAGATTACAGGGTATAATAGATGCCTTCTTCGAAGAAGATGACGGATATGTTCTTTTAGACTATAAGACAGATTACATTAAAGAAGGGGAAGAAGAAGAGTTTATAAATAAATATAGAATCCAAATAGAATTATATGAAAAAACTTTAAATAAAATTTTAGGAGAAGATGTTAAAGAATCTTATTTATATTCTTTCTATCTTGAAAAAGAATTAAAAATAAAATAATTTTATTTAATAAGCAGAGAAAATATTCTCTGCTTATTTTATTTCTACACATAATTTGTTAAGTAATAAGTTTTAAAAATCAACATATTATTTATAAGTTTTATTATTTTAAGTTTTGATACAGCATCTTTTTATTATCTATAAGAAGAAAATTGTTTACTAAGGTTTAATAAATTTTCTTTTGTATTTAATTCTGGTGTTTCTAGCACATTTTCAAGAAGAAAATTTAATGTAATACCTATATTCTTTCCAGGTTTATAGTTAAGTTCGGTAATTAAGTCATTACCTGTTATGGCTAAATCCTTGATAAATATAGGTTCTTTTGAATCTAGTATATCAGAAATTCTATCTTTTAAAATATCTATATACTCAGTATCATATTCATCCATATAAGTTAAATAAGCTTTTATTAACTCTAGTAAATCAAAAATATTCTCAGTTCCTACTGAGTTTATAAGTAACTTAAGTTTTTTTCTTGTCATATTAGATGAAATCATATTTATATTTTCTACTAGATTACATGTACTATTTATGGTGCTATTATCATATTTAAGTTTCTTTAAAATTGTTCTGCATTTATCAACTGCATTTTCAGAATTATAAACTTTATGAAATAAACCTGCTAATCTTACATGAAGTTTTTTAGGAAGTGAATTTAATAATCCATAAGTATCATGAATATCATCATATGCATCATAACAATTTATTAGTTTTAAATCATTAAATTCTTTAACTAATAAATCAGCAAAACTAAGTTTTCTAAGAAGCATAAGTCCTCTGTCAGGATTATTACTTAGGATGATTTTAGTGAATTCACTTTGAATTCTTTCCATGCTTATATTTTTTATTAATTTAAAATTTCTTTTTATTGATTCAGCAGTTTCTTTTTCTATTTTAAAGTTTAATTGACAGCTAAATCTAATCGCCCTAAGCATTCTTAAAGCATCTTCAGAGAAACGTTTATCAGGTTCTCCTACACATTTTATTAATCTCTTTTTTAAATCGCCTTTTCCATCAAAATAATCTTTAAATCCTAAATAAGGGCTATATGCCATTGCGTTTATAGTAAAATCTCTTCTAGATAAATCTTCTTCTATGTTAGAAACGAACTTTACATCTTTAGGTTTTCTATTGTCTAGGTACTCACCATCGACTCTATATGTAGTTACCTCATAAGGAGTTTTATCTATTAAAACTGTTACAGTTCCATGCTTTATGCCAGTAGGAATTGTTTTATCAAAAAGTTCTTCTATTTTTTCAGGCAATGCATTAGTTGTAATATCATAATCTTGTGGACGTTTATTCAATAATGAATCTCTTACGCAACCACCAACTATAAAGGCTTCAAAATTATTGGTGTTAAACTTATCTAAGATATATTGAACATTATTGGGTAAATTCATTAACTAGCCACCTCCATATAAGTTATTTTATCAATTAATATAAATTTTAGCTATAAATAAGAAGTTTATTTGTTTACAAAATTTAATAATATGCAATAATTAAAATAGAGATTATTAAAATGAAAGAAAGGATAGACTTATGGAAATACCGGTAAAAAAAATAGGTGAATTCGTTAAAGGAGAAAGAGTCGAAGGTTTTTTTCTTTTAAAATCAATTACTTTAAAGACTACTAATTCAGGTGGGAAAAAGTATTTAGATTTAGTTCTAAGTGATAAAACTGGGGATATATTAGGTAAAGTATGGGAGATAAAACCTGAGCATGAAGAGTTAAAATGCAATACTGTTGTTAAGATGCGCGGAACTATAAATAGTTGGCAAGGAACACTTCAGTTTAAAGTAGAACATGCTAGAGAAGCTAATGAAGAAGATAATATAAATTTAGACGATTATGTTCAATGTGCACCATATACTAGTGATGAAATGATTAACACTATAAAATGTGTTGTTGATAATATGAATGATATAGACATAAAAAATATTCTTAATAGAATTTTAGAAATTAATGAGGATAAGCTTAAGTATTATCCAGCAGCGAAATCTAATCATCATTCAATAAAGGGAGGTCTCTTATATCACATAACAACTATGTTAAAGTTAGCTGAAAATATTTGTGATATATATGATTTCTTAAATAAAGATTTGGTTTATGCAGGGGTAATACTTCATGACATGGCTAAAATAAAGGAAATGTCTTCTAATGAAATGGGAATAGTTGATGAATATACTTTAGAGGGAACTTTGCTTGGACACATTACCCAAGGAATAAAAGAAATTGAGGTAATAGGAAAAGAAGTGAATGCAGAGAGCAAAATTATAATGTTACTTCAACATATGGTGCTATCTCATCATTATGAGCCAGAATACGGAAGTCCTGTTAAGCCTCTTATACCAGAGGCAGAAATATTACACTATTTAGATGTAATGGATGCGAGAATGTATGATATGAAGAAGGCAATTAGTGAAACTAAAGTAAATGAATTCTCAGAAAGAATTTGGTCTTTAGATAGTAGAAGAATATATAATCATGGAATAAGTGAAAAAAATAATTAAAAAAACAGCTCTAAAAGAGCTGTTTTTTATTAGTATATTATTATTTTTGAGCCATTTTTTACATTATCATAAAGCCATTTAGAATCTTCAACAGCTAATCTTATGCATCCATGAGAGGATGGAACACCTAAAGTTGGATCAGATACTGTTGTTTGGTCTGAATCAAAAGGAATTGAATGGAATAAGTAATTTCCCATGAATTGAACATAATACTTTCCACCCTGACCGTATTTAGGTGAGAAAAACCATGGTGCTCTAGTTTGTACTGTAAATACTCCAACTGGTGTTTCTTTTCCTTCAATACCTGTTGAACAAAGGAAAGATTTTTCTAAGGACCAATTATTTTCTGAACCTTTATATACATAAGTCTTTTGTTCAGCAATATTAACAAAAACTAAATGATCAGTTTTACTACTAATATTAAATTGATTTATTGTATCTGAATTTAATTTTTTATAATATTCCATAACAGGAGCAGTTCTTTCTGTAGCCTTATCTATATTTTCTTGACTATAATTTTCAAGATGCTCTAATCTAAGTTTTTCTAATTCATCTTTTTTTGATTGTAATGTTGAATCTTCTGGTAAAGTTTCAAGCTGAGAATCTAAATACTCTATTCCTTTTGAATATTTTTCATTTGAAATATATTCATCTACAGTTTCTAAAATAGGTTTTCTTATTTCATTTAAGCATATATCTTCATAATCTAAAGCTTTAGGCTTTAGATCAGAAAGTTCATTAACACTTTTAAAGTAGTTTAAAGCTTCTAAAGACTTAGATTCATTTAATTTGGAAACTCCAATATCAAAATATTCCTTTGAGTTTTTAATTATGGGAATTGTATTTTTAAAGCCTGATATTTCTTCACTTAATACATTGAAAGAAAGTAAGTGATTTAATTGTTCCACTGCTACTTCTTCTGATATATCTCCAGAAGAAAAATCAGCTTTTATATCTGAGAACTTTTTTATTATTATGTCATCTGATGAATTAAGGAATGATTTTTTTAATAAAATATTTTTTGTTCCTTTATTAAAGTAATTTGAAGCTGTTTCATAATTATTTGATTCTAAAGCTTCACTAAATTCATTTAAATTATTTTTAAATGATATTGTAAAATAAGTTACAACTAATACTAATAATATTAATAATGTTGAACAGATTGTGATTAAAAGTTTTTGTTTTTTCATTTATGTACCCCTAAAAAATTAATATTTATATTTTAATAATAGACAATAATTTAAATAATAGACAATAATTTTCATATATGAAAAAAATATTAACAATAATCATTATATTACATTTTTGTCCTTTAAATAAGGACTATTGTATTTTTAATATTAAACAGTCATAATATTAGTATAAAGTGGCAGTTTTGCTAAAACGTTAACAATTTATTTTGTAATAAGGTGGTGTTGAGCATGAAAAAAGTTCATGAAAGATTTTTAGAATATGTAAAAGTTGATACTAAATCAGATGAAACAACAGGAGTAACTCCTAGTACAAAAGGGCAATTAGAGCTAGGAAAAATTCTTGCAGAGGAATTAAAAGAAATTGGAGTAGATGAAGTAAGAATAAGTGAAGAAGGATATGTATATGCTTCTTTAAACAGCAATTGTGATAAGGATATTCCTAAAATAGGATTTATTTCACACATGGATACTGCACCTGATATGAGTGGAAAAAATGTAAATCCTAAAATCATTGAAAACTATGATGGTAAAGATATAGAATTAGGAAATGGGTTTGTATTGTCACCAAGCTTTTCACCAGAACTTCCAATGTATAAAGGTCAAACTTTAATAACTACTGATGGATCAACTCTTTTAGGAGCTGACGATAAGGCTGGAATAGCTGAAATAATAACTGCTATCGAATATTTAGTAAATAATCCAGAAATAAAACATGGTGATATTAAAATAGCGTTCACTCCAGATGAGGAAATCGGAGAAGGAGCAGATCACTTCGATGTTAAAGGATTTGGCGCAGATTTTGCTTACACAATGGATGGAGGCAGAATAGGTGAATTAGAGTATGAAAACTTTAATGCTGCAGGAGCTAAGGTTGAAATCATAGGTAAAAACGTTCATCCAGGAAGTGCTAAAGGAAAGATGATTAACTCTATTTTAGTTGCTCATGAGTTTGTTTCTATGCTTCCTCTAGATGAAGTTCCAGAAAAAACTGAGGGATATGAAGGATTCTCATTCTTATTAGATATAAAAGGAGAAGTAGAAAAAACTACATTATCATTCATAATAAGAGATTTTGATAAAGAAGGCTTTAAAAATAGAAAAGCTAAATTTAATGAAATTGCTAGTGAACTAAATAAAAAATATGGTGAAGGTACAGTTAATGTAACTTTAAAAGATCAATACATGAATATGAAAGAAATGATAGAACCTAGAATGCACATTGTTGAGAGTGCTGAAAAGGCTATGAAAGAATGTGGAATTGAGCCAATTAAGAGTCCTATAAGAGGCGGTACTGATGGTGCTAGATTATCATTTATGGGATTACCAACACCAAATATATTTACTGGTGGAGAAAACTTCCATGGTAGATACGAATATATATCAATAAATTCAATGGAAAAAGCTGTTGAAGTAATACTAAACATAATAAAAATTTATGCAGAAAAATAAATTGAAATAAAAATGAACCTATAAATATATTGAGAGAATTTCTCGAAATATATTTATAGGTTTTGATTTTTTTAAGGTTCTTTTGTATCACCTAAGCAGAATAGGGCTAGTGTTCCTATACCAGTATGAGAACCTATAACTATTCCTATATAATCTATAACTATGTCTTTAACATTATATTTTTCTCTAATCATGTTTGCTAAAGTTTCTGCATCTTCAAGACAATCACTATGAGCAATAAAAATTGTTTGCTCTTCAGGATTTACAATATGCTTTTCAAGCTCTTGGAAAAGCATTTTTAAAGATTTTTTTCTTCCTTTAGCTTTTGCAAAATTATGAAGTTCTCCTGCATCATTTACATATAGCATTGGTTTTATGTTTAATAAACTACCAATAGCGGCTGCTGTAGAAGAGATTCTACCACCTCTTTTTAAATGATCTAGGTTATCTACTGTGAAATAGTGACATACTTTATTTTTATTTTCCTCTACCCAAGAGTAGATTTCATCTATAGATTTTCCATCCTTTTTCATTTGAGCAGCATAATAAACTATTAATCCTTGACCTAAGCAAGCAGCTCTAGTGTCAATTATTCTTATATCTGCATCAGGATATTTTTCTAAAAGTTCTTCACGAGCTATAAGTGAACTATTATATGTTCCACTTAAAGCAGATGAGAATGCTAAATATAGCACTGAGATTCCTTGTTTTATATACTCTTCAAAAGCTTCAACAAATCTAAATGAATTTATTTGACTTGTTGATGGCATGGCACCAGCTCTTAATTTATTATAAAAATCTTCATGAGTTAATTCTCCGTCAAAATTATCAACATATTCTTTATTATCAATATTACATATAAGTCCTAAATAGTTAATATCTAAATCTTTGACCATGCTCTTTGGAAGGTCTGCTGCTGAGTCAGTGAATATAACAAAATTTTTCAAAGCACATTTTCCTCCTTTTTTAATATAATATTACTAACTAAGTATAATATTTAATATAAAAAATATCTAGTTAATAGAATAGCGTAATAATATATTTAATAATAAATTAAGCTTTGGGAATAATATGTAATGCCTTGATTTATTAATTAATATATGATATTATAAGTCTGTTAATATGCGGTGGTAGCTCAGCTGGATAGAGTAGTCGGCTACGAACCGATTGGTCGGGGGTTCGAATCCTCTTCGCCGCACCAAAAGCTTGTAACTTTAAGTTACAAGCTTTTTTTGTCCATTAATATATTATAAAAAACTCTATAAATATACTCTTTATATTTTAGTTATAATCGGAATTTAGAATAAAAAAATTTTCTTAGGTGAAAATAATTATAAAATTAAGCTTAATTAAGAATTTTAGTCAAAATTATCTAAGTTTAAAGAAAGATAAAATAATACACTAAAGGTGAAGTAGTATGAATTATGATTTTATAATTACGATTTTAGATGAACATAACGAATCCAGTATTTTATTAACTGAAAAATTAAAGCCTAGAGAAATACTTTATTTATATGAAAGTGATGATGAATTAAAAATTTTGAATCCTTTAAGACAATTTTATTCAAACAAATTTCCTAATTGTATTTTTAATGATGAAAAATTAGAAAAAGATAAATTAATTTCTATTGAAGGAGTTATAAAAAAAATTAAAGATAAAAAAGTAGCAGTATGTCTAAATCAGGGGAATAAAAAGGACATTTTAAGGATGTATACTTTAGCTTTAAAGCATAATATAGATGGTTTTTTTATTGATATACCAAAGGAAGAACTTTTAAAATTTAATTTAGAAGATATACAATGTGAAAAATGTAATTTTGCAGACTTAGAGGTTGAGGATATTATAAGTAGTATTGGTGCATCTATTGTTATAGACTCAACAGAAATTTCTGAAATTAATATTATAGAGAGTATGACTAACTATATAGCAGATAATTTATCATTATGGGAAAACTATAAAGGAAGACTTAGTGATAATAGCGTATTTATTCATGATGTTTCAAACCCAAAATGTATAAAGATAGATAAGGAATTATTAAGTAGAGAAGAGAAAATACTTTTAGATAAGATACTTCAGTTCTTAGAAAAAAATGGCCAGATAAAAATAAAAAATGCAGATCAATGTTTAAAAGTAATGTTTCAAAATGAATTTATAAAAGGATTTATTTTTAAAAGTGGAACTTGGCTTGAAATTTTAACAAAAAATACTATTGAAGAAATAAAAAGTGTTGATGATATAAAAAGTGGAGTTTTATTTCTCTGGAATGATAAAGAAGCTAGAGTTAAAAATGAGTTAGATGTTGTTGCTATAAAAGATTCAGTTCTTATATGTGTTTCTTGTAAAGACTCAAAAAAATATGATGAAGTTGCTTTAAATGAATTAAATGTTTATTCAGAACAGTTAGGAGGAGAAAATGTAATAAAAATATTAGTAGCTACTAAGCCTCCTATTAAATCATCTACTTCAAAGAGAGCTAAGGAAATGGATATAAATTTAGTAATCTTTGATGGAGATAAAAAATCATTTAAAAAAGAGTTAGAAAAAATAATAAAATAAATTTTATTACTTGGATAAATAAAAAAAATAAGGAGAAAATAAAATTAAATTCTCCTATAATCTTATTTTATAAAAAACAGAAGCTTAATTATTAAAAATAATTAAGCTTCTGTTTAACTATTTATGACCAATAGTTTCACCCATACTAACTTTAGTTTCAAATCCTAACTTTGTTTGCTCAACTATATCTTCATCTATCTTTACCATATCTTTTTTAAAGAACAATATAGTAGTTGAACCACCAAATTTAAAGTAACCTTTTTCTTCTCCTTTAGTAACTTTCTTACCAGGAGCATATGTTTGAAGAATTGTACCAACGCAAGTAGCACCAACTTCTACATGAAGAATTTCACCAAAATTATCAGAGTTAAAAATAGACCATTCTCTTTTGTTCTTACAGAAAAGTTCAGATATATTATTAAGTGCTATTGGGTTAACTGAGTAATAAAAACCTGAAATTTTCTTTGTTTCACCACAAGTTCCGTTATCTACAAAATGAAATCTATGATAATCTGTAGGGCATAGTCTTAATATAAGACAAGTTCCACCTTCAAACTCTTTAGCTACTTCAGGATCATCTATTAATTCTTTTAAAGAATATGTATATCCTTTTATCTGAACAACTTTATCAAGATCTATATTTTCAAATGCAGATAATCTGCCATCTCCAGGAGAAATTAAAATATTCTCACTATAATCAATAGGTCTAGCTTCAGGAGTTAATGTCCTTGCAAAGAAATCATTAAAGTTTTCAAATTCATCTATATTTTTATTGCAAAGAGACATATCAATATTAAACTCATCAATAAAAGCATTAATTTTTTTCTTACTTAAAGGAGAGTCACAAAAACTTCCATAAAGTTTTGAGAACATCTTCTTTTTAATAAATAATTCTAAGAAGCTTTTTCCTACAGGAGATGCATAAGACCAATTTATATATTTAAGACCAGCTACTTGCTCGATGTCATAAGTTTTAGTTTTCCTATTATAAACTTTTATCATAAATTATATCTCTCCTAAAAAAATTATGTTAAATATCATATCTTATATTATTATATATATAAAATCAAAATGTAAACAAATAAATTACAAATTTATATATTATTGATTAAACAAAATAAGTGGTATATCATTAAAATTAGTTTATAAATAAAGGTTGGAGTGAGTAGTATGAGTAGAACTAAGAAGGCTATTTTTGAAGCAGCTATAAATGTTTTTGCTACTTCAGGGTATAAGGGAGCGACAGTCGATGAGATTGCAGCTAAGGCTAATGTCGCTAAAGGAACCCTTTATTATAATTTTGAAAGTAAAGAAGAAATTTTTAATTTTGTAGTAAGAAATGGTTTAGAGATTTGGAATGAAAAGTTAACAGAAATAGAAATATCAAAAGATGAGCCTATAGATAAGATAAAGGCGATTTGGAGAATGCAGTTTAAATTACTATATGATAACAGAGCATTTTTTAAGCTTGTAATAAGCCAACTTTGGGGTCAAGAAACAAGACAAGATGAGTTAAGAAGTAAGATTACAGAATATATAGAGAGAATAGAAAGAATATTAAAAGAAGCTATGATAAAAAAACAAATAAGAGATTGTGATGTTTCGCTATTAGCTCATAGCTTATTTGGAAGCCTTATATCTGCATCATTATATGAACTAAGTATAGATAAAAAAATAGATGTTAATACTGTTATAGAGGAACTGACTGAAAATACTTTAAATGGTGTTGTAATAAAATAAGCTGTATTGACATATATTAGTTAAAGAGTTAAAATTATTATAAAATTTAAATAAGTCTCCATAGTTCAATGGATAGAACAATCCCCTCCTAAGGGATAAATGTAGGTTCGATTCCTACTGGGGATACCACGGTTTTAACTGTGAAGAAAAAAACTCCATATTTATATGGAGTTTTTTAAATATTTATAAAAATATATTCAATATGAAAATTTTGTATAATATAATATTAGATAAGGAAAATAAAAAAAAGAAGAAAAATATATAAAATAATAGGAGTGGTTTATTTGGACCAATATACGTTTCAAATTGTGCTTCTTATAGTATTAATAGTACTATCAGGATTTTTCTCAGCATCAGAAACTGCCTTAATGTCTTTAAGTAGAATTAGAATAAGACATATGGTTGATGAAGGGGTAAAGGGAGCTAAATTATTAGAAAAATTATTAGAAGATCCTAATAAATTATTAGGTGGAATATTGATAGGAAATAATATAGTCAACATAGGTGCATCATCATTAGCATCAACACTTGCTTATAGAATTTTTGGTGATGGTGGAGTTGCTTTAGCAACTGGTGTTATGACTATTCTTATTTTAATTTTTGGTGAAATAACACCTAAGTCATTAGCTAAGCAAAATGCAGAAAAAGTTTCTTTATTTGTGGCGCCTATAATAAATATAGTTGTTATAGTTTTTAAACCATTGGTGTGGTTATTCTCTTCAATATCATCATTAATGGTAAAATTACTAGGCGGTGATTTAAATAAAAGTGAGCCATTTATAACAGAAGAAGAATTAAAAACAATGGTTGACGTAAGTGAAGAAGAAGGTGTTCTAGAGGTTGAAGAAAAAGAAATGATATTTAATGTTTTTGAATTTGGAGACCTTCAAGTAAAAGATATAATGGTTCAAAGAGTAAATGTTGTTGCAGTTAATGTAACAGCTACTTATGAAGAGATATTAAAAGTTATAAAAGAAGAACAGTTTTCAAGAATACCAGTTTACAATGAATCAATAGATGATATAGTTGGTATATTATATATTAAAGATTTAATTCTTTTAGATAGTGATGAAGAAAACTTTGATGTAACTAAGTACATGAGAGAGCCATTTAGAACATTTGAATTTAAGAAGATAACAGAATTATTCTCAGAAATGAAGACAACTAGAAATCATATATCTGTAGTATTAGATGAATATGGTGGAACAGTAGGTATAGTTACTATTGAGGACTTAATAGAAGAAATCGTAGGAGATATTGAAGATGAATATGATGAGAGAGATAAGGATATAGAAGTTATCAAGGAAAATGAGTTCGTAGTAGATGGTAGCACAAGACTTTCAGATTTAAGTGATATGATAGGCTTTGATATAGAGTCTGAAGAATTTGATTCTATTGGAGGTTATGTCATAGGATATTTAGGAAGAATGCCTGAGGTTGGAGAAGAAATAAAAACAAATAATATTAGAGTCATTGTTGAAGAATTAGATAGAAACAGAATAAAAAAAGTTAGAGTTTACACATATAAGAGAGAACAAGAGGAGAGTTAATAGTGCTTAGTTTAGCTTTGGAAGAGGCAGAAAAGGCTAGAAAAAAAGGAGAGGTTCCTGTAGGTGTTGTAATCGTCAAAGATGGGAAAGTTATTGCAAAGGCCCATAACTTAAAAGAGAGCTTAAATGATCCAACAGCTCATGCAGAGATCCTTGCTATAAGAGAAGCTTGTAATAAACTTAATAACTGGAGACTTCATGGATGTGAGATGTATGTAACATTAGAACCTTGTCCTATGTGTGCTGGTGCAATTCTTCAAAGTAGAATTTCTAAAATTTATATAGGAACCTTTGATGATACAACTGGAGCTGCTGGTTCTATAGTTAATATTCTTCAAAATCCTAATTTAAATCATTTTCTTGAAGTTAATTGGGAGAATGATGAGAGTTGTAGTAAAATATTAACAGAATTTTTCAAAGATAGACGTGGGTAAGTAATGATTTACTTACCCTTTTTATGTTATACTGAAAATACAAATATTGGTGGGGGTGCGTTATGAATAAATTAGACATGATGGTAGGATATGAAATAAATTTCTATGAAAAGAAGTTTGATGAAAACATAAAGAAATTATCTTACTATATGCATAGATGCTTTAATGAAACTATAGGGGAAAAAGTTGCTGGAATAGCTATAGAAGAAAATCTTTTATATGCTTGGTCATATTATTTTGTTACAATAGCTGATGAAGATCCTAAAATGGGTGACAGAATAATGATGGGACTTATAAACCACTTTAACAAATTATTAGAAGATAAGAATGTAAAAATAAGTGGTAAAGAAGGGGCAAAACTAATGATAGATCCTTCTTTCTGTAGAGTATGGTTTGGTACAAGCTTAAATGTTATGTTAGTTAAAAAATATGGTGAAGAAGATTATAAGGAAGTTTTCGATTATATTAAGGATAATTATTTACAAAAAGAATGTAAAGTAAGATCATTAAAGGTTTCATAATAATATTTTTTTAAATCAGTAAGTAAAGCTTTACTTACTGATTTTGTTTATATTATATAATTAATAAATAGATTTAAGAATTAGAAAATAACAATAGATAAAAGTTAAAGTTTTAAGCAATAATTACATAGAATAATGTGAAAGAAGTGTTTTCATGAAAATAAATAAAAAATATTTATTTACATTTTTTATATTACTAATAGTTGAGGTTTTTATTGCGCTTTTTATTAAAGATAATTTTATTAGACCTTATATTGGTGATATTCTAGTTGTAATAGTAATATACACATTCATAAGAGGATTAGTAGGAAGAAAAATAAGATTTTTACCTTTTTATATATTCTTATTTGGTGTTTTAGTTGAAATTCTACAATACTTTAAAATTGTTGAATTATTAAATCTTCAAAATAGCAGGTTCTTCACGATACTTATAGGAACATCCTTTGATATAAAAGATATTTTATGTTATTTAGTTGGATGTTTAATTTTAGTTCTTTGGGAATTTATAAATAAAAATTAACTATTTAAAGTGAACTCAAATTTTGAGTTCACTTTTTTACATAAATGAAGATCAAGAGGCATATTATTTTAGAGAGAATATTATGTAATTGTATTAGGAGGACTTCTTGTGAATGAAGATCAATTTAGCATAGAGACCTTATTAGTATCAATACTTATAATGTTGACACTTATAAATATTGATGTGATTAATATAACTGAAGCACAAAATATAAATATAGAGATAGAAACAGAAGAAAATGTTCCTATAGTTTCAAATGTTTTTATAACAGCTGACCATGCTAAGAGATGGGCTGAGGTAAAAGGAGCTACTAGTGAGTTTATTGAATTAGCTGATTTGTATTGGGAATATTCAGCTGAACATGGCAATGTAAATCCAGCTTTAGCTTATGTACAAGCCGCTAAAGAAACCGCTTATGGTAATTTTGGTGGAGTTTTAGATGCTTCATATCATAATCCTTGTGGGTTAAAAACTAAGAAAGGTGGAAGTGATAAAGACCCTAATGCTCACATGAAGTTTAAAAGTTGGAGTGAGGGAGTAAAAGCTCATCTAGATCATTTAGCTTTATATGCAGGAGCTGAAGGATATCCAAAGGTTGAGACAAATGATCCTAGGCACTTTCCTTCAATACATGGAAAGGCTGAATCAGTAATTGATTTAAGTAAAAGTTGGGCTCCAAGTGAAACTTATGGAGAAGAGATTCTTGCCATGTATAATGAGCTGATTGAAGTTACAGGAAGTCAGGATGTGGAAGTAATTAATATATTTTAAGAAAGAATAAAAAGAATGGTCTACTTCAATTAATCATGTAAGTAGACCATTTTTATTTATAGTAAAAATTTTTTAAGTTCCGCAGTAAGTTACATAAGGAATATTAGTTTTTTCAGGTAATCTAGTATAATATTCTAAGGTTTTAGAATAGTTATAAGGATTTCTTAATGCCTCTAAAAGATTATTCATAACAGTATAATCTCCTTTTTCAGCACTTTTTAAAGCTTCTTCTACTCTATGGTTTCTAGGAATTATATAAGGATTATTTTTCATCATTAAGTTCTGTATATCCTCTTTTGATTTATTTTCTTCTTTTAATCGATTCTTCCAAAGAGTGTACCAAGTTTTAAATTCTTCAGTATTAAAAATTACTTCATTTTCAATTTTGTTAAGAGTTAATGATACAAAAGTATTAGTATAATCAGCACCGTATTTTTGCATTGTACTTAAAAGACCTTCAATTAATGATTCATCTTCAGGCTTTTTATTAAATAAACCAAGTTTAGCTCTCATCTTATCAAGCCAATAATCTTTATATATTTTAGAAAAGTTTGATACTGATTTTCCTGCAATTTCAATTGCCTCTTCTAAATTATTGCTTAAGAGAGGAAGTAACGTTTCTGAGAATCTAGCTAGATTCCACATAGCTATGCTAGGTTGATTTCCATAGGCATATCTTCCAGCAACATCAATAGAACTAAATACTGTATTAATATTATATGTATCCATAAATGCACATGGACCATAGTCTATAGTTTCACCAGAAATAGCTACGTTATCAGTATTCATTACTCCATGAATAAATCCAACGCTCTGCCATTGTGATATAAGCCTTGCTTGAAGATTTATTACTTCTTCAAGGAATAATATATATTTATTTTCACTATTCTCTATGTGAGGAAAATGTCTTCTAATAGTGTAATCCGCAAGGGCTTTAATATCCTCTGGAGTTCCCCAATGTGCCGCATAAGCAAAGGTACCTACTCTAATATGACTAGATGCTATTCTAGTTAATATAGCACCAGTTTCAAATTTTTGTCTTATTATTTCCTCGCCAGTATCAACAACAGCGAGACTTCTAGTAGTAGGAATTCCAAGGCCATACATTCCTTCACTTATTATATATTCTCTAAGCATAGGAGCAAGAGCTGCTTTTCCGTCTCCACCTCTTGAATATATAGTTCTTCCTGAACCTTTAAGCTGAATATCAAATCTTTTTCCATCTTTAGATATATGTTCACCTAATAGAACTGCTCTACCATCACCTAACATTGTAAAATGACCAAATTGATGGCCAGCATAGGCTTGAGCAATTGGCTTAATTTCTTCAAAAGTTTTATTTCCTGCAAATATATTAAGCCAAAAATCACTATTTAAAACTTCTTCATTAAGTCCAAGTTCCCTTGCAAGAGAGGAATTAAATTTAATAAGTTTTGGATTTTTTGAACCCTTAGGATTTTGTTCACTAAAAAATATACTTGGAAGAGTTGAATAACTATTTTCTAAATTAAATCCTGCCTTTAATTCTAAATTTTTATCATTCATATTTTTCAAATCCTTTGTTTTATAATTTATTTCAAATTTTATTCCATCCCTTATATTATGTCTAAAATTTTTAAATTAAATTAAAAACAATGTTTAAGTTATTATAACACTATTAAATATAAATTTTTATATAGATTTAGCTAAAAATAAAGGCTTTCATAGAAAAGAATGAATTAATTATTATTGGAGTTTGAATTATATTTAAAATTTATTTAAAAAATATTCAATTTTCTAGTGAGTTGCTGGTAAATTTATGGTATAATTTCAATACAAGTATTAATCGTTATCAAACAAAGGGGAGATTTAAGCTTAAAACAATGACGGGGGATAAAAAATGAAAAGAAAAATTTATAAAGTACTTATTTGTGCAACTATAGCAACTAGCCTATGGGCTGTGCGTACAACTAAAGTCTATGCTTGGGATGGAAAGGCTGATGGAACAGGAACTCATGCTATGATTGCAACTCAAGGTGTTACAATCCTAGAAAACGATTTATCAAGCAATGAATCAGAAGGTATAAGAAATAATTTAGAGATTTTAAAACAGAACATGCATGATCTTCAACTTGGGTCTACTTATCCTGATTATGATAAGAATGCCTATGACTTATATCAAGATCACTTCTGGGATCCTGATACAGACAATAATTTCACAAATGACAATAAGTGGTACTTATCTTATTCCATACCAGATACAGCAGAATCACAAATAAGGAAATTTTCAGCATTAGCTAGATATGAATGGAAAAAAGGAAATTATAAGCAAGCCACTTTTTATCTTGGAGAAGCAATGCATTATTTTGGAGATGCAGATACTCCATATCATGCTGCTAACGTAACTGCAGTTGATAGTCCAGGACATGTTAAATTTGAAACTTTTGTAGAAGAGAGAAAAGATCAGTATAAGATAAATACAACAGGAAGTAAAACTAATGATGCTTTTTATTCTAATATATTAACAAATGAAGATTTCAATTCATGGTCAAAAGAATTTGTTAGAAGTTTTGCTAAAACGGCAAAAGATTTATATTATAGTCATGCTAATATGAGTCGCAGTTGGGACGACTGGGATTATGCAGCAAGAGTAGCTTTAGCAAATTCTCAAAAAGGAACATCTGGGTATATATATAGATTTTTACATGATGTATCAGATGGAAATGATTCATCAGCTAACAAAAATGTAAATGAATTAGTAGCTTATATAACAACTAGTGGTGAAAAGTATGCTGGAACAGATGACTACATGTATTTTGGAGTTAAAACAAAAGATGGACAAACTCAAGAATGGAAAATGGACAACCCTGGAAATGATTTTATGACTGGAAGTCAAGATACTTATACTTTTAAGTTAAAAGATAAAAATTTAAAAATTGACGATATACAAGATATGTGGATTAGAAAAAGTAAATTCACGGAATTTGGAGATGACTATAAACCTGCAAATATAAAGGTAATAGCAAATGGAAATGTTGTAGTGAATAAGGATGTAAATGAATGGATTTCAGGAAATTCAACGTTTAATATAAAATAATAATAGGTTTTTGGTGGTATTTAAAGAAAAAAGCTTAAGCAAGATAAAAATCTTGTTTAGGCTTTTTTGCTTTATCTGAAAACCAATGGTGTTTTAAAACATAGTCTTTTATTTATATATATTTAAATAGCCTTTATAGGATTATTACTTAAAGTAATAATCCTTTTATTTTAAGAATATAATCAATAAGAATATTGTTGCTATATTGGGAGGATTCAAATGAAAGTAGATATAATTTCTGGATTCCTAGGAGCTGGTAAAACCACTTTAATAAAAAAGATTTTAGATAAATTAGTGGAGAATGAGAAGGTAGCTATTGTAGAGAATGAATATGGAGAGGTTGGGATTGATGGAGCATTACTTCAAGATAGAAGAATTGAAGTAAAAGAAATTAATTCAGGTTGCATATGTTGTACAATAAAGGGCGATTTTAAGCAGAATATATTAGATATAATTTCAAATTATAGACCTGACAGAATTATAATAGAGCCTTCTGGAGTAGCTAACTTTTCTCAAGTTATTGAGTCAATAAATGAGGCTGGTATAGAAGGACTAAGAATAAATATGAGAATTACTATGGTTGATGCTCAAAATGTTGATATGTATATGAGAAACTTTGGTGATTTTTATAGAAGTCAGTTAGTTAATGCTAATACCATAATACTAACTAGAGTAGAGAAACTTTCTAATGATGAAATTACTGATTTGTGCAATAAAATAAAAAATGTAAATAGTAAGGCTAATATTATAACTACTGAGTTAGGGAAGTTAAGTGCTGAAAGGATAATTCAGGTATCTGAAAGAAAGGTTGAGTCTTTAATAAATAATACAAGTATTAAAAAGCCTAGGGGAATTGGATTAAGAAGGATATCTGCGCCAGAGTTTTTTGAAAATTGGGGAGTGGAAACACCAAAAACTTTTGAGTACTCTGAGTTACTAAAAATTTTAAATGAATTTCAAAATAACAAACATGGTGAGGTTTTAAGAGCAAAGGGAATAATTAAGTCTAAAGATGATAAATGGTTTAAATTTGATTTTGTGCCAAATGATATTTCCATAGTTGATTATAAAAGTGATTACACAGGAAGAGTTTGTGTTATAGGAAGAAATTTAAATAAAGATAGCATAGATAAGTTATTTTCATAATAATAAGGGGGAGGGCTTAGGTGAGAAAGTGTTCTGTTGATTTGATTACAGGTTTTTTATCATCAGGTAAAACATCTTTTATAAATCATATTTTAGATGATTTTTCTAAAGAAGAAATATTAATAATACAATGTGAATCAGGAAAAGAAGCTTTATTTACAAATAAAATTAATAGAAATATTAATATAAAGTATTTTCCTAGCATGGATGAAATAAATGAAGAAGACTTAATAAGAAGTATAAAATTTTATGCGCCTAGGAGAATTTTAATTGAATGTAACGGTGCTGGAGAAACAAAAAGCTTTATAGAGAAAATTAGAAATGGAGAGCTTAAAGAATATTTAAAGATTGGGCTTATAGTTAATTTAATAGATATGACAACTTTTAATATGTTTTTAAAGAATATACCATCAATGATAATACCTAACATATCCTTAAGTAATCTTATTGTTTTAAATAAATGCAATGAAATAAGTCCAAACTCTTTAAAAGAATATAAAGAAATGATAGGAAGATTTAATCCTAATGCACATATAGTAAATTGTATAGGCAAGGAAGAGAGAAATATGAATTTTAATAAAGATAGACTTATAAATAGGATGATGGGATAAGTATGGAGCTTTTAAATAAATTTTCTATAATTTTTTCTAGTATAGTAATAGAAGCGCTGCCTTTTATACTTATAGGGGCAGTGCTCTCTTCCTTTATGCAAGTTTATATTTCAAATAATATCTTTAATAAAATAATATCTAAAAATAAATTGTTAGGTTCAATTCAAGCTGGTTTAATAGGTGTTTTTTTACCAGTTTGTGAGTGTGCAACTGTACCTATAACTAAGGGTTTGTTAAGTAAAAATGTTCCTATAAATGTAGGAATAACTTATATGTTAGCTGCGCCAATAGTTAATCCTTTAGTTATTTTATCAACATATTACGCCTTTGATGGAAACATAAAAGTAGTATTGTTGAGAGTAGGAATTGGTTTTGGAGTAGCAGTTATAGCTGGATTACTAATGCTTTGTTTAAGTGAAGGAAATAATATTTTAAGAGAAGATAAAGTTTTAGATTTAGAGGGTAGGTGTCTTTGTGGCTGTTCAGAAATAGATGATGATTCTAGTAAGCCAATAAGGCTTTTAAAGCATACCTCCATTGAATTTTATGAAATAGGTAAGTATTTTATAATTGGTGCTACCTTGGCAGCATTATTTCAAACTTTTGTGCCAAGGGAGAGTATTTTTTATTTTGAAAATAGTACAGTGTTATCAATAATAATACTAATGATATTTTCATTCTTAATTTCCTTATGTTCAGAAGCTGATGCTTTTGTTGCTAGTACTTTTATGAACAGATTTTCTTTAGGGTCAATAACTGGATTTTTAATTATAGGACCTATGATAGATCTAAAAAACACAATAATGTTATTTTCAGTATTTAAAAAATCCTTTGTAATTAAGCTTTTATTTGTAGTCTTTTCACTTTGTTTTATAGCTTCAGCTTTGGTATTTTAGGGAGGAAATTATATGAGAAAGTTTAATTTTAGTGAATTCATATGGTTTCTTATATTATTTTGTTTTGAATTTATAATTATAAAAATGTTACTTAATGAAAAAATTTTTTTGATTATATCAAGAGATATGAAAGCATATATGATTTTAGCTACAATAATATTACTTTTACTTTTAATTATTCAGTTTTTTAATATTTTCAAGGCATCTACTAGAAAATTTTTTAAGGCAGGATACATTATATTTATTTTTGCTTTAGTAATTTTAAATATAGCTAATGGACTAAATATTAATCAAGTTTCTTTGAGTTTAAAAGGAGTTAAATTATATCATGATAGACATAAGGATTTAAGCCATAATCATAGTCACTCTCATGATGCTGTAAATATTGAAGAAGCTTTAGTTTTTACAGAAGAAAATTTTCATAACTCTGTAGAAGAATTAATAATTCACTTAGATGACTATATAGGAAAAGAAATTTCTATAGAAGGACTTTTATATGTTAGTGATTTATACGAAAAGGGTGAATTTGCAATAACACAAATAGAAATGACTTGTTGTATAGTTGATTCAACTTATTTAGGCATATTATGTGAAGGTGATTTACCTGATTTAGCTAATGGAAGTGAAATAAAAGTTAAGGGATTAGTTGAATCTAAAACAATTAAGAATAATGCCGGAGAAGAGATAAAAATACCATTAATAAATATATTCTATACCGATACTTTGCAATAAGAGTTTTTAAATAAAGGTTATGTTTTAAATTAAAATTCACATAAAGATATTATAAATAAAATATTTTAGTAGGTTTATTTTATATAAGATCTAAAAAGTAACTAATGTTTTAATTACTTTTTAGATTTTTTACTTTTAAAGAGCTTGGGATACATATTTACTTAATAATTTTTCTGTATTATTATAAAAACTAAAAGAAATTGGAGGTATTAGATGAATCCAGTAGCATTTTCAATTGGTAGTTTTGAGGTTAGATGGTATGGTATAATAATCGCCTTAGGAATTCTAATAGCAATGACATTAGTAAGTATTAATGCTAAGAAAAAGAATTTAGACTTTGATGTTATACTTGATTTGTTTTTATGGTGTTTCCCTTTTGCTATTATAGGAGCTAGAGCATATTATGTGCTTTTTGAACTTGAAAATTATCATAGCTTTTGGGAAATGATAAACATAAGACAAGGTGGATTAGCTATTCATGGGGGAATAATAGGAGCTTTTTTAACTGCATTTATTTATTGTAAAGTTAAAAAAATAGATTTTCTAGCTTATGCAGATATTGTAGCACCAGCTTTTATATTAGCTCAAGGAATAGGCAGATGGGGAAACTTTTTTAACCAAGAAGCTCATGGGGGACCTGTTAGTAGCGAATTTATAAGTAAGTTTCCAGAGTTTATTCAAAAAGGAATGTACATAAACGGAAGTTATTATCATCCTACATTTTTATATGAGAGCATATGGGATATACTTGTCGCTATTATATTAATGATAATCTTATATAATATTACAAATAAATATAAAGGTGTGGTTATTTCAGCTTATATAGCGCTATATTCATTAGGAAGATTCTTTATTGAAGGATTAAGAACAGATAGCTTATATTTTATGAATATTAGAGTTGCTCAGCTAATAAGCCTATTAGGAATAGTAGTTGGAATAGGAGCTATAATATTTATTATTATAAGAGCAAAGAAGAAAAAAGAGGTATATTTATAAATTAAATTTTAAGATAATAATTTATTAAAAGTAAATTAAAATAAAACTTATAAATATATTCAAATTATTTATAAGTTTTATTATTTTAACTTTAAACGTAAAAAAATATTGAAAATTTCATTTATAGTAAAATTAAGTATATAAATGTAATAATTTAATTAAGCTTTCAGTATTGAATTGGATAGACTTATATGTTAGAATGAAAAAGTATTACAAATTAACATTTATTATGGAGAGATGTCCGAGTGGTCGAAGGAGCACGCCTGGAACGCGTGTGTAGGGGAAACTCTACCGAGGGTTCAAATCCCTCTCTCTCCGCCATGCCGTGCTAGATGGGGAGTTAGCGGTGCCCTGTAACCTGCAATCCGCTATAGCAGGATCGAAGTCCTCATGGAGGCTCTAGTTTGTGGAGTCTGCCCTATGTAAGTGGTGTTGAGAGTTGGGCCCCACGCAATGAAAACCTGTGAACCTCGTCAGGTCCGGAAGGAAGCAGCGATAAGCAGTCATTTTCATGTGCCGTGGATCAGTCTGGCTTGAGCTAACTGCATAGGTAACGTCCATAAACTATTGTCGAAGTGAGGTGCACGGTTTTATTATGTATTTAAACTTTTAACTAATTTAGTTAAAAGTTTTTTTATTTGTAAAATTATATTTTCTATATGTTTACGAATAATTAATAAATAGGTTTTAGACTTATTGGTATAATTGTATACGTCAACTTATGATAAAAATGTAGTTTTACGGAGGATTTTATGGGAAAAAAAATTTTGGTGGGAATATTATCAGCGACTTTATCATTATTCATGCTTGGATGTGGAAGTACAGGCGATGAAAAGAATGTAAAAAATAGTCCTGTAGAAAAAACAACCGAAGAAGAAAGATATAAAAGTGAAGAAGAGTATATAGACAAGCTTTCATCAACTATTGTTAACATAAGTGTAGATGGTTCAATAAAAAATATGAGAACTATATCTGAAACAGGAGAATTGAATGATATCATGATTGAAGAGTTAGATAAATCAAATAATTTTTTTCAATGTTTAATCGATGATTTCACAAGTTTAAATGTTCCAGAAGAGTTTGCTTTTTATAATGAAGATATATTAAATAATTTAAATAATGCTAAAGAATCTTTAGAAATAATAAAAAGTTCTGAAGATAAAGAAGCTATAAAAAATAATGCAAATAAATTTATCAAATCTAACAAAGAAATAGCTAATATAGTAGATAAGATTTTATTATATTATGCTGGATGCTAAAAGTTTATATATTAAAATTTAGATAATGAGATTGTATCAAACTCTAACAATTAAATTTATGAATGTATTTTTTATCTTATTTACAGATTTTATTAAGTTATTTTGATATTATATTATTATTTTTTATTGACTTTTTATATTTAAGCAATTAAAATACTATTAATATAATAAATTAAAAAAACGGAGAGTATGGTAATATGAATAATTTAAACTTAACTAGAGCTTTAAAATTAAATACCTTTTACTTTAGCTATTATAGTTAAGTTTGTGTTTATGATACATACTAATCATAGATGCAAGCTAGAAGTTTGTATCTATGATGGCTAAGTTTAAAATGCATGTAGAGCCACATAGATAAACACTATGTGGCTTCTTTTAATCCGAGGCAACTAAGGCCACATAGTTTTACACTATGTGGCTTTTTTATATGAAAAATATAAATTAATTAGATTGGGGTTGGAAAAAAGACATGAATAAAAAGAAAGATATATTGATAATAGGATTTGCATTATTTTCTATATTCTTTGGAGCAGGAAATTTAATATTCCCTCCATACATAGGATTAACGTCAGGAAATCAGTGGTTAGTAAGTTTTTTAGGATTTATAATATCCGACGTAGGAATAATATTTTTATCAATAATTGCTGTTTCTAAAACAGGATCATTCCAAGGGGTTATAGGAAGAGCTGGTAAAAAGTTTGGTATTACATTAGAAGTTTTAATTATGCTTTGTTTGGGGCCTATACTTGTAGTCCCAAGAACTGCTGCAACAACATTTGAAGCCAGTATTTCACCATTATTAGGAAATATTAATCCATATGTATTTTCTATAATATTCTTTTTAACAGTAATTATATTAACAATAAAACCTAATAAGGTTATGGACATAATAGGAAAAATTTTAACACCTTTATTATTATTATCATTAGCAGTATTAATAATAAAAGGAATTATGAATCCTATTGGAGAATTAGAAAAAGTTAATTCAGGAGAATTATTTATAAATGGAATTACTCAAGGATATCAGACAATGGATGCTTTAGGTACTGGAGGAATTGTAGCACTTGTTATAGCTTCATTTGCAAGCAAAGGATATAAGGATAAAAAGGAAAATAGAAAGCTTACAATAAAATCTTCTTTAATTGCATGTATTGGACTTGCTATGGTTTATGGAGGATTAACATACTTAGGGGCTACAGCTTCAACATTATATGATAGTAATATTTCTCAAACTACATTACTTATGAATATAACTAATGCAATTTTAGGTTCTACAGGAACTATTATATTAGCAATAGTAATAGGACTTGCTTGCCTTACAACTGCTGTAGGATTAACTTCTGTTACAAGTAAGTATTTTGAGGATGTAACTAATAAAAAGGTAAAATATGAGTGCATAGTAATTTTAATATGTATTTTCAGTGCAATAGCTTCTAATTTAGGAGTAGATAAAATAATAGCAATAGCAGTACCTATATTAAGTTTACTTTACCCAGTTTCTATATTATTAGTAATAATCAATATATTTGAAAAGTTTTTTACTAACAATATGATAGTAAAGGGTGCAGCTTATGCTACTCTTTTAGTAAGTTTACTTACTGTTATTGATAGTTTAGGATTTAAAATAGATTTAATTCATAAGCTACCTTTTGCAAATTTAGGATTTAACTGGGTTATTCCAGCTATAATTGGAGGCGTTTTAGCTACAATAATTTTTAGAAAAAATGAATCTAATGCTTTAGAAGAAGCATGTTAAATAATTAAGTAAAAAGTTATATTAAAGTTAAGAAAAAAAGTTAAGTAGGTAGAATAAAAGGGAAAGACGTTAGTATAAAGAGTATTAAAGATACTTGGTTAGATACATCAAGTGATAATTCATATAATAGCTTTTGGTTAACTGTTATGAGTGGGTTAAGCCAACTAGAAAATAAACCAAAGGACAAAAGAAGGTTTAAGAAGTGCTAAGACTAGAGAAAGGCAATTTAAAAGGAATGATAATACTGATATAGTATGGTTACTTTACAAGGAAGGATATAAGATAGTGGATATAGTTAAACAAACTAGATTAAGTAGAGCTACTGCATACAGAGCTCTAAAAGACCTAGGATTAAAATAAAAATTATAAAAGAAAATAGTATATAGTGATTATTTAATTAATTTTTAATGACCAGTTAAGCATTAAATATGACCAGTTTAACAAAATATATTGCTAATTTAAAGTTGAACAGCTATTATAAATTTAAATTAACAATATTAAGTAAATCTTACAGTATATAGAGTATTAAAAATTTAATAATATAGTAATTTCTATTATTCAAAAGATAAATTTTTATAAAGATTGGAGATGTAAGTATGAAATATCTTCTTTCAAGTTTATTAGCTTGGATTTTTACAAAAATAATTTATAATTATACTAGTTTGGGGTTTCTTTTAAAAAATATTAATATAAACCAATTATTTGTTAAAACTATAATATTTTTATTAATTGGTTTATTAATTTTATTTATACCTCAAACTTGGAATAAGTTGAATTTAAAGAAAGAAAAATAAATACTTAAAAATGTAAAACCAGATATGCTATGTTATTTGATATTGCCTCTAAAACTGCTATAGCAGTTTTAGAGGATCTTAATAGAAACCGTATCTTATTTAGCGAACAATTTAGCTAAGTTTTAAAAAAATATAACTGAAGATAACGGTTCTGAGTTTGCAGATTTATCCACACTTGAAGTACAAGCTCATACAATTCTTGTATAATCTAAAAATTTAAAAGCAATATTATTTTCCTTATAAATAAGGCTTTCATAGGTTTTTATCCAATCAGAATAATCTACTTGAGGAAAATAAGTATCTCCTTCAAATTCCTTTAAGACTTCAGTTATATATAATTTTGAAGCATATTTTAAAAGTTCAGAATATATTTTTCCTCCACCTATTACAAAGATTTCTTCTTTAATGTCTTTATACTCTTCAATGAGTTCATTTAAATCATTATAAATAATTACGTCCTTATGGTCATAAGAAAAGTTTTTATTTGTAGTTAATATTAAATGAGTTCTTCCAGGTAATACACAAGGAAGTGATTCAAAAGTTTTTCTTCCCATTAATATCTTTTTACCCATAGTAAGTTCCTTAAACCTTTTTAAGTCTGAATGAATATTCCAAGGCATAGAGTTATTAACTCCAATGATATTATTAATACTTTTAGCAACAATTATAGAAAACATATAAAAATCCTTTCAAGGTTAACTAAATTATATTATTAAGTTAATTATATATTATTTTAGAAAAAGAAAATATTAATCATGATATAATAGTTTAACTAAGAAAAATATAAATTAAGCATGATAGGTATTATGGTTTGTTTTGATGTATAATAATTATATGTTAATACAGGCTTAGAGAGGTGAATAATTTGGCATATAAAGCTTTGTATAGAGAGTGGAGACCACAAACCTTTAATGATGTTGTAGGTCAAGAACATATAACCACTACACTAAAAAATCAAATAATAAATGAAAGAACAGCTCATGCGTACTTATTTTGTGGTACTAGAGGAACTGGTAAAACCTCTACGGCTAAGGTAATGGCTAAGGCTTTAAACTGTCTAGATTTAAAGGATGGGGAGCCTTGTAATCAGTGTGAGATGTGTAAAAAAATAAATGAAGGATTAGCAATAGACATAACAGAACTTGATGCAGCTTCAAACAACGGGGTAGATAACATAAGGGATATAATTGATGATGTTCAATATCCACCTCAAGAAGCTAGATTTAAGGTTTATATAATGGATGAGGTTCACATGCTTTCTATTGGTGCAGTTAATGCATTTTTAAAAACTTTAGAAGAGCCACCGAAGAATGTAGTATTTATACTAGCAACAACGGATCCTCAAAAATTACCTATAACTATACTATCAAGATGTCAAAGATTTGACTTTAAGAGAATTAGTAGAAAAGATATAACAGGAAGACTTAGAAAAATAGTTACGGAGCAAGGAGTATTCTGTGATGATAAAAGTTTAGATCTTGTAGCTAGAGTATCAGATGGAGCTATGAGAGACTCCTTAAGTATCTTAGATCAAGCTATTTCCATAGGGGATGGTAAGGTAGATTATGATGAACTAGTTTCTATGCTAGGCCTTGTAACTAATGATAATTTATTTAAGATAGTAGACTCTATAATAAAGAGAGATATAGAGAGTGCTATGGAAATCATAGAGGAATTAGTTCTTACAGGAAAGGATATGACTCTTTTCATAAAAGATTTAATAGTTCATTATAGAAACTTATTGATGATAAAGGTAACTTCAAATCCTGAAGAAGTTTTAGATACTGCAGAAGAGAATATAGAAAAACTTAAAGTACAAGGTGCTAAGTTAAAGGTTGAAGAAATCATGAGATGCATAAGAATTATGCAAGAGTGTGATGAAGATGCTAAGCTTAGCAAGCAGGCTAGAGTTTATTTAGAACTTGCAGTAATAAAAATGTGTAAAATAGAGTATGATACTTCTAAGGAAGTTATGCTTGCTAGAATAAATAAACTAGAACAAATGATAAAAAGTGGTAATATAAAAGTTAATACTAATTTAGAGAATGTTAAATCTGAAGTTTCTAATCAAGATGTTAGTAAAAATTCTACTAATAGCCTTAGAAAACAAGCTGATTCTCAAAGTTTAAATAATTATGAAGCTGTAAATGAAAATTCGACATTAACTCCTGAATACTTAAGAAAAGTTTGGAAGGATATTCTTGAAACTTTTAAGAGTAGAGGCAAGTATATGGTGTACATAGCTTTAGCAAGAGGAATAAGCAATGTTTCTTGTAATAAAGGGGTTGTTGAGTTTAGATATACTTATGAGTATAGACACAATAAGGAAAGACTTGAAAAACATGATTTCTCTAAAGTTGTAAATGATGTATTTTCGGAAGTTTTAAAAGAGCCTGTAAGAGTTGTTTATAGCGTTGAACAAGGCACAGAACAAGAAAAAGTTGAAGAAGCAGATTTAGAAGCTAGACTTTCAGGAATTATGGGTGATGGACTAGAAATAGTCGAAGAATAGCATAAAAAAATAGTAACAAAATAGCGCTTAAGCATATAATCTAATAATATAGTAAATTCTTCAAAAATACTATATAATATTAAAGAGTTAATTTTTAAGGAGGATGTAAGTATGGCAAGAGGTGGATTTCCAGGCGGAATGGGAAATATGAATAATTTAATGAAGCAAGCACAAATGCTTCAAAAGCAAATGCAATCAATGCAAGAGGAAATCGAGGCATCAGAATTCGAAGGTTCAGCTGGCGGTGGTGCAGTTGTCGCAAAAGTTAACGGAAAGAAAGAATTAATTGCACTTAATATAGAACCAGAAGTTGTAGATCCAGATGATGTTGAAATGTTAGAAGATCTAGTTTTCTCAGCTGTTAAGCAAGCTTTAGAAAAAGCTTCTGAAGAAACTTCAGAAAAGATGGGTAAATTAACTGGCGGAATGGGAATGCCAGGATTATTCTAATAGAAATACTTATTAAATTTAAAAACTCTGCTGAAACTTCTCAGCGGAGTTTTTTATAAATAGAGAGAGTTTAGTCTAAATAAAAGGAGGAAAAAGGATGGAATTTTATCCAGTAGCCATAGAGAAGTTAATTGAAGAGTTCGCTAAGTTACCTAGTATAGGTAAGAAATCAGCTCAAAGGTTAACTTTACATATTTTAAATCTGCCAAAGGATGAGGTAGAGGAGTTTGCAAATGCTTTAATAAAAGCAAGAGGAACTATAAAATACTGTTCAGTATGTGGAAACTTTACAGATACAGATCCATGTGCAATATGTTCAAATCCTAATAGAGAAAAAGATATAATATGTGTCGTTGAACAACCTAAAGATATAATGACAATGGAAAAAGTTAAAGAGTTTAATGGATTGTATCATGTTTTACATGGAACGATTTCTCCAATGCAAGGAAGAGGCCCACAAGATATAAGAATAAGAGAGTTAGTAGCAAGAATGAGTGGAGATGTAAAAGAAGTTATAGTGGCAACCAACCCTACTATTGAAGGGGAAGCTACTGCTATGTATATTTCAAAGATATTAAAACCATTAGATGTTAAGGTTACTAGAATTGCGGCTGGAATACCTGTTGGTGGAGATTTAGAGTACGCAGATGAAGTAACTTTATCTAAGGCATTAGAGGGTAGAACAGTTATTTAGGTAAAAGTCAAAAAATTTATAACACTGGAATATAACTTGGACATTTTGGATATAATTTCAAAAGAACAAGTTGGAGGTGTTGGTATGGATAAAAAGAAAATTTCTGATTACTTAATAAAAAAAATAGATTACTCAAATGAGGATCAGGAGATATTAAAAGCTATTGAGCAAACCATATTAGAAATGGAGGTTGCAAGATCAGCTTTTCAAAATGCTTATGATGATAAACTTATAGATTCTTTAATATATAAAGAGCAAGATATTAATGCTAGATATGAATACCTCATAAGAGAGGCTAAAAAAAGAGGTATAAAAGTTAGCTTAGAACATATATTTAAGAATGCCAAGATAAGTATAATTTAAAAAGGTGGTATGTTTATGGATATAGGAGCTTTATCGTTAGATGATATAATTCTTCTAATTATAGGTGTGCTTGTTGCAGTATTAATTTTAAAATTAATATTTGGATCAATGAAGAAGATAATAGGGTTAGTTATTAATAGTATTTTTGGTGCTATACTACTTATGATTGTTAATTACTTTGGAGCTTATTTTGGTATAACTATTGGAATAAATTTATTAACAGCTTTAATAGCAGGAATTTTAGGAATACCAGGAGTAATTTTAATGGTATTATTCCAGCTTTTTGTTAGGTAATTCAAAAATAATTTTATGAAAAATTATCTTATAGAAATAAAAAAACAGGTAAAATTACCTGTTTTTTTATTTTTTAGATGGGAGGAAACTTGCAAAGTAAGCAAGGAATGTATTAAGCACTTCTTCCTTTTCTAAGGAGAGGAGTAGTCAAAAAAATGAAGAAGCAATTAATCATTCTTTATATCAATATATGTTGTGAAATAAAATTTGCTACTTAAATCAATAAAAAAATCATAAAAATATCTATTCAAAAGTATAAATATAGAGAACTTATACTTTTGTGAATGGAGAGTTATATGAGCGTTTTATTAGATAATTTAGTATTAAAGAAATATAGGACACGAGGAGTTATAGTATTAATAATTTTAGGAATTTCTTCTTTCTTTTTAATGGGAAACTATCACACTATAAAATATTTTTCTCAAGCAAGTGCAGGGAATATAGATAGCACCATAATGAATAAGTGTTTTTCTATGAGTCATGTAGATAAATTTATATTTTTTTTATTTTTAGTTTGGATAGTTGGATTTTTATTTAAAGATAAAGAAGATGAAATAAGAGAAAATATTTCTAAGGGAGAAGAAAATATAAAAAAATATTTTGTTTTTAAAGTTATATTTGTTTATGGAATTTCTTTATTTCCTATATTAATCAACATATTAATAAAAATGATTTGTTATTTTCCTTATAAAAATATTCTTAGTATTGATAAGTTATTTATAAGTTCATTTTATTTTTTTACAATTGGAATACTATTTACTTCTATAATTTTTACTATGAATTTAATTGTTAAGGATAAACTCTTAGCAGGAATATTACCAATATTTTTTGCAGAAGGAATGATTATATTTTTTGCTATAAGTAAAATTTTGATTAGTGACAGACTTAGTTGGATAAGAAACTTTTTAAATATGATTGGAGAACAAGTATTATTGGTATTTAATTTATTGCTTTTAGATTTTGATCCTAGTACATTTTCATCTTTAAGACAACTTTTACTTTTGATAATTTTATTATCAATCTCAGCATCATTAATTTATCTTTCATATTTAATTATTAAAATAGTAAATATTGAATCCTTAAAAAGACCATACTTTTTTGAAATACCTAGGTATGTCATATATATTTTTATGAGCATGTTAGTAGGTTTTACGGTTGTATCCGCTATAGGATATTTCTTTATAATGTTTATTCCAAGTATAAGTTATGTTAATGGAACGTTTTTAGTTAATATAATCTCCTTTGTTTTTATGATTGGTATATTTATTTTCTTAGAAGTTTTATATAGAAAAAAAGTATTAATAAAAGAAATAGATGTATATGCTCAAGAAGAATCTAATGGAATACAGCCTTATAGGAAAGATTTTATTGAGTTTAATGAAACTACAGGACTTTTAGAAAGCACTAAAAACATGAAGGAAAAAGAAATATTCAAAAATGAAGAAGAAAAAAACTCTCATAATAAAAATAAAAGTTTAGAAGGAATAATTGATTTTAATGCAAAGGAAGAGGAAATATTAAAGGATGAATTTAATAGAACTTTTAAGGAGATTGAATGTGAGGAAATAGATCATGTTCAAGAAAGAGAAGATTTAAAAGAAGAATTATATATTGATGATGAAGATGATATGCTAAAAGATTTTGTTTTTGATAAAATAGAAAATGAAACCAATAAAGAATAACATTTAATTTAAATAATAAAATAGCTAAATAATTAAGCTTGTATATGGGTTAATTAATTGAAAACTTTATTTTAAAGAATCAATTAAAAGTGATATACTTAACTGTATGTAAGATATAGGCAGGAGGGTTATTATGGCTATTGGAACAAGTATAAACTGTAAGTATTGTATAGATTTTAAGAATAATAGATGTGATGGAACTGAGGAGAATTGTCTTTGTAGACTTTGTCCTAGAAATTTAGGTCAATGCATATGTGTAAAGTATTGTAGAGAAACAGAGTCAGTTTTATTTTGGAATGATGAAGAGGAATAAATTAGTATAAAAAATCTTTCTTAGAAAATACTAAATATATAGTATTGTTCTGAGAAAGGAGAATTTGTATGGCTATCAGTGAAGAATTTATAGACATAGCTGAAAATTGTTCTGATTATTCAGCTAGACATAGAGAAGCTGTGTCTTCAATGAATTCTTGTAAAAGCTGTTTAAATTGCAGTAAGTTCCATAGTGGAACTTGTGAAAAAGAGATGGAGAATAAATTCAACATTTTACAGGATATGATTTAAGAATATTTTAAAGAGTTTTATTATTTAAATAATAAAACTCTTTTTTATTTATAAAACTATTTTAAGTGAATATTAATTTTAATTTAGTATTTTAGATTTGCTTAATTTTATTATCACCAATGAGGAAAATTTGTAATATACTATTAAATAAAATAATCGTTGAATAAACAAAGGGAGGGGATTAGATGCATAAGAAGTTATTTATACCAGGACCTGTTGAGGTAAGAGATGAGGTTCTAGAAAAAATGGCTACTCCTATGATTGGGCATAGAAGTAAGGAGGCATCTCAATTACAAAGAAGAATAAGCGATAATTTAAGAAAAATATTTTTTACTAATAATGAAATATTATTATCAACAAGTTCTGGCAGTGGATTAATGGAGGGAGCTATAAGAAGTTGTACACTAAAAAAAGCAGCAGTTTTTTCTGTGGGTGCTTTTGGGGATAGATGGTATGAAATGGGGATAAGTAATAATGTTCCTGTGGATAAATTTGAAGTCCCTTGGGGAAAAGGACTTGATGCAAGTTTAGTTGATTCAGTTCTTAAAACTGGTGAATATGATTTAATAACTGTGACTCATAATGAAACATCTACAGGAGTGATGAATAACTTAGAGGCAATAAGCGAAGTTCTTAAAAAATATCCAGATGTTATATTCTGTGTTGATACAGTTAGTTCCGCAGGTGGAAGTAAGATTGAAGTTGATAAACTTAATATAGATATATGTATTACTTCTTCACAAAAAGCTTTAGGGCTTCCTCCAGGAATGGCAATATGTACATTTTCAGAGAAGGCTAAAGAAAGAGCGGAAAAAGTTAAGTTTAGGGGGACATATTTAGATTTATTATCTTTATATAAATATATTAAAAAGAAAGATTATCAGTATCCATCAACTCCATCTATTTCACATATGTATGCTTTAGATTATCAATTAGATTATATATTAAACGTAGAAGGATTAGAAAATAGATTTAATAGGCATATTGAAATGGCTAAGATAGTTAGAGAATGGGCAGAAAAATATTTTGAAATTTATCCTGAGAAAGGGTACTATTCAAATACCCTTACAACCATAAAAAATAATAGAAATATAGACGTTGGGGCATTAAATAAAGAACTTGGGAAAAGAGGATTTCAAATATCTAATGGGTATGGAAAGCTAAAAGATGAGACATTTAGAATAGCGCATATGGCTGACTGCCAGGTTAAGGATATAAAAGAATTGTTGACTAATATAAATGATATTTTAGGATTAAAATAAATTTAAGCCCACACTACTTGGTTAGTGTGGGCTTTTTTAATAGAGAAAATTAATTTATAGGGGGTTGTTTAAGGATGTTAAAAATACTTTTAAATGATGGTTTAGATAAAAAAGCTATTAATAAGTTGAAAAGCTTAGGTTATGAAGTTGATACCAATCACTATGAGTTAGAAATATTAAAGGAAAAGATAAAAAAGGTAGATTGTATAGTAATAAGATCTGCTACAAAGATAAGAAAAGATTTAATTGATGAGGCTGTTAAGGGAGGAAAATTAAAGTTAATCATAAGAGGTGGTGTTGGAGTTGATAATATAGATGTTAAATACGCTGAAGAAAAAGGTATAGAGGTAAGAAATACGCCTAATGCTAGTTCTTCATCCGTTGCAGAATTAATATTGGCTCATATGTTTTCTCTAGCAAGATTCTTAAATCAATCTAATATAACAATGAAATCAGGTCTTTGGAATAAAAAAGAGTATGTAGGAACTGAATTAGGAGGAAAAACTTTAGGGATAATAGGAATGGGGAGAATAGGAGGAGAGTTAGCAAAAAAATGTACAGCCTTAGGAATGAAAATAATATATTTTGATTTAATAAAGGTTGATTGTTCGAATAAAAACTATAAGCAGGTAGAACTTGATGAACTATTAAAAGAATCAGATTTTATTTCCATAAATATTTCAGGCGCTAATAGTATAATTGGAAATGAAGAATTAAAGAAAGTCAAAAAGGGCGTATTTATAATAAATAGTTCTAGGGGGAAGGCACTAGATGAAAAAGCCTTAATTGATAATTTGAATAATGGAACTTTAGGTGGAGTTGGATTAGATGTTTTTTTTGAGGAGCCAAGTAGGAATTTCGAATTAATAAATCATCCTAAAGTAAGTGTTACTCCTCATATTGGTGCTTCAACAAAGGAAGCTCAAGAAAAAATAGGAGAAGAAGTCGTTGAAATAATAAAAGAGATTTTAGATAAGTAGAAATTGAAGGATAGGCTCTATTTAGGCAATTGTTGATTTTTATGTAGAATTGTAAGTCTGTTATGATTTCGACATTTATTCAAAATGGAGCTAATGATAAAAGGGAGAGTGAGGAAAATGGTTAATATAAAAGCTTTTAAAGCTTTAAGGCCAAAGAGAGACTTAGTAGAAAAAGTTGCTGCATTACCTTATGATGTTTTAAATAGAGAAGAAGCAAGAGAAATAGTTAAAAACAATAAATTTTCATTTTTAAATATTGATAAAGCTGAAACTTATTTCCCAGGAAGTGTTAGTGAGTATTCAGAAGAGGTTTATAAAAAAGCAGGTGAAAATTTAGAGAACTTTATTAAGAATAAGGTGTTTATAAAAGAAGAAAAGGACTGCTTATATGTTTACGAGTTGAGTTTAGATGAGAAATCTCAAAGAGGAATTGTTTCATGCCTAGCCGTTGATGACTATTTAAATAACACCATAAAGAAGCATGAGTTTACAAGAGCTAAAAAAGAAGAAGATAGAATTAAGCATATAAGAGCTTGCAATGCTCAAACTGGACCTATTTTTTTAACTTATAGAGATTCAGAAACAATAAATAATAAGGTTTTAGAAATATGCTCAAAGAAACCTTTATATGATTTTATTGCTGATGACAGGGTATCTCATAGGGTATGGAAAATAGATGAGAAAGAGATGATAAATGAAATAATTAATGCTTTTAAAGAAGTTAACTCAGTATATATAGCAGATGGGCATCATAGATCTGAGGCTGCGGTAAACGTATGTTTAGAGAAAAGAGAAAAAGGTAAGTGCTCACCAGAGGATGAGTGTAATTATTTCTTAGGAGTATTATTTCCTAAAAATCAACTTACTATAATGGACTATAATAGAGTAGTTAGAGATTTAAATGGTTTAAGTGAAGAAGAATTCCTATCAAAAATAGAAGAAAAGTTTCAAGTCACTAAAATTAATGAGGGAGAACAGTTTAAACCACAATATAAAGGTGAGTTTGGAATGTATTTAAATAATCAATGGTTCAAATTAAAGTATCTTGGCAAAGAGTTTGATGTCGTTAAGAATTTAGATGTATCAATACTTCAAAATAATATTTTAGAGCCTATTTTAGGAATAAAAGATGTTAGAAATGATGAGAGAATAGATTTTGTTGGAGGTATAAGAGGCCTTAACGAACTAGAAAGAAGAGTATTTGAAGATATGAAAGTTGCCTTTGCTCTTTATCCAACAAGTTTAGAAGAGGTAATGGCAGTTTCAGACCAAGGATTAATAATGCCACCAAAATCAACTTGGTTTGAACCAAAATTAAGAAGTGGTATATTCATTCATGAAATATAAAAAAATAGTTTAAGAGTTTAAATAAACTCTTAAACTATTTTTTTATTTAAGCCATTTTTAAAATCATTGATTTTAATATTGAAGTAGAATTTTTAACTCCGATAGCTGTGAACTCAGCAAAATCCATATGTGCTCCATTATTTGCATTATCAGATATTGATCTTATAACAACGAATGGAATATTGTTTAAGTAACAAACGTGAGCTATACTTCCACCTTCCATTTCACAAGCAGAAGCTCCGAATTCCTCTTCTAACCATCTAACTTTTTCAACACTAGCAACGAATTGGTCTCCAGTAACTATTCTTCCAGTGAAGCTCTTTATATCTTCATTTTCTCTACAAGCTTCTTCGCAAAGCTCAACTAATTCATTTGCACATTTGAAATCAAATGTATCTAATCTTGGGATTTGTCCTATAGGATCTCCAAAAGCAGAAGTATCCATATCATATTGTACTAATGAATTAGCTATAACAACATCACCTGGGTATATTTCCATTCCTATACCACCAGCAACACCAACATTTATAACCTTATTAACTTTGTACTCACTTATTAATATTTGAGTACAAACAGCAGCGTTAACCTTACCTATACCACATACAACAGCTACAACTTCTTGACCCCAAAGAGTTCCTTTGTGGAAAGTCATGTTAGCTTTAGTATCCTTAGATTTTACTTCCATATCTTTTAAAAGAATTTCTAATTCTTCACTCATAGCAGCTATGATTCCTAAAGTCATTTCTAATTCCTCCTTAAAATAAATTCATAAAGTTATTATATATTAAAAAATGGTTATATCATAGAAATTTAAAGATTAAAAAAAATTACATGTACTCAAAGTTTAGTTTGAGTTAAGATAAATTATAGCTAGATTTATATTATAAAAATACTAATATAGTTGGTTTTAAATTATATAGTAACCATTTAGAGTTATGGTAACTATAAAATAAATTTTGTATATTCATTGATAAATTAAATAATTCTATGTTAATATACATGAAAAAACTTTATTTATAATAACTAGAATGGTATATAATATTAATGAATTTGTGTATTAGTAAACAAGCGTTTAAAGAATATTATAGTTTTTTAGATATTTACTTTTAGAATATTATTAGAAGATTAACATAGGGGAAATTTTATTAACTTAAGAAGGAGAGAAGTTTTATGTTACAACATTCATTGTCAAGAACAGAATTACTTATAGGTAAAGATGCTTTAGATAAATTGGCAAATAGTAAAGTTATGGTATTTGGAGTAGGTGGAGTAGGAAGTTTCACTGTAGAGGCATTAGCTAGAGCTGGAGTAGGAAATCTAATATTAGTTGATGACGATACGGTTTGTTTAACAAACTTAAATAGACAAATACATGCTACATATAAGACTGTAAGTAAAAATAAAGTAGAGGTTATGAAGGAAAGAGTTCTTTCAGTAAATAGAAAATGTAATGTGGAGACTATACAAGTTTTTGTTACTCCAGATAACTTAGGAGAAATAATACCTGATGATGTAGATTACGTAGTAGATGCTATTGATACAGTTTCAGCTAAAATAGCTCTTGCTGTTTATTGTGAGCAAAAAGGAATAAAACTTATGAGTTCTATGGGAACAGGAAATAAATTAAATCCTGCTGAGTTTAAGGTTACTGATATATATAACACAAAAGTTTGTCCTTTAGCTAAGGTTATGAGATATGAGCTTAGAAAAAGAGGAGTTAAAAAATTAAAGGTTGTTTATTCAGAAGAGATGCCTAGAAAACCAAAAGTTGAAGATGTAGTTACTTGTAAAACAGGATGTGTTTGCACTGGTGGAACTAAAAAGTGTGCATCAAAGAGACAAATACCAGGAAGTATATCTTTTGTACCTCCAGTAGCAGGTATGATAATAGCATCAGAAGTAGTTAAGGACTTAATAAAAGAATATCTTTAATATATGATATAGAAAAACATCTAAGAAAACTTAGATGTTTTTCTTTTTTATTTAGCTATATTTTAGGCTACCATTGATTCTTAGCTAGGCTTAAAGAATTAGCTAAAAATCAACATTCACTTAAAATATAGATTTTTGTTTAATATTAGAAATCTTTTATATTTTATAAATATAAAGAACTTTTTAATTATTGATATCATGAGGATATTATTAAGTACTATTTAAGTTTTTTGTGGTATAATTTTTATGTTTTTATTTGATAGTTAGCTACTTTAAATCTATATTTTTAAAATTAGGTGAAGGTAGTAATAATATAGATTTGATTAAATTTCAAATTAAGAGTAGTAGGCTCAATTTGAATTAAAGTCTAATTTTATTTATCGTAAAAAAGAATAAGGAGAAATAATGATGAACAGCAAGAAACAAAATTATGTTGCATTAGCTTTCCTATTTGTAATGATGATATTAGCAGCTATAGTTGAAAATACAAAAGGTATATTCATACCTGTATTTAAACAAGAATTTGGAGTTAACGATAATACTATAAGTAATTTACTTATATCTACTTCAGCTGCGTATATGGTATTAACATTTATAGGTGGAATGCTTTGCGAAAAATTAGGTCAGAAGAAAGTATTTTTAGGTGGATTAATGGTGATATTTTTATCACTTATATTTTTGTCTTTTACAAAGAATTACGCAATGTTATATACAGGAATGGTAACAAGTAGTGCTGGAATAGCCATGGTTGCAATATCATGTAACACAGTTCTTCCTATACTGGCATTAACGGCTCAAAATGTAATAATGAATGTTATGCATGCTTGTTACGGGTTAGGCTCATCTGTTGGGCAAGGCCTTTTTGGTGCATTAACTGCTAGAGGAATCAACTGGAGAACTATGTATTTCTTCGTAGGATTAATTTATCTAGCAGTATTTATATGTTTTATATTCGTTAAAATACCTAGAACAGAAGTTGTTAAAGAAAAAGATAAAATGACTATAATCGAAGCTTTATCTAATAAATTGATAATTGCATACATGCTTGCATTAGGATTATATGTCTTTACTGAACAAGGTATTTCAAATTGGTTTGTAAATTACATGAAATATGGATATAACATAAATGAACAAAAAGCAGGAATGTATTTATCACTATTCTTTGCTATATTTACAATAGGAAGATTATTTGGTGGATTTGTAGTAGAAAAAAGAGGATATTTCAATATACTATATAAAACATTAATAATAGGAGCTATACTTTGTGTAGCTGGTTTACTTTTAGGTAGAAATGGTATGGTAGTAATATCTTTATCAGGATTATTCTTCTCAATAACATTCCCAACGACTGTTTTAAGTATTAGTAAGGTTTTTGATAAACATGTTGCATATATTACAGGAATTGTAATAACAGCAGCTAGTTTAGTTGGTATGATTCTTAATAAGGCTATTGGATTGTTAAATGAAAGTATTGGACCGGATAGAGCTTTCTATATAATACCTGCAAGTGCGATTTTATCCGCAATTTTAATGTTCTACTTATATGTAAACACTAAGAAAAAATTAGTTAAGTAAAAAATATAAATTGGAGAGTAGAGTATGTCTTTTGATAAGAATGTATTTATAGAAGCTATAAGAGGAAATGAGAGAGAATATGTTGTAAAAGATAAGGTTGGCATAATACTAGGAAGGTTTTTTCTAAAGGAAATAGACAGTAAAAATAAAAAGGTAGATGTTAAATTTAAGTTTTATAAAGAAGATAATTATAAACTTATGAAAGAAACCTTAAAAAAGATTTTAAAAGTTCTATTTGCTGAGAAAGACATATACAAAATTAATCTTTTTGTTTCAGATATAAACAATTTTAATGCCTACTTAGACTTAGGATTTATGCTTGAGGGAATATTATCAGACAATGTATGCGCTAATGGGGTTCAAAAGGATGAATACATTATGGGAATAAATATAAATGATTTTACCGATAAGGTTAAGATAGTTCAGTTCCAATTGAATACTAAAAGATTGACTCTTAGAAATTTAACTCCAGAGCATACAGAGGAAATGCTTGATTATTATATAAGAAATGAAGAACATTTAAGACAATATGAACCTACTAGAGATAGTAGTTTTTATACTTATGAAGGACAAAAGGAAATTCTAACAGAAAGTTTTAGACAGTTTATAGATGGAACAGCAATTGATTTAGGTATATTTAAAGATGATAAGCTTATAGGTAAAATTAAATTATCTAATATAGTTTATGGAATATTAAGAAGTGCTTTTGTTGGATATTCAATAGATAAAGAGTATCAAGGGCATGGATATATGAAAGAGGTGCTTAGTGAAGTATGTAGTTATGCTTTTGAAGAAATGGGACTACATAGACTAGAAGCATCCACATTATTGGGAAACAGTAGATCTCAAAGTGTTTTAAATGCCTGTGGGTTTAATGAATTAGGTATTAACAAAAAATACTTATACATTAACGGTGAATGGAGAGATCATAAAATATTTTATAAGGTGAACGAGAACTTATAAAGCTTAAGGAGGAGCAGCGTTGTCTTTAAATGCAAAAAATAATCTTTATAGGGAGATATTAGACAAGATAAACAGAGGAGGAAATTGGGAAATGATAGTTGTAGATGGAGTTGTTGGAGTAGGTAAAAGTACTTTAATGAATATTTTAGCAGAGAGAGGATTAATAGCTTATGAAGAGCCTGTAGTGGACAATCCTATATTAGAGAAGTTCTATTATGATAGAAATAGATATTCATTTCCACTTCAAGTATTCTTTTTAAATAAAAGATTTAAACACATAAAGGAAGCTGGACTTGTAGAAAATTCAGTAATGGATAGAAGTATATATGGAGATGTTATATTCGCTAAAATGCTTTGCGAAAAAGGTGAAATGACAGTAGAAGAGTTTGAGTTATATAAAGAGCTTTTAGAAAATATGTTAGAACATGTTAAACCACCTAAGCTAATGGTATATTTAGAAATATCAGTAGATGAAGCTATGAAGAGAATTCAAAAAAGAGGAAGAGACTATGAGCAAGTAGTTGAAAGAGAATATTGGGAAAAGTTAAATGGTGAGTATAGAGAGTATTTTGAGAGCTATGATGTTTCTCCTATATTAAGAATAAATGTAGATGAATTAGATTTTGAGAATGTGCCAGAACATAGAGAGTATGTATTAAGACTTATAGATGAAAAATTAGCTCAATTAGAAAACAATAAATAGATTTAATTATATTGAAGAGGATGTTTAATTACATCCTCTTTAATTTTTATAATATAAAATCATTTTTATTTATTCAGATTTTAATGGGTATGTTTAATAAAAGATGAAATAATGACTAATAATTGCTTAAATTTAGTGATTTTTAGTGTGATTCTATATAATTATTGTCTATAAAAATACTTTTTAATATCCAATAGTATCCATAAATGAATAGTGCTTGAATATATATCATATAAACTTTTCCTAGTGTATCAATATATGATATATAGAGTAAATTAAAGAATTTAAAAGGTTACTATGAATATTTTTGTAAAATCATAATAAAATTTAAATTAAATTAAATAAATGGTGTTAAGATAATATCTGTCACTGACGAACGACAACAAAACAAAGAACAACAAGTTGAAAGAAAACAACTTAAAAAGTTTTTTGAAGAAAAATGTTGACAAAGTTCGAAAGTGGTGATAAACTTAAGAAGTCGCTTGAGGGCGACGAAGAAATGGTCTTTGAAAATTAAACAGAAGATATTAACATAAACCAGCAATTCTTTTATAAGTAATATGAGTATAGATTAAACTTTTAAATTGAGAGTTTGATCCTGGCTCAGGATGAACGCTGGCGGCGTGCTTAACACATGCAAGTCGAGCGATGAAGTTTCCTTCGGGAAACGGATTAGCGGCGGACGGGTGAGTAACACGTGGGTAACCTGCCTCATAGAGTGGAATAGCCTCCCGAAAGGGAGATTAATACCGCATAATGTTGAGAGATGGCATCATCTTTTAACCAAAGGAGCAATCCGCTATGAGATGGACCCGCGGCGCATTAGCTAGTTGGTGGGGTAACGGCCTACCAAGGCGACGATGCGTAGCCGACCTGAGAGGGTGATCGGCCACATTGGGACTGAGACACGGCCCAGACTCCTACGGGAGGCAGCAGTGGGGAATATTGCACAATGGGGGAAACCCTGATGCAGCAACGCCGCGTGAGTGATGAAGGTTTTCGGATCGTAAAGCTCTGTCTTTGGGGAAGATAATGACGGTACCCAAGGAGGAAGCCACGGCTAACTACGTGCCAGCAGCCGCGGTAATACGTAGGTGGCGAGCGTTATCCGGATTTACTGGGCGTAAAGGGAGCGTAGGCGGATGATTAAGTGGGATGTGAAATACCCGGGCTCAACTTGGGTGCTGCATTCCAAACTGGTTATCTAGAGTGCAGGAGAGGAGAGTGGAATTCCTAGTGTAGCGGTGAAATGCGTAGAGATTAGGAAGAACACCAGTGGCGAAGGCGACTCTCTGGACTGTAACTGACGCTGAGGCTCGAAAGCGTGGGGAGCAAACAGGATTAGATACCCTGGTAGTCCACGCCGTAAACGATGAATACTAGGTGTGGGGGTTTCAACACCTCCGTGCCGCCGCTAACGCATTAAGTATTCCGCCTGGGGAGTACGGTCGCAAGATTAAAACTCAAAGGAATTGACGGGGACCCGCACAAGTAGCGGAGCATGTGGTTTAATTCGAAGCAACGCGAAGAACCTTACCTACACTTGACATCCCTTGCATTACTCTTAATCGAGGAAATCCCTTCGGGGACAAGGTGACAGGTGGTGCATGGTTGTCGTCAGCTCGTGTCGTGAGATGTTGGGTTAAGTCCCGCAACGAGCGCAACCCTTGTCGTTAGTTACTACCATTAAGTTGAGGACTCTAGCGAGACTGCCTGGGTTAACCAGGAGGAAGGTGGGGATGACGTCAAATCATCATGCCCCTTATGTGTAGGGCTACACACGTGCTACAATGGCTGGTACAGAGAGATGCAATACCGTGAGGTGGAGCCAAACTTTAAAACCAGTCTCAGTTCGGATTGTAGGCTGAAACTCGCCTACATGAAGCTGGAGTTACTAGTAATCGCGAATCAGAATGTCGCGGTGAATACGTTCCCGGGTCTTGTACACACCGCCCGTCACACCATGAGAGTTGGCAATACCCGAAGTCCGTGAGCTAACCGCAAGGAGGCAGCGGCCGAAGGTAGGGTCAGCGATTGGGGTGAAGTCGTAACAAGGTAGCCGTAGGAGAACCTGCGGCTGGATCACATCCTTTCTAAGGAATACATCTTAGGATAACTAAGATGATAATGAATTCTGGATAATATCTCTGTTTAATTTTGAGAGACTATCTCTCAAAATTGTTCTTTGAAAATTGCACATAATTTAATTTATAGAAACAACAAGCCAAATTGGCAAAACCAATTTCTATTCTTTGTAAAATGAGAACTATAACTAATATAGGTCAAGCTACAAAGGGCGCATGGTGAATGCCTTGGCATCAGGAGCCGATGAAGGACGTGATAAGCTGCGATAAGCTTCGGGTAGGCGCACATAGCCTGAGATCCGAAGATCTCCGAATGAGGAAACTCACATGGGAAACCCCATGTATCATTAAGTGAATACATAGCTTAATGAAGGTAACCCAGGGAACTGAAACATCTAAGTACCTGGAGGAAGAGAAAGAAAAATCGATTTTCTTAGTAGCGGCGAGCGAAAGGGAAAGAGCCCAAACCGGAAACTTGTTTCCGGGGTTGTGGACATAACATAAAAGTGGAGGCTATTGTAACTGAAGAGAGCTGGAAAGCTCCACCGTAGAAGGTAATAGTCCTGTAAGTGAAACGAGAAGACCACGAGTTATGATCCAGAGTACCACGAGACACGTGAAACCTTGTGGGAAGCAGGGAGGACCACCTCCCAAGGCTAAATACTACCTGATGACCGATAGTGAAGCAGTACCGTGAGGGAAAGGTGAAAAGAACCCCGGGAGGGGAGTGAAATAGAACCTGAAACCGTGTGCCTACAACCGCTCAGAGCCCCTTATGAGGGTGATGAGGTGCTTTTTGTAGAACGAGCCAACGAGTTACGGTATGTAGCAAGGTTAAGTACTTAAGGTACGGAGCCGAAGGGAAACCGAGTCTGAATAGGGCGACTAGTTGCATGCCGTAGACCCGAAACCGGGTGACCTATCCATGGCCAGGTTGAAGCGAGGGTAAAACCTCGTGGAGGACCGAACCACGTTGCTGTTGAAAAAGCATGGGATGAGCTGTGGATAGCGGAGAAATTCCAATCGAACCCGGAGATAGCTGGTTCTCTCCGAAATAGCTTTAGGGCTAGCGTCGAGTATGAGTAGTGGAGGTAGAGCACTGAATGGGCTAGGGGGCATAGCGCTTACCGAACCTTATCAAACTCCGAATGCCACATACTTTGAGCTCGGCAGTCAGACTACGAATGATAAGATCCGTGGTCAAAAGGGAAACAGCCCAGATCGTCAGCTAAGGTCCCAAAGTGTAAGTTAAGTGGGAAAGGATGTGAGATTTCTAAGACAACTAGGATGTTGGCTTAGAAGCAGCCATTCATTAAAAGAGTGCGTAATAGCTCACTAGTCGAGAGATCTTGCGCCGAAAATGTAACGGGGCTAAACTTACCACCGAAGCTACGGGCTTGAACTTAGTTCAAGCGGTAGGAGAGCGTCGTAACCGGGCTGAAGTCGTACCGTAAGGAGCGGTGGACTGGTTACGAGTGAGAATGTTGGCATCAGTAGCGAGATGTGGGTGAGAATCCCACAGGCCGAAAACCTAAGGTTTCCTCAGGAAGGTTCGTCCGCTGAGGGTTAGTCGGGACCTAAGCCGAGGCCGAAAGGCGTAGGTGATGGACAACTGGTTGATATTCCAGTACCACTACCATCGTTATTATCGATGGCGTGACGCAGGAGGATAGTGTGTGCTAGCTATTGGATGCTAGTCTAAGCGTTTAGGCAGTGAAAGTAGGCAAATCCGCTTTCATAATGCTGAGGCGTGATGGGGAAGGTTCCACGGAACCGAAGTACATGATTCCACGCTGCCAAGAAAAGCGTCTAGAGAGAGAAGTAGTGCCCGTACCGCAAACCGACACAGGTAGGTGAGGAGAGAATCCTAAGGCCGGCGGAAGAATTACAGTTAAGGAACTCGGCAAATTGACCCCGTAAGTTCGCGAGAAGGGGTGCCTACGAGAGTAGGCCGCAGAGAATAGGCCCAAGCAACTGTTTAGCAAAAACACAGGTCTCTGCTAAAGCGTAAGCTGATGTATAGGGGCTGACGCCTGCCCGGTGCTGGAAGGTTAAGGGGAACACTTAGCGCAAGCGAAGGTGTGAACTTAAGCCCCAGTAAACGGCGGCCGTAACTATAACGGTCCTAAGGTAGCGAAATTCCTTGTCAGGTAAGTTCTGACCCGCACGAATGGCGTAATGACTTGGGCACTGTCTCAACTGTAAATCCGGCGAAGTTGTAGTGCGAGTGAAGATGCTCGCTACCCGCGATTGGACGGAAAGACCCCGTAGAGCTTTACTGTAGCTTAGCATTGAGTTTTGGTATTGTCTGTACAGGATAGGTGGGAGGCTAGGAAACTAGGGCGTCAGCCTTAGTGGAGCCATCCTTGGGATACCACCCTGACAGTACTGAAATTCTAACTGGCGGCCATGAATCTGGTCACAGGACATTGTTAGGTGGGCAGTTTGACTGGGGCGGTCGCCTCCTAAAAAGTAACGGAGGCGCCCAAAGGTTCCCTCAGAACGGTCGGAAATCGTTCGTAGAGTGCAAAGGCAGAAGGGAGCCTGACTGCGACACCCACAAGTGGAGCAGGGACGAAAGTCGGGCTTAGTGATCCGGTGGTACCTCGTGGGAGGGCCATCGCTCAACGGATAAAAGCTACCTCGGGGATAACAGGCTGATCTCCCCCAAGAGTCCACATCGACGGGGAGGTTTGGCACCTCGATGTCGGCTCGTCGCATCCTGGGGCTGAAGTAGGTCCCAAGGGTTGGGCTGTTCGCCCATTAAAGCGGCACGCGAGCTGGGTTCAGAACGTCGTGAGACAGTTCGGTCCCTATCCGTCGCGGGCGTAGGAAATTTGAGAGGAGCTGTCCTTAGTACGAGAGGACCGGGATGGACTGACCTCTGGTGTACCAGTTGTTCCGCCAGGAGCACAGCTGGGTAGCTAAGTCGGGAATGGATAAACGCTGAAAGCATCTAAGCGTGAAGCCAACCTCAAGATGAGATTTCCCATAGCGTAAGCTAGTAAGATCCCTTGAAGAACACAAGGTTGATAGGTCGGGGGTGTAAGCATGGTAACATGTTCAGCTGACCGATACTAATAGATCGAGGGCTTGACCAAATATAGTAAATTAAATATGTGCAATTTTGAAAGAACAAAAACTTTCAAACATCTGGTGATGATGTTCTTTAGGGTAACACCCGTTCCCATTCCGAACACGACGGTTAAGCCTTTAGAAGCCGATGGTACTGCACGGGAGACTGTGTGGGAGAGTAGGTGGTCGCCAGGTCTTATGATTTGCTAGCTCAGTCGGTAGAGCACGTGACTTTTAATCACGGTGTCCAGGGTTCGATTCCCTGGCAGATCACCAAAACCTCTCTAATAAGAGAGGTTTTTTTGTGTATAAAAATATATTATTCTATAAATTACTTGAAAAATAATTTATACTTAAATAGTAAATATAAAAAGATTTTTAGGATTATATTTAATAGAATTTGGGAGGAAAGTAATGAAAGGGATAAAGAAAATATTATCATTAGGGTTACTTCTGATATTTTCATTTTCAATGGTATCCTGTGGAGGATCAAAGGGAAAGACTTTAGAAGATACTATAGTAGTAACAAGTAAATATCCTGATGAAGTTATGAAGTATATTGCTGATGAATTTAAAAAAGAAACTGGAATAACTGTAAAATATGAAGTTAAAGATGAAATCAAAGAGGATGATTTCAAAAATTCAAATGTTGATGTTGTTTTAGGGGGAAATAGTGAATTATATAAAAAAGTAGCTTCAGATAATCTCTTACAAGGATATAAAACAAGTTGGTTTGGAGATGTGGATGAAAACTATAGAGATAAGGATGGATATTGGTATTCAATTTATAGAAATCCTATAGTTGTTGCTTATAACAAGACAAATCTACCAGATAATCTTGTACCAAAGAATTTAGTTGATTTAGGAAGTGGAAAATTAACTAATAAGTTAATTATGGTGAACTCAAATAATGATTATACAAAATACTTTATCTCTGCTACAACATCATATTTAAGTAAGGCTGCAAATAATGATGATAATGTAGGAAATACTTTTTTACAAAATTTAAAGTTAAATGTGGCTACATTCTTTAATAATTATGATGAATTGGCTACAGCTTTAAATACAAAAGAGACTCCAATAGGAATACTTCCTTTGGATGTGTTAAATAAAAAATATAAAGATGATGCTAATATTGTAAGAATTGATTTCCCAGATGGAGTACCTGTGGTAACAGAATGTGCAGGGATTTTAAAAACAGCACCAAATCCTAATGCATCGGAATTATTTATGGAGTTTGTTGCTGGCCCAAAGATCCAATTAGAATTAGCACAAAAGTTTAATATAATGCCTACATTGCCAGTAGCAATAAAATATTCTCCAGATTGGATTAAAGATTTTAAAACTTTAGATATTGATAACAATGTTATTTTTGATAATGAAAATAAATGGGTTCAATATTTTAATAGTATAGTTAAACCAGAAGCACCTACTAAGCCAGTAACTAATGGGAAAAAATCTTAGTATTTAGTATATAGTTAAATTAAAAAAAGAGATATTATGTTTACACATAATATCTCTTTTATATTTAAAGTGTGAATTGTAAATAGCTTATTCGTACTTGAATTTAATGATAACTTCTTTGATTTCTCCTTTAGAGTTAGTTCTAACTTTAAAATCTTTAATATCTTTAAATTCGTTATTAAGTTGAAAGTTAAGTTCATTTATAGTAGCTTTGGCCTTTTTAGCTAAATCACTATCTTCGATAACTTCAAATCTCTGCTTTTTAGTTGTAATTTCCTTGTTTTTATCATCAACTACAACGTAGTACTTATCTCCTTCTTCAATTACAACATACTCTTTACCAAAAGTTAGGCTTGAGCATAATGAATTATCTATACATCTTACTAGCATAGCTACTCTCCTCTCATAAACAGTAAATTCTCTACACCTTAAATATATCACAATAAGAAGCTTTGTCCA
>NZ_JBXYBA010000002.1:0-31538 GCF_057782465.1 Clostridium sp. LIBA-8553
CACCCACATCTCGCTACTGATGCCAACATTCTCACTCGTAACCAGTCCACCGCTCCTTACGGTACGACTTCAGCCCGGTTACGACGCTCTCCTACCGCTTGAACTAAGTTCAAGCCCGTAGCTTCGGTGGTAAGTTTAGCCCCGTTACATTTTCGGCGCAAGATCTCTCGACTAGTGAGCTATTACGCACTCTTTTAATGAATGGCTGCTTCTAAGCCAACATCCTAGTTGTCTTAGAAATCTCACATCCTTTCCCACTTAACTTACACTTTGGGACCTTAGCTGACGATCTGGGCTGTTTCCCTTTTGACCACGGATCTTATCATTCGTAGTCTGACTGCCGAGCTCAAAGTATGTGGCATTCGGAGTTTGATAAGGTTCGGTAAGCGCTATGCCCCCTAGCCCATTCAGTGCTCTACCTCCACTACTCATACTCGACGCTAGCCCTAAAGCTATTTCGGAGAGAACCAGCTATCTCCGGGTTCGATTGGAATTTCTCCGCTATCCACAGCTCATCCCATGCTTTTTCAACAGCAACGTGGTTCGGTCCTCCACGAGGTTTTACCCTCGCTTCAACCTGGCCATGGATAGGTCACCCGGTTTCGGGTCTACGGCATGCAACTAGTCGCCCTATTCAGACTCGGTTTCCCTTCGGCTCCGTACCTTAAGTACTTAACCTTGCTACATACCGTAACTCGTTGGCTCGTTCTACAAAAAGCACCTCATCACCCTCATAAGGGGCTCTGAGCGGTTGTAGGCACACGGTTTCAGGTTCTATTTCACTCCCCTCCCGGGGTTCTTTTCACCTTTCCCTCACGGTACTGCTTCACTATCGGTCATCAGGTAGTATTTAGCCTTGGGAGGTGGTCCTCCCTGCTTCCCACAAGGTTTCACGTGTCTCGTGGTACTCTGGATCATAACTCGTGGTCTTCTCGTTTCACTTACAGGACTATTACCTTCTACGGTGGAGCTTTCCAGCTCTCTTCAGTTACAATAGCCTCCACTTTTATGTTATGTCCACAACCCCGGAAACAAGTTTCCGGTTTGGGCTCTTTCCCTTTCGCTCGCCGCTACTAAGAAAATCGATTTTTCTTTCTCTTCCTCCAGGTACTTAGATGTTTCAGTTCCCTGGGTTACCTTCATTAAGCTATGTATTCACTTAATGATACATGGGGTTTCCCATGTGAGTTTCCTCATTCGGAGATCTTCGGATCTCAGGCTATGTGCGCCTACCCGAAGCTTATCGCAGCTTATCACGTCCTTCATCGGCTCCTGATGCCAAGGCATTCACCATGCGCCCTTTGTAGCTTGACCTATATTAGTTATAGTTCTCATTTTACAAAGAATAGAAATTGGTTTTGCCAATTTGGCTTGTTGTTTTCTATAAATTAAATTATGTGCAATTTTCAAAGAACAATTTTGAGAGATAGTCTCTCAAAATTAAACAGAGATATTATCCAGAATTCATTATCATCTTAGTTGTCCTAAGATGTATTCCTTAGAAAGGAGGTGATCCAGCCGCAGGTTCTCCTACGGCTACCTTGTTACGACTTCACCCCAATCGCTGACCCTACCTTCGGCCGCTGCCTCCTTGCGGTTAGCTCACGGACTTCGGGTATTGCCAACTCTCATGGTGTGACGGGCGGTGTGTACAAGACCCGGGAACGTATTCACCGCGACATTCTGATTCGCGATTACTAGTAACTCCAGCTTCATGTAGGCGAGTTTCAGCCTACAATCCGAACTGAGACTGGTTTTAAAGTTTGGCTCCACCTCACGGTATTGCATCTCTCTGTACCAGCCATTGTAGCACGTGTGTAGCCCTACACATAAGGGGCATGATGATTTGACGTCATCCCCACCTTCCTCCTGGTTAACCCAGGCAGTCTCGCTAGAGTCCTCAACTTAATGGTAGTAACTAACGACAAGGGTTGCGCTCGTTGCGGGACTTAACCCAACATCTCACGACACGAGCTGACGACAACCATGCACCACCTGTCACCTTGTCCCCGAAGGGATTTCCTCGATTAAGAGTAATGCAAGGGATGTCAAGTGTAGGTAAGGTTCTTCGCGTTGCTTCGAATTAAACCACATGCTCCGCTACTTGTGCGGGTCCCCGTCAATTCCTTTGAGTTTTAATCTTGCGACCGTACTCCCCAGGCGGAATACTTAATGCGTTAGCGGCGGCACGGAGGTGTTGAAACCCCCACACCTAGTATTCATCGTTTACGGCGTGGACTACCAGGGTATCTAATCCTGTTTGCTCCCCACGCTTTCGAGCCTCAGCGTCAGTTACAGTCCAGAGAGTCGCCTTCGCCACTGGTGTTCTTCCTAATCTCTACGCATTTCACCGCTACACTAGGAATTCCACTCTCCTCTCCTGCACTCTAGATAACCAGTTTGGAATGCAGCACCCAAGTTGAGCCCGGGTATTTCACATCCCACTTAATCATCCGCCTACGCTCCCTTTACGCCCAGTAAATCCGGATAACGCTCGCCACCTACGTATTACCGCGGCTGCTGGCACGTAGTTAGCCGTGGCTTCCTCCTTGGGTACCGTCATTATCTTCCCCAAAGACAGAGCTTTACGATCCGAAAACCTTCATCACTCACGCGGCGTTGCTGCATCAGGGTTTCCCCCATTGTGCAATATTCCCCACTGCTGCCTCCCGTAGGAGTCTGGGCCGTGTCTCAGTCCCAATGTGGCCGATCACCCTCTCAGGTCGGCTACGCATCGTCGCCTTGGTAGGCCGTTACCCCACCAACTAGCTAATGCGCCGCGGGTCCATCTCATAGCGGATTGCTCCTTTGGTTAAAAGATGATGCCATCTCTCAACATTATGCGGTATTAATCTCCCTTTCGGGAGGCTATTCCACTCTATGAGGCAGGTTACCCACGTGTTACTCACCCGTCCGCCGCTAATCCGTTTCCCGAAGGAAACTTCATCGCTCGACTTGCATGTGTTAAGCACGCCGCCAGCGTTCATCCTGAGCCAGGATCAAACTCTCAATTTAAAAGTTTAATCTATACTCATATTACTTATAAAAGAATTGCTGGTTTATGTTAATATCTTCTGTTTAATTTTCAAAGACCATTTCTTCGTCGCCCTCAAGCGACTTCCTTAGTTTAACATCACTTTGAAACTTTGTCAACAACTTTTTTTAAAAACTTTTAATTTGTTTTGTTAAGTTGTTTGTGTGTCTCTCAGCGACGAGATTTATCTTATCATCTTATCTCCTTTTCCCTATAAGAAAATAAAGTTATTTACAATAATTATTCCTATAATACTTCATTTTTCACCAAATTACTTCTTTATACTTATATTGATACACCTGGTTTTGTGTTCCTTATTTAAATTCCATTAAATTCAAAAATACTATAATATATAAATTCTTAATCCTATATTATCTATAAAATACATCAAATTAAAATTGATATATACTTTTCACCCAAAAAACATACTTCTATTACATAATTGCATAAATACAAATCTAAACAAATCATTTAAAGGTAAGTCTAGCTAATATCAAAGGCATCTTAACTAATAAATTCTTTTTAATTAATTTTTTATTGAAAAAAAATTCAGCGAGAGTAGATTACTCTCGCTGAATCAAATTTTCTCTTATTTAAATAAACTATATTTATCTTCCTAGTAATTAAACTATTATCCTTATATAAGATCCTAAACCATCATTGCTGCACCAGGTCCTAGCGGTAATTTAAGTAAATACCAAACAATTAGTAGGATTGTCCATCCTATTAATAATGAAACTGAGTATGGAACCATTGTTGATATCATTGTTCCAATTCCTGATTCTTCATCATACTTTTCACTGAATGATACTATTAATGCAAAGTAAGTCATAAGTGGAGATATGATGTTTGTTGTTGAGTCGCCTATTCTGTAAGCCATTTGAGTCATTTCTGGACTCATTCCTACCCCCATTAGCATTGGAACAAATATTGGAGCCATGATAGCCCACTTAGCTGAAGCTGATCCCATGAATAAGTTTATAAATGCTGTTACAAGTATAAATCCTATTAATAGAGGAATACCTTTTATTCCTGTAGATCCTAAGAAATCTGCTCCTTTAACCGCTATTACAGTTCCTAAGTTTGATTTTCCAAAATAAGCTACGAATTGAGCTGCGAAGAATACTAATACTATATATGATCCCATTGTAGACATTGTCTTACTCATTTCAGAAACTATATCTTTATCACTCTTTATTTTACCTGCACCAATTCCATATCCAACACCTGCTAGTAAGAATATGAATGCTATAGAAACTACTATTGAGTTCATGAATGGTGAACTTAAGATTTCTCCTGTTTCTGGATTTCTTAATATACCATTAGCTGGAACAACTAAAGCACCTATTATTATAGTACCTATTAAAGCAAATAATCCTGCAAACTTTAATCCTCTCTTTTCCTTCTTATCAAGAGGTTTCATAGCATCTTCATCACCAGCTATTAATGCACCTTTATATTGACCTAATCTAGGTTCAACTATTTTTTCAGTAACTAAAGTACCTATTAAAGTTATTACAAATGTTGAAGCTATTAAGAAATACCAGTTACCAACTGGTGATACTGAATATGTTGGATCAAACATATGAGCCCCCTCAGTAGTCATACCACCTAATAATGCATCAACTGGTCCTGGGAAAAGGTTAGCACTAAATCCACCTGACACCCCTGCAAATGCAGCCGCTATACCAGCTATTGGATGTCTTCCACAACTCATAAATATTACTGCACCTAATGGTACAAGAACAACGTAACCTGCATCAGAAGCTATACTTGACATAACCCCTGCAAATACTACAACTAATGTAACTAAGCTCTTTGGAGTTTTTAAAACTAATCTTCTTAAGGCCGTACCTATAAGACCAGTTCCTTCTGCAACTCCAACCCCTAACATTGCAACTAAAACTGTTCCTAAAGCCGCGAAGCTTGTGAAGTTAGTTATTAATGATTCAAAAATATATCTAATTCCTTCTGGAGTTAGTAAACTCTGTACTGAAACTGTTATTTCTTTTATCTCATTTGTAGCTCTATCTATTCCTTCATAAGTAACAGATACCCCTTGTGATGCTAAAATATGAGATAAAATCACTACACCAGCACATAATATTACGAATATCGTAGCCGGATGCGGTAATTTATTACCTACAGTTTCTATGAAACCTAAAATTCCGCCTTTTTTTTGTTTTATTTCCTTTGTAGCTTTCATATTTATATGCCCCCCTTTTAATAAATTAATACTTTTCGCTTTTTATTGTTATAATTCCATTAATAATAAAATTATTTTTTTATTTATCTTTTAATTTATTATATCATTCATTATCAATATTTCAATAAAGTTATATTTATATAACATAATATTAATAATTTAGCTATATTTTGAAAAACTTCTTAACTTTATCACAATAAAGTGTTGCCGATAGTTTAAAGATAAAATTCCTTTTAAAGCAACATATCTTTACTATTAAAACTTTATTGATATATTTATTACTAATAATTTTTATTGATAAGTGAATTTAACTTTCAAAACATGTTATTCTCTTCTTAATAAATTTATTTCTGACTATATTTTTGTACAAAACTGTTTAGAAAGTATTAGTTATTGAGATAATTAATGTTACAATAATATTTAGTACGAGATTTATAAAGGAGGGATTATTATAAACTACACAACTACACTTCTATATATAGCATTCATACTAAATGTAATCTTATCCGTTGTAATTGTTGTGCTAGAGAGAAAACAGCCTGAAAAGACAATAGCGTGGTTATTAATATTAACATTATTACCTCCAATTGGATTAATACTTTATATCTTTTTAGGACGTAACTGGAAAAGGCACAAACTTAATGATAGAATCAATCCTAAAGTTAAGGATTTAATAAGTCCAATCTTAGATGAATATCCTAAAAAACAATATGTTCCTTTAATGGAGCTCTTGGCTTTTAATAGTGATTCTCCTATCTTTATAAATAATGATATAAAAGTATATAAAGATGGTACTGAAAAATTTAAAGATTTAAAGAAAGAACTTCTTAAAGCTAAACATCATATTCATCTTGAATATTACATAGTAAATAATGATGAAATAGGTAATGAAATCAAAGACATTTTAATAAAAAAATCTCTAGCGGGTGTTAAGGTTAGATTTATAATTGATAAAGTTGGATCAAGCAAATTAAAAAAAAGCTATGTTAAGGAATTAAAAAGAGCAGGAGTCTCTGTTGTTATATATTCATACTTTTTAGCTCCTCTTCTTAAAATGATAAATACTCAAATTAACTATAGAAATCATAGAAAAATAGTTATTATAGATGGGCAAGTTGGATTTTTAGGGGGAATAAATATAGGTGATGAGTATTTAGGTAGAAATGAAAAATTTGGTTATTGGAGAGATACTCACCTAATGATTAAAGGTGATTTTGTATTAGCTCTTCAAGCCGTGTTTTTAGATGACTTTATAACTATAGAAAAGGCTAATAATAGTTATACTTTTTATGATAAGGAATTCTCCAAATACTTTCCAGAAAGCACAATTGCTGATAAAAGAGTTCTAATGCAATTAGTTAAGAGTGGTCCTGATTCAACATTTCCAGCAATAATGCAAAGTATATTAAAAATGATTATGATAGCAAGAAAAAATATTTATATAACAACACCATATTTTGTACCACCTCCAAGTATATTAGAAGCTCTTAGAATAGCTTCCTTAAGTGGAGTTGATGTAAAAATTATTTTCCCTGAAAAATCAGATCACTTTATGGTTAATAAAGCCTCTAAAAGTTATTTAGCTGAACTTATGGATTGTGGAATAGAAGTTTACTTCTATGATAATAATTCATTTATTCATGCCAAGACAATGACAATAGATGGTGAAATCTGCACTTTGGGAACAGCTAATATGGATATTCGTAGTTTTGAACTTAACTATGAAATAAATACTGTTATATATGATGAAGGAATTACTTCTAAATTAGATGATTTATTTTTTGAAGATTTACTTAAATGCAGACATTTTAAAATTGAAGAATATGAAAAATCAACTAAGTTTGATAAGTTTGTTGAAGGGATTACTAGAATTTTTTCAGCCTTACTTTAATAAAAGTAATATTCATATATTAAAATATAATAAAAAAGTTTCTTTATATATATACTAAACATATAAAGAAACTTTTTATATTTAAAAGATATATTTGAGGCTTTTTAAATTTAAGCTTTTTTTGTAAAAAACTTATTTTTTAAATAAATTAGCAACATGCCAAAGATTCCTCCTGATGTATCTATCAACACATCTTTAAATTGACCACTTCTTCCTTCTATAAATAATTGATGGAATTCATCAGTGCAAGCATACCCAAATACTATAAATAATGAATAAATATATGCTTTTTTCTTGCTTATATATAATCTTAAAAGATTAAAAGCTAAGAAATAAAGTATCATATATTCAGTAAAGTGAGCACTCTTTCTTATGATTAATGTTGATAAATCACCGAAACGACTATTTAAATCTATTCCTAACATGTCCATCAAAACTACTACAAAATCGCTTTGTTTAGAAGAAACATCTCCTGGTTGATTAGACATTAAGAATATAAAAGCCATCCAAAATATCATTAAACTCCATGCAATTATTTTCTTTCTTTTATTATCCATAGCATCTCCTCTTCTCATTTTAATATAAGTTAAATTTAAATGATGCTATGGTTTATTGCAAGTTTATATTATATTAGGTTTACTTAAAACCATAGGACAGTATTCAAGTCCTACTATTTTTTCATCATCTTTTACCACTGCTGCTTTGTCTGTTATTATCTTATCTAGATGAGCACTTTCCCCTATAACGGTTTCCTGCATTATAATACTATTCTTAATAACTGCATCCGGTCCTACGTAAACTCTTCTTCCTATTATACAATTCTCTATTTTACCTTCAATATAAGATCCATTAGCTATTATTGAATTAGTTACCTCACTATTTTTGGTATAATGAGTTGGCCCTTCATCTCTAGACTTAGTGTATATAGGTGCATTATTTATAAATAATTCTTTATATACATCCTCTTTTAATAAATCCATATTGGCTTTGTAATAAGCTTTCAACGAATTAACACAACTTAAATATCCTTTAAATTCAAATCCACTAACCTTTAATTCATCTAAAGAATCATTAACATAGTTTTTGAACTTTCTGTGTGAACCTTGTCTTATACATTCATATATTATTTCTATTAGAAGATCAGTTCTTAATATATACATTTCCATGCTTATATTGCTTTCTTCTTCTCGCCCTAAATTCTTTCCAAAACCTTTTACAAATCCATTTTTATCTAAATTTAAAACATCACAATCAACAAAGTTAGAATCTGCATCATTAACTTTTTTATATATTACAGTTACATCATTATCATTATTTTTGTGATATTCTAAAGCTTCTTTCAAATCTATATTGCAAATCATATATGATGGTGATATAAGAACATATTCTCTTCTACTTTTTGTTAAGAAATCTAAGTTCTCATAAAGATTTGTTATATCATCATAATATGGATCTCTTTCACCAAAATTAAATACTCTCAATCCATCTCTTTTTCTGTGTAAATCCCACGGCCTTCCGTTGGTTAAATGATCTACCAATGAACGTGATTTATTTTTACTTAAAATTCCTAAAGATTCTATACCTGCATTAGTCATATTAGAAAGTATAAAATCAATTACTCTATATCTTCCAGCAATAGGTACTGCTGCTAAAGGTCTATTTTTAACTAATTCTCCCATTCTACTTTCATTCTCATCTAAGTTTATTATACCTATGCAATTATTCATAAACCGTTCCCCCTCTCATATATCCCTACTTACTTTACCATAGCACATTCTTCCATTATTTCTTTGTTTTTTATAACAACCTCTTTTGATGCTATAACTGAAATTTCATCTCCATTACCTATTCTACAATCCTTGCCTACAATAGCTTCACTACCTATGATAGCTTTTTCTATTACAACCCCATCATCAATTCTCGTATTTGGCATTATTACAGCATCCTTAATCACAGCGCCTTTTCCTACATAAACCCCTTGGAATAAAACTGAATTTTCTACCTTACCATGAACTATACAACCCTCAACTGTTAATGATGATTTTATTTCTGCATCTTTTCCAATGAATTGAGCTGGTCTAACAGGATTAGCTGAATAAATTCTCCATTCACTGTCGTAAAGACTTAACTCATCTTCATTCTTTAATAAATCCATATTAGCTTCCCATAAGCTATCTATAGTTCCAACATCCTTCCAATATCCCTTAAATGGATAAGCCACAAGCCTCTTACCTGCATTTAACATTTTAGGGATTATGTTCTTACCAAAGTCATTACTTGAATTCGGATCTAATTCATCTTCTTCTAAGAATTTCTTTAAAACCTTCCAGTTAAAAATATATATACCCATTGAAGCATTTGTACTCTTTGGATGTTCTGGTTTTTCCTCAAATTCATAAATTGATAAATCATCATTTGTATTCATTATTCCAAATCTACTAGCTTCATGCATAGGAACATTTATTACCGCAATTGTTGCATCGGCTTCTTTCTGCTTATGCATTTGTAACATTTTATCATAGTCCATTTTATATATATGATCTCCTGATAAAATAAGCACATATTCTGGATCATATCTCTCAATAAATTGAATGTTTTGGTAGATTGCATTGGCTGTACCCTTATACCAATCTCCACCTTTTTCTTTTTGATATGGCGGTAATATACTTACTCCTCCATCTCTTCTGTCTAAATCCCATGTATCCCCAATACCAATGTGTTCATTTAATTCCAAAGGCTTATACTGCGTTAAAACCCCTACAGTATAAATACCTGAATTAGAACAGTTACTCAAAGGAAAATCTATTATTCTATATTTCCCTCCAAAAGGAACTGCTGGCTTTGCTAAATTTTTAGTTAGCACGCCTAATCTGGAGCCTTGACCTCCAGCCAATATCATTGCAACTATCTCTTTCTTTGACATAAGCTATTTCCTCCCAATATATCCCCTTTTATACCATTAAATGGATATTTTAATTATATCACACTTCCACTTTAACTTTAATAGTTAAATAAAGTAAATTTATAATAATTTAATCTTAAATGTTAATTATTTTAAATTATTCAAATATTTTTAAAAAATAAGTTTAATCTACTTAAAATTTTATTAAACTCTTCCATAATAAAGAGTACTAGAAAACTTTTTCTTTCTAGTACTCAAACAAAATTTTAATTAATTATAGAGAAAATTTCTTTAACATAAATTTTTCTAGAAAATTATTAATCTTACTACTAAAAATAATAAAACTTAAAATATTAAATTGATTTTCTAAAAAATATTATTTAACCTCTGATAAAAATTGATTTATATATGCTACAGACTGTTCAATTAAAACTTGGCCACTTCCTAGATTTTCAACATCTCTTTCAAGATTGTTTATTCTTTGCTCAACCCTATAAACAATCTCCTTTACATCATTTAAAACTTTAGTTTCATAAGATATCTGATTTCCATCAGCATCAACAAAAATATTTTCTGGTGGATTTCCACAAACCATACACTTAGCATATATATTGTTACTATCCGTATCTTTAAAAACCTTAAAAGTGTCATTATTACAGCTTGAACAATTAGAAAGCATTAAAAGTGAATTGTTTTCTGTTTCATACTTATATTCACTATTACACTCTCTACATACAATACTCATTTCTCCATCATGACTATTTATATAAAAAGCATTTCCATTACAGCCTTCTCTTTGACATACTATTGTCCTTATCATATTATACACCTCCATATATGGATTAATATGATTTTTCTCTCTAGAAAATACCTCTAATTAGTTAAAATTTTATAACTTTCTCCTTCTATATCTACAATAATATTCCCCTTACTATAAAATATCTCATCAGAGAATCTATTTTTATATATTCCCTCTTTAGTATTTAAAGTAATCCTTTTATTGTAAATATCTCTATTTATAATAATTATCATTTCCTTATTTTCATAAAACCTTTTAAATGCAAGAATTTCATCTGGAGTATTCTTATAAATATAAAACTCTCCCTTTTTAAGAACCTCTTCATTCTTTCTAAAATTTCCAAAGAAGCTATAATGCTCTAATATTTCTTTGTTTTCTCTTCCCCATGGATATGCCTTTCTATTTTCAGGGTCCTTATGCCCTAAAAGCCCTGCCTCATCCCCATAATATATTAAAGGGACACCTGGTAAAGTCATTTGAATACATATAGCTAATTTTAGTTTTTTTATATTTTCATTTAATGCTGTTAATATTCTTTCTGTATCATGATTTCCTAAAAGGTTCATATTTGCATAAAAGTTCTCTGTTGGATAATTTTCTTTTATGCTCATTATTACTTTATAAAAATCCTTTGAGGTTATATATCCATTTAAAAAATCTAAAATTATATTCTTATAAGGATAATTAGTAACAGAATCCAACTCATTTCCTAATAAATATTTTCTTCTCTTAGAGTAACTAACTTTATTAGACGCATCCTCCCAAACTTCTCCTATTAATACACTTTCTTCTTTTGTAATCTTCATCTTATGCTTAATCATTTGTATAAATTCATCTGGTAACTCATCGGCTACATCTAATCTCCATCCACTAGCTCCTAATTTAAGCCACTTTGCCACTATTGAATTATCATTATTTACTATATAATCTGAATATGTCTTTTCTAATTCTTCTACATTAGGTTGATTCTCAAATCCCCACCAACACTCATAATTATTTGGATAGTCATAAAATCTGTACCACTTATAATACTTAGAATATTTAGATTCATATGCTCCAAGGTCACTATAGTTACCATGCTTATTAAAATACCTACTATCTGATCCAGTATGACTAAAAACTCCATCTAATATTATTCTTATTCCCTTTTTATTGGCCTTTTGGCATAATTCTATGAAGTCTTCAGTGCTCCCATACATTTTATCTATGGTCTCATAATCTCCTGTATCATATTTATGGCAACTTACAGCATCAAAAATTGGATTCATATATATAATATTCGCACCTAGTGATTTTATATAATCTAATTTCTCTATTACTCCTCTTAAATTTCCACCATAAAAATCCCATCTCTCAATATTTCCATTGCTATCTCTTATATACATTGGTTCATCATACCAACTACCATATATGAAAATGTTCTTCTTTTTATTTAGTATTTCATTATTCTTATTTCCATTAAAAAACCTATCAACAAATATTTGATAAATAATCCCCTCTTTATACCAATTAGGAATCTCATTCTTATTGTAAACTGTTATTTGATAGTACTTTGGGTATTCATAATATATTTTTCCCTCTCCCCCTAAGTTCTCCTCATTATTTCCGTAATATTGAGTAAAACCATCTTTAATGTATTTAAAGCAATAATTTAGAATTCCTAAAGAATCAGTAGTATCTATAATTCCCTTATAAAGAATACATCCTTCTTTAGATTTTTCAATCATCATAGGTATTGAATACCTAAAACCATCAAATTTTATTACTTCTATAGAAACTTCTCCTTGCTCCTTACATTCTAAAAACAACTTAACCTTAGTTCCTATAGAAACAGCTCCAAAAGGCTCTCTATAAAAGGTATTTTGAGAATCATGATAAATATAGTCTTTTCTCATAGTAATACCCCTTTCTTACTTAATAAAACAAAGCACTCATATTAATATAGTATTAATATAAGTGCTTTATGGATTATAATTTATGCTAAATTCTATAAATTTTTATATATAACTTTTGATCCCCATATTCCAGTAGCATATTCTGTTATGGTTCTATCTGAAGAAAATATACCTGAATGTGCTATATTTATTCCACATTTTCTTTGCCATGACTTGCTATCTCTATAAAGTAAATCTGCCTTGTCCTGAGCTTTTAAATATGAATCAAAATCTTTCAGTACAAAAAACTCATCATTATAGGTTAATAAGTTATCATATACACTTCTGAATTTATCTATATCATTAGAATAAACCCCATTTATTAAATCGTTAGTAACTCTGATTAATCTACTATCATTATTTCTTATATCCCAAGCTGAATATCCACCTCTAGAATAATAATCGAGAACTTGATTTTCTGTTAATCCGAAAATAACAATATTGTCATCTCCAACTTCATCTCTTATTTCTATATTAGCTCCATCTAAAGTTGCTATTGTAACAGCACCATTCATCATAAACTTCATATTAGAAGTACCTGAAGCTTCTTTAGTTGTAGTTGAGATTTGTTCACTTAAATCTGTAGCTGGAATTATTTTTTCTGCTAGAGATACCCTATAATTTTCTAAGAAAATTACTTTTATCTTATCATTAATTCTTTTATCATTATTAACTCTCTTTGCAACAGCATTTATAAGCTCAATAGTATTCTTTGCTAAATAATATGCTGGAGCTGCTTTTCCTGCAAATATAAAAGTTCTTGGAACTATATCTAAATTTGGATTTTCTAATAATTTATTATACAAATCCATTATCCTTAAACAATTTAAGGTTTGTCGTTTATAAGCATGTATTCTTTTAACTTGTACATCAAAAATTGAGTTTGGATCTACTTTGATTCCCTGATTATCAAGAATTACTTTAGCTAATCTCTCCTTATTATTTCTTTTTATCTCACCTAACCTATCTAAAACATAATTATTATCAACATACTTTTCAAAATTCTCCATGTCTATAGGATGCTTTATAAAGCTGTCTCCAATTGTTTCTTTTAAAAGATTGGTAAGTTCAGGGTTAGTCTTAAGAAGCCATCTTCTATGAGCTATACCATTGGTCTTATTATTAAATTTACTTGGATAAAGATAATAAAAATCGCTCATTTCTTTTTTCTTAAGTATTTCAGTATGAAGTTTTGCAACTCCATTTATACTATGACTACCAACTATTGCAAGGTTTGCCATCCTAACAAAACCATCTCCTATTATGGCCATCTTAGATATCTTATCCCATTGACCAGTATACTTATGCCAAAGTTCAGCACAATATCTCTCATTCATTTCCTCAACAATCATATATATTCTAGGAAGTAATTCCTTAAACATATTTATTGGCCATTTTTCTAAAGCTTCTGCTAAAATTGTATGATTTGTATAAGATATTGTGTTTGTAGTTATTCTCATAGATGTTTCCCATGAAAGTCCTTCCTCATCTAATAGAATTCTCATAAGCTCTGGTATTGCTAAAGTTGGATGAGTATCATTTATATGAATTGCAATATACTCATCTAATTCCTCTATTTTTCCACCATTTTTCTTGTAATGTCTAACTATACTTTGAAGACCTGCTGATACAAAGAAATATTGTTGTTTTAATCTAAGAAGTTTTCCCTCATACATTGAGTCATCTGGATACAAAACCTGAGAAATTGCCTCAATAGAATTTCTATATTCTATTGCCTTTAAATATTGACCTCTATTAAAGTAACAAAAGTCGAACTCATTATCTACAGGTTCTGCACTCCACAACCTTAAATTATTTACAACATTATTTTCATATCCAACAATAGGAGTATCATAAGGAACTGCTAAAATTGGCTCATAATTCACATGGGTAAAAGTTAATCTTCCATTTATATTTTCACATTTAATATTGCCACCAAACTTAACTATTTCTGCTTTATCTGGTTTCTTAAATTCCCATACGTTTCCGTTCTTAAGCCAAATATCAGGAGTCTCAACTTGTGATCCATCAATTATCTTTTGTTTAAAAAAGCCGTATTTGTATCTTATTCCACAACCATGTCCTGCTATATTTAAAGAAGCCATAGAATCTAGAAAACATGCAGCTAGTCTTCCTAAACCACCATTACCTAACCCCTGGTCACTTTCAAACTCTTCTAATTCATTTAAATCAATATTTAATTCCTCGAGAGCTTCTTTACATGTTTCTCTTATGCCTAGATTTAAAAGAGCATCTCCCAAAAGTCTTCCTAATAAGAACTCCATAGAAAAATAATAAACTTGTTTTTGCTTAGATTCTTCATAATTTCTTTTAGTCTTTACCCAATCTTCTGCAATATAATCTCTAACTAGACTTCCTAAAGCTTCATATTTATGAAAGCTTTTTCCCTCTTCAAGATCTATTCCATGAAGCTCTAAAAACTTCTTCTTATAATCTCTTTTAAAATTCTCCTTATTTATTAATAGCATACACTCTCCTCCTACGGACTTGATAAAACTACTGGATTAATTCTTCATATAATTCTTTATACTTTTCTGCAGACTTATTCCAACTATTATCAGAATTCATCGCTTGGACAATTAATGATTTCCAAATCTCATTATTATCATATGTTTCTAAAGCTAATTCCATAACATGCATTAAATCATTATGATTATAATTTGTGAAACTAAAACCATTTCCTACTCCAGTATATTTATTATAAGGATAAATTGTGTCCTTTAATCCCCCAGTCTCTCTCACTATAGGAATAGTTCCATATCTTAATGCTATAAGTTGTCCTAATCCACAAGGTTCAAATAATGAAGGCATTAAGAACATATCTGAAGCTGCATATATTCTATGAGCTAATCCATTATCAAACCTTATATTAGCTGAAACCTTAGTTGGGTAAAGCTCCTGTAATCCTCTAAAATGATTTTCATAGTTATGGTCACCTGTTCCTAATATAACTAATTGAACATTCCTTTGAAGCAATCTATGTGCAATATTAACTATTAAGTCACATCCCTTTTGATTAGTAAGTCTAGATACTATACTTATCATTGGTATATTCTCATTAACCGGTAAACCTAATTCCTTTTGAAGAGCTAATTTATTTTCAACTTTATCTTCTATATTTTCTACAGTAAAATTCTTAGATATAAATACATCATTTTCAGGATTAAATTCATCGTAATCTATACCATTTACAATTCCTTTTAGAGCATATCCTCTTTCTCTTAATAATCCATCTAAATTTTCTCCAAAGTATGGTGTTTGAATTTCATCAGCATATGTCTCACTTACAGTAAGAACCCTATCGCTATAATTTATAGCTCCCTTCATAAAGCTCATACCACCATAAAATTCTAAACTACCATTTCTTACAGGTTCATAATCATATCCGAAAAGCTCTGGCAAAATGTCTGCTGAAAAATTTCCTTGGAATAAAAGATTGTGTATTGAAGTCACAGTCTTGATATCTTTATAAAATGGATCTTTCGCATACTCCAATTTATGAAGAACAGGAATCATTCCTGTTTGCCAGTCATTACAATGAATTATATCTGGACACCAATCAATCTCTTTTAATGTTTCTAAGACTGCTCTATCAAAGAAAGCAAATCTCTCTCCATCATCTCCTTCTCCATATAACCCATTTCTATGGAAATAGAATTCACTATCTAATAAATAATATATAACACCATCACATTCACACTCATATATTCCACAATATTGATTTCTCCAGCCAACAGGAACCATAAACCACTTTATAAAATTAAGTTTTTCTAAAAGCTCATTTTTAATCGCACTATACTTAGGTAAAATTACTCTAACCTCTACCCCTTTTCTTGTAAGCTCTTTAGGTAATGCTCCCATTACGTCACCTAAGCCTCCAGTTTTTATAAATGGATTTGCTTCTGATGTTGCAAATAAAACTTTTATCATTTTAAAACCTCCCCATAAAACGCTTTTTCTCTTACATTTTATTTAATATGTGCACTCTCTTCTCCCTCTTCTTTTGTTTCACTTTTTACTATTCTTTCAAAAACAGATACTGCCATTGGTGGAATCTTTATAGTTAAAGTATACGGTTGATTATGACACCATCCCTCTTTTGAGCACAATGTATCTTCAATAACTTGTCCAGAACCACCATACTCCTCTCTATCTGTATTGAATATTTCTCTATAAGAACCCTCTTCTGGAACTCCTATATTAAAATCATAATAAACCATAGGAGTAAAATTGCATACAAATATTTTATAATTATCTATATTTTTACTTCTTCTTATAAAAATATATATGCTTTGTTCATTATTATCAGCATCAATCCATTGAAATCCTTCTTGATAATAATCTAGCTCCCAAAGCTCAGGAGTGTTTTTATAAAAATTATTTATATCCTTAAAGAACTTTTGAGTTTTTCTATGCATTTCAAAATCCTTCATTAACTTCCACTCAAGTTCCTCATACTCTCTCCATTCTATAAACTGCCCGAATTCACATCCCATAAATATAAGTTTCTTTCCTGGATGGCCATACATATATCCCATATAAGCTCTTAGATTAGAAAATTTATTCCAATAATCGCCATACATCTTATCCAAAAGAGATTTTTTGCCATGGACAACCTCATCATGAGATATAGGTAATATAAACTTTTCTGAATGATGGTACATCATAGGGAATGTTAATTTATTATGATGATATTTTCTATATATAGGATCTAGTTCATTATATTCTAAAGTATCATTCATCCAACCCATATTCCATTTAAAATCAAAACCTAATCCACCATATTCAACAGCATTAGTTACATTCGGCCAAGCTGTTGACTCTTCTGCAATTGTAAAAATACCCGTGTTATATAATTTTATTGCTTCATTGAATTCTTTTATAAATTGAATTGCCTCTAAATTTTCACTTCCTCCATATATATTTGGAATCCATTCTCCATGATTTCTTCCATAATTTAAATAAATCATATTAGAAACTGCATCAACTCTTAATCCATCAATATGAAATTCATTTATCCAATAAAAAGCATTAGAAATTAAGAAACTTTTTACCTCTGGTTTTCCTAAATCAAAGTTAAAAGTACCCCATCCCTTGTTATCTGCCTTCCAACCTTCTTCATATTCATAAGTAGGAGTACCATCAAACATATATAATCCTTGTTCATCTTTACAAAAATGTCCTGGCACCCAATCTAAAATAATTCCTATATCATCTTTATGAAGAGCATTTATTAGCTTTTTTAATCCTTTTATATCTCCATATCTACTTGTTACTGAATAATAACCTGTTGCTTGATATCCCCAAGAAGCATCTAATGGATGTTCATTTAAAGGCATAAGCTCTACATGAGTATATCCCATATCCTTAACATATTTAGGTAAAATATTGCTTAGCTCTTCATAAGACATGAATTTATTGTTTTCTTTTCTCTTCCATGAGCCAAGATGTAATTCATATATATTCATAGGACTTTCAAAATAGTTAGTTTTTTTTCTTTTATTTAACCACTTTTTATCTGTCCATCTTATTTTAGTTTTTTCACATAAAACAGAAGCTGTATTTGGTCTAACTTCTGAATACACTCCATAAGGATCTGATTTTAATACTATTTTTCCATCAGCTTGCTCAACATAATATTTATATTTAAGTCCCTCTTTTAATCTAGGAATAAATAAACTCCAAAGGCCTGTATCATTTATCTTTTCAAGCCTATTTTCTTCCTTAGCTTCCCAATTTGAAAAATCTCCAACTAAAAATATATTTTTAGCCCTTGGAGCCCATACGGTAAATCTTACTCCACGTTTTCTATTTTCACTAGTAAAATGAGCTCCCATAAACTTATATGCATTATAATTTTTTCCTTCGTGGAATAAATATAAATCTTCTTCACTAAATATTTCATTTTTCATTGAAGATTTATTCTTGTCTCTATTCTTCAAATCAACAGATTTTATCTCTAATTCCTTATTTTCTAACTCTAATATAGTCATCACAAATCCCCTTCCCCTTTGTAATATATAAACCTAAAAAATAATTTTATTTATAAAACTTTGAAAGCAATAATTTAATTAAATTATTTTAAAATACTTATTTTCGAAATTTAACCTATTACTATATTAAATGTATTTTTTTACCAAAACAATATTTAAAAAATTCGTAACGTTAAAGTAATTTTTATAAAAAAAGCTACAAAAGAGATTTTACTCTTTTGTAGCTCCTAAATATTACTTATTTAATTTAATTTTCATAATTTCTTCTTCTAAATTCTTTATAAGATTATCAATATCTTCTGTATCTTTATTGGCTAAAATGAAATTTCTTTTTTTAAGCTTTAACTCAACTAATTTTTCTTCTAAAGATTCTAATTTTGCCATCTCAATACACTCCCCACTCAAATTTCTGCAACATACATACTTAGCCCCAACTTTAAAACTTATATTTATTATATAATAAATTGGTCAGTAGTACATAACAAAATTGTTAAATATAAAAATTCAATTTATCGGAAGTGCTTTTTTATGCTCATATATCCGTAAACAGGAACTCCTAGAAGTATTAGAATAAATCCATACATTACAATCTCAGCTCCTGAAGCATATATCGCCCAAGTTGCAAAAGCAAAGCCTATTAAACATCTTATAATTAAACTTAAATGCTTTTTAAAAGTAGGTTTTTTATCTTCTTTAACCATTAATATTATTTCAGCAATAGTTGAAATAGCGTATATTGGTAAGTAACTTAAAGTAGCTAATACAACTATAAAGTTGTATGCACCTGCTAATCCTTTAGTAAAATTCATTAAGAATATAATGTTAATAAATATGCTTCCTATTATTAAAGCTATATATGGAGTATCGTACTTAGGATGTAATTTAGCAAATGCACTAGGGAAAATTCCATCTTCTCCAGCAGCATAAGCAACCCTAGCCGTTGATAATAACCATCCCATACCAGTTCCTAAAATACTAATAGCTATAGCTACATTTAAAACATCTAAACTCTTTAAATTTAAAACTTTAACTATTATATCTGATATAGGTGCAGTACTTGTGGCTAATTCATTTTGACTCATAGCTCCCATAGCCACAATACTTATTAATATATACAACACTGTACTGATCAGCATTCCCATAATAGTACTTCTTTTTACGTTTTTTTCAGGATTTTTTATTTCACCACCTGCAACTGATGCAGTCTCTAATCCCATAAACGCCCATAAGGTTAAGGACGCTGCCATAGGAATAGTAGAAATACCTTTTCCCTCTGGGAACATTGGTGTTAAGTTTGCAGGATTAAAATACATCAATCCAACAATAATAAAGAATACAAATAATAAAACTTTAAAGACAGTTATTACAGAAGTAACTCTCCCCGCTAACTTTGTTCCTCTTATATTTATATAAGTAGAACTCCATAAAATTGCTGAGCAAAATAAAAATCCTACTATTGGGGAATTAGTTAAAGATGTTACTACTTCACCTAAATAAGTTGCAACAACTATAAAAATAGTGGCATTTCCAATCCATGACCCATTCCAATAAAGCCATGCTGTCATAAATCCCATAAAGTTCCCATAAGCTAATCTAGAATACTCATATGTTCCTCCAGTCTTAGGAATTTTTGATCCTAAGTTAGCAAATGTTAAAGCTAATATTAAAGCTCCTAGTCCTGTTAATATCCATGCTATTATTGTAGCACCTGGACCAGAAACACCTGCTAAACTTGCTGGAAGCATAAATATTCCCGACCCCATCATATTTCCAACTACAAGTGCAGTAGCTGTAAATAATCCTATTTCCTTTTTTAATTTAGGTTCTCCCATCTTTTAATCCTCCTAAAAGTGAATAAATCAAAAAATATTGATTTTTAACTATATAAAAAGCTAGTTTATTTCTCCTTTAAATACTTCCATTTATAACTATAATTAAATTTCTACATTTCCTAATTTATTCTCTACAATATAAACTATAAATACAAATCTAATCACTTAAAGAAAATCATAAATTTTAGAACTATATAACTTTAAATCATTAAAGTCAAAAATTTTTTATACACTTTATAAAGACATTTTGAATTTAAGCTATAAAATTATGTTCTATTTTATATTTCTATTTTATATTTCTACTTCATATTAAACTTAATTATATATTAGTTTTTCTCAATATAAAACTTATAATAATAATTAAAATTTAACTATCATAAATAATTATAAATAAAAACATAAATATTTTCTATAAAATATAAATATTTATGTGTTAATTTTTGTAAAAATACTTTAAACGCAGTTAATATATGTTTTTATTTAGGAAATAGCCAAAAACATAGTTCTATATTTTGCCTAATAAAAGTTAGAACCACCTTTATTTAAAAGGTGGTTCTAAAATTAATATACAACAGCACCTAATATTTTAATAAATAAACAATAAGAACTTTATGTTATACTATATCCTAAATATGAAAATGAGATTATCTTTTGTTACTATATTAAATAAATTAGACTGATTAAAGCTTATATTATTTTGCAAAATAAAAAAGCTATGAACTCTGTTCATAGCTTTAATGGTGGAGGTAAGGAGATTCGAACTCCTGACCCCCTGCGTGCAAGGCAGGTGCTCTCCCAACTGAGCTATACCCCCAAAAATGGTGGACCTTCAGGGACTCGAACCCCGGACCTACCGGTTATGAGCCGGTTGCTCTAACCAACTGAGCTAAAGATCCATATTACCTGGCAACCACCTACTCTCCCACACAGTCTCCCGTGCAGTACCATCGGCCTCAATAGGCTTAACCTTCGTGTTCGGAATGGAAAACGGGTGTTACCCTAAAGAGCATCATCACCAGATGACATGTATATGTTATCAAATCTAAAATAATTTGTCAACATATTTTTTGAAAGTTTTTGTTCTTTCAAAATTGCACATATTTAATTTACTATATTTGGTCAAGCCCTCGATCTATTAGTATCGGTCAGCTGAACATGTTACCATGCTTACACCCCCGACCTATCAACCTTGTGTTCTTCAAGGGATCTTACTAGCTTACGCTATGGGAAATCTCATCTTGAGGTTGGCTTCACGCTTAGATGCTTTCAGCGTTTATCCATTCCCGACTTAGCTACCCAGCTGTGCTCCTGGCGGAACAACTGGTACACCAGAGGTCAGTCCATCCCGGTCCTCTCGTACTAAGGACAGCTCCTCTCAAATTTCCTACGCCCGCGACGGATAGGGACCGAACTGTCTCACGACGTTCTGAACCCAGCTCGCGTGCCGCTTTAATGGGCGAACAGCCCAACCCTTGGGACCTACTTCAGCCCCAGGATGCGACGAGCCGACATCGAGGTGCCAAACCTCCCCGTCGATGTGGACTCTTGGGGGAGATCAGCCTGTTATCCCCGAGGTAGCTTTTATCCGTTGAGCGATGGCCCTCCCACGAGGTACCACCGGATCACTAAGCCCGACTTTCGTCCCTGCTCCACTTGTGGGTGTCGCAGTCAGGCTCCCTTCTGCCTTTGCACTCTACGAACGATTTCCGACCGTTCTGAGGGAACCTTTGGGCGCCTCCGTTACTTTTTAGGAGGCGACCGCCCCAGTCAAACTGCCCACCTAACAATGTCCTGTGACCAGATTCATGGCCGCCAGTTAGAATTTCAGTACTGTCAGGGTGGTATCCCAAGGATGGCTCCACTAAGGCTGACGCCCTAGTTTCCTAGCCTCCCACCTATCCTGTACAGACAATACCAAAACTCAATGCTAAGCTACAGTAAAGCTCTACGGGGTCTTTCCGTCCAATCGCGGGTAGCGAGCATCTTCACTCGCACTACAACTTCGCCGGATTTACAGTTGAGACAGTGCCCAAGTCATTACGCCATTCGTGCGGGTCAGAACTTACCTGACAAGGAATTTCGCTACCTTAGGACCGTTATAGTTACGGCCGCCGTTTACTGGGGCTTAAGTTCACACCTTCGCTTGCGCTAAGTGTTCCCCTTAACCTTCCAGCACCGGGCAGGCGTCAGCCCCTATACATCAGCTTACGCTTTAGCAGAGACCTGTGTTTTTGCTAAACAGTTGCTTGGGCCTATTCTCTGCGGCCTACTCTCGTAGGCACCCCTTCTCGCGAACTTACGGGGTCAATTTGCCGAGTTCCTTAACTGTAATTCTTCCGCCGGCCTTAGGATTCTCTCCTCACCTACCTGTGTCGGTTTGCGGTACGGGCACTACTTCTCTCTCTAGACGCTTTTCTTGGCAGCGTGGAATCATGTACTTCGGTTCCGTGGAACCTTCCCCATCACGCCTCAGCATTATGAAAGCGGATTTGCCTACTTTCACTGCCTAAACGCTTAGACTAGCATCCAATAGCTAGCACACACTATCCTCCTGCGTCACGCCATCGATAATAACGATGGTAGTGGTACTGGAATATCAACCAGTTGTCCATCACCTACGCCTTTCGGCCTCGGCTTAGGTCCCGACTAACCCTCAGCGGACGAACCTTCCTGAGGAAACCTTAGGTTTTCGGCCTGTGGGATTCTCACCCACATCTCGCTACTGATGCCAACATTCTCACTCGTAACCAGTCCACCGCTCCTTACGGTACGACTTCAGCCCGGTTACGACGCTCTCCTACCGCTTGAACTAAGTTCAAGCCCGTAGCTTCGGTGGTAAGTTTAGCCCCGTTACATTTTCGGCGCAAGATCTCTCGACTAGTGAGCTATTACGCACTCTTTTAATGAATGGCTGCTTCTAAGCCAACATCCTAGTTGTCTTAGAAATCTCACATCCTTTCCCACTTAACTTACACTTTGGGACCTTAGCTGACGATCTGGGCTGTTTCCCTTTTGACCACGGATCTTATCATTCGTAGTCTGACTGCCGAGCTCAAAGTATGTGGCATTCGGAGTTTGATAAGGTTCGGTAAGCGCTATGCCCCCTAGCCCATTCAGTGCTCTACCTCCACTACTCATACTCGACGCTAGCCCTAAAGCTATTTCGGAGAGAACCAGCTATCTCCGGGTTCGATTGGAATTTCTCCGCTATCCACAGCTCATCCCATGCTTTTTCAACAGCAACGTGGTTCGGTCCTCCACGAGGTTTTACCCTCGCTTCAACCTGGCCATGGATAGGTCACCCGGTTTCGGGTCTACGGCATGCAACTAGTCGCCCTATTCAGACTCGGTTTCCCTTCGGCTCCGTACCTTAAGTACTTAACCTTGCTACATACCGTAACTCGTTGGCTCGTTCTACAAAAAGCACCTCATCACCCTCATAAGGGGCTCTGAGCGGTTGTAGGCACACGGTTTCAGGTTCTATTTCACTCCCCTCCTGGGGTTCTTTTCACCTTTCCCTCACGGTACTGCTTCACTATCGGTCATCAGGTAGTATTTAGCCTTGGGAGGTGGTCCTCCCTGCTTCCCACAAGGTTTCACGTGTCTCGTGGTACTCTGGATCATAACTCGTGGTCTTCTCGTTTCACTTACAGGACTATTACCTTCTACGGTGGAGCTTTCCAGCTCTCTTCAGTTACAATAGCCTCCACTTTTATGTTATGTCCACAACCCCGGAAACAAGTTTCCGGTTTGGGCTCTTTCCCTTTCGCTCGCCGCTACTAAGAAAATCGATTTTTCTTTCTCTTCCTCCAGGTACTTAGATGTTTCAGTTCCCTGGGTTACCTTCATTAAGCTATGTATTCACTTAATGATACATGGGGTTTCCCATGTGAGTTTCCTCATTCGGAGATCTTCGGATCTCAGGCTATGTGCGCCTACCCGAAGCTTATCGCAGCTTATCACGTCCTTCATCGGCTCCTGATGCCAAGGCATTCACCATGCGCCCTTTGTAGCTTGACCTATATTAGTTATAGTTCTCATTTTACAAAGAATAGAAATTGGTTTTGCCAATTTGGCTTGTTGTTTCTATAAATTAAATTATGTGCAATTTTCAAAGAACAATTTTGAGAGATAGTCTCTCAAAATTAAACAGAGATATTATCCAGAATTCATTATCATCTTAGTTATCCTAAGATGTATTCCTTAGAAAGGAGGTGATCCAGCCGCAGGTTCTCCTACGGCTACCTTGTTACGACTTCACCCCAATCGCTGACCCTACCTTCGGCCGCTGCCTCCTTGCGGTTAGCTCACGGACTTCGGGTATTGCCAACTCTCATGGTGTGACGGGCGGTGTGTACAAGACCCGGGAACGTATTCACCGCGACATTCTGATTCGCGATTACTAGTAACTCCAGCTTCATGTAGGCGAGTTTCAGCCTACAATCCGAACTGAGACTGGTTTTAAAGTTTGGCTCCACCTCACGGTATTGCATCTCTCTGTACCAGCCATTGTAGCACGTGTGTAGCCCTACACATAAGGGGCATGATGATTTGACGTCATCCCCACCTTCCTCCTGGTTAACCCAGGCAGTCTCGCTAGAGTCCTCAACTTAATGGTAGTAACTAACGACAAGGGTTGCGCTCGTTGCGGGACTTAACCCAACATCTCACGACACGAGCTGACGACAACCATGCACCACCTGTCACCTTGTCCCCGAAGGGATTTCCTCGATTAAGAGTAATGCAAGGGATGTCAAGTGTAGGTAAGGTTCTTCGCGTTGCTTCGAATTAAACCACATGCTCCGCTACTTGTGCGGGTCCCCGTCAATTCCTTTGAGTTTTAATCTTGCGACCGTACTCCCCAGGCGGAATACTTAATGCGTTAGCGGCGGCACGGAGGTGTTGAAACCCCCACACCTAGTATTCATCGTTTACGGCGTGGACTACCAGGGTATCTAATCCTGTTTGCTCCCCACGCTTTCGAGCCTCAGCGTCAGTTACAGTCCAGAGAGTCGCCTTCGCCACTGGTGTTCTTCCTAATCTCTACGCATTTCACCGCTACACTAGGAATTCCACTCTCCTCTCCTGCACTCTAGATAACCAGTTTGGAATGCAGCACCCAAGTTGAGCCCGGGTATTTCACATCCCACTTAATCATCCGCCTACGCTCCCTTTACGCCCAGTAAATCCGGATAACGCTCGCCACCTACGTATTACCGCGGCTGCTGGCACGTAGTTAGCCGTGGCTTCCTCCTTGGGTACCGTCATTATCTTCCCCAAAGACAGAGCTTTACGATCCGAAAACCTTCATCACTCACGCGGCGTTGCTGCATCAGGGTTTCCCCCATTGTGCAATATTCCCCACTGCTGCCTCCCGTAGGAGTCTGGGCCGTGTCTCAGTCCCAATGTGGCCGATCACCCTCTCAGGTCGGCTACGCATCGTCGCCTTGGTAGGCCGTTACCCCACCAACTAGCTAATGCGCCGCGGGTCCATCTCATAGCGGATTGCTCCTTTGGTTGAAAGATGATGCCATCTCTCAACATTATGCGGTATTAATCTCCCTTTCGGGAGGCTATTCCACTCTATGAGGCAGGTTACCCACGTGTTACTCACCCGTCCGCCGCTAATCCGTTTCCCGAAGGAAACTTCATCGCTCGACTTGCATGTGTTAAGCACGCCGCCAGCGTTCATCCTGAGCCAGGATCAAACTCTCAATTTAAAAGTTTAATCTATACTCATATTACTTATAAAAGAATTGCTGGTTTATGTTAATATCTTCTGTTTAATTTTCAAAGACCATTTCTTCGTCACCCTCAAGCGACTTTCTTAGTTTAACATCACTTTGAAACTTTGTCAACAACTTTTTTTAAAAACTTTTAATTTGTTTTGTTAAGTTGTTTGTGTGTCTCTCAGCGACGAGATTTATCTTACCATATAGTGGCCCTCTTTACTATTCAGTAATATTAATATTTTAAAATTAAATTAAGTTTTCTTTTATTTTCTTTAGTTTTCTAAAAAATACTTATATTGATACACCAGGATTAGTATATTTATATTTTATTTACAATTCAATATAATTTATTGAAATTTATCCCAAATAACAGAATAATTAAACTGCTAATAAATTTTTATATCCTTTTTTTTATTTATGTAATCCTTATTTAAGCTTTTCTTAATTTAGATCTTTTATATAAAAATTAGTTTTTAAATCTATTAGCAGTTATAAAATTGATGATAAATTATTCTTTTATTTTATATTTTCAAATAATATGTTTATTCTATAAAATAGAATAATTATTTTACTCCTAGCTTTTCCATTATTATTAAAGCTGTATCTTCTATAGCTCTTTGAGTTACGTCTATAGTTCTACATCCTATTTTTCTCATTATCCTATCTGCAAATTCAAATTCCTCTAGTATTCTTGAATCAGAAGCATATTCAATATCTGCTGATATTCTATGAAATTTATCTAATCTTCTTTTTCTTATTTCTATAAGCTGAAGTGGATTTATTGTAAGTCCAAATACTTTTTTCTTGTCTATTTCATATATTTCTTCTGGTACACCTACCTCTGGAACTAAAGGTATGTTTATTGCCTTTATTCCCTTATTTGCAAGATACATACATAACGGTGTTTTAGATGTTCTAGATAAGCCTACAAGTACCACATCTGCATTCTTTAATCCTCTATAGTCTTTACTATCATCATATTGCATAGCAAACTCCATAGCCTCTATTCTCTTATAATAAGCCTCATCGGTATTCCACATAGCACCAGGATTATAATCTGGATATTGATTCAATATTGTTGAGGCTACATTTATTATTGGTCCAAGTACATTTATTATATTTATGTTTTTTTCAATGCATTTTTGTGTTAGATATTCTCTAACATTAACAGTTATTATAGTAGATACGATCATACAAGTTTCACACTCTTCTATAGTTTTCATTAAATCTTCTACATCTTCTAAACTCTTAACATAAGGTATCCTTTTAACCTCAGCATTATCTTTAAATTGACTAGCAGCAGCCACAGCTACTTGTTGAGCTGTTTCTCCTATTGAATCTGAAACCGCAAAAATTGTTAACATAAAAATTGCTCCTCTCTTTCATCTAAAAACAACTATATTATTAGTGTTGTTTTTTTAATGTAATTTACTCTCTTTTCCCTTTTAGTTTTTATATTTTATAGCCACTAGAGCTTTTTAACCATAACTTTGTTTAATTTAAATTCTCATAATTGCTATTTATATAAATAAACTATTTAAATTTAATAAGAAAAAATACTTAATTACTTTCTAGCGACTATAAGTAAATGTTCTGTTGAATCCCTAAATCTTTCATCTTCACATTTTTCAGTTGCTACTTTTAATAAATTAAAGTATATTTCCTTATCCTCTAAATAATATTTAGTCATATAGAATGCTTGTCCACTTAAAAAACTTTCAGCACCAGCTCTACTTAATATATCAAATCCAACTTCATTAACCTCGTTAATTGCCTTTTCTGGTACAGTAAAATATGTTTCAGTAAAAGATTCTTCCTTGCTAAATGACTTTTCATCAAATAGCTCATATATTTTATCTATATTTTTAAATTCTTGAGGAAAATCTGAAAGACCTACTCTTAAGACTCCTAAAGAATTTATGTAAGTTATTAATATAACACCACCTGGCTTTAATACTCTCTTACAATTCTCTAATATTCTGATTCTGTCTTCTTTAGATTGAACATGATACATAGGCCCCATTAGAAGTATACCATCGTAAGAATTATCATCTAAAAAGTCTAAATATAATGCATCACCACAAATATAATTATCTGCCTTTAATCCTAAAGCCTCTATATTCTTTTTAGCCATATCTATAGATTTGTTTGATATGTCCATTAGTGTAACTCCATACCCTCTCTTTAATAACTCTATAGAGTATCTCCCTGGTCCTGAGCCTATATCTAATATTTTACTCTCATTAGGAAAGTATTCTTTTATCATGTACATAGTACTAAATAACTCTAATCTATTATAAGGATCATTTAATCTAAGCCACTCATTTTTACTATTTTCATTGTAATAGTCTCTAATAATATCTGTCATAAAACACCTCATTAATTAATATGTGTGATAATTTATATATTCTTTTAAAATTCTATTTATCCTCTTTAATTATAATAATTAACTATGTTAAAATTGATTTAGTTTGATTAATTTCAATACTATAAACTTAAAATTAATTTAATTTATTACTGTAAAAATTTTTTTACTACTTACTATATAGGATTAAAATTAAGTTAATTAAATATAACAATGGTATATTTTATAGGGAGGTAATCATGAATAAGAAAAAGTGGGTAACTATTGCAATACTACCTATAATGTGGTTAATTTATTTCTTATTTGAATTCTTAACTGGAAGAGTTGAAAATAATTCAGAAACTTTTATGATGTTATTTCTAGCACTTCCCTTTGCATTAGTAGGATATTTAATCTATGATTTATGGAATAAACATAAAAATGGCTTTAGCAATAAAACTTTATTATGGTTATTTGCATTTTTAATGATTTTAGACCAAGGAGTAAAATTTATAATCTATAAATGGTTCTTTAACACTAATTTTGATATTATAGGTAAATTTTTATCATTTCAGCCAATAATAAATACAGATGGTTCTTGGATAAATGTAAGATTTGGAGCAGGAATAAGCTTTGGATTTCTTATAATATTAAACTTAATAGCTTTAGTTATATTCTTTGAAGCATATAGATATTATGTACATAATGGACATAAAGATTTTAATGCAGATATGTGTATAGTCTTTATAATGGCTGGAGCTTTATGTTCCTTAATAGATAAAATCTTTTATGGAGGAAGTTTAGACTTCATAGGAATAAGTAATTTATTCATAGCTGATTTTAAGGATATATATATAAATCTAGCTATATTATTTTTCTTACTATGTATTTATTTCAATGATTATTGGAAAGATGATAAACCTAGTACTTTAAAAGATGATTTTGCTTCAATAAAAAAATTCTTTATTTTTGCTAAAAATGATTTATTAAAGAATATTCTTAGAATTAAAAAATAGTATATTTGTAGGATATTACAAAATTCATATAATTTCCTATTTAGCATGGACAAAGCTTCTTATTGTGATATATTTAAGGTGTAGAGAATTTACTGTTTATGAGAGGAGAGTAGCTATGCTAGTAAGATGTATAGATAATTCATTATGCTCAAGCCTAACTTTTGGTAAAGAGTATGTTGTAATTGAAGAAGGAGATAAGTACTACGTTGTAGTTGATGATAAAAACAAGGAAATTACAACTAAAAAGCAGAGATTTGAAGTTATCGAAGATAGTGATTTAGCTAAAAAGGCCAAAGCTACTATAAATGAACTTAACTTTCAACTTAATAACGAATTTAAAGATATTAAAGATTTTAAAGTTAGAACTAACTCTAAAGGAGAAATCAAAGAAGTTATCATTAAATTCAAGTACGAATAAGCTATTTACAATTCACACTTTAAATATAAAAGAGATATTATGTGTAAACATAATATCTCTTTTTTTAATTTAACTATATACTAAATACTAAGATTTTTTCCCATTAGTTACTGGCTTAGTAGGTGCTTCTGGTTTAACTATACTATTAAAATATTGAACCCATTTATTTTCATTATCAAAAATAACATTGTTATCAATATCTAAAGTTTTAAAATCTTTAATCCAATCTGGAGAATATTTTATTGCTACTGGCAATGTAGGCATTATATTAAACTTTTGTGCTAATTCTAATTGGATCTTTGGGCCAGCAACAAACTCCATAAATAATTCCGATGCATTAGGATTTGGTGCTGTTTTTAAAATCCCTGCACATTCTGTTACCACAGGTACTCCATCTGGGAAATCAATTCTTACAATATTAGCATCATCTTTATATTTTTTATTTAACACATCCAAAGGAAGTATTCCTATTGGAGTCTCTTTTGTATTTAAAGCTGTAGCCAATTCATCATAATTATTAAAGAATGTAGCCACATTTAACTTTAAATTTTGTAAAAAAGTATTTCCTACATTATCATCATTATTTGCAGCCTTACTTAAATATGATGTTGTAGCAGAGATAAAGTATTTTGTATAATCATTATTTGAGTTCACCATAATTAACTTATTAGTTAATTTTCCACTTCCTAAATCAACTAAATTCTTTGGTACAAGATTATCTGGTAGATTTGTCTTGTTATAAGCAACAACTATAGGATTTCTATAAATTGAATACCAATATCCATCCTTATCTCTATAGTTTTCATCCACATCTCCAAACCAACTTGTTTTATATCCTTGTAAGAGATTATCTGAAGCTACTTTTTTATATAATTCACTATTTCCCCCTAAAACAACATCAACATTTGAATTTTTGAAATCATCCTCTTTGATTTCATCTTTAACTTCATATTTTACAGTTATTCCAGTTTCTTTTTTAAATTCATCAGCAATATACTTCATAACTTCATCAGGATATTTACTTGTTACTACTATAGTATCTTCTAAAGTCTTTCCCTTTGATCCTCCACAGGATACCATTGAAAATGAAAATATCAGAAGTAACCCTAATGATAATATTTTCTTTATCCCTTTCATTACTTTCCTCCCAAATTCTATTAAATATAATCCTAAAAATCTTTTTATATTTACTATTTAAGTATAAATTATTTTTCAAGTAATTTATAGAATAATATATTTTTATACACAAAAAAACCTCTCTTATTAGAGAGGTTTTGGTGATCTGCCAGGGAATCGAACCCTGGACACCGTGATTAAAAGTCACGTGCTCTACCGACTGAGCTAGCAAATCATAAGACCTGGCGACCACCTACTCTCCCACACAGTCTCCCGTGCAGTACCATCGGCTTCTAAAGG
>NZ_JBXYBA010000003.1:0-10000 GCF_057782465.1 Clostridium sp. LIBA-8553
CCAGGTACTTAGATGTTTCAGTTCCCTGGGTTACCTTCATTAAGCTATGTATTCACTTAATGATACATGGGGTTTCCCATGTGAGTTTCCTCATTCGGAGATCTTCGGATCTCAGGCTATGTGCGCCTACCCGAAGCTTATCGCAGCTTATCACGTCCTTCATCGGCTCCTGATGCCAAGGCATTCACCATGCGCCCTTTGTAGCTTGACCTATATTAGTTATAGTTCTCATTTTACAAAGAATAGAAATTGGTTTTGCCAATTTGGCTTGTTGTTTCTATAAATTAAATTATGTGCAATTTTCAAAGAACAATTTTGAGAGATAGTCTCTCAAAATTAAACAGAGATATTATCCAGAATTCATTATCATCTTAGTTATCCTAAGATGTATTCCTTAGAAAGGAGGTGATCCAGCCGCAGGTTCTCCTACGGCTACCTTGTTACGACTTCACCCCAATCGCTGACCCTACCTTCGGCCGCTGCCTCCTTGCGGTTAGCTCACGGACTTCGGGTATTGCCAACTCTCATGGTGTGACGGGCGGTGTGTACAAGACCCGGGAACGTATTCACCGCGACATTCTGATTCGCGATTACTAGTAACTCCAGCTTCATGTAGGCGAGTTTCAGCCTACAATCCGAACTGAGACTGGTTTTAAAGTTTGGCTCCACCTCACGGTATTGCATCTCTCTGTACCAGCCATTGTAGCACGTGTGTAGCCCTACACATAAGGGGCATGATGATTTGACGTCATCCCCACCTTCCTCCTGGTTAACCCAGGCAGTCTCGCTAGAGTCCTCAACTTAATGGTAGTAACTAACGACAAGGGTTGCGCTCGTTGCGGGACTTAACCCAACATCTCACGACACGAGCTGACGACAACCATGCACCACCTGTCACCTTGTCCCCGAAGGGATTTCCTCGATTAAGAGTAATGCAAGGGATGTCAAGTGTAGGTAAGGTTCTTCGCGTTGCTTCGAATTAAACCACATGCTCCGCTACTTGTGCGGGTCCCCGTCAATTCCTTTGAGTTTTAATCTTGCGACCGTACTCCCCAGGCGGAATACTTAATGCGTTAGCGGCGGCACGGAGGTGTTGAAACCCCCACACCTAGTATTCATCGTTTACGGCGTGGACTACCAGGGTATCTAATCCTGTTTGCTCCCCACGCTTTCGAGCCTCAGCGTCAGTTACAGTCCAGAGAGTCGCCTTCGCCACTGGTGTTCTTCCTAATCTCTACGCATTTCACCGCTACACTAGGAATTCCACTCTCCTCTCCTGCACTCTAGATAACCAGTTTGGAATGCAGCACCCAAGTTGAGCCCGGGTATTTCACATCCCACTTAATCATCCGCCTACGCTCCCTTTACGCCCAGTAAATCCGGATAACGCTCGCCACCTACGTATTACCGCGGCTGCTGGCACGTAGTTAGCCGTGGCTTCCTCCTTGGGTACCGTCATTATCTTCCCCAAAGACAGAGCTTTACGATCCGAAAACCTTCATCACTCACGCGGCGTTGCTGCATCAGGGTTTCCCCCATTGTGCAATATTCCCCACTGCTGCCTCCCGTAGGAGTCTGGGCCGTGTCTCAGTCCCAATGTGGCCGATCACCCTCTCAGGTCGGCTACGCATCGTCGCCTTGGTAGGCCGTTACCCCACCAACTAGCTAATGCGCCGCGGGTCCATCTCATAGCGGATTGCTCCTTTGGTTGAAAGATGATGCCATCTCTCAACATTATGCGGTATTAATCTCCCTTTCGGGAGGCTATTCCACTCTATGAGGCAGGTTACCCACGTGTTACTCACCCGTCCGCCGCTAATCCGTTTCCCGAAGGAAACTTCATCGCTCGACTTGCATGTGTTAAGCACGCCGCCAGCGTTCATCCTGAGCCAGGATCAAACTCTCAATTTAAAAGTTTAATCTATACTCATATTACTTATAAAAGAATTGCTGGTTTATGTTAATATCTTCTGTTTAATTTTCAAAGACCATTTCTTCGTCACCCTCAAGCGACTTTCTTAGTTTAACATCACTTTGAAACTTTGTCAACAACTTTTTTTAAAAACTTTTAATTTGTTTTGTTAAGTTGTTTGTGTGTCTCTCAGCGACGAGATTTATCTTACCATATAGTGGCCCTCTTTACTATTCAGTAATATTAATATTTTAAAATTAAATTAAGTTTTCTTTTATTTTCTTTAGTTTTCTAAAAAATACTTATATTGATACACCAGGATTAGTATATTTATATTTTATTTACAATTCAATATAATTTATTGAAATTTATCCCAAATAACAGAATAATTAAACTGCTAATAAATTTTTATATCCTTTTTTTTATTTATGTAATCCTTATTTAAGCTTTTCTTAATTTAGATCTTTTATATAAAAATTAGTTTTTAAATCTATTAGCAGTTATAAAATTGATGATAAATTATTCTTTTATTTTATATTTTCAAATAATATGTTTATTCTATAAAATAGAATAATTATTTTACTCCTAGCTTTTCCATTATTATTAAAGCTGTATCTTCTATAGCTCTTTGAGTTACGTCTATAGTTCTACATCCTATTTTTCTCATTATCCTATCTGCAAATTCAAATTCCTCTAGTATTCTTGAATCAGAAGCATATTCAATATCTGCTGATATTCTATGAAATTTATCTAATCTTCTTTTTCTTATTTCTATAAGCTGAAGTGGATTTATTGTAAGTCCAAATACTTTTTTCTTGTCTATTTCATATATTTCTTCTGGTACACCTACCTCTGGAACTAAAGGTATGTTTATTGCCTTTATTCCCTTATTTGCAAGATACATACATAACGGTGTTTTAGATGTTCTAGATAAGCCTACAAGTACCACATCTGCATTCTTTAATCCTCTATAGTCTTTACTATCATCATATTGCATAGCAAACTCCATAGCCTCTATTCTCTTATAATAAGCCTCATCGGTATTCCACATAGCACCAGGATTATAATCTGGATATTGATTCAATATTGTTGAGGCTACATTTATTATTGGTCCAAGTACATTTATTATATTTATGTTTTTTTCAATGCATTTTTGTGTTAGATATTCTCTAACATTAACAGTTATTATAGTAGATACGATCATACAAGTTTCACACTCTTCTATAGTTTTCATTAAATCTTCTACATCTTCTAAACTCTTAACATAAGGTATCCTTTTAACCTCAGCATTATCTTTAAATTGACTAGCAGCAGCCACAGCTACTTGTTGAGCTGTTTCTCCTATTGAATCTGAAACCGCAAAAATTGTTAACATAAAAATTGCTCCTCTCTTTCATCTAAAAACAACTATATTATTAGTGTTGTTTTTTTAATGTAATTTACTCTCTTTTCCCTTTTAGTTTTTATATTTTATAGCCACTAGAGCTTTTTAACCATAACTTTGTTTAATTTAAATTCTCATAATTGCTATTTATATAAATAAACTATTTAAATTTAATAAGAAAAAATACTTAATTACTTTCTAGCGACTATAAGTAAATGTTCTGTTGAATCCCTAAATCTTTCATCTTCACATTTTTCAGTTGCTACTTTTAATAAATTAAAGTATATTTCCTTATCCTCTAAATAATATTTAGTCATATAGAATGCTTGTCCACTTAAAAAACTTTCAGCACCAGCTCTACTTAATATATCAAATCCAACTTCATTAACCTCGTTAATTGCCTTTTCTGGTACAGTAAAATATGTTTCAGTAAAAGATTCTTCCTTGCTAAATGACTTTTCATCAAATAGCTCATATATTTTATCTATATTTTTAAATTCTTGAGGAAAATCTGAAAGACCTACTCTTAAGACTCCTAAAGAATTTATGTAAGTTATTAATATAACACCACCTGGCTTTAATACTCTCTTACAATTCTCTAATATTCTGATTCTGTCTTCTTTAGATTGAACATGATACATAGGCCCCATTAGAAGTATACCATCGTAAGAATTATCATCTAAAAAGTCTAAATATAATGCATCACCACAAATATAATTATCTGCCTTTAATCCTAAAGCCTCTATATTCTTTTTAGCCATATCTATAGATTTGTTTGATATGTCCATTAGTGTAACTCCATACCCTCTCTTTAATAACTCTATAGAGTATCTCCCTGGTCCTGAGCCTATATCTAATATTTTACTCTCATTAGGAAAGTATTCTTTTATCATGTACATAGTACTAAATAACTCTAATCTATTATAAGGATCATTTAATCTAAGCCACTCATTTTTACTATTTTCATTGTAATAGTCTCTAATAATATCTGTCATAAAACACCTCATTAATTAATATGTGTGATAATTTATATATTCTTTTAAAATTCTATTTATCCTCTTTAATTATAATAATTAACTATGTTAAAATTGATTTAGTTTGATTAATTTCAATACTATAAACTTAAAATTAATTTAATTTATTACTGTAAAAATTTTTTTACTACTTACTATATAGGATTAAAATTAAGTTAATTAAATATAACAATGGTATATTTTATAGGGAGGTAATCATGAATAAGAAAAAGTGGGTAACTATTGCAATACTACCTATAATGTGGTTAATTTATTTCTTATTTGAATTCTTAACTGGAAGAGTTGAAAATAATTCAGAAACTTTTATGATGTTATTTCTAGCACTTCCCTTTGCATTAGTAGGATATTTAATCTATGATTTATGGAATAAACATAAAAATGGCTTTAGCAATAAAACTTTATTATGGTTATTTGCATTTTTAATGATTTTAGACCAAGGAGTAAAATTTATAATCTATAAATGGTTCTTTAACACTAATTTTGATATTATAGGTAAATTTTTATCATTTCAGCCAATAATAAATACAGATGGTTCTTGGATAAATGTAAGATTTGGAGCAGGAATAAGCTTTGGATTTCTTATAATATTAAACTTAATAGCTTTAGTTATATTCTTTGAAGCATATAGATATTATGTACATAATGGACATAAAGATTTTAATGCAGATATGTGTATAGTCTTTATAATGGCTGGAGCTTTATGTTCCTTAATAGATAAAATCTTTTATGGAGGAAGTTTAGACTTCATAGGAATAAGTAATTTATTCATAGCTGATTTTAAGGATATATATATAAATCTAGCTATATTATTTTTCTTACTATGTATTTATTTCAATGATTATTGGAAAGATGATAAACCTAGTACTTTAAAAGATGATTTTGCTTCAATAAAAAAATTCTTTATTTTTGCTAAAAATGATTTATTAAAGAATATTCTTAGAATTAAAAAATAGTATATTTGTAGGATATTACAAAATTCATATAATTTCCTATTTAGCATGGACAAAGCTTCTTATTGTGATATATTTAAGGTGTAGAGAATTTACTGTTTATGAGAGGAGAGTAGCTATGCTAGTAAGATGTATAGATAATTCATTATGCTCAAGCCTAACTTTTGGTAAAGAGTATGTTGTAATTGAAGAAGGAGATAAGTACTACGTTGTAGTTGATGATAAAAACAAGGAAATTACAACTAAAAAGCAGAGATTTGAAGTTATCGAAGATAGTGATTTAGCTAAAAAGGCCAAAGCTACTATAAATGAACTTAACTTTCAACTTAATAACGAATTTAAAGATATTAAAGATTTTAAAGTTAGAACTAACTCTAAAGGAGAAATCAAAGAAGTTATCATTAAATTCAAGTACGAATAAGCTATTTACAATTCACACTTTAAATATAAAAGAGATATTATGTGTAAACATAATATCTCTTTTTTTAATTTAACTATATACTAAATACTAAGATTTTTTCCCATTAGTTACTGGCTTAGTAGGTGCTTCTGGTTTAACTATACTATTAAAATATTGAACCCATTTATTTTCATTATCAAAAATAACATTGTTATCAATATCTAAAGTTTTAAAATCTTTAATCCAATCTGGAGAATATTTTATTGCTACTGGCAATGTAGGCATTATATTAAACTTTTGTGCTAATTCTAATTGGATCTTTGGGCCAGCAACAAACTCCATAAATAATTCCGATGCATTAGGATTTGGTGCTGTTTTTAAAATCCCTGCACATTCTGTTACCACAGGTACTCCATCTGGGAAATCAATTCTTACAATATTAGCATCATCTTTATATTTTTTATTTAACACATCCAAAGGAAGTATTCCTATTGGAGTCTCTTTTGTATTTAAAGCTGTAGCCAATTCATCATAATTATTAAAGAATGTAGCCACATTTAACTTTAAATTTTGTAAAAAAGTATTTCCTACATTATCATCATTATTTGCAGCCTTACTTAAATATGATGTTGTAGCAGAGATAAAGTATTTTGTATAATCATTATTTGAGTTCACCATAATTAACTTATTAGTTAATTTTCCACTTCCTAAATCAACTAAATTCTTTGGTACAAGATTATCTGGTAGATTTGTCTTGTTATAAGCAACAACTATAGGATTTCTATAAATTGAATACCAATATCCATCCTTATCTCTATAGTTTTCATCCACATCTCCAAACCAACTTGTTTTATATCCTTGTAAGAGATTATCTGAAGCTACTTTTTTATATAATTCACTATTTCCCCCTAAAACAACATCAACATTTGAATTTTTGAAATCATCCTCTTTGATTTCATCTTTAACTTCATATTTTACAGTTATTCCAGTTTCTTTTTTAAATTCATCAGCAATATACTTCATAACTTCATCAGGATATTTACTTGTTACTACTATAGTATCTTCTAAAGTCTTTCCCTTTGATCCTCCACAGGATACCATTGAAAATGAAAATATCAGAAGTAACCCTAATGATAATATTTTCTTTATCCCTTTCATTACTTTCCTCCCAAATTCTATTAAATATAATCCTAAAAATCTTTTTATATTTACTATTTAAGTATAAATTATTTTTCAAGTAATTTATAGAATAATATATTTTTATACACAAAAAAACCTCTCTTATTAGAGAGGTTTTGGTGATCTGCCAGGGAATCGAACCCTGGACACCGTGATTAAAAGTCACGTGCTCTACCGACTGAGCTAGCAAATCATAAGACCTGGCGACCACCTACTCTCCCACACAGTCTCCCGTGCAGTACCATCGGCTTCTAAAGGCTTAACCGTCGTGTTCGGAATGGGAACGGGTGTTACCCTAAAGAACATCATCACCAGATGTTTGAAAGTTTTTGTTCTTTCAAAATTGCACATATTTAATTTACTATATTTGGTCAAGCCCTCGATCTATTAGTATCGGTCAGCTGAACATGTTACCATGCTTACACCCCCGACCTATCAACCTTGTGTTCTTCAAGGGATCTTACTAGCTTACGCTATGGGAAATCTCATCTTGAGGTTGGCTTCACGCTTAGATGCTTTCAGCGTTTATCCATTCCCGACTTAGCTACCCAGCTGTGCTCCTGGCGGAACAACTGGTACACCAGAGGTCAGTCCATCCCGGTCCTCTCGTACTAAGGACAGCTCCTCTCAAATTTCCTACGCCCGCGACGGATAGGGACCGAACTGTCTCACGACGTTCTGAACCCAGCTCGCGTGCCGCTTTAATGGGCGAACAGCCCAACCCTTGGGACCTACTTCAGCCCCAGGATGCGACGAGCCGACATCGAGGTGCCAAACCTCCCCGTCGATGTGGACTCTTGGGGGAGATCAGCCTGTTATCCCCGAGGTAGCTTTTATCCGTTGAGCGATGGCCCTCCCACGAGGTACCACCGGATCACTAAGCCCGACTTTCGTCCCTGCTCCACTTGTGGGTGTCGCAGTCAGGCTCCCTTCTGCCTTTGCACTCTACGAACGATTTCCGACCGTTCTGAGGGAACCTTTGGGCGCCTCCGTTACTTTTTAGGAGGCGACCGCCCCAGTCAAACTGCCCACCTAACAATGTCCTGTGACCAGATTCATGGCCGCCAGTTAGAATTTCAGTACTGTCAGGGTGGTATCCCAAGGATGGCTCCACTAAGGCTGACGCCCTAGTTTCCTAGCCTCCCACCTATCCTGTACAGACAATACCAAAACTCAATGCTAAGCTACAGTAAAGCTCTACGGGGTCTTTCCGTCCAATCGCGGGTAGCGAGCATCTTCACTCGCACTACAACTTCGCCGGATTTACAGTTGAGACAGTGCCCAAGTCATTACGCCATTCGTGCGGGTCAGAACTTACCTGACAAGGAATTTCGCTACCTTAGGACCGTTATAGTTACGGCCGCCGTTTACTGGGGCTTAAGTTCACACCTTCGCTTGCGCTAAGTGTTCCCCTTAACCTTCCAGCACCGGGCAGGCGTCAGCCCCTATACATCAGCTTACGCTTTAGCAGAGACCTGTGTTTTTGCTAAACAGTTGCTTGGGCCTATTCTCTGCGGCCTACTCTCGTAGGCACCCCTTCTCGCGAACTTACGGGGTCAATTTGCCGAGTTCCTTAACTGTAATTCTTCCGCCGGCCTTAGGATTCTCTCCTCACCTACCTGTGTCGGTTTGCGGTACGGGCACTACTTCTCTCTCTAGACGCTTTTCTTGGCAGCGTGGAATCATGTACTTCGGTTCCGTGGAACCTTCCCCATCACGCCTCAGCATTATGAAAGCGGATTTGCCTACTTTCACTGCCTAAACGCTTAGACTAGCATCCAATAGCTAGCACACACTATCCTCCTGCGTCACGCCATCGATAATAACGATGGTAGTGGTACTGGAATATCAACCAGTTGTCCATCACCTACGCCTTTCGGCCTCGGCTTAGGTCCCGACTAACCCTCAGCGGACGAACCTTCCTGAGGAAACCTTAGGTTTTCGGCCTGTGGGATTCTCACCCACATCTCGCTACTGATGCCAACATTCTCACTCGTAACCAGTCCACCGCTCCTTACGGTACGACTTCAGCCCGGTTACGACGCTCTCCTACCGCTTGAACTAAGTTCAAGCCCGTAGCTTCGGTGGTAAGTTTAGCCCCGTTACATTTTCGGCGCAAGATCTCTCGACTAGTGAGCTATTACGCACTCTTTTAATGAATGGCTGCTTCTAAGCCAACATCCTAGTTGTCTTAGAAATCTCACATCCTTTCCCACTTAACTTACACTTTGGGACCTTAGCTGACGATCTGGGCTGTTTCCCTTTTGACCACGGATCTTATCATTCGTAGTCTGACTGCCGAGCTCAAAGTATGTGGCATTCGGAGTTTGATAAGGTTCGGTAAGCGCTATGCCCCCTAGCCCATTCAGTGCTCTACCTCCACTACTCATACTCGACGCTAGCCCTAAAGCTATTTCGGAGAGAACCAGCTATCTCCGGGTTCGATTGGAATTTCTCCGCTATCCACAGCTCATCCCATGCTTTTTCAACAGCAACGTGGTTCGGTCCTCCACGAGGTTTTACCCTCGCTTCAACCTGGCCATGGATAGGTCACCCGGTTTCGGGTCTACGGCATGCAACTAGTCGCCCTATTCAGACTCGGTTTCCCTTCGGCTCCGTACCTTAAGTACTTAACCTTGCTACATACCGTAACTCGTTGGCTCGTTCTACAAAAAGCACCTCATCACCCTCATAAGGGGCTCTGAGCGGTTGTAGGCACACGGTTTCAGGTTCTATTTCACTCCCCTCCCGGGGTTCTTTTCACCTTTCCCTCACGGTACTGCTTCACTATCGGTCATCAGGTAGTATTTAGCCTTGGGAGGTGGTCCTCCCTGCTTCCCACAAGGTTTCACGTGTCTCGTGGTACTCTGGATCATAACTCGTGGTCTTCTCGTTTCACTTACAGGACTATTACCTTCTACGGTGGAGCTTTCCAGCTCTCTTCAGTTACAATAGCCTCCACTTTTATGTTATGTCCACAACCCCGGAAACAAGTTTCCGGTTTGGGCTCTTTCCCTTTCGCTCGCCGCTACTAAGAAAATCGATTTTTCTTTCTCTTCCTCCAGGTACTTAGATGTTTCAGTTCCCTGGGTTACCTTCATTAAGCTATGTATTCACTTAATGATACATGGGGTTTCCCAT